>NZ_JBPEJF010000009.1:0-175485 GCF_051016555.1 Agromyces sp. Marseille-Q5079 | reverse complement strand
GACCGCCCCCGCCCCACCCTGCGCCTCGCGTTCACGCCCGACGAGGAGATCGGACGCGGCGCGCACCGGTTCGACGTCGAGGGCTTCGACGCGCTCTGCGCGTACACCGTCGACGGGTCCGAGATCGGCGAACTGCAGGACGAGACGTTCTCGGGCGCCGAGGGCATCGTCACGATCGAGGGCCACGAGGTGCACCCCGGCTTCGCGACGGGCAAGCTCGTGAACGCCGCCCGCCTCGCCGCCGAGATCGTCGCCGCGCTCCCGGCGGACCTCACGCCCGAGCGCACGTCCGACCGCGAGGGATTCATCCACGTCTACGAGGTGCAGGGCTCAGCGGCGCACGCCGTGATCCGCACGATCCTGCGCGACTTCGACGACGACCTGCTCGCCGCGCACGGCGACGTGCTCCGCCGCACCGTCGACGAGGTCATCGCCCGCGAGCCGCGTGCGCGCGCCACCGTCGTGATCACCCCCCAGTACCCGAACATGCGCAGCTACGTCGACGCGTTCCCGCAGGTGACGGATGCCGCGGAGCTGGCCATCCGCGCCGAGGGCCTCGAGCCGCTGCGCTCGGCGGTGCGCGGCGGCACCGACGGATCGCAGCTGAGCGCCATGGGCCTGCCCACGCCGAACCTGTTCACCGGTGGCCACGAGTTCCACTCGGTGCGCGAGTGGGCGTCGGTGCAGGAGATGGCCGCCGCCGCGGCCACGGTCGTGCGCCTCGCCGAGGTCTGGACGACGCCCGAGTTCCGGTCGGCCACGCGCGGCTGACCTCTCGCCGCACGTCGCACGCCTCGCATCGTGCGCCTTGCGCCCCCACCGCACACCCGACAGCTGTGCAGGAGAATGGGCGCCATCCCCGCCCTCAGCGAGGATGGCGCCCATTCTCCTTGCAGTTCGAACCGAATGCAGCCGCCGGCAGCCGGGCGCGCTACTCGGCCCGATCGTTCTCGGATGCTCGCGCGGGCAAGGCCGCCTCGATCGCGGCGATCACCTCGGGGGCGTCGGGCTCGGTCTGCGGGCGGAACCGGTGCACGCTGCGATCGGCTCCCACGAGGAACTTCTCGAAGTTCCAGGTGACGCGGCCGGCCTTGCCGGAGGCATCCGGAGTCTCCTTCAGGGCCGTGTAGAGCGGATGCGCCTTCTTGCCGTTCACGCGCACGCGGTCGACGACCGGGAACGTGACGCCCCACGTGGTGGAGCAGTACTCCTTGATGGCGTCGTTCGACGAGAGCTCCTGCAGGAACTGGTTGCTCGGGAATCCGATGACCGTGAAACCGCGTTCGCCGTACTGCTTCTGCAGCGCCTCGAGCTTCTCGTACTGCGGTGCGAGGCCGCAGCGCGAGGCGACGTTGACGATCATCACGGCCTGGCCCTCGTAATCGGCGAGCGAGGCGCTGCCGCCGTCCATCGTGGTGAAGGGGATCTCGTCGAGCGTGGTCATCGTGCCTCCGGGCGGACAGTGCGGAACGGGGTGCGGTCATTCCTCACGCTACGCCTGTTGACCCAGGTCAACGACCACATGCAGCGAGTTCACAGCGCGAGAGCGCGGCGGATGCCTCGAGCAGCGCCTCGCCCACGGCACCCAGCCGCGCGCCGCGACCGTTGGACGGGCCGGGGGCAGCTCGACGGGTCGGGCGCCGTTCCACGGATCGGGCACCGTTCGACGGCGTCGAGACGCTCGCGAGCGTCGTGACAGCGCGCGTCACGACGCGACCGTCAGTCGGTCAGCGCAGGGCGCCGGCGCGGTAGGCGGCCTCGGTGCGCGTGGAGGCGCCGAGCTTTCGCAGGATCGCCGAGACGTGCACGCTCGCCGTCTTGCCGCTGATGTAGAGCCGCTCGCCGATCTGCCGATTGCTGAGGCCCTCGGCGATGAGCTCGAGCACCTGGCGTTCGCGCGCGGTGAGCTCGTCGACGGCAGCCGCCGCCTCGACCGCGTCGGCCGTGGGCGAGTCGGCGATGCCGGTCGACGCGTCGACCTCGCGGGCGGACACGGACGCGCGCACCGCCGCGCCGCCGCCGATGCCGTCGAGGGGGATGCCCGCCGCCGAGGCGACCCGCACGACGCGGTCGGCCACGGCGGTGACACCGCCCGTGATCGCGTGCTCGTGCGCATCTTGGAGCGTCGCGCGCGCGGCCTGGCGGTCGCCGATCGCGAGTTCGGCCTCGCCCTTGCGGAGTCGCGCGTAGGAGCCGAGGTACCCGGGCGCGTTCGGCAGGGCGGCCAGCCGGATCGCGTCGGTCCAGCTCGCGACCTCGGTGCCGGAGACGCCGTCGGAGGCCGGGGCCGCCGCACGCGCCGTGGCGAGCTCGGCCTCGAAGAAGGCGCGCCAGAGCGGCGCGGTCGGCCAGAACGAGAGCTGCTCGAACAGGTCGACGATGTGCGGAAGGGCGGCATCGACCTCGCGCACGAGGTCGTCGTCGGCCTCGGCGCCGGGCCGGCTGCGGACCGCGGCCACGACCCGGCCGCCGACCCAGAGGAACGGGAGCGCGTAGCCGGGCGGAAGCGTGCGCCCGTCGTCGAGCATCTGCCGAACCTCGTGCCAGGCCCCGGCGAGGTCGCCGTGGGCGAGCGCGAGTTCGGCGCCGAGCCGGCCGACGCCGAGCTTGGTCTGCATCTCGGCGGCCATGACTCGCGACATCGAGGGGCGCAGCGCGCGGTAGAGCTCGGTCGCGCGATCGAGTTGGCCGCGCCAGAGCAGTGCCCAGATGCGCGCGCGATGCAGGTAGACCGTGAACGGCAGCGGGGGGTCGAGCGCGAGGGCGCGATCGGTGAGCAGGTCGGCGCGCTCCCACTCGCCGAGGGCGAGCAGCGGATCGACCGCGTTGGAGGCGAGGATCACGCCCGAGCTGCGTTCGACGCCGCGCCGCTTGGCCTCGCCGAGACCCTGCTCGGCGAGCCGGACGGCCTCGTCGAAGTTGCCGACGAGGTACTGGAGGTCGGATGCGTTCACGAGGTACCGGAGCTGGGTCGCCGGGTCGCCGGCGGCGAGCTCGCCGGCTCGCTCGAGGAGCGCGAGTCCGCGCTCGACGTCGCCGTTGTTGGCGAGGCTGATGCCCGCGATGTTCGTCGCCGTCGACGCGAACCGGGTGATGCCCAGGCGTTCGGCGACCGCGAGGGCCTGCTCGGCGACCTCGGCCGCCTCGTCGAGCCTCGACTCGATCATGAGGCGGCCCGCGAGGGCGATGAGGATCGTGGCGCGCAGTTCTTCGGAACCGTCGTCGCCGAGCGCCTCGAGCGCCTGCTCGAGGAGCGGGATGGACCCCTCACGGCCGACGTTGGCGAGGTACATGCCCGTGTCGCGCAGCAGCCTGGGGTACTGGATGTCGTCGGGTGGGCACTCCTGCAGTGCGGCCCTGACCAGTGCGAGGCCCCGCTCGCCCTCGCCGGCGTTGCGGAGGTGCGACGCGGTGCGGCCCATGAGTTCGAGCTTGCCCATGCCCGCGGTGGCCTCGGGATCGGGGACGACGTCCCAGAGCCCGATGGCGCGTTCGCCCAGCTGCGCCGCCGATGCGTATGCCGCGGCGGCACGGGCCTCGGCCATCGCCTTGATGGTGGCGGGGAAGGCGCGCGTCGCGTCGTTCGCCCCGAGCCAGTGGTACGAGATCTCGGCGGCCAGCCGTCTGGACCCGCTCGCGGCGTTCTCGTAGGCGACGGCGTACCGCGCGTGGTACCGCGCGCGTTCGCCCGGCAGGAGGTCGGCCTGGATCGCCTCGCGCACGAGGGCGTGCCGGAACGCGTAGTCGTCGCCCTCGATGGTGAGCACGCCACCGAGCACGGCCTCGCGTGCGGCGAGGTCGATGTCGTCGGCCTCGCCCTCGTGCACGGACTCGAGCAGGGAGTGACGCACGCGCACGCCGCCGATGGAGAGCAGGCGCAGCAGTCGCTGCGTCGGTTCGGTGAGCCGCTCGTACCGGGCCAGCAGCAGGTCGCGGAGCGTCTCGGGCACGTCGGTGTCGTCGCGGCACCCGTCGAGTCCGATGAGCTCCTCGATGAGGAACGGGACTCCGTCGCTGCGCCGAACGACCGCCTCGACGCCGCGCTGCGAGTCGACCGTCTCGGGCCGGAGCGAGGTGACCATGGCGACGGCGTCTTCGGGACTCAGCCGAGCGAGCTCGTGGCGGTCGACCCATCGGTCGCGGTCGGCCTCGGCGAGGAAGGCCCGCACCGGATGCCCTCGGGTGACGTCTTCGCTGCGATAGGTGAGCACCGTGAGCACCCGGCTCGACCCGAGCGCACGCATGAGGAACCGCAGGAGCGCGAGGCTGGCGGCGTCGATCCAGTGGAGGTCTTCGATGACGAACACGATGGGTCGCTCGCGCGACAGGGTCTCGAGCAGCACCGCGATCGCCTCGTGCAGCTGACCGCTGGCCGCGTCGCCGCGCACGGGCGTCGGGGTCGGCGACGGGTCGCCACCGGCAGCGCCGCCGCGCGCGCCCTGCTCCTCGCCCTGACCGGCGGATGCCGCGAGCTCGGGCAGCAGCGCCACGAGCGCCGCCCACCCGGGGCCGACCGCCTCGAGCACCCGATCGACGCCCTCGTCGGCAACGAGGGCGCGGAGCGCGCCCTTGACCGGGGCGTACGGCGCCGCGACCGTGCCGAGGTCGACGCACTGGCCGACCACGAACCGCGCCTCGCCGTCGATGCGGGCGGCGAACTCGCGCACGAGTCGCGTCTTGCCGATGCCCGCTTCGCCGCCGAGGATCACGGTGAAGGGCGCGCCGGAACGCACCTCGTCGAGGCGCTTCACGAGCTCGTCGAGGTCGGCGTCCCGGCCGATCATGGCCGGCGCAGACGTGGTCACCTCTTCATGCTGCCACGTCCTGCCGACATCCGTTCCGAGCCCGGGCGATCGGCCGCCTCCGACCGATCCGATCGCCGGAGACCCTTGCGCCGGAGAGGGGTTTCCGTGAGGCTGAGTCTGACGGCGCGCCCGACGACGGGGCGCCGTTCGGCACGTCGACAGGAGGCACGGGTGGGGTCAGGCACGACGAGCAGGCGGCGGCATCCGGCGCTCATGGCGGCCGTCGTGGCCGCGGGGAGCGGCGCGCTGGTGATCGCGACCGGACTCGCGCTCAGCGGCTGCGTGCCGCAGCCCGCGCCGGCCCCGGCCACCGTGACGGTCGCCGTCACCGAGACGTTCACGCCGACGCCGACGCCCACTCCCACCCCGACGCCGACGCCGGTCGCCGAGGCACCCGAGCCCGAGGCGCCCGAACCGGTGCCGAACGCACCGGCCCCGGTCGTCGAACCCGGGCCGGCCTCCGACCTCGGTTCGCGTGACGGCGCCACGGGCACGCCGACGCTCGACGGCGCGGGCATGCCGATCAGCTACGTGGTGGTGACCGGCGACAGCTTCTTCGACATCGCACAGCGGTTCGACCTGCCGCAGCAGCAGTTGCTGCGCATGAACCCGCAGATCCACGACTTCGGCGAGGCCGTCTACATCGGCGACGAGATCAACCTGGACTGGACGAAGACCGGCTGAGCCGGTCCGAGCCCCACGCTCGGCGCTCAGTGCGCGAGCGTCGGGACGCGGCGGTAGCCGTCGCGGCGGACGTCGACGAATGTCGTGACGGTCGCGGCGACCGCGGCCACCGCGAGTGCGGCGACGAACAGGATCGCGAACATGGCACACCTCCTCTCAAGGGCGACGGCAGCTCCCGCTGCCTGACTAGGGCAGTCTGCGCGACCCGTCGGGCGGCGTCGTCAGAGCCGACACCGAGGCCGGCAGCGGGGTTCCCGCAGGGGTCAGCACCGAGGCCTCGGGCGTTCCCCAGGCCCGACCGAGGGGCACGACGCCGGCCCAGGTCCCGTGGTCCTCGCCGTCGTCGGCCGCCTCCGACGCGCCGGCCGCACGCGCCTTCATCACGACGTCGTCGAGACGCAGGCGCAGCACCCGGGTCGCGGCGACCTCCTTGCGGGTCATGGCCCGCACCTCGGCCGGACGCCCGGGCATGAGGCGTTCCGAGAGCGCGAGCAGCGCGGCATCCGTCTCGGCGGGGTCGACCGGCTCGAGCACGCCGTAGACGACGGCGCTGCGGTAGTTCATCGAGCTGTCGAAGAGCGACCGCGCGAAGACGAGTCCGTCGAGGGCGGTGACGGCGAAGGCGACGGTCGCGCCGGTCGCGGCGGCGCGCAGCGCGAACCCGCCCCCGGTCGACCCGTGCACGAGCACGTGGTCGCCGACGCGCGCGTAGCCCATCGGCACGACGACCGGCATGCCGTCGACGACAGCGGCCAGGTGGCCGACGAGTTCCGAGTCGAGCAGGGCGTCGAGGGCATCGCGGTCCACGACCTGGCGCTCGGAGAGGCGGCGGATGCGGCGACCTCCGCCGTGCGGCGCGGGGCCGCCGTCGGGCACGGGCGTGTCGGTGGGGGCGGTGATCGTCATGCATCGAGTCTCCGCCGCTACTGGATCGCCGAACAGTCCAGTCCGTGCAACACTGGGCAGACCAGTTTCGAAGGAGACGACGACATGGACGGCCCTCTCCTCGTGATCGACCGCCTCGACGACCGACCGGTCGTGACGCAGATCGTCGAGGCGATGCGCGAGGCCGTGCTCACCGGCGCACTGCGCGCGGGCGATCGCGTGCCCTCGACCAGACGGTTCGCCGCGGAGCTGGGCGTCGCGCGCAGCTCGGTCGTGAGCGCCTACGAGCAACTGGCGGGCGAGGGCTTCGTCGAGCTGCGGCAGGGCGCTCCCACGCTCGTGGCGCCGCTCGGCGAGGACCGCGCGGTCGGACACCCGCCGCTCGCACGTGTCGAGCGACCGGATGCCGGACCGGCGTCAGCCGGCACCGCGCCGCCGTCAGCGGCATCCGCCCTGCTCGAGGCGCAGCCGCCCGTCCCGCGGATCGACCTGCGTCCGGGGCGCCCCTCGACCACGCGCATCGACGAGCGGGCCTGGCGTGCCGCGTGGCGGCGGGCGGCCTCGCTCGAGATCCCGAGCGACGAGCCGCCGCGGTTCGGCGAGCCCGAACTCCGCGCGGCGATCGCCGACCACGTGCGGCACGCGAGGGGGTTCGCCTGCGACGCCGAGGACGTCATCGTCACCGCCGGCACGAGCGAGGCCCTGCGACTCGTCGGCCAGGCGCTCGGCACCCTCGCCGGCGATCGGCCGCGCGTCGCCGTCGAGCACCCCGGCTACCCCAGCGCCCGGCTGGTCCTCGAACGCACCGGCGCCGCGATCGTGCCGATCGAGGTGGGCGACGACGGCCTCCGCGTCGACCTGCTGAGGCGGATGCCGCAGCCGCCCCATGCGGTCATGGTCACGCCCAGCCACCAGTACCCGCTCGGCGGGCGGCTGCCGGTCGCGGCACGGCTGGAGCTGCTCGAGCACGCCCGGCGCATCGGCGCGATCGTGATCGAGGACGACTACGACAGCGAGTTCCGGCACGTGGGACCGCCGATGCCCACGCTCGCCTCCCTCGACGGCTCGGGCGCGGTGCCCGGCCACGACGCGGGCCCCGGCGACGCGGCCGGCGCCGTGAACCGACGTGTCGTGCTCGTCGGCAGCTTCTCGAAGATCCTGACACCGTGGCTGCGCCTCGGGTACGCCGTGCTCCCCCACGACGACGGGTTCCGCACGGCGATGGCCGAGGCCCGTGCCGAGCACGCGAGCCCCGTTCCCGGCATCGTGCAGGTCGCCGTCGCCCACCTGCTCGGCAACGGCACGGTTCGGCGCCACATCGCGGCGACGCGGCGCGACTACGCCCACCGGCGGGGGCTCGTGATCGAGGCGCTCGGCGAACTGCCCGGCGCGCATCTCATCGGCCTCGACGGCGGCCTGCACGCGGTGCTCCGGGTGGCGGATGCCGCCGTCGTCGACGCCGTGGTCACCCGCCTGGATGCCGCGGGCGTGGCCGTCGCCCGGCTCTCGGAGTACTCGGCCGCGCGCGGCGACGAGCAGCCGGGCGTCGTGATCGGCTACGCCGGCGTCGCGGATCACGAGCTCGCCGAGGGCCTCGCCCGGATCCGCGCGGCGGTGCTCGCGGCGTCCTGAACGACGGCGTGAACGACGGCGTGCGCAGCGTGAACGGCCGCGCGAGCAGCTCGACGCCGCCCGCTCGCTACGCGATGCCGGGCGCTCAGGAGAAGAGCGCCTGGCCCACGTGCTCGCCCGGCCGGATGCCGCCCGGAACGGCGAAGAGCGCCGATCCGACGTGCTTGAGGTACTCGTTCAGGCCGTCGGCGGCGAGCGAGCGCTGCACGGTGGTGAAGTGCTCGGGCGTGCTCTGGAACGAGATGAAGAACAGTCCGGCGTCGAGGCGGCCGAGCTCGTCGTTGCCGTCGACGAAGTTGTAGCCGCGGCGGAGCATGCGCACCCCGCCGTTCGCCGTCGGGTGCGCCAGGTGCACGTGCGACGCGGGCGCGATGAGCGGCGCCCCGGTCGGACCGGTGGCCTCGAAGTCGGGCTCGGTGAACTCGGTGCCGCCGGACAGCGGGGCCCCCGAGCCCTTCGCCCGGCCGACGAGCGACTCCTGCTCGCCGAGCTGCACGCGATCCCAGTTCTCGATGATCATGCGGATGCGTCGGGCCACGAGGTATGAGCCCCCCGAGAGCCACGCCGGCTCGTCGGCGTCGGAGACCCAGACGAAGTCCTGGACGTCGCTCGTCTCCTCGGCCTTGATGTTGGCCGTGCCGTCCTTGAACCCGAACAGGTTGCGGGGCGTCGTCTGCGTGGTCGAGGTCGACGACGTCCGGCCGAAGCCGAGCTGCGACCACCGCAGGCTCGCCCGCCCGAACGCGATGCGGCTGAGGTTGCGGATCGCGTGCACGGCGACCTGCGGGTCGTCGGCGCAGGCCTGGATGCAGAGGTCGCCGCCCGTGCGCTCGGGCTGCAGCGCATCGCCCTGGAACCGGGGCAACGGCTCGAGCGCGGCCGGACGGCGATCGGCGATGCCGAAGCGGTCGACCCCGTCGGCATCCGTGAAGAGGCTCGGGCCGAAGCCGAACGTGATCGTGAGCCCGCTCGCGGGCAGTCCGAGCGCCTCGCCGGTGTCGACGGGAGGCGCGTAGTCCGACCCGCCGACCGCGCCGCCGTCCTCGACCTCGAGGCCCTTCGTGAGGCGCGCCGCGGCATCCGTCCAGTCGGTGAGCAGGGCGATGAGCCCCGCGCGGTCGAGCGTGCTCGACACGTCGAACGCCGCGAAGTGCAGGCGGTCCTGGGCCGGCGTCACGATGCCCGCCTGGTGGGCGCCGTGGAACGGGTACTCGGATGCCGCGCCGCCGGCGGCTGCGTTCGCCGACGTCGCGGCGAGCGTGACGGCGACCCCGCCCGCCGCGCCGACGGCGGCGCCGGCCGCACCCGCGCCGAACAGCCCGAGCAACTGCCGGCGACTCACCCGGTTCGGGGAGGCGTCGGACAGCTCGGGCTCGGGCTGCTCGGGCGCTGCGGGTTCGCTCATCAGACCCCGAGGATCGTGCTCGTCAGCTGGGAGAGCGGCTCGGCGAGGGCGTTGACCTGGTCGCTCAGCGCCTTCTTGTCGGCATCCGTGAGCTCCGCGTAGTTCACGAAGCCCTCGTCGAGCGAGCCGTATGCAGCGAGTGCGTCGTTGAGCGCCGTGAACTGGTCGTCGATCTCGGCGGCGAGCGCCGTGCCCTCGTCGCCCTTCGACTCGGCGAGCGCGCGCACCGCGCCGAACGCCACGTAGGCGCCCTGCACGTTGGCCTGGAAGTCGTAGAGGTCGGTGCCGGACCACCAGTCCTCTTCGCCCGTGATCTTGCCCGCCGCGACCTCGTCGAGCAGCGCGATGGCGCCGTTGGAGATGTCGGCGAGCGACACGGTGAAGTCGTCGGCCGTCACGATCTCGTGCAGTTCGGTCACGTTCTCGACGAGGCCGTCGGCGTACGCCTGGCGCTCCTCGGGGGTCGAGGGCGCCCAGTCGAGGAATGCGTCGGTGCCGTCGGAGTTCAGGTCGCCGGGTGCCGGCGGCCAGAGGTCCTTCTCGATGCGGTGGAAGCCGGTCCAGTCGATGCCGTCGGCGACGGCGTCGACCTCGCGGAAGTCGATCTTCGGGTCGAGGTCGCCGAACGCCTCGGCCGTCGGCTCGATGCGCTCGTACGGCACGCGGGTCGTCGCGAAGAGCTGACGGGCGGTCTCGTCGTCGCCCGCGGCGTAGGCGGCAGCGAGCTGCTCGACAGCGGGCAGCAGCTCCGACGTCTGCGAGCGCACGTAGGCGAGGTACTCGGTCACGGCCTGGTCGCTGAGCGCCTGCTCGTCGGCCGAGACCTTCGACGTCTCACCGGTGACGGTGAACGCGGCGAGGCCCACGGGCGCGCCGACCTGCTGGAACTTGCACGCCGTGTAGTAGTCGCCGGGCTCGAGCTGGGCGACGAAGTCGACCTTCTGGCCGGGGGTGACGTTCTCCTTCTCGCCGACGATGCGGAGCTGGTCATCGGCGAGGATCTCGAACTCGTTCACGTCGGTGCCGGTGTTCTCGAGGCTGAACGTCACGGCGCCCGCCGTCGTCGAGTCGGTGGCCACGGCGCAGGCGTCGTCGGTGATGTCGACCGAGATGGCTTCGGCGAGGTCGGCCTTGGCGACGCAGCCCGTGAGGGCGAGCGCGAAGACGGCGGCGGCAGCGGATGCCGCGAGGACGCGTCGGGTCATGGGTGCTCCTGGGTTCGGATCGGGTGTCTTCGGTGGTCGAGAGGGCGCTCAGGCGCCGTATCGGGACCCCGTTGCGCGGGCGGGGAGGGTCATGTGGTCTCGATGCGCTCCGCGGCTCGGCCGGCGGACGGCGCTGCCGGTTCGAATGACGCGACGGAGGCGGTGGCCGCGGCGGCCGCGGCCTTGGCGGCCGCCCGTGCCCGGCTGCGACGGCGGAGCATGAGCAGGTAGAGCGGCACGGTGATCGCGATGTAGGCGACCCAGGCGACGACCTGAGCCCACGTCGGCTCGGGCGTGAAGTTGAAGATGCCGGCGAGCACGGTGCCGTACCAGCTGCCCGGCGGGATGATGCCGACGAGGCTGTAGGCGGGCGCGCCCCAACCGGGGATGACGCCGGCCTCCTGCAGGTCGCCGACGCCGTAGGCGAGCACGCCCGCGGCGACGACGATGAGGAACAGGCCGGTCCACGTGAAGAAGCGGCCGACGTTGAAGTGCACGAGGCCGCGCGAGATGCCCCACGAGATGACGACGGCCGTGAGGATGCCGAGCACGGCGCCGAGCGTCGCGAGCAGCGGGTCGCTGCCTCCAGCAGCATTCGCCCAGACGAAGAGCGCGGTCTCGATGCCCTCGCGGCCGACCGAGATCGCCCCGAGCAGCACGAGCGCGAACCACGAGCGATCGACCGCGGCATCCACCTGGCTGCGAAGCTCCTTCGAGAGGCTCGCGCCGTGCGATCCCATCCAGAACGTCATCCACGTGACCATGGCCACGGCGACGATGGAGAGCACGCCGCCGAGGATCTCCTGGGCCTGGAACGTCATCGCGTACGGGCCCCACGTGAGCACGGCGCCGATGCCGAGCGCCAGCGCGATCGCGAGGCCGATGCCGATCCACAGCCGGCCGAGCAGGTCGCGGCGACCGAGCTTCGCGAGGTAGGCGACCAGGATGCCGACGACGAGGCCCGCCTCGAGGCCTTCGCGGAGGCCGATCAGGTAGGTGGCGAGCACGGACGTCTCCAAGGAAGCACGGCGGGTGGGATGAGCTAAGGCTAGCCTTACTCCGTGCGAACGCAAGTTGGGATTCCTCACCATGCCTGCTCCCGTGTGACGCGCATGCGACACGTCCGGCCATGCGCCCGCCACCGGCATCCGCTGGGCACGTCGAGGGGATGCGCGTAGCGTGGAGCCCGTGCTGACTCCTCCGAAGACTCCGAAGCGGCCCATCGAACGCACGCACCACGGCGACACGGTCGTCGACGACTACGAGTGGCTGCGCGCGAAGGACGATCCCGAGGTCGTCGCCCACCTGCACGAGGAGAACGCGTACACGAACGCGCGCACCGAGCACCTCTCGCTGCTGCAGGAGCAGCTCTTCGAGGAGATCCGCGCCCGCACGAAGGAGACCGACCTCTCGGTGCCCACGCGCGAGGGCGACTGGTGGTACTACTCGCGCACCGTCGAGGGCCAGGAGTACGGCATCCACTGCCGGGCGCCCATCGCCGGACCCGACGACTGGGAGCCGCCGGTGCTCGAGGCCGACGGCGAAGCGGATGCCGCGGGCGCGACGCTGCCCGGCGAGCAGGTGCTGCTCGACGACAACGTCGAGGCCGAGGGGCACGAGTTCTACTCGCTCGGCAGCTTCGACGTGACCGCCGACGGCGCGACGCTGCTCTACGGCACCGACGTCGAGGGCGACGAGCGGTACACGCTCCGTTTCCGCTCGCTCGACGACAGCGGTCGCACGATCGACGACGTCATCGAGGGCACGAGCGGCGGCGCGATCTTCGACCCCTCCGGCCGATACGTGTTCTACGCGACCGTCGACGAGTCGTGGCGCCCCGACACCATCTGGCGGCACGAGGTCGGCACCGAGGCATCCGCCGACGTGAAGGTGCTGCACGAACCCGACGAGCGGTACTGGCTCGGCGTGGGCCTGACCCGAAGCCGCCGCTACATCGTCATCGAGGCGGGCTCGAACATCACGAGCGAGACCCGGCTGCTCGACGGCGACGACCCCACCGGCGAGCCCCGCATCGTCTGGCCGCGCAAGGAGGGCGTCGAGTACGACGTCGAGCACGTCGTCGCCGGTGGCAAGGACCGCCTGCTCATCGTGCACAACGACGGCGCCGTGAACTTCGAGCTCGTCAGCGTCGCGGCATCCGACCCCGAAGGGCCGCGGCGCATGCTGCTGCCGCACAGCGAGCAGATGCGCATCGAGGGGGTCGACGCGTTCCGCGACTTCGTCGCCCTCGAGTACCGGCGCGAGGGCCTCTCGCGGGTCGCCATCGCGAAGCTGCCCCCGGCCGGCATCCCCGCGGATGCCACGCCCGACGACACGCTGCACGAGCTCGCGTTCGACGAGGCGCTCTTCACCGTTGGCGTGCGCGGCAACCCGTCGTGGGAGCAGCCCATGCTGCGCCTCGGCTACACGAGCTTCGTGACCCCGTCGACGGTGTTCGACCTCGTCGTCGCCACCGGCGAGCGCAAGCTGCGCAAGCGCCAGGCCGTGCTCGGCGACTACGACGCGACCCGCTACGCGCAGCGCCGCGAATGGGCCACCGCGAAGGACGGCACGCGCATCCCGATCTCGCTCGTCTACCGGCACGACCTCGTCGACCTCGGCGAGCCCGCGCCCACCCTGCTCTACGGCTACGGCTCCTACGAGGCGTCGATGGACCCGGGCTTCGGCATCCCCCGCCTCTCGCTGCTCGATCGCGGCATGGTGTTCGCGATCGCGCACGTGCGCGGCGGCGGCGAGATGGGGCGGCTCTGGTACGAGCACGGCAAGAAGCTCGAGAAGCGCAACACCTTCACCGACTTCGTCGCCGCCGCCCGGCACCTCATCGACGAGGAGATCACCACGCCCGACCGGCTCGTCGCGCAGGGCGGCAGCGCCGGTGGCCTCCTCATGGGCGCCGTGGCGAACCTCGCGCCCAAGTATTTCTCCGGCATCCTCGCCGAGGTGCCGTTCGTCGACCCGCTGACCTCGATCCTCGACCCGTCGCTGCCGCTCACGGTCATCGAGTGGGACGAGTGGGGCAACCCGCTCGACGACGAGGAGGTGTACCACTACATGAAGTCGTACTCCCCCATCGAGAACGTGCACGAGACGCACTACCCGCCGATCCTCGCGGTCACCTCGCTCAACGACACGCGGGTGCTCTACGTGGAGCCCGCCAAGTGGGTCGCGAAGCTCCGCGAGGTCGGGGCCGACCCGCTGCTGAAGATCGAGATGGCGGCCGGCCACGGCGGCGTCTCGGGACGGTACTCGGCCTGGCGCGAGCGCGCCTTCGCCTACGCGTGGGTCATCGACCGGGCGGGAGCGCACCCGACCGGCGAGTAGGGCCTGCTCATCGGGCGGATGCCGCGGCGGCGGTCGCGGCGGCTGGGCTCGTCGACCGTCGCGGCATGCCATCGCGGGGCCGTGTCAGGCGATCGTCGGCGCCGCGTCAGGCGATCGACCGCTGCTCAGGACGTTTCCCGCGGCATTCGTCCTGAGCAGCGCGCGATCTCCTGATTCGGATGCCGCGGCGGGCCGATCGCCGGGCCGCGGCGGGCCGCCCATCGGGCGGATGCCGCGGCATCCGCCAGCCGTCGACCACCGCCGAGCGGTGCATGCGAACGCACGGATTCAGCGCTGAGCGAGCACCGCTCCCGATGTCGCAGGGCGCTGCCAGAATGACGAAATGTCACTTCTCTCGGATCTCAGCGAGCGAATCCCAGGCCGGGCCCATGGTCCCGGCGCACCCGAATACGATGCCGGCCGCACGGTCTTCGCCGGGGTCGGCGAACCCGAGGCCGTCGTGCGGCCGACGACCACCGCAGAGGTCGCCGCGGCGGTCGCCCTGGCCGCCGACGCCGGCCTTCCCGTGGCCGTGCGCAGCGGCGGGCACGGCCTGCTCCCCATCGACGACGGCCTGATCGTCGACCTCGCCGAGTTCACGTCGGTCGCAGTCGGTGACGACGGGCTCGTCACCGTCGGCGGCGGCGCCCGATGGGGCGACGTGGCCGCGGCCCTCGCCCCCCACGGCCTGGGCCTCAGCTCGGGCGACACCCGCGACGTCGGCGTGGGCGGACTCGCCCTCGGCGGCGGCATCGGCTGGCTCGTGCGCCAGCAGGGCCTCGCGATCGACCGGCTCCGCGAGGTCGAACTCGTCACCGCGTCCGGCGAGGTGCTCACGGTCGACGCCGACCGCCACCCCGAGGTGTTCTGGGCCCTTCGCGGCGGCAACGGCAACTTCGGCATCGTGACGCGGTTCGTGTTCCAGGCCGCGCCGGCCGAGGGCCTCGTCGGCGGCAGCGTGGCGTTCGACGCCTCCGACGTGCCCGCCCTGCTCCGCGCCTGGCGCGAGGTCATGCGCGACGGTCCCGACGAGCTCAACTCGACGCTCATGGTCATGCCGGCGTTCGCCCCCGGCATGCCCGCCGGGGCACAGCTCGGCGTGGCGCTCCAGGGCAGCGAGGCGCGTCTGCGCGAGCAGCTCGAGCCGGTGCTCTCGCTCCCGTCGGTCACCGACGTCTCGCTGGCCCCGGTGGCGTACGGCGACCTGCTCGAAGACGCGCCTCCGGGGCGTCCGCCGTTCACCTTCGTCGGCGGCAACGGCTTCGTGCCCGATCTCTCCGACGCGGCGCTCGACGCGATCGCCGAAGCCTACGACCGCGACATCCCGACGATGATCATGCTCCGAGCGCTCGGCGGGGCGTTCTCGCGAGTCGCCCCCGACGCCACGGCGATCGCCTTCCGCGACGCCGAGGCGTTCCTGATCGTCAACGGCGTGCTGCCGCCCGACGCCGATCCCGAGCAGCTCTCGCGCGCGCAGGCCGGCAGCGATGCCGCCCTCGCCTTCACGAGCGGGGTCTACGGCAACTTCTCCGTCGATCGCGGCGACGAGGTCATCGCGGCGATGTATCCGCCGGCGACGCTCGAGCGGCTCCGTCGCGTGAAGGCGCAGCTCGACCCCGGCAACGTGTTCCGCCAGAACCACAACATCGCGCCCGGCTGAGCCGGCGCGCAGCCGGTGACTCCAGCCCGCCACCCGAGCCCGACGGGCGGATGCCGCATCCGGCGCCGCGAGCACATCGGGCGGATGCCGCGGCATCCGCCCGACGACGTTCAGCGCACGACGTCGTAGACGATGTGCGTGGCGGCCGCGTTCTCGAACACCTGCAGCGGCTTCAGCCGGGTGCCTGCGTCACCGCCGAGCTCGACGCCGTCGAACAGCCGCTCCCCGGCGCCGAGCGTGATCGGCGCGATGCTCAGGATGAGGCGGTCGAGCAGGCCGGCGGCCAGGAACTGCCGCACGGTGCTCGCGCCGCCCGCGACCGAGATGCGCCCGCCGTCGGCCACGGCGCGCGCCCGCGCGAGCGCCTCCTCGATGCCGCCCGTGACGAAGTGGAACGTGGTGCCGCCGAGCATCTCCACCGGCTCGCGCGCGTGATGCGTGAGCACGAACACGGGCACGTGGAACGGCGGATCCTCGCCCCACCAGCCCTTCCACGCGTCATCCGACCACTCGCCGCGGATCGGCCCGAACATGTTGCGCCCCTGGATCACGGCTGCGCCGCCGAGGATCTCGTCGGTGACCGCCGTGCTCGCGGGTTCGCTCTCGCTGAAGAGCCACTCGTGCAGGCGTTCGCCGCCCTCGCCGAGCGGGTCCTCGAGCGTCTGGTTCGGCCCCGCCACGAACCCGTCGAGCGAGGTGGTGATGGTCGCGACCACGAGGCCGTCGTCGATGCTCATGCGCGCGAGGCTACTCCCGGCCGGCCGGGAGGTGCAGACCAGTCCACGCCGAGGCCGGGCGACCAGTCGGGGTGCGCCCGGCGACCTCGAGCGGCTACCAGCCCCCGAAGGCGTCGTCGAGCGCGTCGCGCTCCTCGCGCCGCTGCCGTACCTCGCCGAGGTCGCGCAGCAGGTCGGAGGCGACGCCCGCCATGCGGTCGTCGCGCTCGGCGATGTACTCGTCGTCGACCTCGATGTCGGGCCAGTCGCGGGCTAGGCGCTGCTCGATCGCGTCGGAGAGTTCAGCCCAGGCATCCTGCCGCGCCCGCTCGGCGAAGGCGGCGAGGTACTCGGAGTCGCCGCGGAGTTCGCCCAACCGCTGCGCCACCGCCTCGTTGATGCGTTCGCGCAGCCGCAGGTTCCACGAGTCCGCGCGGTGGTAGTCGTGCTGGTGCGCCGACCGCCCCTCGCGCTTCGCCGCCGTCTCGCGCTCGGTCTCGGCCCACTCGGCGACCTGGTCGAGTTCGTGGATGAGCTCGCGCAGCACCTCGCGCGCCTCGGCCGAGGCCCGTTCCTTGTCGAACGGCTCGTCGCCGCGCAGCGCGCGCACGATGATGCGGTTCTTCAACGCCATGCGTCCGGCCGCCTCGGCCACGAGCAGGCCTTCGTTGAAGGTCTCGTCGAAGGTCAGCGGCTCGGCTTCGGGCAGCGCGCTGCGGTCGAACGGCGTGAACCGTCGACGCTTGCGCTTCCACCACGCCATGCCGTTCGCCTCGCTTCCGACGCTGCCAGGACGCCGCGAGATCGCCGCGGACCGTCGAAGATCGAGCCTAGCGCGGGCCCGCGCGCGTCGCCGAGGCCGTGCTCACCGGCTCAGTGCGCGCGGGCGATCGATCGGGGCGCGTCCGGCCCCGGATGAGCGGATGTCGCGGTGCCTACCCGATGGCCGTGAGGACGGCGTCGCGGTAGACGACGTATCCGTCGGGGGTCGGGTGGAGGAACGTGAGCGGGTCGGCGGGGTCGGCGCCGAGGTACGGGTCCGCAGACCCGACGCGGTGCGCTCCGAACTCGACCGGCGCCCACACGATGTCCGCGCCGGTCGCGGCCGCGGCGAGCGCGGTCCCAGCCAACTGCGTGTTCAGCGCTTCGGCGAGCTGGTTCACGGCGTCGGTGGTCGGGGCGCCCGGTACGAACGGAACCGGGTATCCCGTGACGACGATCGTCGCGCGCGGCGAACGGTCGGCGATGCCGGCGAGCAGCGCGCCGAGCTGCGCCGGGACGTCGCCCGAGTTCAGGTACGCCGCCGCGGCGTTGATCGCCTGGGCGCACGCGACGGGTGTCTGGCCGCTCGCGCAGGCCGCCGTGAGCGCCGGCAGGTTCACGCCGTTCGCGCCGACCGTGACGGTGACCAGCGTCGTGCCGCGGTTGACCTGGGCGAGCTGGGTCGTCGCGACATCCGCGATGGTGGCGCCGGTGCAGGCCGCGTTGCGCAGCAGGTTCAGCTTGGGCTGGGCGTCGAGCAGCGCCGGGTAGCCGGCCGGACTGCGGAGGCAGGCGTCGACGTACCCGCCGCCGCCCTGCCCGGCGGCGACCGAGTCGCCGAGCGCCACGTACTTCTCGACCTGGGATGCGGTGGAGTCCGGGGCCGCGGCGACCGGACCGGCGACCCCGAACGGGATGGCCCCGAGGGCGATGAACGCCGCGATGATGCTTGCACGCACGCGGCCCTTCCGTGCGAGATGGACCGTCATGGGGCACACGATAGACCTGTCGCGAGGTTTTCTCATGTCCCAGTGCGGGGGTCGGCCGCCCCTGCGGATCCGGCGATGTGGGCGGTCCGTCGTAGCCTGCGGGCATGCACCGAGCGGATGCCGCAGCGCCCACGTGTCGACTCGTCGACGCCTCCGGGGCGCCCTGCGGGCAGCCGATCGCCGCGGCATCCGCTGGCGGCCCGGCATCCGCTCGCACGGCCGAAAAAGCCGACCTCGACCTCGACCTCGACCTCGGCCTCTGCGCGACCCACCTGCTCCAGGCGTACGACCGAGTGTCCGCCGAGGGCGGCGTGACCGACCTCGCGCCGTCGCCGTGCCGGGCGTGCGGATGCCGCGTGGGCGTGCGGTACCCGTCGGGGTGGCTGTGCGCCGACTGCGAGTGGCGGGCGGGCGAGGCCCCCGACCCCGAGCTGCTGCCCGTGCGCGTCGAGATCGTCTACTACGTGCGCCATCGCGACCAGGTGAAGATCGGCACGTCGGCCAATCCGCGCCAGCGACTCTCCGTCGTGCCGCATGACGAGGTGCTCGCGTTCGAGCCCGGCGGGCGACGCGTCGAGCAGCGACGTCACGTGCAGTTCGCCGAGCACCGGTTCGCGGGCACGGAGTGGTTCGCGCGGCATCCGGCGCTCATGGCGCACATCGAGGCGCTCGCGCTCGGCGTCGACGACCCGTGGGCCGAGTACGACCGGTGGGTGAGCCGGCGCCACGCGGCCCGCGGCTGAGGGCCGACGCCGATCTCCCGGCCGAGACGCAGGTCAGGCCATGCCCTCGGCGGTCTGCTCGAGGTCGGACTTGGGCCGATCGCGCTGCGTGGCGATGGCCGTGCCCGCGGCGCCGCAGACGATCGCGATCGCGAGCACCTCGACGAGTGAGAAGGTCTCCGAGAGCACGAGCCAGCCGAAGATCGCCGCGATCACCGGGCCGAAGCTCGTGATGATCGAGTAGAGCCGCGGCGAGATGCGGCGCAGGATGAACGTGTCGAGGCTGTAGGGCAGCGCCGACGAAAGCACCCCGACGCCGAGCAGCAGCAGGATGACGCCCCAGTCGATGGCCGCCGGGTCGAAGGTCGCGAGCGCGAACGGCACGAGCAGCGCCAGGCTCACGATGCTCGCGACCGTGAGGCCCTCGAGTCCCGGCAGCCCCACCGCGACCCGGCGCGTGAGCAGGATGTACAGCGCCCAGGTCGCCGCCGCCGTCAGCGCGAGCGCGACGCCCCACGGGTCGATGGCCGCGGCATCCGACGATCCGGGGCCGATGAGGAGCACCACGCCCGCGCCGGCCGCGACCGCGCACGCCGCGTCGAGCCACCGGCGCGACGTCGCGAGCGCGATGGCGAGCGGCCCGAGGAACTCGATCGTCGCCGCGATGCCGAGCCCGAGCAGGTGCACGGCCTCGTAGAAGGCGACGTTCATGACGGCCAGCACGACGCCGAGCGCGAACGCCGGCCAGAGCCGCGACCAGGTGAGCTCCGCGCGCTTCGGACGGTAGAACGGGAGCACCACCGCGAGCATCACGAACTGGCGCACGGCGACCACGACGAACGAGCCCACCACCGGGATGACGAGACCGGCCAGCGAGGACCCGAAGTTGATCGAGACCTCGGTGCCGACCTGCGTCGCGGCGCCCGTGAACCGGCGGCGGCTGAGCGCGGCATCCGTCATCGCGGTGGGGTGGGTCTCGTGGGGCACCGTACGACGATACGTGCAATTCCGGGGGGCGGATGCCGCGTGCGGATGCCGCTCGTGAGCGTCGGTCGTGCGCCCTAGGCTCGCATGCGTGGCCACCCTCGACGACCTGCGTCGCACCGCCGTCACCCTCCCCGGCAGCGAGGAGCGCGCGACGATGGGCGGTGCCGCGTGGTTCGTGCGCGGCAAGCTCTACGCGTGGCAGTGCCACCCCTGGCCGAGCATCCCCGAGGACATGCGCGAGATCATCGCGTCCGAGCTCGTCGTCGGCGTCAAGGTCGCCGACCCCGTCGACGCGCTCGCCCTCGTGCAGATGGCGCCCGACGTGTTCCTGCGCACCACCACCGCCTGGAGCGAACCGAAGGTCGCCTTCCGCATGGCCGGCATCGCCGACGACCATCTCGCCGAGCTCGTGATGGAGGCGTGGCGCGTGCAGGCTCCGAAGTACCTCCGGCGGGAGTTCGACTCGCGCGACGCGGACTGACCGGGTCGGTGCGGGGCCGGTGCGGAGCCTGCGCCGGGTCGGCGTCGGTCAGGCGCGTTCCACGGGCAGCCAGAGTTCGCAGGTCGCGGTGCTGAAGTCGTCGGCGCGCTCGAGCACCGCCACGATGGAGGGGCCCGGGCGCAACCGCCACGGGTTGGAGGGGAACCAGTCCGTCGCGGTCGCAGCCCAGGTGGCCTGCAGGGCCGCCGGGTACGGGCCCTCGGTGCGGAAGACCGCCCACGTACCGGCCGGAACCTCGATCGCGTCGAGGTCATCGGGCACCTCCGACGCCTCGCCGACAGCCACGCCGTGGAGATAGGTGAGCTCGCTGCCCTCCGTGGCGTCGGGGTCCACGTCGGCGCTCACCTGGAGGAGCCCGGCGGGGTCGGTGTCGCTCAACCCCTTCAGGCGGACGTGCTCGGCTGCGGGCAGCGACGTGATGAACGCCTGGATGTGCGGATTGGCCCCCTCGTGGATGAGCGGCACACGGGCCGAGTGGCCGATGAGGCGGAATGCGGGTCGGTCTGCGATGCGGGTGTCCATGGGGGTGTTCCCTTCTACGGTCAGGCGGAACCTGAGCTGCGGTTGTGTCCGAAGGGGGCCGCCGTCGCGGCGCACGTCGGCCGGGCCGACGCCGTGCACCGAGCGGAACGCGCGGGTGAAGGCCTCAGTGGACCCGTACCCGTACCGCACCGCGATGCCCAGCAGGTCGCCGTCGCCGAGCACGTCGGCGACGGCGACGGACATGCGGCGCCGCCGGACGTACTCGGACAGCGGCATCCCGGCCAACGACGAGAACATCCGCCGGAGGTGGTACTCCGTCGTGCCGAGGCTGCTCGCCAGGCCGGCGACGTCGATCTCCTCGGTGAGGTGGCCCTCGACGTATTCGACGAGCCGGTTGAGACCTGCGATCACGGTTGCCCCTTTCTGCCTCAAGCCTGCTCATCGACCGCGGCACGCGCCCGACTTCTGCGGTCCGATTCGATCACCGTCATTCCGTCGTCCTTCAGCGGATCGCTCAGCACCGACCAGCGCGCCCGCTCACGGCTCGAGATGGGCGGCGAGGTTCGACAGCGAGGAGGTGAGACCCTCGGCGTGGTCGCGGGCGCGAATTCCCACGGGCACGTCTCTCGCCTCGAACACGACGGTCGTCCCCTCGTTCGCGCGCTCCAGCCTCCACTCCATTCGCATCGTCCCTCGAAACGCAGGATCGTCCGACTCGAACTCGACCTCCTGCACGATCCGCTCCCCCGGAACGACCCGCGTGATCCGCACCTCGGACGCATCCGAGTTGGGCGTGGTCTTCCCCGGCTCCCCCGAGACGTCCTCATAGGTGAGCACGAGGCGGTACGAACCGCCGTCCCGCAGGTCGAACCGCTCGAATCGGCCGCGCATCCCCTTGGGCGGCAGCCACTGCACGAGCGCTTCAGCAGTGGTGAGGGCGGCGAACACTCGCGCCGGGTCGGCGTGGATCAGGAGACTCGCTCGATCCGTTCTGCTCATCTTCCGACCCTAGCCACGCACGCGGCAACGGGCGACGTCGAGGGCCACCTCGCCGGCGTGGTGGCACCCGTACTGGGACTGATGAGCGGTCGGCCGCAGCCCTATGGTCGTCGTCGACAGCCTCGAACACGACACCGTGCTCGACGGACGGAGCCTGATGATGCGCTCGACCATGCTTGCGGCGTCCACCGCCACCGCGGCGTTGTTGTTCACCGCCCTCGGCGCGGCCCCCGCGTTCGCCGCGGACTGGACGCCGACCACCTTTCCCGACCTGCAGACGGCCCTCGCCACCTGCGCCGACGGCGACACCGTGCTCCTCGGGGCCGACATCACGGCGACGCCTCCTCCGGCCGATTGGGCGCTCGTCGTCGCCTGCGACGTCACGCTCGACCTGAACGGGCGCACCCTGACGGCTGAAGGCGTCATGATCGCGCCGGACTCGGTGCTCACCATCACGGCCACCGGCGGCGGCTCGCTCGTGTCGCACGGTCGCGCCTCGATCGCCGGGATCCAGGTCCCGACCGGGTCGGGACTCGTCATCGAGGGGGGCCTCATCGTCGCGACGGGCGATACCGAATTGGACTTCAACGACGGTATCGCGTCCGCGGGGATCGGCGGCGGGGTGACGGAGCCCGGTGGCGTCGTGGACACCGGCGTCGGCGACATCACGATCAACGGCGGCACCGTCACCGCAGTGGGCGGGGATGAGGTGCTGCTCAACGGGGCCGCAGCCGGCATCGGCGCGGCCTACACCTCGGCACTCGAAGGCGGGCGCCTCACGGTCAACGGCGGCATCGTCACGGCGAGCAGCAGCCTGGGCGCCGGCATCGGCGGCCCCGCCGGTTTCGAGGTCTCGGTCACCGGCGGCACGGTCACCGCCGTCGGCGGCGGCTCCGGCGCGGGAATCGGTGGAGCGGAGGGGCAGCCCGGGGCGCAGGTGTCCATCACGGACAGCGTCGTGACGGCGACCGGCGGAGTCACCGCGATCGGCGCCGGCGCCGGCAGCACCGACTTCGGGTCGCTGCAAATCGGCGCGGCCGGGACCCTGCACGTTCCGTCGGGCCCGTTCGTGATCGACGACTCCGATCCGAACTTCGGGGCCGAGGTCTTCATCTTCGAGGGCGGGCGGATGCTCGGCGCGGAAGCCGATCCCACGGTCGGCGCCGACCTCAGCGGCGCCGGGCAGGTCCAGAACGAGGGCGCCATCTCGCTCGACGAGTCGCACGTCGGCGTCGACGTGCTGGCGAACAACTACCTCGTGTCCTTCGACACGCAGACCGGTGACCCTGCGACATCCGTTCGCCTCTACGCCCCCGACTTCGCCAGCGGGTACCGGCAGATCCCCGCGCCGCCGGAGGGCACCGTCTGGAACACCTCCGCCGACGGACTCGGACAGGTGTTCACCGACACCTCGCGCGTCATCTTCGAGGACACGACCATCTACGCGGTCGACGACGCCTTCTGGACCCTGTCCGAACAGCTGGCGAACTGCACCGACGGGACGACGATCCAGCTCGAGTCGGACCTCGGCGGAGGCTCGCTCGTCATCGGCTGCGACCTCGTGCTCGACCTGAACGGCTTCGCGCTCCGCACCACGGACGTGCAGGTCGGGCCGGGCAACGTCTTCACGATCGACGACTCCGCGGGCGGAGGCGAACTGTTCACGCCGCCGCTCGACGAGGTCAACTACAGCGGAGTCGCCGGCATCGGCGTGCCCACCGGCGCCGGGCTCGTGATCCGCGCCGGCACCGTGACCGTCGCCGGTGCGCGCGGCAGCGCCGGCATCGGCGGCGGTGGAGAGGAGATCCCGGGCGACATCCGCATCGACGGCGGAATCGTGACGGCGACCGGGAACACGTACGGCGCCGGAATCGGGAGCGGCTACTCGGGCGCCGGCGGTACCGTGACGATCACCGGAGGCACCGTCACGGCGAACGGCGGGCCGTACGCAGCAGGGATCGGCGGTGGCGAAACGTCCTCGGGCGGATCGCTCACGGTGAGCGGCGGTACGGTCACCGCCTTCGCCGGGCTCGGCGGAGCCGGAATCGGCGGCGGCAGCTCGGGCGACGGGGCCATCGTCGACATCACCCGGGGAACGGTCACCGCGATCGGCGACGAAGAGCGTGACACATCGGCGGTCGGGGCGGGAGCCTTCGCGTCCGACTTCGGCTCGCTGCGCATCGCGGGGACCCTGCGGGTGCCCGAAGGACGGCTCTCGATCCCCGACTCCGCCGCGGGCGGGGCGGAGGTCGTCATCGAGGCGGGCGGACAGTTGGTCGGCACCGAGGCCGACCCGACGACCGGCCCGACGATCGACGGCGACGGGCAGATCGACAACCACGGCGTCATCGCGCTGCAGGAGGCCCTCGTCGGGGTCGAGGTGAACGACCACGACTTCGTCGTGAGCTTCGATCCGCAGAGCGGCGACCCCGCGACATCCGTTCGCCTCTACGCACCCGACTTCGCGAGCGGCTACCGCACCGTTCCGGCGCCGCCCGAGTTCGACGGGTGGAACACGGCGGCCGACGGGTCGGGCGACTGGTTCGACGCGACGACCCCGGTCACCGGCGACCTCACGCTCTTCGCGTCCACCGACGCGACGCTCGTGCTCACGGCGGACGACGACACCGTCGCAGAGGGCGGCTCGCTCGCCTTCACCGTGAGCGGCACGACGCATGACGGGCGTCCCGTCGACACGAGCGGGGCCGTGCTCACCAGCTCGGTCGCGACGGACGTCGTCGACGGGCTCACGGTCACGTTCCCGACCGCGAGCCCGCACGTGATCACCGCGACGCTCGGCGATGTCAGCACGAGCCTCACCGTCGAGGTGACACCGACACCGACACCTGCACCGACACCGACGCCGGCACCCGGGCCCGCCGGGCTCTCGGCGACCGGCGCCGACCCGCTGCCCGCGCTCCTCGCGGGGGTGCTGCTGCTGATGGCCGGCTCCGGGCTTGCCTGGCGCCGCCGACGCCTGCCGCGCTGACCTCGTCGGCCGCGGCTACGGGGCCCCGGCGTTCGTTACCGCGTCGACTCCCCCTTCTCCGCGAGCCGCTGGACCTGCCATTCGTGCACGTCGACCAGCCAGTACAGCTCACCCGACGGGTCGATGCGCGGGTCGTCGGGGGCGCGGCCGTCGCGCAGCGCCTCCACGTATGCGCGATCCAGCGCGAGGCGCGCCCGGAACTGCTCGGCATCGCCGACCGAGCCATGACCCGGGATGACGGCGAGGACCTCGTCGGCCACGTCGCCGAAGAGCCCCAGCGCCGCGAGGTAGTCCTGGATCGGGTCCGCGGCCTCGAGATCGAGGAACGGCATCAGGATGTCGGAGAGCATGTCGCCCGCGACGAGGACGCCGCTCTCCTCGATCAGCAGGGCGGCATGCCCCGGGGCGTGGGCCCGGTGCTCGAGGATCCGGATGTCGGGGCCGTCCCACGGAATCCGCGTCGCGTCGGCGGGCAGGCCGGTGACGAGGCCGAGCAGGTCCATCGGGATGTCGTCGGCGTACTCGGGCGGCAACCCCGGGGCGACGCGTTCCCTCCAGTCCGCGTTCGACAGCAGGTCCTGGAGCGACGCCGCGCAGCTGGCCGTGCCGTAGCGGGGCACGTCGCCGAACTCGGCGCGCCAGAGCACGTGGTCCCAATCGGGATGCGTGGAGAAGCCCGCCACGACGGACTGCCCGAGCTCGCGGAGATCGCTCGCGAGGTGCGCCATCTCCTCGACCGTGATGCCGGGGTCGATGAGCAGCACGCCGGCTGAGCCCTCGACGACCACCGAATTGCTCTGGATGAACTCGCTCTCGTGGACGAGGACGCCGTCGGCGACGCGCTTCAGCATGGGAGGGCCTTCCGCTCGTGGGTGTGCCATCGCGTCTCGGACGGTAGTGCCTGCCGGAATGCGCGTCAATGAGAGCGGTTCAGGCGAGCGGATGCCGCGGCGGATCCGCTGCCGGCGACGGGAAGGCCTTCCACAACAGCGGCGCCGTGCCGAGGAGGAAGATCAGGAACAGCGGTTGGGTGATGAGCCCGGGTCCGGTCGCCCCCGGGATGCTCAGGGCCACGGACCAGTTCACCACGACGTCGGCCACCATGACCGCGCAGCCCAGCCAGATGCCGGCCCGGCTCCGCAGCAGGAGCAGGATGACCACGAACGGGTCGATGACGGTGAGCGAGACCCAGAACACCCGCAGCCAACCCGGCATGCTCCCGTAGACGTCGAACCCCTGCGTGAGCAGCTCGATGAGGTGGAACACCGTTCCGACGGTGAATCCCGCGACCCATGCGGCGAGCACGAGCCAGGTCGCTCTCGTCAACGGGGCTCGTCTTCGCGGCACGATCCCAGCCTAGGCAGGAACCCCCCGAGTTCGCGGCGCTGGGTCAGGCGCCTGCGGGTGCGGGCAGCAGTTCGCCGACGAGCTCCTCGACGCGGCGGCGGATCTCGTCGCGGATGGGGCGGACGGCCTCGATGCCCTGGCCCGCGGGGTCGTCGAGCTCCCAGTCCTCGTACCGCTTGCCGGGGAAGACGGGGCAGGCATCACCGCAGCCCATGGTGATCACCACGTCGGACTCCTTCACCGCGTCGACGGTGAGGATCTTCGGGGTGTTGCCGGTGATGTCGATGCCCGCTTCGGCCATGGCCTCGACGGCGACCGGGTTGATCCGATCCTTCGGCTCGGATCCGGCCGACCGCACCTCGACGCGATCTCCGCCGAGTTCGCGGAGGTAGCCGGCCGCCATCTGGGAACGGCCGGCGTTGTGCACGCAGACGAACAGGACGGAGGGCTTCTCGGTGCTCATGACGTAATCATAGACCGCTATCTATCATTGGCCAAGACACCGGTGATCGTCGGCGCCGCCGCCGGATGTCAGAGGGTGGCGAGCAGTTCGCGGATGCGGCGCTCGATGTCGTCGCGGATCTCGCGCACCTCGGCGAGCGGTCTTCCCACCGGATCCGGGAGCTCCCAGTCCAGGTATCGGCGGCCGGGGTAGATCGGGCAGGCGTCGCCGCAGCCCATCGTGACCACGACATCCGCGGCCCGGACGACCTCGTCCGTCAGCGGCTTGGGGTACTCGCCGGCCAACGGGACGCCGATCTCGTCGAGCGCCGTCACGACCGAGCTGCGCACCTCGCCGGCCGGGTCGGACCCCGCGGTCCGCACGTGCACCCGGTCGCCGGCGAGGTGCCGGAGAATGGCCGACGCCATCTGCGAACGCCCGGCGTTCTGCACGCACACGAACAGCACCTCCGGAACCGGGCTCGACGCCGGCGCCACGCGGGCGAGGGCATCGAGGCGGTCCGCCGCGAACTGCGCGGCGAGCGACGGCAGGCGTCGGCCCGGCGCCGGCCGCTCGGCGAGGAGGTCGTAGCTCTCGCGCACGTACCGCTCGACCGTCTCCGGACCGAAGGTTCCGCGGTATCGGTCACCGAGGTCGCGCACCACCCGCTCCAAGACCGGGTCGACCGGCACGGACGGCTCCTGCGCGCGAACGATCTCAGCCAGGCGCACGGCGTGCTCGTCGGCCAGGGAGTACCAGGTGCGACGGCCGTCGGGCTGCCGCTCGACCAGGCCCTCGTCGAGGAGCGCCTTCATGTGGTGGCTCACGGTCGGCTGCCGCAACCCGAGCTCATCGGCGAGGCGCCCGACGAGCACCCGACCATCGGGGGCCTCGAGGATGCTGCGCAGGATGTGGGACCTCGTCGGGTCGGCGACGAGCCGCAATTCGCGGGCGGCATCCACCGTGACATCCATAGACCGAAGTCTATCTAACGGTCGACGGAGCCCGCCGTCTCGTCGTCACGGCGGAGCTCGATGAGGATCGTGTCACGCCAGCGGCCCTCGTGGGGGCCGTACCCCATGCGTGCGATGCGTTCTCTCCGGCCGACCGTGCGGAACCCGGCGCGCTCGTGCAGCGCGAGGCTCGCGACGTTCTCGGGGAAGATCGAGGACTGGATCGTCCAGTAGCCCGCCGTGTTCGCGGTCTCGATGAACGCGTCGAGCAGCACCCGGCCCGCTCCCGTTCCCCTCGCAGCGGGTGCGACGTAGATCGAGTGCTCGATCACGCCGCGGTACGCCTCGCGCGTGGAGACCCGTGACGCTGCAGCCCATGCGATCACGCGTTCGTCCTCGTCGCAAGCGACCAATCGGGCATCAGGCACCCGGGATTGGTCGAAGGCGTCCCAGCCCGGGGGCTCCGCCTCGAAGGTGGCGTTGCCGGTGGCGATACCCGCGGCGAAGATCGAGTGCACGGTCGGCCAGTCGGATGCCGTCATCGGCCTGACGGCGGTCATGAGCAGCAGCTCGAGGCGCCACCCGACGCGTCGCCCGTGCCGCAGGACGACCCGTCGGGAGCGAGGCTCGTCGAGCACACGCCGGTCTCGGGCAGCACGAGTTCGACGTTGCTCGCCGCACTGAGGTCGCCGGCGAGCCATGCCGTGATCGAGCGCACCTGCTCGTACCCGGTCGCGAGGAGGAAGGTCGGGGCCCGGCCATAGCTCTTCATGCCGGCGAGGAAGAACCCGGGCTCGGGATGGGTGAGCTCGGCGAACCCGTGCGGCTCGACCGTGCCGCAGGTGTGCACGTTCGGGTCGATCAACGGCGCGAGGCGCTTCGGCGCCTCGACGATCTCGTCGAGCTCGAGTCGGATCTCACGGAGCATCCCGAGGTCGGGACGGAACCCGGTGGCGCTGACGACGAGGTCGGTGTCGTGCTCGACCAGCTCGCCGGCACGGGCGCCGACCAGGCGCACGCCGCGCTCGGTGCGGCCGAGCCGCACGATCTCGAACCGGTCGACCACGGCGATGCGCCCCGCCGCGATGAGCGCGTCGACGCGACGTCCGATCGAGGCCCGAGCGGCGAGTCCGTCGTCGTCGGATGTCGTGACGCGCACGGCGCCGGCGTTGCGGATCAGCCAGGTGATGCGGGTCTCGGGCTCCTGCTCGGCGAGCTCCGCCAACGCCAGGAGGGTGTTCGCGGCGGAATGGCCGGCGCCCACCACCGTGGTGTGCCGCCCGGCGAAGCGGTCGCGTTCCCGGCCGAGCACGTCGGGCAGGGCGTGGCCGACCCGGTCGGCCACGTCGGCGAGGCCCAGCGGGTCCAGTCCGGACGACGCGAGGCTGTTCGGGTGGGCGTAGGTGCCGGACGTGTCGATCACGGCGCGCGCGGTGAACTCCTCGACGCCGTCGGGAGTGTGGGCGCGCAGGAGGAACGGGGTGGCCGCACGGTGCGCCGTGCGGGTGCGATCCATGCCCTGGCGCGCGACCGCGTCGATGCGGACCCCGGTGCGGATGCGGCCTGCGATCTCGTCGAGCGCCGCGAGCGGCTCGAGGTAGCGCTCGACGAGTTCGGTGCCGGTGGGGAGGCTCTCGGCGGGCGGCATCTGCCAACCGGTCGCCTCGAGCAGGCGGCGCGAGGCGGGGTCGACGACGTGCCTCCACGGCGAGAACAGGCGAGTGTGGCCCCATTGCCGGATGCTGGAGCCGACCTGATCGCCCGCCTCGGAGATCACGAAGTCGATGCCGCGCTCGACGAGGTTCGCGGCCGCCGCGAGCCCGACCGGGCCGGCGCCGATGATCGCGACCGGAAGGGTGTCAAGGCCGCGCCGCTGCAGGCTCGGAACGGTGAGGTCGATCAGCGTCATGACGGGGCGCCTCCTAGGCATCGATGAACTTCGATATTGAGTGTGGCCACTCCATCGAAGTTTGTCAATATTCGAGTACGATGGTCGACATGTCCATCGCACTGCTTCCCGTGATCCAGCCCGACGCGGCCGCGTGCTGCACGCCGCTGACCAGCGAGGCGATGGATGCAGACCGCGCAGACGGCCTCGCGAAGAAGCTGAAGGCGCTGGCCGACCCGACCCGGCTTCGACTGGTGTCCATCGTCGCCGCATCCGAGGGCACGGAGGCGTGCGTGTGCGACCTCATCGAACCCGTCGGCCTGAGCCAGCCGACGGTCTCGCATCACCTGAAGATCCTCATGGAGGCCGGCTTCCTGACGCGCAGCAAGCGCGGCACCTGGGCGTACTACAAGCTCGTGCCCGGAGCCCTCGGAGAACTGTCGCAGCTCCTCGACGTCACCGCCTCCCGCTGAGGTCGGCCGAGCTCACGCCCCGACGAGCCGAGCCCGTGCCGCGGCGAGCGCCGCGCCCGTTCCGGGCGAGGGCACCTCGGCCACGATGAAGCCGTCGCGGCGCACGAGGTAGACGCGGTCGCGGCGCAGTCGCCCGTGCGGGTCGACGGCGAACGCGTGCCCGTCGACGCCCAGCTCCCCCGCGATGCGCCGAACCGCACGCTCGGGCACGCCGTATCCGTGCACCTGCCAGCGCATCGAGCGCAGGGGTTCGGAGTTCGATCCCGTCCAGGGGAGGCGGATGCCGAGCAGGCCGTCGTCGCGGGCCGGTGCGGTCGCGCCCGCGACATCCGGCAGCCGATAGCGGATGCGCGTCTGCGAGACGAACCCGAACGCGCGCGGCAGCCCGACGAGGCGTGGGATCAGCCGCACCGCGGCGGGGCCGACGGTCGGGATCACCCGCGACCGCACGAATCGCGCCCTCCTCGAGTCGCTCGTCACGAGCCCGAAGAGGCGATCGGTCGTCTCGACGAGGGTCTTGCCGACCGGGCGGCGCTCGGCCTCGTAACGCTCGAGCCGCGACTCGGGCATGCCGTCGACGAGCACGTCGGCGAACGCGCAGGCCAGGTTGTGCGCGTCCTGCAGGCCGGTGTTCATGCCCTGGCCGCCGACCGGCGAGTGGATATGCGCCGCATCGCCGACGAGGAAGCACGGCCCCTCGCGGAACCTCGCGGCGAGCCGATGGTGCAGCCGGTAGGTCGTGAACCACGCGGACTCGTCGTACTCGACGCCGAACTCGCGGCGGAACACCGCGCGCGACTCGTCTTCGGAGGCCTCGCCGTCGGCGCCGAGGTCGTCGTCGCGCACCACGCCGATGAGGCGCGCGCGGTCGCCGCCCATGCCGAAGCCGAGCATGATGTGGCGCTCGGTCACGCGCACGTTGATCGCCTGCGACTCGAGGCCGCGCATGCCGATCGCGTCCGCGAGCGTGAACGTGAACGCATTCGTGGCGCCGTCGAACGGGATCTCGAGTTCGCGCCGCACGGTCGATCGCGACCCGTCTGCACCGACGCAGTAGCGCGCCCGCACGGTGACCGCATGTCCGTCGTCACCGGTCGACAGCGTGGCCAGAGCGGATGCCGCGGGCCGACCCTGCTCGCCGGGCTCGCCCTGCCCCGAGCCGGTCTCGCCGGGCTCGATCAGGAGCCGCTCGAGCCGGTGCCCCCACCGCACCTCGCGGCCGAGCTCGCCGAGCGCCCCGATGAGCAGTCGTTCGTTGGCGGATTGCTCGAACACCGTGATCTCGGGGTGGGGCGTCACGTCGCGCCCGGCCAGCGCGAGGTCCACGCGGCCGAGTTCGCGTCGCCCGACACCCGGGATCAATCTCGTGGCGGGCGAGCGCTGCGCGAGCACGCGATCGACGAGTCCGAGCTGGTCGTACAGCTCCATCGACCTGGCCTGCACGACGAGCGCGCGCGACTCCCGGGTCGGTCCCGACTTGCCATCGACCACGATCGCGTCGACCCCGAGCCGCGCCAGGCACACCGCGAGCATGAGCCCGCTCGGACCGGCGCCGACGATGAGCACGTCGGTGGTGAGGTCGGTGGATGCATCAGCTGGAGCGGATGTCGCCATGCGTCCACCTTCGCACTCGACGGGTGCCGACCGCCAGAGTCGCCGGGCCGGGGCCGGGGCCGGCCGACGCCGATCGGCGCCTCAGAGCAGCGAGTCGAAGAGGCCCAGCTCGACCGCGGCCGCCCGCGCGAGGAGGAACCCGAGGATGCCCACGATCCACCCGGTCGTCTCGGCGGCGTTGCGTTCCATCCAGCCGCTCAGGCGTGCAAGTGCGGGCTCGATCGCGCGGCTCGCGACCGAGCGGACGACGAGCAGCACGAGGGCCGGGAGCACCATCACGACGCAGTAGCCCACGAGCGCGAGCACTCGTGCCGGCGCCTCGAGGTCGGACGACGAGAGGAGGCCGATGCCGATGAGGTACGGCAGCATCGACGCGACCTCGACGCCCGCCGCGGCGACGGCGAGTCCCATGAGCGGCAGCACGCTCGACCGTTCCTCCGAGGCATCCGCCACTGCCCGTTCCCGCCACCTGGCGAATCGGCCGGGTCCCTCCCGCTTGCGCTTGCCGCCGAGGAAGAAGGACCCCACGAGCAGTGCGGCGCCCACGATGAACTGCGCCCAGAGGAACGGCGCCGTCGAGGCGAGCTCCATGAGCTGCGGCAGCGCGACGGCCGCGACGGTGAGCAGCACGAGCCCGACGACGAGGTAGAAGCCCGCCACCGTGGCGAGGTAGAGCACGATGCGACTGCGTCGGAGTCGACCTGGCACGAGCATGAGCCAGATCGGGATGAGCAGCGTGCCGAAGCTCGTCGAGTCGATGAGCGCGAGCACGGCGAGCGCGCCGAGGAGCGCGGGGCCGGTGAGGGCGCCGCCGCTGAGCAGGTCGAGGTCCACCCCTCGAGCCTGCCTCAGTCGAGGTGTCGGTGGATCCGTCGCGCGACGGAGGTTCCGACCCGTCGGGCGGATGCCGCGGTGCCAGACTCTGACGCGTGGCAGACACGGCTTCCGACACGCAGAAGACGGGCGACTCGCTCGTCACGGTGATCGTCGCGCTCGTCGTGAACGCGCTCATCGCGCTGGCCAAGTCGGTCGCGGCCGCGCTCACCGGGTCGGCGTCGATGGTCGCGGAGGCGGCGCACTCCTGGGCGGACACCGGCAACGAGGTGCTCCTCGTCATCGCCGAGCGCCGATCGGCGAGGCCGGCCGATGCGCGGCATCCGCTCGGCTACGGCAAGGACGCGTACGTCTGGTCGATGTTCGCCGCGTTCGGCCTGTTCACGGTGGGCGCCGCGGTCTCGATCCAGCACGGCATCTCGGAGCTCATCGACCCCGAGCCCGCGAGCGACTACGGCGTCGCGTACGCCGTGCTCGGCCTCGCGTTCGTGCTCGAGGGCGTCTCGTTCATCCGCGCCTACCGGCAGGCGCGTTCCGATGCGCAGCGACGTCGTGTCGGCACGCTGCACCACGTGTCGCAGAGCTCGGACCCCACGCTGCGCGCGGTCTTCGCCGAGGACGCCGCTGCGCTCATCGGCCTCGTGATCGCGTTCGCCGGCATCCTGCTGCACCAGGTGACGGGTTCGCCCGTCTACGACGCGATGGGGTCGATCGCCGTCGGCGTGCTGCTCGGCGTCGTCGCGGTGCTGCTCATCGGACGCAATCGGGCGTTCCTCATCGGCGAGGCCGTGCCCTCCAACGTGCGCTCCGACACGATCGGCGAGCTGCTCGCCCTGCCGTCGGTCGATCGCGTGTCGTTCCTGCACATGGAGTTCATCGGGCCCGGGCGCGTGCTGCTCATCGCGGCCGTCGACCTCGTCGGCGACCGCAGCGAGGCGGATGCCGCACGCGAGCTCCGGAGCCTCGAGGCCGTGCTCGAGCAGAACGCGATGGTCGAGCTCGCGTCGCTCACGCTCGCGGCCCCGGGCGGCCCCGCGCTGCTGCCCCACGCATCCGACTGATCGTCGGCTCCCGGTGGTCGTGCACGCGATCTCTGCTCAGAGCACGACGTCGGATGCCGCGCCAAGCCGGCGCCATCCCTCGGCGGCCACGGTGCGCGGCAGCACGTCGGCGTCGACGAGGTCGGACATCGACAGGCCGGTGATCGCCGCGATGTCGGCGATGGGCACCTGGAAGGTGCGGAACGGCCCGAGCGGCGGCACCTCGCCCGGTGCGGGCGCCGCGAACTCGGTGGTGTCGACGAGCGGCGACTGGTCGAGCACGAACCCGGCGGCGGCGAGCTCACCGGCGCCGTCTGCCGCCGACGAACGGTTCCACGCCGCGATCTTCCAGAATCGCAGCGGCACGCGGATGCCGCGGTAGGGCGGGTCGTCGGGCCCGAGCACGGGCGCGGTGAACACGCTGAGCCGCAGGTCGTTGGCCTCGGCGTGCGCGAGCACGTGGTCTTCGAGACCGAGCCAGAGCTCTTCGGACTGGTTGAACCCGCCCGCCTGCGGCGCCGCGTTCGTGTAGTGGAAGGTGTCGCCGTTGGCGCGGGCCGCGACCTCGGGCGAGCCCCACACGGGATCGCGCCGGCGCACGAGGTGGCCGCGGTCGAGGTCGTTGCCGGCGTAGACGGCCGGGCCGGTCTGCCAGTCTTCTGGGACGCGCTCGTCGAACCGCCAGTCGTCGCCGCGCGGCACGTCGAGGAGCGTGGCCCCGTCGATGTTCACGCCGGTGACGCGCGCGAGCCGCCGCACGGAGTCGAGCACCACGGTGAAGTGCACGTAGTCGAGGCTGACGGATGCCGCGGCATCCGCTTCGCTCACTCTCGGCAGCGGTGCGGGTATGCCGAGGAAGCGTTCGTCGAAGCCCATGCGCCCACTCGACCACACGCCGCCGACATCTGCCGGGCGACACTCGCGCCGGCGAGCCGCATCCGAGCGACGTTCACGGCGTGATCGGCTCGGCCAGGTCGTGGATGATGCGGTCGATCTCGGCGAGCGCGTAGGCGGCGAGCGTGCGCTGCGCGACATCCGTCTCGGTGCCCACGGGTTCCTCGAGGTCGCCGATCACGACGATGTTCTCGTCGTTCAGGGTGTTGGCGGGGGCGGTGTAGTTGAAGCTGCCGACGATGAGCACGCGCTCGTCGAGCACCATGAGCTTGTGGTGCAGCTTGCGCACGCCCGTGCCGAGCTTCGTCTCGTACAACTCGACCGCGCCTCCCGCGAGGCCCTTCGTCGCCGCCCACTTCGCCGCGCCCTGGCCGCGGTCGAGCACGCCGCGGAGGCGCGGCACGAGCGGGCGCAGCCGGATCATGGTGTCGTCGATGCCCGACGACTGCGCGAACGTGAACATCGCGAAGTCGATCGACGTCGTGGCCTTCAGCATCTGCTTCATGATCTCCATCTCGGGGCCGTGCCTCGGCGCGAAGAGCGGCTTCACGCGCACCTTCGGCAGGCCGAACTCCTTGGGCTTGGACTCGACGCGCTCGTGCCGGTCGCCGAACGTGCCGGAGCGCATGCGCTCGAACTCGGCGAGGTACTCGGTCGCGGCGCGCTGCCCGCGCAGCACGACCACGTGGTTGAGGTTCTGCCCCTTGCCGGTTCCGGATGTCGCGTTGGTGCCGGTGTCGGTGCGGGTGAAGTTCGTCGACCCGGTGAGCACGGCCGCGGTCGGCTCCCCCGCGTCTCGCACGATGAACTTCTGGTGGAAGATCTTCGGGTTCAGGTCGCTGACCACGTCGACGCGGGACTTCAGCAGCGCGGCGAGCAGGAACCGGTTCTCGTCGTGGGCGCCCTCGGTGGTCCACGGGTCGGCGATGGCCCGGTCCTCCGTGAGGTAGTCGCCTTCGAGGATCAGGCGCACCCGCACCCCGCGCTGGGTCGCCGCGACGATCGCCTCGGCGATCGGACGCGAGTCGATCTCCTGCACGGCGATGGCCAGGGTGCGCTTGGCCCCGGCGAGGAACTCGCGGATCGCGAGGTCGAGGTCGTCCGGCCCGCCGACCGAGGCCGGGCCGACGAACAGTTCCACTCCGCCGATGGCGACCGACATGGCGCACACCCCTCTCCATGAGCATCTCTCATGGCACGTTCTACGCTCGCGGGTCGGATGCCGCGTCAGGGGTAGCACCGGCCCGCCGACCTCGGCCAGCATGGTCTGCGGACCCTGCGCCGATGACGACGTCGCGCGATGGGCCGCGACGAGGAGGAGTCCGCATGTTCGGCGCGCGAGACGAGAAGACCGGGAGCAGCGGGGCGGACTCCGCGGCGGGACATCCGCAGGCCGAGGTCGGGGCCTTCGAGGACCTCTTCCGCCGCTTCCTCGACGAGGTCGTCAACCGGCCGCGTGCGGTGGTGTCGAAGCTCACGCCCATCGGCGAGATCGTCGCCGGGCACCTCGGTCGCGATTTCCGCGAGCTTCCGGTCATCACGGAGTCGATGCCGCCGCACTTCCTCGCCGATGCGGACCTGGCGCTCGACGCCGTCTCCGCCGAGTCGGACGGACGTCTGCTCGGGGTCGACGGTGGTCAGATGCGAGGGCATCAGGCGTTCGTCGACCTGCTGGTCAACCCTCATCAGGCGTTCTCACCCGGTCCGGTCGACTACGTCTCCACGGCGACCGGCCCGAAGACCGAGCGCCGGTCGGTCGCGTTCGGCCTTCGGCTGCTGCACCACGAGGGGTCACCCATCGTGCTGCTCCAGCGTGACGGCGATCCCCAGCACGGGCAGGAGAACGCCAGACTCGAGATCATCGCGATCGACCCGGGCGTCGCAGATCGATTCCTGGTCGACCTGCGGCGACGGATGCTGGAACTCAGCGTCCTCCGCGGCAAGGTGCTCACCATCGGCAGATCGCAGTTCGGCCACGGCACCGGGATGACGACCTTCGTCGAACGACCTGAGGTGACGGCAGACGAGCTGATCCTCGAATCCGAGACGCTCGAGGGCATCACACGTCACGTCGTGGGCGTCGCGGAGCATCGCGACCTGTTGCGCCGCTCGGGCCTGCACCTGAAGCGCGGCCTCCTGCTCTACGGCCCTCCCGGCACGGGCAAGACGCTGACCGTGCGGCACCTCTTGAGCCGTACCGCGGGCACCACGGCGATCCTCCTCAACGGACCGAGCATCGGGTTCATCACCATGGCGGCAGAGATCGCACGGGCGATGCAACCGGCCATCGTCGTGCTCGAGGACGTCGACCTGGTCGCGAACGACCGGTCGCTCGGACCGGGCGGCAACGGCGTGCTGTTCTCGATCCTCGACGCCCTCGACGGACTGGAGGGCGACGCCGACGTCACGTTCATCCTGACGACCAATCGGGTCGAAGTGCTCGAGCGGGCTCTCGCGGATCGTCCGGGTCGCATCGACCATGCCGCCGAGATTCCGTTGCCCGACCGCGAGGCGCGCCGACGACTGTTCGCGCTGTATGCGCGCGGCCTCCCGTTCTCGACGGAGGCGATCCGGACCGCAGCCGATGCCGCAGAGGGCACGACCGGCTCGTTCGCGAAGGAGCTCATGCGCCGAGCGGTGCTTCGCGCCGCGGTCGATTCCCGGCCCGCGTCCGATGACGATCTCGCGACGACGCTCGGCGACCTGGTCTCGGCGCGCGAGGAACTGACTCGACGACTGCTCGTCGGCGGCGCGTCGGATGCCCCGCGCCCGGGATCCTCGTTCGGCTCCGTCGGCTCGGTGTGATCGATCGCGCCTTCGAACTACATGGCTGAATGGCCACATGGCCACATGGCCACATGGCCACATGCTTCTCCGAAGCGACTCGTCCCAGCGAAATGCGTTCGCGGCGCCGCACGAAGGCGACCGTGGGAAGCCGTCGCAGCGCGCAGAATTGTGTACTCGACGCGCATTGCACGCGCGATAGTTGCGCCAGATTCAGGTCTCACGCGTTATATTGCACCTGATCCAGGCATGTGCGACGCTGCTCTCTGAGATCGTGACGCCGCGCGATCCGAAGGGATCCCCATGTACACCGACCGTCGCACCGACGCTCACGCCGCGGGCACCCCGGCGGACCCCACGCGCATGCACGCCATCACCGCCGAGACCGAGGACATCGTCGACCTCGTGCTCGACTACTCGCGCCGCCGCATGCTCGACGACGACACGCCCCTCGACAAGCCGTTCTCCCCCGCAGAGCTCAAGCGCCTCGCCGGCCGCACGATCGACGAGCAGGGCATCGGCGCCCGTCGCGCCCTCGCCATCTTCGAGCACGTGCTCGCGCCCGCCTGTATCACGACCGACCACCCGCAGTACCTCTCGTTCATCCCGATCGCGCCGACGAACGCCGCGTCGGCGTTCGACCTCGTCGTCTCGGCCTCCGCCATCTACGGCGGTTCGTGGCTCGAGGGCTCGGGCGCGGTGCACGCCGAGAACGAGGTGCTGCGCTGGCTCGCGAACGAGTTCGGATTGCCGGCGAGCGCTGGCGGCGTCTTCGTGCAGGGCGGCACGCTCGGCAACCTGTCGGCGCTCGTCGCCGCGCGCGAGAGCGCCCGCGCCCGACTCGCGGCGACCGACCCCGAGGCATCCGCCCCGCGCTGGAAGGTCGTCTGCAGCTCCGAGGCGCATTCCTCGATCGCGTCGGCCACCCGGGTCATGGACGTCGACATCGTCGCCGTGAAGCCCGGCCCCGACGGGCAGCTGCGCGGTGACGCCGTGCGCGCCGCGCTCGAGGAGCACGGGGCATCCGTCTTCGCCGTGGTCGCCACCGGAGGCTCGACGAACTTCGGCATCGTCGACGACGTCGCCTCGATCGCCGCCCTCAAGGACGACTACGACTTCTGGCTGCACATCGACGGCGCCTACGGCCTCGCGGCGATGCTCTCGCCGCTCGCGCGCGCCCGCTTCGCCGGCGTCGAGCGCGCCGACTCCGCGATCGTCGACCCGCACAAGTGGCTGTTCGCCCCGTTCGACGCCTGCGCCCTCATCTACCGCGACCCCGAGGCCGGCCGACGCGCGCACACGCAGCACGCCGAGTACCTCGACACCCTCACCGAGACGCCCGAGTGGAGCCCGTCCGACTACGCGATCCACCTCACCCGGCGCCCGCGCGGCCTGCCGATGTGGTTCTCGCTCGCCACGTACGGCGGCGCGGCCTACCGCGAGGCCATCGGCTCGTCGCTGCAGCTCGCCCAGGACATCGCCGCCGAGATCCGTCGCCGCGACGGCTTCACCCTGGTGCGCGACCCGCAGCTCTCGGTCGTCGTGTTCGAGCGCGACGGCTGGACCCGCGAGCAGTACTCCGCGTGGTCGGCGAAGCTGCTCGACGACCAGCTCGCCTTCGTCACGCCGAGCTCGCACGGCGGCCGCCCGAACACGCGCTTCGCGATCGTGAACCCGCTGACGACCTTCGATCAGCTCGTCGCGATCCTCGACACCATGGAGTGAGCGAGCGGATGCCCCGGCGACCGACCCGTGGCTCCGCACCCGTCATCCGTCGCAGATGCACCGATCCCAGCCCGAATACGGTGCATCCGCGACGGATGGACCCGCCCGCCGGATGAGCCGATGTCGCACCGGGCAGCGCTCCCCCTTCCGGAGCGGCGCGCCCTGCGCCATGATGATCCGGCGACCGGCGTTCCAGCCCGAGTCACTCGACCCCACCTGGAGGATCCTTGACCTACGACCAGCCCCCGCACCCCGCCTCGGCGGCGTCGGCCCTGTCCCAGCCCCTGTACGGCGCGACGTTCGGCCAGGCGGTGTCGCGGTTCTTCACCAAGTACGCGGTCTTCTCCGGCCGCGCGAGCCGCAGCGAGTACTGGTGGTGGCAGCTCGCGAACGTGATCATCTCCGGGGTGCTCTACGTGCTGCTCCTGGTGCTCGCGTTCCCGGGCGCGTACGTCGACCCGGCGACCGGGGTCTCGCAGCCCGGCCCGCTGTTCATCCTCGGCATCGCGCTGTACTCCATCTGGGGCCTCGCCGTGCTCGTTCCGAACCTCGCCATCGTCTGGCGCCGGCTGCACGACACGAACCGCTCGGGTGCCTTCTTCTTCCTCGCGTTCATCCCGTTCGTGGGCGGCATCATCCTGCTCGTCTTCACGCTGCTCGAGTCCGACCCGGCGGGCGCGCGCTTCGACGCCTGATCCAGGCACGACGACTGCGGTCGCGGCATCCCGAATCGAGCGGATGCCGCGCCGCGGCGCCTACGCGATGTTCGCGTTGTCCCTGAAGAGGTTGTCGGGGTCGACGCGGCGCTTGATCGCGCGCAGGCGCTCGAGCGTGGCCGGCGGGTAGGCCGCCGCCACGTGCTCGGGGCCGACCTCGGTCTCGAAGCTGAGGTAGGCGCCCGCCATGTGCGGCGCCATCAACTCGTTCCACCGCTCGGTCGTGCGGTGACGGGGCGACCCGATCGCCGAGACCGAGAACTCCGCCTCGCGGTGGGCGTAGGCCGTGGCATCCGCCGGCACGTCGTGCACGGCACCGCCGACCGCGCGCATCTGGAAGAACGGCGTCGCGCCGCTCTCGAGGAACCGGGCGGCGTCGCGCGCGAACTCGGGCGTGATGCGTCCGACGAGCCCCGAGCGCGCCATCGGCTCGCCCTGCCCGGCGTGGGCCGTGTCGGCCGCGTTCGAGATGACGGCCTCGTAGGTCGTGAGGCGCACCTCCTGGCCCACGAGCGGTGCGACCTCGGCGAGCGGCTGCAGGCGGGCGAGGATCGTGTCGGGGTCGGCCGAGTCGATGACCGCCATGACCTGCGCGACCATCGGCTGCCCGGGCCGCGGCGCTCCCATGAGCAGGAAGCTCGTGAGGTCGCGCGGCGCATCGACGACCCAGTCGCCCCAGGCCTCGAGGAACCCGGCCGTGTCGCTCGCGTCGAACGCGAGCTGGGCGAACCCGACCTCGCCGACCTCGTCGACCTCGAACTCGAAGGCGGTCGCGATGCCGATGTTGGCACCGGCGCCGCGCGCGGCCCAGAAGAGGTCGGGATGCTCGGCGGCATCCGCTCGCACGATGCTGCCGTCGGCGAGCACGAGTTCGACGGCCCGCACGTGGTCGATGGTGAGGCCGTGCTCGCGCACGAGCCAGCCGATGCCGCCCGCCGTGGCGAGCCCGCCCACGCCGACGCCGCCGTAGTCGCCCGAGCTCAACGCCCAGCCGTGCGGGGCGAGGAACGCGGCGACGTCCATCCAGCGCGCACCCGCCTCGACGCGCACGAGCCGACGCTCGGCATCGAGCACGCGCAGGTCGCGCATGCCCGAGAGGTCGATCACGAGGCCGCCGTCGTTCGTCGAACGGCCGCTGATGCCGTGCCCGCCGCTGCGCACGCCGAGCGGCACGCCGGGGTGCCGGCGCGCGAACGCGACGGCGTCGGCGACCTCGGCCGGCGTGGTCGGCTGCAGCACGAGCCCGGGCGAGCCGCCGCGCATGTAGGTCGACTTGACGCGCGAGTAGCCGGCGTCGCCCGGCTCGATGGCCCGCGACGCGAGCGAGTCGGGCACGGCGTCGTAGTCGATGCCGTCGCGGCGCTTCGCGCGCACGGTCGAGCTGCGCACCTGGCCGGCGGCCGCGAGCACGGCCCGCCATGCGGCATCCGCTGCCGTCTCGGGTGAGGACGCGAGCTCGGCCGCGACCGCCTCACGCAGGGCCGGCGCCACCTCCTCGGCGAAGTGCACGATCGTGCCGGGGTCGTCGCTCGCGAGGATGAACGTGCCGATGCCGTCCTCGAGCACGAGCGGCAGCATCTGCTCGACCCACTGCTCGGCCGGGCCGTCGAACTGCCCGCCGCCGCGACCGTTCGAGAAGCGGCCGTTGATGTTCACGAGCCGTCGGATCTCGCACGGATCGCGGCCCGCGGCGATCGCGGCGTCGTCGATGGTCTGGTTGCCGCGCGCGAGGTCGCCGGGCTGCAGGTAGCCGAGCGAGGGCAGCCAGCCGTCGCCCTTGCGACCGATGAGCCGCAGCATGCGCGGCTTCAGCGCGCCGATCCAGATCGGGATGTTGTGGGCCGGAGCGGGGCCGCGCTTCGCGCCGTTCACATGGTGGTAGGTGCCGTCGACGACGAACCGCGAGCGCTCGTCGACGTCCCAGGTGCCGCGGATGACGTCGATCGCCTCGGACAGCGCGTCGACCGCCTGGCCGGCCGTCAGGTGCGGGCCGCCCATGGCCGCGATCGGGTCCCAGAAGCCTCCGGCGCCGAGGGCGAGGTCGAAGCGTCCGCCCGAGAGCAGGTCGAGGCTCGCGGCAGCACGGGCGAGCACGGCCGGCGGGCGCAGCGGCACGTTCGCGACGTTGGCCGCGACGTGGATGCGCTCGGTGCGCGCCGCGACCCAGGTCAGCAGCGTCTGCGTGTCGTGGAACGCCGGCTGGTACGGGTGGTCCTGGAAGGTCACGAGGTCGTAGCCGGATGCCTCGGACAGCTCGGCCAGTCGCACGGCCGCCTGCGGCGGATCGTTCCTCGGGGTGATGAAGGTGCCGAACCGCAGGTCGTGGCCGTAGTGCATGGTGCTCCCATCTCGTGACGCACCTCGACTCTGCCGCATCCGGCCGCACCGTGGCGAAACTGGCGTAAGCTGCTTACTCATGGTTAGTGAATCGGATGCCGCAGCTCGCGCCTCATCCTCGGCCGACGTCGTCGGCGTCGGCGTCGGCGTCGGCCCAGCCGGCGACCTCCCGACCGATCTCGTGGCCGACCTCGCCGCGCACCGGGCCCGGCTCGAGCAGTTCGGGCACATCGACGAGGCCGCGTGCCGGCGGTTCCAGCGCTCGGTCGAGTTCGCCGGACGAAAGTGGACCGCGGCCATCCTGCTCGCGGGCGTCCGCGGCGCGCGACGGTTCAGCGAGTACCGGGCGTCCGTCGACGGCATCTCCGACCGCCTGCTGGCCGCGCGCCTGAAGGAGCTCGAGACCGAGGGCGTGATCGAGCGCCACGTGCGCGCCACGACCCCCGTCTCGATCACCTACACGCCGAGCGCCGCCGGCCTGCAGCTCATCGAAGCCCTGCAGCCGCTCATCGCGTGGGACCACGCGCACGGCGCATCCGATGCGGCGGCTCCGGCCCACGGCGTCGCGCGTGAGGCGGGCTGAGGCGGGGCGGGAGCCTTCGAGGGTGCGGACGTCGCCGGTGGCGCCGGTGGCGCTGACGCCTCGCACGGATCGCTAGAGTGGCGTCCGATCCGAACAGCGTTGTCCGGATCGGACGACCTGTCGAAGACGACCCCCGAGGAAGCCAGCCCATGACCATCACCCCCACCCCGCCTCCTGCCGGCTGGTACCCCGCGCCCGACGGATCCTCGGCAACCTGGTGGTGGGACGGCGCACGATGGACGCAGCCGCTCGACCAGCTCAGTCGACCAGTCGTGCCGACCGACGGCGGCACCGGCGCCGTCTCGAAGCTCGCGATGGCGACCCAGGTGCTCCTGATCGTCTGCGGGGTCCTGTCCGTCGCCACCATCGGAGTCGAGACGTTCGGGATCGGCGCGACCACGGCCTTCCTCGACGGTCGCGACTCGACCGTCGCCATGCTCGACCTGTACGACCAGGGCGCAGCCGTGGTCTCCATCCTGTCGTCCCTCTCGCTCGTCGCCACCGGCGTGCTCTGGGTCATCTGGCAATACCGAGCTGCCAAGCAGGTCGCCGGCCGAACGCGACGCTCGGCCGGCTGGCACGCCGGATCCTGGTTCGTGCCCATCGTCAGCCTCTGGTTCCCGTACCAGAACATCTCGGACCTCTGGCGGGCGGTCGGTCGCACTCGGCCCTCGTGGCAGCTCACCTGGTGGCTGCTCTATCTCGTCAGCAACCTCGTCATCGGGCAATCGAGCCGCATCTATCTGGCCGCCGAGGACCTCGAGCAGCTCCGCGCCGCGATGTGGGTGAACATCGGGGGCGAGATCCTCAAGCTGGCAGCCGCGCCACTGGCATGGCTGATCGTCAGCGGGATCACGCAGGGCATCCTGCAGCGCTCCTCCGAACCCGTGCCTTCGCCTGCGGCCTGACGGTGCGGTCGGTCGTCCCGCGCCCGGCGGTTCGGCCTGTGGACAACGCGGGATCCCCAGTCGCTGCGTTCGGTACTCTGCACCGGTTCGGACAACGCTGTCCGATCCGCGCGGGGCGCGATCGTCGTGCCCCGGGCGCTTTCGAGTGAAGAAGGGGAACGATGAAGTTCACGAAGTTCACGTCAGCCACCAAGTCCCGGTGGGCCAAGCGGGTCACCGCCACGATGCTCGCGATCGGCATGCTGTTCGGGCTCGGCCTCGTCGCCGCCCCGGCTGCGAATGCCGCCAACGGCGGCTACTGCTCGAAGCTCATCATGAACTGGGGAGCGGGTGACAAGTGGTGGAACACCCCCGCCGATGCCAACCTCAACGAGCTGTGCCGCCTCGACCAGGGCGCCAACTCCATCGCCGTGAAGGCGCTCCAGCAGGGCCTGAACGGGGCCTGCGCGGTCCGTGCCGGGCTCGTCGTCGACGGCTCCTTCGGCCCGGCGACCCGCGCCGCGCTGATCCGCGCCCAGCAGAAGTTCGGTGTGACCGCCGATGGAATCTACGGGCCCAACACGGCCAGGGCCTTCTGGTGGACGGACGGTTCGGGAGGCTGCCACCGGATCAGCGTCTGACGACTCGGTCGCACCGTGCCCGACTGAGCGACGGCGCCTGCGATCGAGCGTGACCGCGACGACGTCCGGTCCGGTCCGAGCGGACCGGGCCGGACGTTCGTCGTGCGGGCCGAGCTCTCAGCGGCCCGCGCCAGCGAGCCGCTCGGCGAGCCACGACGCCTGGCGCGGCCAGTGCGCGCCGGCACCGCCCTCGTGCTCGTTGAACGAGTACTCGACGATGTCGGCCGGCACCGAGCCGCCGGTCTCCGACGCCCATCGGTTGCGCGCCGCGTACACCGTCGACGGCGGGCAGACCGGGTCCATGAGCGCCACCGAGAACAGCGCGGGCGCGCTCGCCCGTGCGGCGAGGTTCACGCCGTCGAAGTACGAGAGCGTCTCGAACACCCTCGACGCGGCATCCCGATGCACGGAGAGGTAGCGCACGATCTCCTGGTAGGGGTCGTGATCGGTGAGCCCCACCGCACGCTCGAAGTGGCAGAGGAACGGCACGTCGGGCATCGCACCGACGAGCCCGTCGACGAGGCCGGCCGCGGCGATCGCGATGCCGCCGCCCTGGCTGCCGCCGCAGACGCTCACCCGGTCGGCGTCGACCTGCGGGAGCGAGCGCACGGCGTCGATCGCGAGCACTGCATCGGTGAACACCCGGCGGTAGAAGTACGCCTCGGGATCGAGGATGCCGCGGGTCATGAACCCCGCCACCGACGGGCCGGTGCCGTGCGGGTCGGCGGTCACGCCGCCCGTGCCCCATCCGCTGCCCTGGCCGCGCGTGTCCATGAAGAAGTGGGCGTACCCGGCGCTCGCCCAGACGAGTCGCTCATGCGGCAGCCCGCGCCCGCCGTTGTAGCCGTTGAACTCGACGATCGTCGGCAGCGGCCCGGTCGCGCCCGACGGCACGATGAACCATCCGCCGACGGGGTCGCCGCCGAAGCCGCTGAACGTGACGTCGTACACGTCGACGGTCGAGAGCGCGGCATCCACGCGCGTCAGCCGCGGCGCCTCGGCGAGCGCGCGGGACTCCTCGAGCGTCGAGCGCCAGAACTCGTCGAAGTCAGCGGGCTCGGCCACCTCGGGGCGGTAGGCGCGCAGGTCGGCGGGAGACAGGTCGAAGCGGGGCATCTGGGTCCTTCACGATCGGATGCCGCGGCCCGGCCGCCGTCGGCGACGCCCAGCGTAGCCGACGGGTCGTCCGCACTCCCGCGCGCTCGGTCGCGGGCGGGCGCGCGGGCGAGGGCGCCGGCACGTGCCCCGCGTCAGATCGCGCGGTGGTCGACGAACGGCATGCGCGGCCCGCGCCGTGGTCGCCCGCGGACGCCCGCCGCACCGAGGAGCCGCACGACCCGCTGGCGGTGCCCGGCCCACGGTGTCATGGCCTCGAGCATCTCGTCGTCGGTCATGTCGCGACCCCACAGCGCATGGCCGAGGTAGTTCGAGAGGTGGTAGTCGCCGACCGACAGCGCATCGGCGTCGCCGAACGCGCGTTGCGCGACCTCGGCGGCGGTCCACACGCCGATACCGGGCAGGAGCATGAGGCGGACCGCGGCATCCGTCGGATTCATGGCGGCGGCCTCCTCGAGGCGCGTGGCGTACCGGGCGGCGCTGACGATCGTGCGCGAACGCCGGGGGTCGACGCCCGCCCGATGCCACTCCCACGACGGCACGCGCGCCCACTGCTCGGCCGTGGGCTGCACCTTGAGGCGCCGGATGCCGCCGGTGGACGTCTCGGGCGACGGCCCCGGCGCCTCCTCGCCGAACCGGTGCACGAGCGTGCGCCACGAGTCGTGCGCCTGCAGCGTGATGACCTTCTGCTCGAGGATCGCGGGCACGAGCGCCTCGAACACCCGGCCGGTGCGCAGCATCCGCAGGCCCGGATTGCGCCGGTGGGCGTCGGCGAGCACGTCGATGCGCGGCTCGAACCCGCTCGGGTCGTCTGCCTCGCCCAGCACGGCGGATGCCTCGGCGACGGCCTCGGCCGCACCCGGACCCCACGCGTCGACACGGAACTCGGCGTGGGCCGACGGCACGTAGCGCACCGTCGCGACGCCCGAACCGGTGCGCGTCGTGCGCCACGCGGCCCCGTCGGGAGAACGGTGGAACGTGGGGTCGCCCGGCCCGCGCCGCAGCGGACCGATCGTCTGCCAGAGGTCGGTCGGATGCCGCGGGCTCCACGTGCGGGACTGCTCGGCGATCACGCACCCAGTGTGACCCCGCCCGCTGACAGTCGCCAGGGCGGATGTCGGCGGCCGGGTGCAGACTTGGGGCATGTGCGGACGCTTCGCGAATGACGCCAAGGTCGATGAGCTGATCCAGGAGTTCGTGGCCGAGGGCGGCGACTACCGCGACTGGCGGCCGCAGTACTCGATCGCCCCCACCGAGGTGGTCCCCATCGTGCGCGAGCGGGCGAACCGCGAGACCGGCGAGGTCACGCGCATGCTCGACGCCGCCGCGTGGAACTTCCATCCCTCGTTCCTGAAGGAGTCCAAGCGCCCGCAGTTCAACACGCGCATCGAGACCGTCGCCACCAACGGGCTCTGGAAGGGCGCGTTCGCGTCGTCGAGGTGCCTCGTGCCGATGCGCGGCTACTACGAGTGGACGGGCGAGCCGGGCAAGAAGCGGGCCTGGTTCCTGCACGGCGAGCAGCCGCTGCTCGCGGCCGCGGGCATCTACACGGTGCGCAAGGTCGACGACGAGTGGCAGGTCTCCACGTCGATCATCACGCGCGAGGCACGCGATGCCTCGGGCGAGGTGCACGACCGCATGCCGGTATTCCTCGAGGCCGACTTCTGGAGCGAGTACCTCGATCCCACCAAGCTCGACGAGGGCGGCAAGGCCCGCATGGTCGAACAGCTCGGCACGGAGTCCGACAAGGTCGCCTCGACGATCTCGGTCTACGAGGTCGACCGTCGGGTCAACAACTCCCGTGCGATCGACCCGACCGACCCGACGCTGCTCGACCCGATCGACTGACGCCGGGCCGATCGACCGGGCCGATCGACTGACGCCGGGCCGATCGCGGGCCGATCGACCGGGCCTCGCGAGCCGGCCGATCCGATCCGGCTACGCCCGGCGTCGGCGCCCGGTCAGCACGGTGACGGCGCCCGCGCCGATGAGGACGGCGCCGACGGCCATCATCGCGCCCGCGGGCGATCCCGACTCGGCGAGCTCGGCGGGTGCCGCCGTCGACGTCGCGGTCGGCGTGACCGTCGGCGTCGCCGGAGTGGTGGTCGGAATCGTGGTCGTGGGTGGTGCCGTGGTGGTCGTGGGCGGTGCCGTCGTGGTCGTGGGCGGAGCCGAGGTCGTGGTGGTCGGCGGCGTCACGCAGTCGACCTCGCCGCTGAACGGGTAGGCGTGCATCTCCACTCCGGTCTGCCCGCCGACCGGTGACCGATGGACGAGGTCGCCGGCGACCTCGATGCGGCCGTTGGTGCCGGCGATCGAGAGGGTGGTCGTGCTCGCCGGGTTGCCGACGAGGATCGACCCGGGCAGCTGGGCCCCGCCCGTGACCTCGACCGACGTGGCATCCGGGAAGTTCGTGACGATCTGCTGCGTGATTTCGGGGTCGAACGTGTTCGAACCATCGATGAACCAGCTGTTGATCGAGACGGACGCGGCCTCGCCGGTGACGTTGATGATGACGGTGGCACCGTCCTGCACGTCGGCACCCGTGACCGCGACCTGGTCGGGTCCGAGGGTGCCCTCGACCGTGAAGACCTGCGGGTCGCTGACCCCGTCGCCGGTGAACGTCGTCAGGCCGCCGGCGGTGGTCACGGTGCCGGTGTCGGGGAGCGCGGCGAAGCACTGCGAGAGGGCGGTGACGTTCGCGAGCCGATCGGTGAAGGCCGAGGCGCCGTCGCCCTGCTCTACCGTCGCTCCCCCGACCACCGACGGGGTTCCGGTGAGGGTTCCCCCGTACTCGACGTTGCCGACGATGGGCGTGAAGTCGGGGAAGCCGGTGTCCCCGCCGACGATGAGCGTGGTGCTGTCGGAGATGGTGAGATCGCCGCCGACCGTGAGCATCGTCGAGCCGCTGGGCGGCGGCACCCGCGACCCGACGCCCGCGACACCGACGACGTACGAGCCGCCGCCCCGGTCGAACGACGCGTCGCCGAGCACCACGAGGTTGCCCTCGGTCTCGGCCGCCGAGGGCTCCGCCGAGAAGTCTCCGCCGACGAAGACGTTGACCCCGTCGTCGAAGCCGATGACGCCGAGGTTGTTGGGCACCTGCCACTCCGTCGGGCACCGGTCGCCGAGGCAGGGGTCGAGCGGCGTGTTGCCGTCGACCTCCACGGCGAAGGCCGACGGGATCGACCCGATGACGAGCGCGACCCCGGCGAGGGCCATGGTGGTGCCGGCGATTCGCTTGGCGACGCGGGCACGTCGGGACGCATTGCGAGTCTGGGTGATCACGGTCGGGTTCCTCCCCCTGGAGCGCTCGAGTCGTCCTCCAGCGTACCCGGGCACCCGATCCGGGCCCGGTTCGGGCACGTCCGTGACGCCCGTGGCATCCGCATGCCACGATGACCGTATGGACCGTTCCGAATTGATCGACTACGTCCTCGTTCACGGCGACGCCGTCGTGAGCACTCTGGGGCCCGACGGCGCACCGCAGTCGGCCTACCTCAGCATCACCGCGACCGACCGGGCCGAACTCGTCTTCAACGCCCGCGGTGGATCGCGCAAGATCGCGAACCTCCGCCGCGACCCGCGCATCGCGGTCGTGATCGGAGGCCGGGAGCGCTCGACGCTGCAGGCCGAGGGCCGTGCCGAGGTGCTGGAGCCCGGCAGCGACGAGGCCGCGAGATGCGCCTCGGCCTACGCCGAGGCCTTCCCCTGGTTCAGCACCTCGCTGACGAATCCCGAGTTCGAGCTCGTCCGCGTCGGGCTCGACTGGGCGCGATTCGGCGACTACCGCGAGGGTCCGCCCGTGTCGACCGAGATCGAGCTCTCATGAGCGAGCCCGTGACGACCGGGCCGAGCGTCCGGCAGTTGGCCACGCTGGCCATCCCCGCGATCGCGATCGGCGTCGGCTCGGCGCTGACCCTGCGTCTCCTGAACGGCCTGGCAGAGATCTTGCAGGGATTCCTCTGGACGACCCTGCCCGCGTCGTTCGGCGCGAGCGAGGCGACGCCCTGGTGGATCTTCACCGTGCTGACCGCCACGGGCATCGCCGTGGGGGCGATCGTCTGGCTCGTGCCCGGCCACGCGGGCCCCGACTCGGCGATGACCGAGCTCACCGGCCCGTTCCCGGGCCTCAAGGCCCTGCCGTCGATCGCGCTCGTGGTCCTGCTCGGGCTCGCGGGCGGAGTCAGCCTCGGACCCGAGAACCCGATCATCGCGATCAACGCGGCCCTCTCGATGGCGCTGCTGGCCCGCTTCGCCAAGGTGCCGCCGCAGCAGATCGCCGCCCTCGCGATCGCCGGCACCATCGGCGCACTGTTCGGAACCCCCGTCGCCGCGGCGCTCGTGTTCACCGGCATGGTCGGCGCCATGAAGTCGGGCGGGTCGCTCTGGGACCGCCTGTTCCTGCCACTGGCAGCTGCGGGCGCCGGAGCCGCGACCATGGACCTCCTCGGCGGCGCGAAGATCGCGTTCACGCTCGAGCCGATGGGCACGCTCGAGCCGATCTACCTCCTCACCGGGCTCGTGGTCGCCGCCGTCTCGGCGCTCCTCGGCATCGCGGCGGCCTGGGTCTTCCCGTACCTGCACCGGGTGTTCCACGCCCTGCCCCATCCGTTCATCGGCATCGCGCTCGGCGGCGTGGTGCTGGGACTCCTCGGCATGCTCGGCGGCCCGCTCACCCTCTTCAAGGGACTCGACCAGGCGGGCCAGCTCCTGTCCGATCCCGACGCGTACACGCCCGGCCAGCTCGCGGGGTTCGCGGGCGTCAAGGTCGTCGCACTGCTCGTGGCGGCGAGCGCAGGGTTCCGCGGCGGCCGCATCTTCCCGGTCGTCTTCATCGGCACCGCGCTCGGCCTGCTCGGCTACGCCGTGCTCCCCGACCTGCCGATCTCGCTCGCCGTCGCATGCGGAGCGATGGGCATCACGCTCGTCGCCACGCGCGACGGCTGGATCTCGATCTTCATCGGCGTCGCCCTCTGCGGCGACATGGGCGTGATCGCCCCGCTCTGCCTGATCATCCTGCCGATCTGGCTCATGGTGACGAAGGCACCCGCACTGGTCGTCGAGGCGCCGAAGGCGGATGCCGCGCTCGAACCCGGACCTCGGCGGGGCTTGGCGGCGCGCTGGTAGGCCGCGCCGTCCGCCGCTGAACCTGAGCGACACGACGAACTGGCCTCGTGCCGCACGACCGGGAGGGGCGATCAGTGTCAGCCCGGTGAACCACCGAGCACGCGCCGGGCGAAGGCGAGCGCCCGTTCGAAGAGCGCGTCGCGGTCGACGGCCGGCGATCCGGACTCGCCGACGAACCGATGGCCCGCCCCGTCGACGAGGTCGAACTGGACCTCGCCGCCCGCCCGCCGGAGCTCGGCAGCGAGGAGCGCGCCCTGCGCGGGCGGCACCGAGGCATCCGCCGTGCCGTGCGCGATGAGGAATGGCGGCAGCGCCAGTCCGGCGGCGACGGCCGGCGCCACCTGTCGTGCAGCGGATGCCGCGACCGCGGCCTCGGGCGATCCGGCGATGGTGCCGCCGAGCCACCGTCCCTCGGCGCAATCGGGGTCGTCGAGGCGGCCGAGGTCGACGCCGAGGGCCGGGAGGTCGGTCGGGCCGTACCAGTCGATGACGCCGCGGGTCGCGGGATGCGCTCGGGTCGCAGCATCCGCTCGGAGTACCGCGAGCGCGGCGAGCGCGGCACCGGCCGACTCGCCCCAGAGCACGACGCGGGCCGGATCGAGGCCGACGCGCTCCCCCTCGGTCGCGACCCATCGAACGGCCGCGGCGACGTCGTCGACCTGGGCCGGGAAGACCGCCTCGCCGCTCAGTCGGTACTCGACGGAGGCCACGGCGAACCCCGCATCCGCGATGCGCTCGAAGGCCCGATCGACGTCTGGGCCGAACTCGTGCCGCGTGCCGGTGCGCCAGCCGCCGCCGTGCACGAAGACGATGACCGGCAGGAGCGCCGACTGAGCATCGGGCGCCGTCGTCGGCAGATGGAGGTCCAGCCGCAACGGGCGACCGCCGGCCTCGGCGAAGACGAGTTCACGCACGTCACGATCCTGCCACCGCCCGCCACGGACGCATATGGTCGCTTCAACGCGGCCGAGGCGACCATATGCGTCCGAGCCGATGCGTCGGGGCCGGTGGAGAGAACTCGCGGACGCAGCCACCCGTATGGAGACGACGGCGGCCCCGCGGCATCCGAGCGGATGTCGCGGGGCCGGCGCCTCGTGGAACGGTCTCGCGGAACGAGACCTACAGGCTCAGCCCGTGGCCGAACCGGAACAGCGGGTCCTTCGTGTCGAACGGCACGTCTTCGCGGCTCGCCTCGACGGCGGCCATGCTCGACGGCAGGTCGAACGGCAGCTTGCCGAGCGGTGACGCCGCACCCGTCAGCACGTCGAGCACGGCATGCGAGCTGGCGCCGTAGTTGCCCACGATCGCGGCGACGTCGTCGACGAACGGCGTGAGGATCGCGGGGCGGTCCAGGTGCACGTCGATGACGGTGGGAACCACGGCGGCGACCTCGCGGAGGTGCGCGACGGCCTCGTCGGTGAAGGCGAGCGAGCCCTGGTGGAAGAAGTTCTCGAACGTCGACGAGCGCTGCTCGAACGGGGCGTGCGTGCGGATCACCGCGACATCCGCCTCGGCCGGGGTCTCCACGACCGTGCCGTACTCGGCCGCGACCTCGGGGGCGATGCCCTCGACGTAGAGCTTGAGCCCGCGGGCGAGGGGAAGCGTCGGCGCACCGGCATCCGTCGTGGTGTTCGTGAGCACCGTGATCGAGGCGCGCTGCGCGGCCTCGCCCGCGGCGACGAACGCGTCGGAGCCGACCACGCGGGCGGCGTGCTCGACGTCGACGAACGGCTGGTCGAAGAGGCCGAGCACGAACTTCTCGCGCAGCAGGCGTCGGGCCGACTCGTCCAGGCGGGCCTCGCTGACGTCGCCGGCCTCGACGAGCTCGACGAGGAGTTCGGGGATCGCCTCGCCGCCGAACTGGTCGACGCCGGCCTCGAGCACCTTGATCACGCGCTCGCGCGGCGTGAGGTGCTCGACGCCCCAGGCGCGCGCCGGGAACGGCTCGCCGAAGATCTCGGCGTCGGAGATGAGGCCCCAGTCGGTGCAGACGATGCCCTCGAACGCGTAGCGGTCGCGTAGCAGGCCCGTGATGACCGACTTGTTGAAGCCGAAGCCGACCTCCTCGTACTCGGTGCCCACGGGCATGCCGTAGTACGGCATGATCTGGCGGGTGCCGGCCGCGAAGGCGTCCTCGAAGGGCTTGAGGTGCAGCTCGAACTCGCCGCCCGGGTAGACCTGCTCGCGGCCGTGCGGGAAGTGCGCGTCTTCACCGTCCATCTGGGGGCCGCCGCCCGGGAAGTGCTTCGTCATCGTCGAGACCGAGCCCGGTCCGAACGACTCGCCCTGGAACCCGCGGATGTAGGCGGCGCCCAGCTTGCCCGTGAGCTCGGCGTCCTCGCCGAACGTCGCGACCTGGCGGCCCCAGCGCGGCTCGGTGGCGAGGTCGATCTGCGGGTGCAGGGCCACGCGGATGCCGACGGCCGTGTACTCCTGGCGGGCGATGTCGCCGAAGCGCTCGACGAGCGCCTCGTCGCGGATCGCCGCGAGGCCGACCGTCTCGGGCCAGCTCGAGAACGGGCCGGAGAGCATGCCCGCGAGGGGGTTGTCGCTGAACGAGTGGCGCGGGTCGGTCGAGATCGTCACGGGGATGCCGAGGCGCGTCGACGCCGCGAGCTCCTGGAGCTTGTTGTGCCACTGCGCCATGAGCTCGGCCGACGGTGCGGAGCCGAGCACGTTGAAGTGCGTCATGCCCTTGCCGATGACCTGCTCCTCGTTCGAGGGCAGCCCGAACATCGGGTTCGCCTCGGAGAGCTCGCCGTCCTGGCTCATCGCGATCATGGTCTGGAAGAAGAGGCCGGCCTTCTCCTGCAGGGTCATCTGGCCGAGCAGGTTCTCGACGCGCTCGTCGACGGGCAGGCTCGCGTCGCGATACGTCGGGTCGACGGGCAGGTCGGCGGATGCGGCATCCGTGGTCTGGATGGTGTCGGTCATGGTGTTACTTCACTCCCTTGATGCGGTAGACGAGCACGGCGCCGGCGAGTGCGACGAGGGCGCCGAAGAGGTAGAAGGTGCTGTAGCCGCCGAGCGACGTGGTGGCGCCGAACGCGATGATCGCGGGGGCGATGACCGGGGCGAGCGACTGCGGCAGGGCGTTGGCCATGTTCAGCACGCCGAGGTCCTTGGCGGTGTCCTTCGGGTTGGGCAGCACCTGCGTCGCGAGGGCCGTGTCGACCGACATGAACGAGCCGGCGCCGAAGCCGATGACGGCCTGGGCGAGGAGCACCATCGGGATGCTCGGCGCGAACGCGAGGATCACGAGGCCGAGCACCATGACGCCGCCGGCGACGGCGACGAACGGGCGGCGCTTCCCGATCCTGTCGGAGAGGATGCCGCCGATCGGGCCCGAGAGCGCCATGGCGACCATGGAGGCGAGGTTCGCCATGAGGATCGTGGTGATCGCGTCCTGCTCGCTGAGGCCGAACTGCTCGGTCAGGTAGAAGGGCAGGAAGGTCGCGATGCCCGCGTAGCCGAACATGATGAGGAACTTGGTGAGCCAGGTCCAGCCGAAGTCGGGGTGCTTGCGCGGGTTGAAGACGAACGAGCCGAAGAACTCCTTGACGCCGTAGCGCTCGGCGGGCTTCTCGGTGAGCACGCGGTCCTTGAGCGTGAAGACGAAGACGCCCACGAAGACGACGGCGATGAGGGCCGGCACGACGAAGCGGCTGAGGTCGTCGGAGAGGAAGTTCACGAGGAAGCTGCCGCCGAGGATGCCGAGGGGCGTGGTCAGGCCGATGATGCCCGAGACCTTGCCGCGCGAGCTGACAGGCACCTGGTCGGGCACGGTCGCGGTGGAGGCGGCCATGACGCCGTTCAGCGAGGCCTGCACGATGCACCAGCCGATGAGCACGACCCACACGTTCGTCGCGACCCCGATGAGCGCGAAGGCCGCGAGGCCGACGAGCACGCCGCCGAGCATCCAGGGGCGACGCATGCCGAAGCGCGAGACGGTGCGGTCGGAGAGGCGGCCGACGAGCGGGTTGCAGATGATCGCGAAGAGCGCGCCGACGCCCATGATGAGGCCCAGCGCCGTGGTCGCCTCTTCAGCCGAGCCGGTGATGTGCTGCACCTTGAAGGCGAGCGAGACCAGCACCGGCGTGAGCAGCGCGAGGTAGAGCCCGAAGTTCGACAGCGCGAGCGTGGCGATGTAGCCCTTCGGCGCCTTGCCCGTCTGGCCGGCCGCACCGGTGGTGTCAGCGGGCAGTCCGCTGGCGGGGGCCACCGTGTCGGTGAGTGACGACTCCGTCATCGTGTTTCCTTCCAATGAAAACCGAGCCGTCTTTGGCTCTGGCATGAGGGTACATCGAATCTCGACCAAGTGGTAACAGAAACTCGATCGGGTGGTAACCGAGGTGTGGGAGGATGACTCCCGAGGAAGCCGGAGACCCATGAGCCAGACCATGACAGCGGATGCCGCAGCAGCGGCCGCGGGTCGTGCTGCCTCGAACGGGGCCGGCGCATCCGAGGCGGGCGTGCCGGAGGCGGCGCCCCCGGCCTCCCCGCGCACGACGAGCCGCGCCGAGGCGACCGCGCGAACGCGCGCGAACATCCTCGCCGCGGCATCCCGGCTCTTCATCGAACGCGGGTTCAGCGCCGTCTCCGTTCGCGACATCGCGACCGAGGCCGGGCTCTCCCACCCCGGCGTGCTGCGGCACTTCGGCTCCAAGGACGACATGCTGCTCGAGGTCGTCGACGGCCTCGCCCAGCAGAACGCCGACTGGCTCGAGACCGTCGATCCCGGCCTCGGGGTCTTCCCCGAGCTCGCGCGGCACAATGCCGCCATCGACGGCTACATCCCGCTCTTCAGCACGCTCGCCGGCGAGGCGACGAGCACCTCGCATCCCGCCCACGGGTACTTCCGCGACCGCCACGCCGGCATCCGGGTGCAGTCGGCCGGGCTGTTCCAGGCCGCGATCGACGCCGGAGACCTTCCGGCCGGCACCATCGCCGCCGATGAGGCCGCACGGCTCGCGGCCGCCTGGGACGGCCTGCAGCTCATCTCGATCTACCTCCCGGGCCGATTCGACCTGCCCGACCTGCTCGAGGCGCACCTCGATCGACTGCGCGGTCGCAGGCCCGCGACCTCGCTCGTGCAGGCGCCGTCCGGGCTTCCGCTCTTCCCGCTCGACACGTCGGATGACGCCGGCTACGCGCCCGGGCGCGCCCGGCGACTTCGCATCGTCGCCGACGCGTCGACGCTCTTCGCGAGCCGCGGGTTCCACGCCACGAGCCTTCGCGAGATCGCCGAGCGCGTGGGCATCTCGAAGTCGACGCTCCTGCACCACTTCTCGAGCAAGGAGGAGCTGCTCGGTGCCGTGATCGCCCGGCGCGACGCGACGCTCGACCTCCGCTCCGAGTTCGCGATGGTGGGCGGCGACCGGCTGGCCATGCTCGAGGACCTGGCCGAGGGTGCGAGGCACGCGGCCCAGCAGGAACCGGGACTCGTCGAGCTCTACGCGGTGCTCTCAGCCGAGGCCGCCGCGCCCGCGCACCCCGGCCATGCGTACTTCGAACGGCGCTTCGACTGGGCCGTCGATCGGTTCGCACGCCTGATCGCCGCCGCGGCGCCGATGCTCCACGACGACCTCGACCCCGTGTTCGAGGCGCTCTGGCTCGTCGCGCTCTGGGACGGCCTGCAGCTGCAGTGGCTCTACGACCCCGAGCACGTCGACGTCGGCGAACACCTCTCGGCCCACCTGCGGTCGCTCGTGCGGCCGGTCGAGCCGGTCGAGCCGGTCGAGCCGGTCGAGTAGCGAAGCGTATCGAGGCCCGCCGGAGCACGGTCTCGATACGGCCCTGGCGGGCCCCGTCGACCAGCGGGCCTGCTCGACCGGCACGGGTCTACTCGACCGGCGGGGTGCCCGCCTCCTCGACCGCGTCCGCCGACACCGCGAGCGCGCGCTCGAGCCATGCGCGAGCGCGGCCGACGAGGCCGTTCGCAAGCGCGGAATCGGCGGCCCAGACCTCGAACCCATGCGGCGCCGCGGAGACGACCTCCGTCGTGACGTCGACGCCGGCGGCGGAGAGCGCGTCGGCGTACGCGGCATCCTCGTCGCTGAAGAGCTCGACGTCGGTCCAGTGCGTCCACGTCGGCGGGAGGCCCGTGAGGTCGGTGCGGCGGGCGGGCACCGCGTAGGCCGGAACCTCGGCCGCGCCGGGCTCGGCGCCGAGGTACGAGCGCCAACCCACGAGGTTCGACCGGTTGTTCCAGACGAGGTGCCGGCGCGCGTCGTGGTCGCGATCCGCGGCCGTGCGGTCGTCGAGCATCGGGCAGAACAGCCACTGCGCCGCCGGCTTCGCGCCGTCGTCGTGCAGCCGCTGCACCAGGGCCGCGGCCAGGCCGCCGCCCGCGCTCGCTCCGCCGATCGCGATGCGCCCGACGTCGATGCCGAGCTCGTCGGCGTACGCGAGGACCCAGCTCCAGCCCGCGTACGCGTCATCGATCGCCGCGGGGTACGGATGCCGCGGTGCGAGCCGGTAGTCCACCGAGACCACGATCGCGCCGGTCTCACGCGCCGTCTCGCCGCAGAAGCGGTCGTCGCCGGCCGCCGACCCCATGACCAGTCCCCCGCCGTGGATCCAGAGGAGCGCCGAGCCGTTCGGGCTCTGCGGGATGAAGACCCGGAGCTTCGCCGTGCCCGCGCGCTCGCTGCGCCGGGTGGTGCCGTCGACCGTGGCGCCCGGCTGGAGCCGCGACGCCCGACTGATGAGGCCGAGCGTGAAGGCGTTCTCGAGGTCGAGCGCCGGAACCTTCCGCAGCGCGTCGTGCAGTTCGGGGTCGATCTCGTCGCGGGTCATCTGCGGGGGCAGGTCGGGCATCGTCGCTCCTGGGCGGGTCGGGTTCGCGGATCGAGGCGGGTGACCTCGGGGGCGTGGCGGGTGCTGACATGGTAGGTCCCGCGGGTCGCGCATGCGTACGCATACGACGATGACCGCAGATGTCGGGAAATCGCGAAAAGCCATGCGATCGGGACTTTCCCGGGGCCGTGACCCCCGAACGGGTGGGAATGCCCTTCCCGGGTTTGACAGACCGAATTTAGGTAAGGCTATGCTAACCCCGGCCTATCGACCGACTGGGGAGCCGAAGACATGCATGATCTGCTGACACGTTCGACCGTCACCGAGTACACCGAGCAGCTGGGCGCCGCGACGGGCCTCGTCGCCGCGCGCGTGGGCTCGGTGCGACAACCGTTCTCGGGTGCGAGTCGGGCCGAGCTGCAGCAGCTCGTTGACGCCGTCGACCTCGAGGCCTCGGGTGTCGGCACCGCCGAGGCCCTCCGCGAGATCGACGACCTGTTCCTCGAGCACGCGATCTGGTTCCACGAGCCGGCCTACGCCGCGCACCTGAACTGCCCCGTCGCGCTTCCTGCCGTGGCGGCCGAGGCGATCCTCGCCGCGGTCAACCCGTCGGTCGACACCTACGACCAGTCGTCGGTGGGCACGCTCATGGAGCGCCGGCTCGTCGAGTGGACCGCCCAGCGCATCGGGTTCGCCGCCGGCGACGGCGTGTTCACCTCGGGCGGGACCCAGTCCAACCTGCACGCGCTGCTGCTCGCACGCGAATGGGCGCTCGCGCAGCACGGCGGCTCCCGCAGCCAGGTGCTCCCCCGCTTCAACATCCTCGCGACGGCCTCGAGCCACTTCAGCGTCGAGAAGTCCGCGCTCATCCTCGGGCTCGGCGACGACGCCGTCGTGAGCGTGCCCGACGACGGCGAGGGGCGCATGGATCCCGTCGCGCTGGCCGCATCGCTCGCCGCCATCCATGCGGCCGGGCGCATCCCGATGGCCGTCGTCGCGACGGCGGGCACGACCGATCGCGGCGTGATCGACCCCGTCGACGCCATCGCCGACCACTGCGACGCGCACGGCGTGTGGCTGCACGTCGATGCGGCCTACGGATGCGGCCTCCTCGTGTCGCCGCGCCGCCGGGCGCTCATCCGCGGCGTCGAGCGAGCTCGCTCGGTGACGGTGGACTTCCACAAGAGCTTCTTCCAGCCCGTCTCCTCGAGCGCGATCATCGTGCGCGAGCCCGCCGACCTGGCCGCGGCCGCCTGGCACGCCGACTACCTGAACCCGCTCGAGAACGAGGAGCCCAACCAGGTCGACAAGTCGCTGCAGACCACCCGGCGCTTCGACGCGCTGAAGCTCTGGACGACCCTGCGGGCCATCGGCGCCGACGGCATCGGCGAGATGTTCGACACGATCATCGACCTCGCGAGCGCGGTCGGCGACGAGGTCGAGGCCGACCCCGAGCTCGAACTCGTGGGCCGCTCGCAGCTGAGCACCGTGCTCTTCCGGGTGCGCCCCGCCGGCACCGACGAGGCCGCGCAGGACGCGCTGGTCGCCCAGGTGCGACGCGTGCTGTTCGAGTCGGGCCGTGCGCTCGTGGCCAAGACCGTCATCGACGGGCGCCCGTGCCTGAAGCTCACGCTGCTGAACCCGGCGACCTCGCTCGGCGACATCCGCCGGGTCCTCGACCTGGTGAAGGATGCCGCAGCCGCCCTCGTCGACCTGCAGGACGTGGAGGTCGTGGCATGAGCCCGACCCAGCCCGTCGCCCCCGTGCACGACGTCGTCGGCATCGGCATCGGCCCCTTCAACCTCGGCCTCGCGTGCCTCATCGAGCCGCTCGCGCTCGACGCCGTGTTCCTCGATCGCGCCGACGGGTTCGCCTGGCACCACGGCATGATGCTCGACGGGGCGACGATCCAGGTGCCGTTCATGGCCGACCTCGTGACCATGGCCGACCCGACCTCGCCGTTCTCCTTCCTCAACTGGCTGAAGCAGAGCGGGCGCCTGTACCCCTTCTACATCCGCGAGAGCTTCTACCCGCTGCGCGCCGAGTACGACGCGTATTGCCGGTGGGCGAGCGAGCAGCTGCCGTCGCTGCGGTGGGGCCGCGAGGTGCTCTCCGTCGAGCACGACGAGGCCGCCGACGTCTACACGGTGCGCGCCGTCGACCTCGGCACGGGCGACCTCGAGACCTACGCCGCGCGGCACGTCGTGCTCGGCGTCGGCACGGAGCCGTCGATCCCGCGGGCGCTGCGCGACCTGCCGGGTCTCGTCGTGCACAGCTCCGACTACCTGCCGAACCGCGAGCGCCTGCAGGCGAGCGGGTCGATCACGGTCGTCGGCAGCGGCCAGTCCGCGGCCGAGGTCTACCGCGACCTGCTCGGCGGCGCGCGCGGCGGAGCAGGTACCGCCGCGGGCGGCGACGGATACCGCGTCGACTGGGTCACGCGATCGCCGCGGTTCTTCCCGATGGAGTACACGAAGCTCACGCTCGAGATGACCTCGCCCGAGTACACCGACCACTTCCACGGCCTGCCGCTCCCCCTGCGCCAGCAACTCGGACGCGAGCAGCGCGGGCTCTACAAGGGCATCTCGGGCGAGCTCATCGACGAGATCTACGACACGCTCTACGAGCTCAGCGCCTCGGGCCCGGTGCCCACGACCCTGCTGACCGACACCGAGCTGCTGGATGCCGCGTGGACCGGAACCGCGTTCCGCCTGCGGCTGCGGCACGCCCAGCTCGAGGTCGAGCACGAGCGCGAGACCGACGCCCTCGTGCTCGCGACCGGCTACTCGGCACGCGTGCCGGCGTTCCTCGAACCGCTGCGCGACCGGCTCGACTGGGACGACCTCGGCCGACTCGACGTCGCCCGCGACTACAGCATCGACGGCGGCCGCGGGCGCGTCTTCGTGCAGAACGGCGAGGAGCACACGCACGGCCTCACGGCCCCCGACCTCGGGTTCGGCGCGTGGCGCAACGCGCAGATCATCGCGAAGATCTGCGGGCACGAGATCTACCCGCTCGAACGCCGCATCGCCTTCCAGGAGTTCGGCGTGCCCGCCGACGCGCAGTTCCGCTCGGATGCCGCGACCCGATCGGATGCCGCGCTCGCACAGGAGGTGGCTCGATGACCGTCATCACCGACTACGAGATCGAGATCCGCCCGACGGATGCCAGGTTCGACGCCGCGACCGTGCAGCAGTGGCTGGCGCATCCGAAGTCCGCGTTCTGGGGCATGCAGGAGCTCGGCGTCGACGGGGTCGCCGACTACCTCGCCGAGGTCGTGACCCACGCCCACCAGGACTCGTGGATCGGCACGGTCGACGGGGTGCCCGCGTTCCTCGCCGAGACGTACGACCCTGCGGCGGTGCTGCTCGTCGGCATCCACGACGCCCGGCCCGGAGACCTCGGCATGCACGTGCTCGTCGCGCCCGCCGACGGCCACGCCCGCCACGGCCTGACCGATGCGGTGTTCGCCGCGGTGATGCGCTGGTGCTTCGACGAGCTCGGCGCCGAACGCGTGGTCGTCGAGCCCGACGTGCGCAACGAGCGCATCGCGGCCAAGAACGCCCGAGCCGGGTTCCGCGTGCTCGGCGAGGTCGACGTGCCCGAGGGAGGCCACGTCAAGCGTGCGAACCTGTCGGTGTGCACGCGCGCCGACTTCGCGGCATCCGCCCTCGGCGCCCTTCCCGACATCGAACGTCTCGGAGCCCGCTCATGACCCGCACGAATCCCGCAGCGCACCTCACCCCCGCCTCGATGGCGCGTGCCCAGCGGCACCTCGTGGCGAAGGCCATCGCCGAGTTCACGCACGAGCGCCTGCTCGCGCCCGAGCCCGTCGCCGCGGCATCCGCTCGCTCCTGGCGCCTCGCACTCGAGGGCGGCCGCGTCGAGTACCGCTTCGACGCCGACCGGTTCGCACTCGAGCACTGGGTGCTCGACGAGCCAACGCTCGAGCGGTTCGTCGACGGCACGCCGACCCCGCTCGACGCGCAGGCGTTCATCGTCGAGCTGCAGCCGCTGCTCGCCATCCCCGACGCCCTGCTCGCGACCTACCTCGAGGAGATCGCGTCGACACTCGCGAGCAGCGCGTTCAAGCTCGAGCAGGGCGGCCCGACGGCCGACGAGCTCACGCGCGCGGACTTCCAGACGATCGAGTCGGCGATGACCGAGGGGCATCCGGGCTTCGTCGCCAACAACGGCCGCATCGGGTTCGGCGTCGCCGAGTACTCGGCGTACGCGCCGGAGGCCGGTCGGCCGTTCCGGCTGGTCTGGCTCGCCGCCCGACGCGAGTTCACGCACTTCGCGCTCGGCGACGGGCTCGAGGCGCGGTCGTTCCTCCGCGAGCAGCTGGGTGCCGCGCAGCTCGACGCGTTCGAGGCCCGCCTCGTCGAGGCCGGGCTCGACCCCGCCGACTACCTGCTGCTCCCGGTGCATCCGTGGCAGTGGGAGCACCGCATCGCGATCACGTTCGCGCCCGACCTCGCGAAGCAGAACCTCGTGTTCCTCGGCGAGGGCGAGGACGCCCACCTCGCCCAGCAGTCGCTGCGCACCATGTTCAACGCCGACGACTGGAACCGCGACTACGTGAAGACGGCGCTCGCGATCCAGAACATGGGCTTCCTCCGCGGCCTCTCCCCCGCCTACATGCGGGTGACGCCGGCGATCAACGACTGGGTGGCCGAGCTCGTCGGCGCCGACGAGACGCTCGACGACGCCGGGTTCCGGGTGCTGCGCGAGCACGCGTCGATCGGCTACACGGGCGACGCGTACCACCGCACGCGCACCGTGTCGCCGCACCGCAAGATGCTCGCCGCGCTCTGGCGCGAGAGCCCGGTGCCGAAGATCGCGCCGACGCAGCGGCTCAGCACGATGGCAGCGCTCCTGCACCGGGATGCCGCGGGCGACTCGGTCGCGAGCGCCCTCATCGCCGCATCCGGGCTGCCCGCCGCGGAGTGGGTGCGGGCCTACCTGCACGCGTACCTGCGCCCGATCGTCCATTGCCTGCGCGCCTACGACCTCGCGTTCATGCCGCACGGCGAGAACCTGATCCTCGTGCTCGAGGACGCCGTGCCCGTCGGCGTCTTCATGAAGGACATCGGCGAGGAGGTGGCGCTGCTGTCGACGCAGCGCGTCGCCGCGGCCGGCCTGCCCGTGCCCGAGGACGTGCAGCGCATCATCGCCGAGGTCGAAGACCTCGAGAAGGCGCTGGCCGTCTTCACCGACGTGTTCGACGGCGTGCTGCGGCATCTCGCGGGCATCCTCCACGTCGACGGCACGCTGCACGAGGACGCGTTCTGGGCGCTCGTGGCCGAGTGCGTCGACGAGCACGAGGCGCAGCATCCGCAGCTCGAATCGGCCCTCGACCTGCGGGCCGAGACGTTCGCGCACTCGTGCCTGAACCGCCTGCAGCTGCGCAACACGCTGCAGATGGTCGACCTCGCGAACCAGTCGGAGTCGCTCATCTACGCCGGCGAGATGTCGAACCCGATCGCCCGGTCGCGTCGCTTCGAGCGCGTGCTCGCGTCGGGCGGCCGACGTTCCGACGGTCACGGGGCGGATGCCGCGGCCGGGGCCACCGCGGCGGCGAAGGCCTGAGCGGGGCGGCCATGGCGACCGGGCTCGCACGCGACCAACACGGCATCCCGCACCTGCGAGGTGGCGACGTGTTCGAGCTCGCCGCCGCGCAGGGCGAGGTGACGGCGCACGATCGCGGATGGCAGATCGAGGTCGACCGACGCCGAGCCGAGGGCACGCTCGCGGCGCTGATCGGCGCGGCGGGTCTCGACTGGGACGTGTTCGCCCGCCGGGCCCGGCTCGACGACACCGCCCGGCGCACGTTCGCGACGCTCGGCGATGAGGACCGCGCGTTCGTGCGCGCCTACGTCGACGGTGTGCGACGCGGCATCCGCGAGGTCGGCGGCCGGGCGGCCGAGTTCGCCGAGCTCGACGCCCTGTTCGGCGACCGCGCACCGCTCGACGACTGGCCCGAGCACGCGCCCCTCGGCATCCTGCACGTGGCGCACGCGCTGTTCTCGTCGTTCCCGAGCCTGCTCTGGGCCGAGCACGTTGCACGGACCCTCGGCGACCCGTGGGTCGAGGTGCTCGCGGGCGGCGACGACGCCGAGCCGGCTTCGGGCAGCAACGCGTGGGCGCTGCACGGCTCGCAGACGGGTTCGGGCTTCCCGATCCTCGCCGGCGACCCGCACCGCATCTTCGAACTGCCGGGCGTCTACCAGCAGGTCGGGCTCGCGTGCGACGAGTTCGACGTGATCGGCCTCGCCTTCCCGGGCGTGCCCGGCGTCGCCCACTTCGGCCACACCGGGCACGCGGCCTGGGGCATCACGAATGCGATCGCGCACAGCGTCGACGTGTTCCACGAGCGGCTTCGCCGGGTGCCCGTCGCGTCCGACGGCGAGGAGCTCATCGAGGCGCTCGGCCCCGATGGATGGCGCGCGGCCGCCGTCGACCGCTCGACGATCGCGGTGCGCGGCGGCGAGCCGGTCGAGGTCGAGGCGATCGAGACCGACCGCGGCACGGTCATCACCGACCTGGTCGCCCGGCCCGACGGCGACTTCGACGCCTGGAGCGTGCGGATGCCGGCGCGGGCCGGATCCGACCTCGGGTTCGCCGCGCTGCTGCCCCTGCTGCGTGCACGGTCGGCCGCCGACGTGGTCGCGGCATTCGGCCGATGGGTCGATCCCGTGAACCGGCTGCTCACCGCCGACCGCGCGGGTGCCGTGCTCTCGGCCACGGTCGGCCGGGCCCCCGACCGTCCGCGCGCCGAACGCCGCCTGCCGCTCGACGCGACGCGCACCCACCCGGTCGCCGACCGACGGATGCCGCCCGCCATCGCGGTCGACGCCGTCGCCGTGGATGCGAACGAACGACCGTCCCGCGACGACGTGGACCTCGGCTGGGCGTACGCGCACCCGCACCGGGCACGCCGCATCCGCACCCTGCTCGACGCGGCGCCGCCGGCCGGCCTGACGACCGACGACCTCGCGCCGATCTGGGGCGACGCGCTCCTCGGCGGCCTCGAGGGCTGGCTGGCTCTCCTGCCAACCGGCGCGGCGCTCGACGACCTCACTCCCGAGGCGCGCCGAACCTGCGCCCAGCTGCGCGCGTGGAACGGCGTCATGGATGCCGACTCGCCGGCGGCCGCGCGGTTCGCCGCGTTCCGCGAGGAGCTCGTCGCCGAGGTCGCCGCGCTGCCCGAGCTCGCACGCCTGCACGACCCGCACGGCTTCGGTGCGATCTACGACCCGTGGATGGGAGTTCGAGGCCGCATCGCGGCCGCGCTGCCCCGCCTCCTGGACGCCCCGGCGCTGCGCAGCCAGCGCGACCGGCTGGTGCGCGCCGCCCTGAACGCGGCCGCCGTCCGACCCGACGAGCCCTGGGGCGAGGAGCACCGGATGCTGCCGCTCCACGTGTTCGTCGACGTGCCGGGCGCGACGGATCCGGGCCGCGACCTCGACGTCGGCCTGTCCGGCGACGGCGAGAGCGTGCGCTGCACGGGCTCGACGCCCGGGGTCACGCGCCGCAGCTGGCGCGGCTCGGTCGCGCGCTGGGCGTGGGACCTCGGCGAGCGCGACCGCAGCCGCTGGGGCGTGCCGTTCGGCGCCTCCGGCGATCCGGCATCGGCCCACTTCGCCGACCAGCTCGCCGACTGGGTCGCCGCAACCCCGCCGCTCGTGCCGCGGCTCGCCCCCGACATCCGCCCCCTTCGCGATCCGAACGACCCCGCAGGAGATCAGGCTGCATCCCCGCTGTGGGGCAGGGATGCAGCCCGATCTCCTGCACCAGAGACCGAACAGGACGCCGACTCATGACCGATGCACTCGCCCGGCCCGCGGCATCCGACCGCCTCGCCACCGGCCGCCCCGGCGACCTCGTGCACGTCGCGCACGACCCCGCGCTCGGCACGATCGAGGTGCGCGTGCTCGACCCCGACGCCCACCTCGACGTGATCCACGCGTGGGTGACGCAGCCGCGCGCGCGGTTCTGGGGGCTCGGCGAGCTGTCGCGGCAGGAGCTGCGCGACCTCTACGCCTACGTCGACTCGCTCGAGACCCACCACGCCTTCCTCGTCTTCCGCGACGGCACGCCGGTCGTGCTGCTGCAGACGTACGAGCCCGAGCACGACCCCGTCGGCGAGTGCTACGACGTCGAGCCGGGCGACGTCGGCCTGCACGTCTTCATCGGCGACCGCGGGGCGCCCATCGACGCGTTCACGACGCGCATCTCGCGCGTGCTCGGCGACTTCCTGTTCGCCTCCCCGGGTGCGCGACGCATCGTCGTCGAGCCCGACGTGAACAACGACGGCGCGGTGAACCGGATGACGCGCATGGGCTTCACCCCGGGGCCCGTGATCGACCTGCCCACGAAGCAGGGGCAGCTCGCGTTCATGGACCGCGAACGGTGGTTCGGCGCCGGGCGGTGAGCCGGTGCTGAGCCGGCCGGGTCCCGGCAGCCCGCACCCGGCTACGGTGGAAGCGTGACCGACGACATGGTGCTCATCGCCGGGGGGACCTTCCGAATGGGCAGCGACGAGTTCTATCCCGACGAACGTCCCGTGCACGAGCACGCCGTGGCGTCGTTCCGCATCGACCGCTACCAGGTGACGAACGAGGAGTACGCGCGGTTCGTCGACGACACCGGCTACGTCACGGTCGCCGAACGCGAGCTCGACCCTGCTGCCTTCCCCGGCGCGGACCCCGCCGACCTCGTCCCGGGCGCCATGGTCTTCACGCCCACGTCGGGGCCCGTCGACCTGCGCGACTGGCGCAACTGGTGGCGCTGGCAGCCCGGCGCCTTCTGGCGCCGCCCGTTCGGACCCGACTCGGGCATCGACGACCGGCTGCGGCATCCGGTCGTGCACATCGCCTACGAGGATGCCACGGCCTACGCGACCTGGGCCGGCAAGCGCCTGCCCACCGAGGCCGAGCACGAGTACGCGGCTCGCGGCGGCGTCGACGGCGCGCGCTTCGCCTGGGGCGACGAGCCGTACCCCGGAGGCGTGCCGCAGGCCAACTCGTGGATCGGCCACTTCCCGTACGACAACCAGGGGTGGGGCGGCACCGCGCCGGTCGGGTCGTTCCCGGCCAACGGCTACGGGCTCTTCGACATGATCGGCAACACGTGGGAGTGGACGACCGACTACTACACGCCGCGGCACATGAAGCTCTCGGACGCGCCCGTCGATCCGGGCAAGCGCGAGAACCTGCTCGCCACGGCGAGCGCGCAGGAGGGATTCGCCGACATCCCGCGGCGCGTGCTCAAGGGCGGTTCGCACCTCTGCTCGCCCGAGTACTGCCTGCGGTTCCGGCCCGCGGCCCGTTCGCCCCAGGCCGAGGACACGGGCATGTCGCACATCGGCTTCCGCTGCGTGCGCGACGCCTGAGGTCCCTTCGACCACGACGAGCGAGCCCATGCCGACATAGGCTGGACACTCCGCTCGTCTCCCCATCTCGCCGCTCGACCCCGAAGGAGTCCGCCGTGCGCACCGTCCACGCCTACGCCGCCCCGTCCGCCACCGAGCCGCTCGTCCCCACGACGATCGAACGTCGCGAGGTGGGCCCGAGCGACGTGCTCATCGCGATCCGCTACGCCGGCGTCTGCCACTCCGACATCCACACCGTGCGCGGCGACTGGGGTCCGATCACCTACCCGCAGGTCGTCGGGCACGAGATCGTCGGCGAGGTCGTCGAGGTCGGGGCGGATGTCTCGAAGCACGCCGTCGGCGACCGGGTCGGCGTCGGCTGCATGGTGAACTCGTGCCGCGAGTGCGAGAACTGCAAGGCCGGCATGGAGAACTACTGCCTGAAGGGCAACACCCAGACCTACGCCGCCCGCGACCGCGACGGCTCGATCACGCAGGGCGGCTACTCGACCCACATCGTGGTCGACGAGGACTTCGTGCTGAAGCTGCCCGCCACGATCCCCTACGAGGCCGCCGCGCCGCTGCTCTGCGCCGGCATCACGACCTACTCGCCGCTCGCGCACTGGAACGCCGGGCCCGGAAAGCGCGTCGCGGTCGTCGGCCTCGGCGGGCTCGGACACATGGCCGTGAAGATCGCGGCGGCCATGGGCGCCGAGGTGACGGTGCTGTCGCAGACGCTCTCCAAGCGCGACGACGGCGTGCGCTTCGGCGCGACCGACTACTTCGCCACGAGCGACGACGCCACGTGGACCGAGCTCCGCAACCGCTTCGACCTCATCATCAACACGGTGAGCGCACCCATCGACATGCGCAAGTACCTCTCGCTGCTGGCGCTCGACGGCACGTTCGTGAGCGTCGGCGCCCCGCCCGAGCCGCTGCCCGTGCACGTCTTCACGCTGTTCGGCAACCGCCGTTCGTTCGCGGGTTCGAGCATCGGCAGCATCGGCGAGACGCAGGAGATGCTCGACTTCTGCGCCGAGCACGGCATCGCGCCCGAGATCGAGCTGATCTCGGCCGACCAGATCAACGAGGCCTACGAGCGGGTGCTCAAGAGCGACGTTCGCTACCGCTTCGTGATCGACGCGGAGACCCTCGCCGGCTGACTCCGAGGGCGACGGATGGCATCACGGCATCCGACCTCATGATGCCTGCTGACGGGCTGACCGGAACGGGCCATCGAGCAGGGCCCATTGGATCAGCATGATGGTCTTCCCATCGGTGATGCCGCCCTCTCGAATCATGTTGTGCGCGACGGCGATCGGCATCTCCAGCACTTCGATGTCTTCGCCCTCCTCGGCGAGCCCACCGCCGGCATGTCGCCGATCGATCCGGCTGTAGGGCGCGGCGAAGAAATGCAGACGCTCCGTCACGGATCCAGGACTCATGTAGGACTCGAAGACCGGGGTGAGGGTTCCCACCGAGACGCCGAGCTCTTCCTCCGCCTCACGACGGATGGCCGACTCGGGATCATCGCCCTCGAGCAGGCCCGCTGCGCACTCGATGAGCATTCCATCGGGATGGTCGTTCACGTACGCCGGGTAGCGAAACTGCCGTCCGAGCAGCACGGTCTGTCGTTCCGTGTTCTAGAGGAGGACCACGGCGCCATTGCCGCGGTCGTAGGTCTCCCGCTGCTGCCGGGACCAGTTCCCCTTACGATCGCGGTAGTCGAACGTCGTGCGCCGGAGGACGTGCCAGCCCTCGGACGTCAATTCGACGCTTCGCACCGCGACATCCGGGTTTCGACGCAGATCCAAGCCGGCCTGCGCAAGTCCCACGCGGCCGCGATGGTCCGGGATGTCGATCCCGCGGCGAGGGACTGATGCAGCGCTGTCCATGGGGATCTCTCCTAGAGGGTCAGCGGCGCGAGATCGGCGATCGCCCGGAACACACGCTCAGGGCTTTCGGCCATTCGATTGAGGACGTACAGCCACCATTCGTCCCCGAAGATGCAGTATTCGCGGGTAGCCCATCCCTCGGCCTGCAGGCTGTCGAGCAGGTCGTCACCGAGCCCCATCAGCATCTCCACCTCGACGGCTGCGGCATCCACCTGCCGGAGGGAGGCGCGCAGCAGGGGCTCGTCATGGGTCGCCAACGTCAGGGGGTGTTCGGCCGCGAGGATCCGCGCGGCCAGCTCCTGGTAGCGGACGGAAAGCTCACCGCTGTCTCGACCGAGCGCCACCGCAGATGGTTCGAGGAAGGCTCCCTTCACCAGACGGATGCGACCGGGGAGCGTGAGAAGGCGATCCAGGTCGGCGGTTGAGCGGTGCAGTCGAGCTTGGAGCGTGATGCCCGCACTGCGTGTACGAGCGGAGAGCCACTCGTACACGTCGAGCACCGCGTCCGTGCGGTCGGATCCCTCGGCCGAGATCATGAAGACAGTGCCGACTGCTTCGCACGCCTCCGCTATCCGGAGGGCATTGGCGCGAACGAGATCCGACGACACGAGCAGCCCGATATGCGACAGGTCGCCGGAGACGGTCGACGGAATCTCGGTGGCTCCGACGTGCTGCGCTAGAGAGACGAACACCTCCGTCGCGGCGATGGCCTCCGCCCTGTCGCGGATGCTCTCTCCCGCGAATTCAATGCTTCCGTCGTGCCCTCGGCCGACGGCTCTCCGCACGGCGAGCTCGGCCGCGCCGATGTCTTCTCCGGCGACATATCTCGCCGCGACCCGACGAGCCATGTCGGCGAGCACCGGATCGCTCATCACGTGTGCCTTCGCGCGCTCGTCCAGCGCCCAGGCTCGAAGCATCTCTGCTGCGATCGTCGTATCCATCCGTGCTGCGACCTCCGCGCGCGAGGGCATCTCATCCATGGTCACACACTAGCGCAGAACGTGCAGGACCGTGCAACTTCGTGCAGAAATCGAGGACGCACGGTTCATCGCGGTGGAACGAGGGGGTCCGAACTCGTCGCACAGGCGGGTGCGTCCGAGCCGGATCGTGCGCCGACACTGCCGTCGAGCGACGGGCTGATTATCCTCAGCCCATGAGCGCTTCACGCGAGACGCCGTCTGGTCGGCTGCCGGTCAGGTGAAGACGCGGTGCGCGGGTCAGAGGAGAGTGCAGAGATGAGACCACTTCGATACTCGATCAACGTGACACTCGACGGCTGCTGCCATCACGAGGCAGGGCTCCCTCCGGACGAGGAGTCGATGCGCTACTGGACCGACGAGATGGAGCGAGCCGATGCGTTGCTGTTCGGCCGGGTGACCTACGGAATGATGGAGTCCGCGTGGAGGAAGCCGGCCACGGGCACGTGGCCCGACTGGGTGACCGAGTGGCAGATGCCGTTCGCCGAGGCGATCGACGGGGCGAAGAAGTACGTCGTGTCGGCCACGCTCGACGCAGTCGATTGGAATGCCGAGCTGGTTCGAGGCGACATGGCGCAAGCGGTTCAGCGGCTCAAGCAGGAGCCGGGCGAAGGTCTGTGGGTCGGTGGCGTGACGCTCCCCCTGGCGTTGGCAGATCTGGGACTCATCGACGAGTACGAGTTCCTCGTGCAGCCGGTCCTCGCCGGACACGGGCCGACGCTGCTCGCCGGACTGCGCGAGCGAATCCAGCTCGAGCTCGTGGATCGCCAGGAGTTCCGGTCGGGGGCGGTCGCCATGCGATACCGGCCCACGCGAGAAACGTCCTAGTCCCGACCCCGGCGGCCCACCATGAAGGGCACCGCCGACAGCACGCAACTCACGGCCGGAACGATCGTGAGCGCCAGGAACACCGTCTGCTGCATGTCAGGCGTGACCGTCACGCCGCGCTCGTAACCGGCGATCACGACGAACACGCCGAACACCAGCACGGCGAGCGCGTTCATGATCTTCGAGACGAACGTGAGCGAAGCGAACGAGATGCCGTCGTTGCGCACGCCGAGGCGCCGCTCGGCGTCGTCGACCGAGTCCGCGATCATGGTCGCCTGCGTCACGAGGAACACGCCGAGCATGAGCCCGGTCAGGAAGATGAAGACGAGCAGCACGACCAGGTTCGCGAACCCGACGAGGTACATGGCGAGGTAGAGCGCCGCCGCGACGAACGAGCTCCACACCATCACGCGTCGGGCCGACGTCACGCGCAGCAGCAGCGGGCTCGTGAACGACGAGATCACCATGCCCAGGATGATCGCCGCGCCCACGAGGGTGAACGCCCCCTCGTCGCCGTAGGCGATCACGACGAAGAGGGCACCGCCGGCCTGCACGATGAACCGCCCGAAGCCGAGCACCGAGGCGAGCAGCACGGTGAGCAGCGCCGTGTTCTTGAACAGCGTCGTGACGAGCTGGCGAACGCTGAGGCCGTCGGATGCCGCGGTGGTCTCGCGCTCGCGCGCGAAGAAGAAGGCGAGCAGGAACACGCCCATGCCGAGGAACGACGTGAGGAACACGGCGAGCGTCCACCCGCTGCCCGTGGTCTCGGGGCCGAAGCTCAGCAGCTTCGCGATCCAGGGCATGCCGAGCGTCGAGAGGCCGAGGGCGATCGAGCCGAAGGCGCGCACGCTGCCGATGACCCGCGTGCGCCGGTCGGGCTCCACGAACGCCGATCCGATGAGCCCCCAGAACGGCACGTCGCACACGGTGTAGGCGAGGCTCCAGAGGATGTACGTGACGCCGAAGAACGCGATCTTCGCGGGTTCCTCGACGTCGGGCACCGCGAACAGCAGCCCCGAGAGCACCGCGACCGGCACCGCCGAGAACAGGATGTACGGGCGCAGCTTGCCCCACCGCGACCGGGTCATGTCGACGATGCTGCCCATGACCGGGTCGAGCACGGCGTCGATGAACTTCGAGGCGGTGATGATCACGGTGACGGCCGCGAGCCCGCCGCTGCTGATGCCGGCGTACTGCAGCAGGTACACGAGGATGAACGTCGACACCGTCGTGAGCACGAAGTTCTGCCCGAACCCGGCGGTGACCATGGCCCGCGCCTGGGTGCGCGGCGCGATCGTCGTGTGGGTGGCCTGGCTCACGGGCGGGTCTCCAACCGGATGGTCTTGATCTCGAAGGGGCCGAACTCGAGCCGCTCCAGGTCGACGCCGTCACCGGCGCCCGCCGATCGTTCGAGCAGGTCGGTCTCGACGGCGACGACCGTCGCGGTGACGGATGCCGCGGCATCCGCCGTCGCCGGTCGAGTGGCGGAGCGTATCGAGACCCCCGGGATCGCCAGGTGCAGGGCGGTCGTCGTGGCCCGCCCGAGGCTCTCGTACAACCGCAGCACGACGCCGTCGCCGTGCTCGGCGCGCTTGAGCGTCTCGATGATCACGCCGGGGTCATCGACGGATGCCGCAGGGCCGAACGGCGCGGCATCCGTCAGGTGCAGCGGGTTGTTCAGCCGGTACGCCTCGCGCACGACCTTCGCGAGGTCACCCGTCGCGAACGGCGTGAACGCGTACGTGAAGCGGTGGCTGCCACGGTCGGCCGTCTTGTCGGGAAACGTCGGCGCGCGCAGCAGGTTGAGGCTCAGCAGCCCGTTCTTGGCGCGGTGGCCGTACTTCGAGTCGTTGAGCAGGGCGAATCCGCCGGCCACGTCCTCGGTCGCGATCCACTTGTGCGCGCAGACCTCGAACTGCGCCTCCTCGACCGAGTCGCGCTCGGTCGTGACGCGCTCGAGGTGCCCGAACTGGATCTCGCAGCGCACCGTGTCGCCGTAGTGCGTCGGCCGGAACTCCGCGCGCAGCATGCGGTGCTTCTCGTGCCAGTCCACTTCGGTCTCGAAGCGCACCACGTCGCTGCCGGCCTCGAGCACGATCCGCTGTCGAACGGTCACCGAGCGCGAGCGATGCTCCTGCGTGCGCCACACGGTCGGCCCGTCCATGCCGGATGCGACATGCGACATGCGCAGCACGCGGGTCGGGCGCTTCACATAGTCGGGGTTGATGTCCCACGCGTTGAACGGCCAGACATACGGGTCCCGGTGCACGACCAGGCGATTGAGCCCCGCGCCGGCGTGCTCGGCGCCGTCACGGCCCCGGTACGACACGATCACGCCGTCGGCGTCGAAGCGCACGGTCACCAGGCCGTTGCCCAGGCTCTCATCGGTGAAGACGAGGCCGGATGCCGCCTCGACCGGCCTCAGTTCCGCCGCAGCGTAGGGGCCCACCTCCGCCCGGTACCAGTCGTCGCCCACCTTGACGACCTCGTCGCGCGCGTGGCTCGTGAGGTTGAGGGCGGTGCGCGGCGCGTTGGCGGTTGCGCTCGACTCGTCGCCGGCGGCATCCGCTCGCTCGTAACCATCTGAGCTGGAACCAACCGCCGTGCGCTGCGGCAGCCGCCCGATGAGCTCTGCCGCGTACACGTCGAGCTCGCGCTCGATGCGCTCGTACGTGGCGATCGCCTCTCGATTGACGCGCGCGATCGACGAGCCCGGGATGATGTCGTGGAACTGGTTCAGCAGCACCTCGCGCCAGTGCCCGGCGAGCACCGACCGGTGGTCGTCGCCGGTGAGCACGGCGAGGGCCTCGACCTCGTGCAGCTTGCGCTCGACGAGCCGGTTGTGCCGCTTGATCTGCGCCTGCGTCGTGTACGTGCCCTGGTGTGTCTCGAGGTAGAGCTCGCCCACGTGGGTGTGCGCGATGTCGCGCTGCTCGAGGCGGCGGAAGAAGTCGCCGGCCGTCGACATCCGGATCTTCGGCAGCCCGCGCAGCCCCTGCCCTTCGGAACCCCGCTCGCGGTCGGTGAGCTCGTGGTGGATCTCGTTCGGGCCGCCGCCACCGTCGCCCGAACCGTAGACGAGCAGCGCGGTCTCGAGCGCCTTCTCGGGGTAGCGCGCGAGGCCGGTCAGCAGGTTGTCGGCGCCGGCTCGGCTGTTGTAGTCGCCCTCGGGCGGCATGTGCACGAGCACGCTCGACCCGTCGATGCCCTGCCAGGTGAAGGTGCGGTGCGGGAAGTCGTTGGTCTTGTTCCACGCGAGCTTGATGGTCTGGAACCAGTCCATGCCGCTCTTCTTGAGGATCTGGGGCAGGTTGCCGTTGTAGCCGAACGTGTCGGGCAGCCAGCACAGCCGCAGCTGCTCGTCGGTGAGCCCGAACTGCTCCTGCAGGAACCCGCGGCCGACGAGTGCCTGGCGCACGAGCGACTCCCCCGACGGCAGGTTGGTGTCGGGTTCGACCCAGAACGAGCCCTGCAGTTCCATCCGGCCGTCCGCGACGGCGGCCCTCATGCGATCGAAGAGGGCCGGATGCTCCTGCTGCATCCAGTGCATCTGCTGCGGCTGGCTCGTGCCGTACACGTAGTCGGGCCGGTGCTCGAGCGCGTTCATGGCGCGCACGTACGTGCGGGCCGACTTGCGGTGCGTCTCGCGGAGCGGCCAGAGCCAGGCCATGTCGAGGTGGCCGTGGCCGACGGCGTCGTAGACGAAGTCGCTCGTCGAGGGTGCGGCGAGGGCCGGAGCGAGCGCCGCCCGTGCCGCAGTGACGTCGCCGTCACGGAAGGCGGCCCAGGCCGCCGCGAGGGCGCGACGCAGTTCGGAGGCCAGCGCCGCGTCATCCGTCGCATCCGCGAGCACGACGAGCGTCAGGTAGTCGTAATAGAGGGAGTACGCCTCGTCGTCGCGGGTCGCGAGCTGGGCGCCGTGGAAGCGACCGCGGCCGACCTCGTAGAGGATGAACCCGTTGTAGGCGACATCGGCGTAGAACTCGACGCGGCCGTTCGAGAGGTCCACGCCCTGCACCGGTCGATACCGGCCACCGCTGTGCGGGTGGTCGCCCTGCTGGAAGACCGTGCTCAGCGAGTCGAGCAGCTCGCCCCCCGGCGAGTACACCAACCCCTCGCCATGGATGCCGAGCAGCACGACCGGGTTCTCGACCCCGGCGGGCACCTCGCCGGTGATCCGCAGCCAGGCGCAGTCGAACACGCCGCCCCACGCGGAACCGGGCCGGATCGGCTCGAACGCCGCCCGATCGAGGTCGGCGAACGCGATCGGCTCGGGCGAGCGCACGATCTCGGCGCGCAGCGGCGCGACCCGCGTGTAGATGCGCTGTCGGATGCCCCGGAGCCGCCGATACTCGGCCGGCTGGCGTGCCGCGATCCCGAACAGGAAGTCCGCGAAGCCCATGGCACTCCTCCGGGTCGGTTCGATCAGCCCTCTCGACCCGGCCGCGTCGGTGCGGCGCGATGAGGGTGTCGCGGGCAGCAGTCTAGGTCACCGGCGTACCCGGCGAGCGTCAGAGGATCGGCCGGCCGAGTCGACTCGACACCGCCGTGCCGGCGAGCACGCCCAACGAGATCCCGACGATCGTCGAGATCGTCGTGATGAGCGAGGCCGAACCCGTGGAGTCGCCGCCGAGCACCGTCGCGACGCCGACGAGGCCGAGGGCACCCGGCACGAGCAGCCAGAACGCGGGCATGAAGCTCACGAGCGGCGAAGGCCCCGAGGGAAGCCGCGCGACGAGCGCCGTCACCGGCATCACGACGAGGGCGCCGATGAGCGCCGAGAGCACCCCGCCGAAGAACAGCGCCCCCAGCACCTGCGCGCCGTAGGCGACGTAGAGCACCACCAGGATCCACCCGAGCGACGCACGCGGAGCGCACTGGTACACGACGATGCCGATGCCGAACATGGCGACCGCGATCCAGGGCGCGACGACGCCGAGCGCGGTCGCAGAGGACGCCACCTCGAGCGAGGGGATGCCGACCAGGGCGCCCGCGGCGATGATGCCGACGGCGAGCAGCACGAGCTGCATGCCGCCGGCGGCCAGGCGCCCCGCGCCCGAGACCATCTGACCGGTCGCGAGTTCGATGGAGCCGACCGTCAGCAGCGCGCCGGGCAGCAGCACGACGAGCGGCGCGATGAGCGCCGGGAGCATCCCCGAGTCGAGCCCGAGCCGCAGGCCGAGCAGCACGACGAGCGCCACCGAGAAGGAGATGCCCACGCTGAGCAGCGCGCGGTAGCGCCCCGCGAGGCGCTCGCCCGCGAGCAGCGCGGCGCCGACCCCGGCGCCCAGCACCGCCGCGGCGGCGACGCCGGTCCACGAGGCTCCGAGGAGCACGGCGAGCCCGGCGCTCACCAGGACGTAGGCCGCACCCCGCTGCACCGGGGAGTACGGCGGCGGCAGGGCCCGCATCCGACGGATCCGGGCACGGATCTCGGCCGGATCGACGGAGCCCGACCGCGCATCGTCCACGATGTGCTGCAGGTCATCGACCTGGTGCAGCAGCAGGGTGCGTTCGCCGCTCGCCACGGCGCCCGTGGTCGTCACGCCCTCGCCGTGCGCGGAGACGAGCAATGCCGTCGGGAAGACGATGATCTCGGTGTCGACGACGCCGTTCGCTCGGGCGATGTCCTCGAGCGTCTGGCGCACGGTCACCACCGAGTAGCCGGCATCCGTCATCGCCTGGCCGATGTCCTCCATCGCGGCCTGGGTCAGCACGGGATCGGCCGCGGGGGCACCCGTGGCCGAGCCGATGATCGCCGACGCTCCGGGAGCGCCGGGCACGATGAGACCGGCGGAGCGCGGGCCGGGCGAGCGCCGCCCCGCCATCACGAGGATGACCACGGCCGCGAGCAGCACGACCGCCGCGATCGCCCACGACAGCGCCGACGTCGTGGGGTCGGCGGATGCGGGCGGCACGGCCGGCACCTGGGTCGGGACGGGCGTCTCGCTCGGCGTCTCGGTGGGCACGGCCGTCTCGGTCGGCTCCTCGGTCGCGGGCGGCTCGGTCGGCTCCTGGGTCTCGGGCGCCTCGGACTCGGTGGGCTCCACCGGCTCGACGGACTCGGTCGGCTCGACGGTCGGCGTGGGTGTGGGCGTCGGCGTCGGCGTGGGTTCGAGCGTCTCGGGCAGCTCGGTCTCGAGGGGCACGGGGTCCGGCTCGTTCGGCGCGGCCGGCCGGGACTCGACGAGCGGCGTCGCGATGAGCGAGGAGGCCGCGACGTCGGTCCCGCTCGCCATCGCCGCCGCGGGCGCCATCACCAGGGCGGATGCCGCGAGCCCGACACCGAGCGCGACGGCCGACCCGAGGGTGCGCAGTCGCCCTGGCGGCCGCGTTCCGGTGAAGCCCACGGTGCCCCCGATCTTCCGCGCGCCCCCGCGCACGGCCTGACCCCAGCGTAGGACCCGCGTCGATCGGGCGACAGGGACTCGACCCAACGGCGATGCGCCGAACAGTTCGAAGGTTGAATGTTAGAGATCGAACTGTTAGAGTATGAACATGGAGACACCGGAGAACGCCTTCACCACCAGCCTCGGCCTCGTGCGCTGGATCGGCTGGGCCCAGCGCAAGGCCGGCGAGGACTGGATCCGGGCTCGTGACCTCAGTCACGAGCAGGCATTCGTGCTCGGCTTCCTCGTGCAGAACCCCGGCGCGATCCAGCGGGACATCGCGCAGATGACCCGCACGAGCGCCGCCAGCGTCTCGAGCCTCCTGCAGGGGCTCGAGCGACGGGAGCTCGTCGAGCGACGCACCGACCCCGAGAACGAACGCAGCAAGCGCGTCTACGCGACCTCGGCCGGCGCCGAACTCATCGCCGGGTTCGACGCCGCGATGGTCGCCGCCGACGAGACGATCCTCGCCCCGTTGAACGAGGCCGAACGAGCCGCCCTCCTCCAACTCCTCCAGAAGATCACCGCGGAACTCCCGCAACCCACCCGGTAGTCCGGGCCGAGCGCGGCCGTCCAGAGTCGCGCCCCCACCACTTCTCACTTCGCCGTGCCGGCGCTCGTCGGCGCGCGCTCGAACCTGCCCGGAAAGGAGCAGTCATGAGCACCACGAACCTCGATTCCCCCAGGCCGGCCCCGGCCGACGCCGACACCTCGGCGCCCGCCGAAACCGCCACCGCCACGACCGCCGCCACCGCCGACGCCGTCGGCACGGACCGCTGGTACCTCTCCTCGGCGCCGATCGTGCGCGCCCTCATCCACCTCTGCGTGCCGATGGCCGCCGCGATGATCGTCGGCGCCGTCTACAACGTCATCAACGCCGGCTTCATCGGCTCGCTGCACGACTCCGCCCTCCTCGCTGCGATCACGCTCGGAGCACCCCTGCTCGGCCTGGTCATGGCGGTCGGCGGCGTCTTCGGCGTCGGCGGCGGCGCCCTCATCTCGCGCCTGCTCGGCGCGTCCGAGCACGACCCCGCGAAGGCCGGCGAGATCCGGCACGTCTCGTCGTTCGCGCTCTGGGGATCGGTCATCACGGGCGCCGTCCTCGGCGGCCTCGGGCTGCTGCTGCTGCATCCGCTCGTCTCGCTGCTCGGTGCGGATGCCGCCGCGGTGCCCGCGACCAGCGCCTTCGTCGGCGTCCTGCTGGCGTTCGTGCCCGTGCTCGCCGCGGCGTTCTGCCTCGAGCAGATCGTCCGGGCCGAGGGCGCGGCCCGACAGGTGATGGTCGCGCTGATCGCGTCGACCGTCGCGAACGTCGTCTTCGACGTGCTGTTCATCCTCGTGCTGCACTGGGGCGTCGCCGGCGCCGCACTGGCGATGGGGCTCTCGAACCTCGGCGTCGTCGCGTACTTCGTGGTCTGGCTGACGCGGCACAGCGAGCACGTGAGCCTCGCTCCGCGCTGGTTCACGCTCTCGCCCGCCGTGCTGAAGCCCGTCTTCGGCGTCGGCGTCGGCGAGCTCCTGCAGGCCTCGTTCCTCATCATCACGTCACTCGTGCTCAACAACCTCGCGATCGCGTACGGCGACAGCGCCTTGGCCGCCATGGGCGTGGCCGTGCGTATCGCGCAGGTTCCCGAGTTCCTGCTGATGGGCGTCACGCTCGGGGTGCTGCCCCTGCTCGCCTACGCCTACGGCAAGGGCGACCGGGCGCGGCTCACGTCGGCGCTGCGCGGCTCCGCGATCACGGTGGGCGGCATCGCCGCGATCACCGCGGCCGTCGTGTTCGTGTTCCGCGAGCCGCTCTTCTCGGCGTTCTCCGCCGATGACTCGGTGCTCGCCATCGGCGTGACGATCCTCACGGCACAGCTCGTCGCGATGATCGGCAATGCCCTCGCCGGCCTCATCACGTCGCTCTTCCAGGCGACCGGGAGGGCACGCGCGGCGATCGTCATGTCGATGGCGCAGGGCGTGCTGTTCATCCCGATCGTGATGCTCGGAAACCTCTGGTTCGGCCTCGCGGGCATCATCTGGGCGCTCACCGTCACCGAGCTCATCGTCTTCGTCGTTGGCGTGGTGATGTGGCTCGCGTCGCGGCGCGCGATCGACCGCGGCCTCGCCGACGGCAGCGCCGAGCGTGCGGACGCGGCGCTCGAGCAGGCGGACGTCTAGCCTGCCGCTCGCCGAACGGAGTCGCGTCGGGCGTGCGTCGATCGCTCCTGCTCCGGACGCGGCGCAGCACGTCGATGACGGCGTCAGCCCCCACCCCGACGCTCGGCTATCGGAGGCCCGGTACCGCCTCCTCGATGAACGGCCGCAGCAGTCTCGTGTACTCGACGTTGAGGTGGTCTCCATCGAAGTAGGCCGGGATGCCGCCGATCACCCCGTAGCAGAGGCTCTCGTCGCAGAAATACGGCGTGGGGTCGAATGCGATGACGTCGGGGTCCGCACTCGACCGTGCTGCCAGCAGCATGGGATCCGGGGGCTGGGCGACGTCTCGGCCCACACCGCACCGAAGCGGGTCGGAAGCATTCAGCAGCACGCAATCCCGGTCGCGAACCGCCGCATTGAAGGGAGGGTCACCGAGCACGACCACCGTCGAGCCCGCGGCCGTCCACCGGCTCCAGTACGCGGTCAAACCTTCCGCGTACTGCATCTCGGCCGGTCGGCCGGTGCCGTCGTCGACGAGCTGCTTTCGGGTGAACGATGACGTGAAGACGTATGCGGGTCGTTCCCGTTCGACGTGAGCCGCGGCCGTCTCGCCCCACCTCATGCAGCGCTCGTTCTTGGCGGTGGATTTGTCCCTGCCATACCCGGCGAACGCGACCTCGGCCGGCGGACACCCACCGAGGAAGCTGATCGTCAACCTCCAACCGCGCTCGCGGGCCATGTCGAACAACGCCCATTGCCACTGCTGTGCGTGAGAGTCTCCGATGAGCCAGACGTCGGTCGCCGCAGCAGAACCGTCGGAGTAATCGCAGACGCGAGTCGTTCTCTCGTCCCCGGCTTCGAGCACCGGAAGCAGGTCTCCGCACGCGTCGGGCGTCTGGTAATAGGCGTTGCGCTCACCCATCTCCGCGACCTTCGCGGGAACGGCGAACGGGTCCTGGCACCGCGCGGGGTCGGAGACCGCATTCGGCCCCTCACACGGCTCTGCGGTCGGCGCATCGACCGCCACGGTGCGAGATTGCTCGTCCATCGCAGAGCCCCACGCAATGCCTCCGGAAAGTACCGCGATGACGGCCATGCCCGCCACCATCGCACCGAACGTGCGTCGGGCAGAGGAACGCAGCCAGGTCCATCGCTGACCGGGGCTCTCGATGAAGCGTCTGGTGAGCCACGCGAGCACGAGCGTGGCGAGCACCACGCCGACCTTGTCGAGCGTGGTCATCGGCCGGAGGAGAACGAATGGCGTGATCACGATGAGCGGCCAGTGCCAGAGGTACACCGAATACGAGACGTCACCCAACCACTGGACGGGCCTGAGAGTCGAAACACGCTCGTGAACCAACCGAACTCCCGTGCCGCCGGCCGCGATGACGAGGAGCGTGCCGAGGACCGGCACGACCGCCGCGATTCCGGGGAGGGGAGTCGCCTGATCGAATACGAGTGCCGACGCGACGATGAGGGCGAGTCCGAGAAGGGAGGCGATCTCGGCGATCCTGCGCGGGAAGCGCACGCGATGAGCAGCGAGTGCGAGGAGTGCGCCCGCGGCGAATTCCCAGGCGCGCGTGAAGGTGACGAAGTACGCCTGAGCCGGTGACGACCACGTCATCCAGATGCTGGCGACGAGCGAGATGATGCCGATGCCGGCGAGCATCATCGCGACGGCGGCTCGCCGTCGTGCGGGCAGGAACGTGCGTGCGGCCATCCATGCGAGCATCATCGCGAGCGGCCAGATCAGGTAGAACTGCTCCTCCACCGAGAGCGACCAGTAGTGCTGAGCCACCGTTGCCGCGTCATTCTGCGCGGAGTAATCGACGGAGAGCGCGGAGAGGACCCAGTTCTCGACATAGAACGCACTCGCGGCGATCTCCATCGCCGCCCGCGGCCAGGAGATGGTCGGCACCCACAGCAAGGTTGCGATCGCGCCGAATGCGAGGACGACCAGCGCGGCAGGAAGGAGCCGCCGCACACGTCGCGCGTAGAACGCGCCGAGACGAACCCGGCCGGTTGCGAAGAGCTCACGACCGAGATGCGACGTGATGAGGAAGCCGGAGATCACGAAGAAGACGTCGACCCCCACGTAGCCGCCCGTCACGCGAATCGGCCAGAGGTGGTTGAGCACGACGAGGGAGACCGCGACCGCTCTCAGTGCCTGGATGTCGGGTCGGAATGCGCGGGAAGCTGCGGGAGGGTTCGGCTGGGCGGACGGTGCGTCTCGGGCGGTACCGAGCGAGGTCGTCATCGGATGCGCCCTCGACGTGCTTCGCGGACCGCGTGGACAGACATCCATCGGGAGTTGAGCGACGACCAGTCAGCAGCGGGCGAGACGATCGTGGCGCTGCCATTGGAAATCCTCACTGCCCAAGTATCACGGCTCGCGGATACGGGAAGCGTCACGACCTCTGGTTCGGCCTCGGCGCTCGAGCAGGCGGCGGCCTGACGCGAACGGCCGGCCGCGGCATCCGCTCGTGGCATCCGTCGCAGAGCCGCCCGGCGGTGACGCCAGTCGACGGATGTCGGCCTTCGTCAGACGCCGTCGGGCAACTGGAACGCCCGCCCCGAGATCTCGGTCGGCGTGATCCGCACCCAGCGATCCTTCTCCTCGGGCGCCCACGGCGTGACGCCGAGCTTCTCGGCCTCGCGCACCTCGGCGTCGTGGTCGAACTCCTCGGCGTCGCCCTTCACGACCACGCTGAAGGCCTCGGACCCGTCGGTGCCGTCGACCTCGAAGGCGACCCGGTGGCGGATCGTGAGCTCGAGCAGCTTCGTGCCGGGAGACGTGCGGAAGACGATGGTGCCGTCGGCCACCCCGTGGTTCACGGGGAAGATGTCGATCTCGCCGGCCGCCCCAGCCGCGATGCGCCCGTACGGCGCCGAACCGATGCGCTTCCAGCACTCCGCCGCATCCAGTTCGCGGGTCGGCGGCCGTCCATCATCTCTCTCGCCCATACCGTGAGCCTTCCACCGCGGCCCGCGGTCCGCAATGAATTTGCCCGCGTGATCAGAGCATCTTCGCGGGCCGGACGAGTCGCGTCGAGGTCACTGCTCCCGGTGCGCCAGACGAGGTCGTCCGGTTCATCGGCGAGTCTCATGCGCGCACACGATCGCCCGCGGTCGGCGAATGCCGGATTCCTTTGACGTGCTTGACCGGCCGGAACCCAGGTTCGGGTCGATTCCGCCCCGCAGACGTTGGTCGGGGACTCGAACAGGGCAAGGATGGGGTGGTGTCTGATCGCCGCGAACCTCGCCCCGGCAGACAGCCGCGGCCTCCGTGGTGGCTTGCCACGAAAGAGGAGCGCGCATTCTTCTATGCCGGCGTCTCGGCGCTGTTCAATGCGGTCTTCGCCGCGGCCAAGCTGCTCCTCTTCCTGCTTGAACCGAACCTGTTCCTGCTCGCGAACGTGCTCTTCTCCCTGGGAGTAGGGGCCGCGAAGGCGATCGCAGTCGGCAGCTACCGCCGATCGCGGCGGTCTGCAACCGACAGGGCACCCTCGATCGCGGAACAATACCGCGCCTCAACGCTGATCGGAGCGGTGCTGACGGGATCTGCGATCGTGTACATCGCCCTCTGCCTGCCGCTCCTGATCGAGACGAAGGTGGGCTTCGCGTTCGAGCCGCTGATCGCGGAGATCCTCGCGCTCATCGCGTTCATCGAGCTCGGTTTCGCGATCACCGGCACCATCCGAACCCGCCATTCCAAGCAACCGCTCGTGAAGAGCATCCGGATCGTCAACCTCGGGAGTGGTCTGATTCTGCTCGTTCTGGCACAGGCCGCGATTCTCTCGTTCGCATCGACCGCGGACTCCTCGTGGGGTGTTGGGATCTCCGCCATGCTCTTCGGCGGATCCACCGTTCTCTGCGGCCTCTACCTCGTGATCGGTTCGATCGTCCGTGGACGTGCCACCGGTGATCGATAGCGCGTCAGCAGCCCGGCCGAGTCCGACAATGCCAGAGGCGGCGGTCAGTTGACGCGGACGGGTGCAGCTTCCTGGTCCGAGGTCGTGTCGTCCTGAGCGATCGCCTCGATGACCTCTCCACGCTGGCTCATCGGCGTCGACCTCCTGATGGCGATGGTCGCGGCGAGCGCGATCGCGCCGGCGATGATGACGAGGACGATGCCTGCGTTCCAGGACTCGATCGTCGGTGATGTCGTGTCGGGCACTGTGCTCGAGGCGAGGACGATCCCGATGACGGCCGTGCCGATGGCGCTGAAGATCGTTCGACCGACCGTGAAGGTCAAGGCGACGGCCTCGCTCGTGTCTCGGGCGTCCACGTTCTCGACGATGACGATCGGCACGCTGACGGTGATGAAGACCGTGCCGACGGAGCCCACGACGATTCCCACGATCGCCAGCGGCAGGTTGTGAACCGAGAAGAGGAAGCTGGCGTACCCGATGACGCCGAGCACGATGCCGGCGGCCAACACGATCTTGCCTCCGCGTCGACCAGCGACCCGGCCCGCCAGCGGCGAGAGCATGAACGCGATCGTGCCCGAGATCAGCCCGTACAGTCCCGCCTCCGTCGGGGTCAGGCCGAGCCCGACGGGCATGTCGGCCGGAGTCTGTTGGAGGATCGGGGTGAGCAGTGCCGGCGCGGAGAGGATGCCGATGGAGGCGAAGGCGGTGGCGATGAGGGTGAGCACCAGCGAGCGCGTTCGGAAGAGCCGAAGGTTGAACATGGGGTTCTTGATCCGCAGTTCCCAGACGACCCAGAAGATGAACAGCACGGCCCCGACCACGATCAGCCCGAGAACGACGGGGCTGGCGCCCTGACTGCGCGAGATGGTGAAGCCGAAGAGGATCGCTGCGATCGCGGGGGCCATCACCAGCGCGCCGAGCACGTCGAGGCGACCGCGTACCGTCACGGCGACGACTGACTTCGGCAGGATGAGCGCAACCAGGATGGCTACGACCGCGAGCACCGCCGAGACCACGAACATGCTGTGCCAGCCGGAGGTCTGCAGCAGGATTCCAGCAGCCAGAGCACCGACCGATCCGCCGATCAGGCCGATGCCCGACGTCAGGCTGATCAACAGCGGCACCTTGCGGGCCGGTGCGACCTCGCGCGCGAGTCCGATCAGCAGGGGGAACAGCCCTGCACTCGTGCCTTGGAAGGCGCGCCCGATCAGGATTCCCTCGAGGTTCCCCGCGACGACGCTGATGATGGAGCCGACGGCGGAGATCACCATCAGGACGATGAGGACTCGCTTTCGACCGTAGATATCGCCGAGACGTCCGGAGATCGCCGCGGTTCCCGCACCGACCAGCAGGAAGATCGTGATCACCCACGAGATCGTGGCGGCGTCTGCTTCGAAGACTCCCATCAGTGTGGGGATGGCCGCGTACATCATCGTCACCTCGAAGATCGGCGTGAGTTCGATGATCATGAAGATCGCGATGATCAGTGCGAACGGCATGACCTTCGGCGGAGCTGTGGTGAGGGACATCGTGATGACTTCCTAACGTCGTTGTCGGAGAGGTCGCGCTGCACCAGAGCTGCGGCTGCTGCTCTGGTGCAGGTGATCATGAACGCTCGTGGGCCGGCCGACGGGCCGGCCGACCCGCGAGAGGGGTCCGCGGTCAGGCGGTGAACGGGGCGACGATCATGGCAGTGATGTCCATGGCGTCACTGGTACTCAGGCCGGAACCGAACATCAGGTTGCGGGCGTCCGATGCGGTCCCCTCGACCTCGTAGATCGTGGCGTACCGGAAGGGTGCTGGTCCCCCCGGCTCTTCCGTGAGCCGCAGTGTGCGGGCACTGATGAATCCTGGAAGCGCGAGGACCTCCTGGACGTGGGTGCCCCAGTACCACTCCTTGAACTCTGCGTCTCTACCGGGCGCCGAGTTGATCAACGTGATCAACGCTTCTCGGTTGGTCGCGCTCGACACGGTATCCGCGTCGGTCGTGTCGGTGTCGGTCATGCTCGTACCCCGTCGTTCGATGTTCTGCTGGTGAACTGGTTGTGGCGCCGAACTCAGACTGCGACGCGGTCGCGAGTCGAGGCGAGAGCGCCGCCGTAGTCCTCGGTGGACGAGAGCTCGCCGAGCATCTCGTGGAGTTTGGCGCGGCCGCCGGGATTGAGCAGGAACTTCTTCGGCTTGCCCTGCACGTTGGCGCCGTAGTAGTGGCTGTGCTCGGCCGAGAAGATCGAGAGCGGAGCGAGGGTCTCGACCATCGTCATCCATGCCCCCTCCTGCTCCTCGGTGGGCTCGAAGCGGTCCAGCCCGTGCTCACGGGCGTAGATGAGCGTGTCCGCGATCCAGTCGACCTGGTCCTGCGAGTACCGCGGGTAGTTGCCTCCGCCGGCACCGTGCGGACCTCCCGGGAAGAAGAAGTTCGGAAGCCGATGCGCACTGAAGCCGGCGAAGTCGGAGGGACCGTCCTCCCAGTCGGTGCTGAGGTCGAGGCCGTCGCGGCCGACGACCCCCATGCGCGTGAGCGCGCCCGTTCCGAAGTCGAAGCCGGTGGCGTACACGATGATGTCGTAGTCGCGGTGCCCCTCGGTGGTCTCGATGCCGGTCGCATCGACGCGGACGAAGGGCGTCTCGCGCAGCGAGACGAGCGACACGTTCGGCTTGTTGAATGACTCGAAGTAGTCCGCGATGAACGGCGGTCGCTTCGCCCCGAAGAGGTGGTCCTTCGGGATCAGCCGCTCGGCGGTGGCCTGATCGGTCACGATCGAACGGATCTTGTTCGCGAGGAACTCGCAGAACTCGAGGTTCACCTCGCGATTGGTCGTCATGTCGTAGTAGTTCGACGTGAGCTTGCCGAAGCCGGGCGCCTTCCAGATCTGTTCGTAGAACGCCTGGCGCTGCTCAGGGGTGTCATCGGTCGAGAACCGGCCTGCCGGCGGGTGCATGAACCCGGTCGGGTTGGTCGGCGCGGTGAGGGTCTGAACGACCTGCTCGAAGTTCTCGCTCAGCCACTGGCGCTTCTCGTCGGTCATCGGCGAGTTGTTGAGCGGCGTCGTCCAGGTCGGCGTGCGCTGGTAGAGATCGACCTGCGCCGCGATCTCCGAGATCACCGGCAGGATCTGCGCACCGCTCGGACCGTTGCCGATGATCGCGACCCGCTTGCCTGCGAAGTCGAGGGGCACGTGGGGCCATGCACCGGTGTGGTGGCCCTCTCCCAGGAAGCTCTCGAGACCGTCGATCTCGGGGTAGTGGGGCACCGAGAGCCCGCCGGTCGCCGAGATCACCCAGCGTGCTCGTACGTGCTCTCCGGTCTCGGTCGTGACGTCCCAGCGGTTCGCGTCCTCGTTCCAGACGGCCGACACGACGCGCTGACCGGTGCGGATGTGCTTGCGGAGGTCGAAGCGGTCGACGACGTGATTGAGGTAGCGCTCGATCTCGGGCTGGGTCGCGAACTCCTCCTCCCACTTCCACTCGTCGAAGAGCTCCTTCGAGAAGAGGTACGCGTAGGTGTAGCTCTCGGAGTCGAAGCGGGCGGCCGGGTATCGATTCCAGTACCAGACGCCGCCGACGTCGTCGCCGGCCTCGAGCGTCTGCGCACTGAACCCGGCCTCGATCGCCCGGTGGAGGGCATAGATGCCGACCACTCCGGCTCCGATGACCAGTACCTCGATGTCGACTTCGTTGTCCGACCTGCTCGTCATGCGACTTGCTCCCGCTCCTATGCTCTGGCTGGGCCAGCCATCGCACAAATCTAAGCATGATTGCTGAATTAAGGCAATCGGTGACTTGTAGCTGGAGAAATTACCTGAGATGCGCCGATTGCAAGTTCTGAGCGGATGTGATGAACTCCTGCATGGTCGCTCGCTGCAGGGACCGTCACTCAAGGGAGAATGATGAACGCCAAACCAGACCTGCGCTTCGACGGGCGCGTCGTGATCGTGACCGGCGCGGGCCGTGGACTCGGTCGCGCCCACGCCCTGCTGCTCGCACAACGCGGCGCGAAGGTCGTCGTCAACGACTTCGGTGGATCCAAGGAGGGCGTCGGAAGCGATACCGGGCCCGCGAACGATGTCGTGGCCGAGATCGTCGCCGCCGGCGGCGAGGCCATCGCCGACTCGAGCGACATCGGTGTCGAGGCGAACTGCCACGCACTGGTCGACGCTGCGGTGCGCGAGTTCGGACGCCTCGACGTCGTCGTCAACAACGCCGGCATCTCCCGGTGGGCGAGCTTCCCTGAAGCCGACGCCGACAACCTCGAGCGCACGCTCGACGTCCACCTCCGGGGCACCTGGCACACCACTCGCGCGGCCTGGCCGCACTTCGAGGCGCAGGGATACGGCCGCGTCATCACGACCGTCTCGACCGGCATGCTCGGCCTGCCCGACAACCTCGCGTACGCCACCGCGAAGGGTGCGCTGATCGGATTCACCCGCAGCCTCGCCGTGGCCGGCGAGCCCAAGGGCATCCTCGTCAACGCCATCGCCCCGAACGCGATCACGCGACCGAGCGAGTCCGCGACCAAGCCGAACATCGTCACCGCGACGGCGCCGGACTCCGGCATCCTCCAGGCGATGGAGACCGGGCTCGTCTCGCCCATGGTCGCCCTGCTCGCGCACGAGTCGTGCCCGGTGAACGGCGAGATCCTCGTCGCCGGCGCGAAGCGGTTCTCACGGTGGTTCCTCGGCATCACGCCGGGCTGGCTCTCCGACGGCACCCCGACGATCGAGGAGGTCGCCGAGAACTGGGACGAGATCAATGATCAGGACGGCTACTACGTGCCGGCCAGCCTCACCGACTGGTCATCGCGCTTCATGGCGCACCTGGGCCGCTGAACGAGCGAGCTACGGCATGCGCCAAGCCTGAGGGACGGCCCCAACACGAAGGGCCCCGACCGAATCGCCGGTCGGGGCCCTTCGTCGTCCAGTCGGTCAGTCCGTCGCGATCGCCCGCGGGTCGCCCTCGACGATCGGCGCGACGAGTCCGGCAGCCAGGAAGACCACGAGATCATCGATGAGGATCCCCATCTTCGCCGGCTGTGCGCGCTTCTGCTGCGCTGCCTGATACCGCGCGAGCGCGTGCACGGCGCTCGTCAACGTCACCCACCATCGCTCATCGAGGATCGGTTCCGGGATGCCGGGCGCGAGACGCGCGAGGAGCGCCCGAAGCGTGATGACGGATGCACCGGTGTGCACCCCCTGGGGGCGGAGCCCTTCGTATCCGCCTTCCTCGGTGATGAACAGCGAGAGGAAGGCCAAGTAGTGGTTGTCGGGCTGGATGTGAATGGCGAGCGGGCGCACGAACGCGCCGACCACATCGGCGACCGTCGGGACTTCGCCGCCCACCATGAGGCCGGCGACGAGCTCGGCGCGATCGGACTCGCTCTCGGCACCACGGAACTCCATGATCGCCTTCACGAGCGCGTCGCGATCGCCGAAGTGGTATTGCACCGCCGCGTGATTGCGCTGGCCGGCCTCCATGCCGATGTCACGCAGCGGCACCGCTGAAATCCCATGCTCAGCGAACAGGCGTTCGGCCGCGACGAGGATCAGTTGCCGCGTCGCCTCTCCGCGCACGTTTCCGCGCTCACCGGTGGGCCGACGGGTGCTCCGACGTGGTGCGCGCTCCGGCGCGGATTGAGACATGCTTAGGAATCTAGCGCGATGCGGATCCCGATCGGTGCCATTTCCGTTCCGGCCGGGTACACCGTGCCGAAGAGTTCGACGGCGCCCGGTGCGAGCTGCGTCGGCAGGCCGTCCCAGACGAGCGCCGCATCCGAGCCGGTCGAGTCTCCCGCTCCGATGGCGACCACGGCGAGCAGTTCGTTCGGGTCGTCCACCGTGTGCGTGGCGAGGACCCCGCCGTTCGGGCCGACCACGACCTCCGGATCCTTGATGAGGATGTCCAGGTGCCCGTGGTGGGCGAGGAAGCGGACCGATCCCTCGAACGACATCCGCCAGTCGTCGCCCTCGCGGTGGGCCGAGCGGAGTGGAAAGGTGATGACGCCGGACTCGCCCTCCGTGGCGCCACCTTCGACCGCATAGGTGCCATGTGCGATGTCCGTGACGTATCTGATGAGCGAGTCTCGGACCGCCCAGTGCAAGGCCTCGCCCACCGCGGTCACGGCGGTCACGGCTGCTCGTCGGATTCGGGAGCGTGACCGGCCGGGAACCCGGTCATGCCGGGCTCGAGCTCGAGCCCGAGGTTGCGGAACGCCATGCAGTGCATGTCGTACGTGCCGATCGTGAAGACGAAGTCGATGAGCTGCCGACGGTCGAGCTGGGAGGCGAGTGCCGCCCAGGTCGTGTCGGAGACCAGCTTGTCGCCCGTGACCATCTCGTCGATGGCGCGCACGAGGACGGCGTCCTCGACTGACCAGCCCGCGGCATCCGGACCCTCGGAGAGTGCTGCGACCTCGGCCTCGGTGAGCGCGCCGCTCGCGGTGCTCATCCAGACGTGCTGCGCCCACTCGTACTCGCCGTAGCCGAGCCAGGTGGTGCGCAGGATCGCGATCTCGCGCTGTCGGTCCGACAGCGTCGAGTGACGCAGGTGGTTGGAGAAGGGCATCCATCCGCGGATGAAGTCGGGGTGCCAGGCGTAGATGCCGAGGATGTTCGCCTTCGGGCGCTGCACCGGGCCGTCGGCGGGTGCGCCGCCCGGGGCGTGGGCGCGGAGCGCTGAGAAGGCGTCGTCGACGTCGTCGGTCCACTCCTCGGTGGGGCGGGGAGGGACGCGGGGGCTCGTGATCTCGATGGTGTCGCTCATGTTCGTTCGCTCCGTTCAGCCGATGAAGGATCCGCCGTTGACGCTGAGCGTCTGGCCCGTGACGTAGCCCGCCTGGTCGGAGACGAGGTAGGAGACCGCTGCCGCGATGTCCTCGCCGACGCCGACGCGGCCGACCGGGATGTACTTGGCCATGTCGTCGGCCGAGGGGATGGTGCCAGCCGCGCGCTTCTTCGCGACACTCGGCGTGTCGACCGATGAGGGGGCGACGGTGTTCACCGTGATGCCGGCCTTGCCGAACTCGACGGCGAGCGCCTTCGTCATCGCCATCTGGCCGCCCTTCGATGCGGCGTAGTGGGCCATTCGAGGGGCGCCGCGCTGGGCGCTCGACGAGGAGATGAGGATGATGCGCCCCCAGCCGGCGTCGATGAGGTCGGGAAGGCTCGATTGCACCGTGTTGAACGTGCCGGTGAGGTTGATGCCGAGCACGGTGTTCCACTGGTCGAGGGTCATCTCGAGGAAGGCCTGCTGCGGCGCGACGGCCGCGTTGGCGACCACGACGGAGACCGCACCGAGTTCGGCGCGGATCGCCGCGAGCGCGGCGTCGACCTGCTCACGATCGGCGACGTCGGCGTCGTAGCCGCGAGCCCGGCCCCCGTTCGCGACGATGCCTTCGGCTGCCTCCGCTGCCGTGCCGGGGGTCCGGCCGATGATCGCGACCGCGAATCCGTCCTCGGCGAGCCGCTGGGCGATCGAGAGTCCGATGCCTCCTGCGGCGCCGGTGACGACGGCGACCCTCTGCTCGGGGGCGGCGGTGTCGCCCGGTGCGATGACGGGCGCCTCGGCGATCGACATGTCGTACTTCCTCTCCATTGAAGGCGGGCCAGCGGGACTCGACTCAACTGCGAGGTGTCTCCGCGCCCGATGACGCAAGTGTCATTCAACGGAACATCTGTTCTGTTGAGTGACTGCAAATAGAATGCTTGCGCAGCGGTCGGATGTCAAGCCGCCGTTGGCGGTACTCGAGACGAAATGAGCGGGCGATGAGCATGGCGACGGATGCGACCGAGGGCGAAACAGGCGAGGCGAGCCGTCGGCGCCAGCCGCTGGCTCGCGGCATCGAACTGCTGACCTACATGATCGAGAGCCCGAAGGACTCCCACGGCGTGCGCGAGCTCGCGGGCCGGCTCGGCGTCAGCCCGAGCACCGCGCACCGCCTCATCACCGACCTTGAGAAGCTCGGCCTCGTGCGCCGCGCCGGCAACGGCACGTCGTATCGCCTCGGGCTCGAGTTCCTGCGACTCGCCTGGCTCACGACGGGCCGCTACCCCTCGCAGGAGCTCGCGCTCGGAGTCCTGGAGCATCTCGTCGCCCAGACGGGCGAGTCGGCGTTCTCGTCGCTCTATGACGACCAGCGTCGCCAGATGATGTTCACGTCGACCGTCGAGTCCTCGCATCCGCTTCGCTACACACTGCCGCTCCAGCAGTGGATGCCGCTGCACGGCGGCGCGAGTGGTCTCGCGATCCTCGCCTTCCTGCCCGACTCGGTGCAGCGCGAGGTCGCGAACGGGCCGCTCGCCCAGCTCACGCCCGACACCGTCACCACGCCCGACGCGCTCCTGGAGCGCCTCGCGCAGATCCGCCGCGACGGCTACGCCATCACGCGAGGCGAGCGCATCACCGGCGCGGTCGCCATCGCCGCCCCCGTCTTCGGCCTGGTCCCCGGTGACGTGGCCGGCGCGGCGGGCGTCTCCATCCCCGAGTCGCGCTTCGACGAGTCGACCTCCGTCGAATTCGCCCTCAAGGTGCGCGAAGCCGCCGCGCAGATCACCGCGAACATCAGCGGGCAGCGCCTCGAGCGCTGACGCGACCGCTCGCGCTCTCCCGCTCGATCCACCCGTGGGCTCCCAAGGGCCCTGCACCGCTCCGCCGCGCCCGGGCACGACCACGACGCCCTCCACGCGGCCCATCCGAGCGCCCTCACGCATCGATCGGCGACGCCGAACCACACGATCCGGTTGACATCCGCGACCCCTGCGGCGATACTCACTGTTGCGTACAACCGATCTCTTGTTCGGTTGTACGCACGGAACCACTCCCCCGACAGTGAAGTTGAGGATCACCACCATGAGCGAACACGGCGCCGACAGCCATGTCGTCATCATCGGAGCGTCGCTGGCAGGAACGCGCACCGCACAGGGCCTGCGCACCTACGGCCACGCCGGTCGAATCACCCTGATCGGCGCCGAGGACGAGCTCCCCTACGATCGCCCTCCGCTCTCGAAGGAGCTGCTGCGCTCCGACTGGTCGGATGAATCCGTCGCGGGCGTCCGGCTCATCACCGAGGCGGAGATCGCCGAACTCGACATCGACCTCCGCCTCGGGGTCGCCGCGAACGGCCTGGACACCGAGTCCCGCACCGTCTCCTTGGCCGACGGCACCTCGATCGCCTACGACCGGCTCGTCATCGCGACCGGTGCCGGTGCCCGCCCCTCCCCCTGGACGCCGCCCTCCGGGGTGCTCCAGCTGCGGACCCTCGCCGATTCGCGTGCCATCGCCGCACGCCTCGCCCGTCAGGAGCACGTCGTCGTCGTCGGCGGCGGCTTCATCGGCACCGAGATCGCCGCGGCCGCGATCGGCTTCGGCTGCCCCGTGACGGTCGTCGACCCCGTACCCGAACCCATGACCCGCCTCGTGGGCGCCGAGATCGCGGGCGCCCTCGTGGACCTCCACCACGCCAACGGGGCCGTGACCCGCTTCGGCGTCGGCGTGACCGACATCCGCGGCGAGGCCGGCGACCTCACCGTCGTGCTCGACGACGGATCCGAGCTGGCCGCGTCCGCCGCGATCGTCGGCATCGGCTCGGTCGCCAATACCGGCTGGCTGGACGGCTCCGGCCTCACGCTCGCCAACGGCGTGCTCACCGATCCCTACCTTCGCGCGATCGGCGCGGAGGACGTCTACGCGATCGGCGACGTCGCCCGCTGGCCGCACCCCGGTCACGGCATCGACATCCGCGCCGAGCACTGGACGAACGCGAGCGATCAGGCACGGTACGTGGCGGCCGCGATCACGCAGGGCGCGAGCGCGGCCTTCGACTCGGCCGACTACGTCTGGTCCGACCAGTACGCGTGGAAGGTGCACTCCGTCGGTCGACGCGATCCCGCCGGGAGCTCGATCGTGGTCGGCGACCTCGCCGCCGACGGCCGCGTCGCCGTCATCCACGCGGATGCCGACGGCATCGCCTGCGGCGCCGTGACGGTCAACTGGGTTCGCGCGCTCAACCAAGTCCGACGCCTGCTCGCCGTCGGACGTCCGGCCGACGCCATCGTCGAAGAACTCGGCCTGCGCGCCGCCTGACGGCGCGCGCCGCAAACCTGAAGGAAGGACACGCGATGGTCTACGTGGTCACCGAAGCCTGCGTCGACGTGCAGGACAAGAGCTGCATGCAGGAATGCCCCGCCGACTGCATCTTCGAGGGCGGGCGGATGAGCTACATCAATCCCGACCTCTGCATCGACTGCGGCGCCTGCGTCACCGCGTGCCCCGTCGACGCCGTCTTCTACGACGCCGAACTGCCGGCCGACCAGGAGCCGTATCTCGAACTCAATGAGCGGTTCTTCGCCGAGGTCGAGACTCCCAAGAGCGGCCGCAAGGCCGGGAAGATCTTCTTCGACGTCGACGAGATCGCGGCCCTCGCGCCGCGCGGAAAGGCCTGAACATGTCAACCACCCGTGTCGCCGTCATCGGCTCTGGACCGTCGGGCGCGTATACCGCGCAACTGCTCACCGAGGAGTCCGAGTCCCCCGTCGAGGTCGACGTCTTCGACCGCCTGCCGACGCCGTTCGGCCTCGTCCGCTACGGCGTCGCCCCCGATCACCCGCGCGTCAAGTCGATCACGACCTCGTTCGCCGAGGTGTTCGAGGACACCCCCGGCCTGCGATTCCTCGGCAACGTCCACGTCGGCGCGGATGTCTCGATCGACGAGCTCCGCAGCCACTATGACGCGGTCGTCTTCGCGCACGGTGCCCCGCTCGACCGTCGCCTCGACGTGCCGGGTGAGGAACTCGCCCGCGTGCACGCGGTCCGCGAGTTCGTCTCCTGGTACCAAGGACACCCCGACCAGTCGGCCGAAGCCTTCGCGCTCGACGGCCGGCGTGCCGTCGTCATCGGCGTCGGCAATGTCGCCCTCGACGCCGCGCGGATGCTCGTGCGGGAGATCGACGACCTGCGGCGCACAGACATCCCCGAACACATCGTCGACGCCTTCGCCTCGAGCACCTTCGAGGAGGTCGTGGTCATCGGCCGCCGCGGCCCCGGCTTTGCGAAGTTCACGAACAAGGAGTTCATCGAGCTGCTCGAGGTCGAGAGCACCGACGTCGTCATCGACCCCGCGGACCTCGAGCTGGATGCCGCACAGCAGGCGCACGTCGACGCCGACCCGGCGGCCAGGCGGCTGCTCACGACGTTCCGGAAAGCCGCCGATCGCGGCGTCCTCGGCCGCCCCAAGTCGATCCGCTTCCTCTTCGACCGCACGCCGATCGGATTCGTCGGCGAAGACGGCGCCGTCAGCGGCATCCACCTGGCGAAGACGAGCGATCCCTCGACGACCGAGGTGCTCGAGACGCAGCTCGCCCTGCGTTCCGTCGGCTACCTCGGCAAGCCGCTCGACGGCCTACCCTTCGACGAGCGCACCGGCACGGTGCCGCACTTGGACTCCCGCGTCATCGACGGCGACGTCGTCGTGCCCGGTGTGTACGTGGCCGGCTGGATCAAGCGCGGCCCGAACGGCGTCGTCGGAACGAACCGCAAGTGCGCGCTCGAGACGGTGACCTCGATCCTGGCGGACATCGCAGCGCGCGACGGCGTCTCCACCGCGTCGACAACCCTTGAGGTCGACGAACTGCTCAGATCCCGCGGCGTCCAGGTCGTCGACTGGCATGGCTGGCGTGCGATCGAGGCGGCCGAAGGCGCGACCGGCGCGACCGTCGGCCGGGAGCGCGTCAAGCTGCACGACCGCGACCAGATGCTCCGCGTGGCCGCCGAGCGACGATCGCTGGTGGGCGCGCCGGGCCATGGCTGAGAACGCCCTCGAGGCCACCGCTTCGGCCGTCCGGGAGGCGGTCGGGGCGGTGACCGATCCCGAGCTGCGCCGCCCGCTCGGCGAGCTCGGGATGATCGAGTCGGTGACGGTCGACGGCGGTGTCGCCGTCGTGGGCATCCTGCTGACGATCGCTGGCTGCCCGATGGCCCAGCGGATCGAACGGGATGTCGCGGCCGCAGCGGCGTCGACCGATGGCATCCACGAGGTGCGTGTCGACGTGGGCGTCATGACCGACGAGCAACGTTCCGAGCTCACGACACGGCTCCGCGGCGGCCGAACGACGGCCACGACCCCCTTCACTCCTGGCTCGCTCACGCGGGTGATCGCGGTCACGAGTGGCAAGGGCGGGGTCGGCAAGTCGACGGTGACCGCGAACCTCGCGGTCGCGATGGCGAACCGAGGACTTCGCGTCGGCCTCATCGACGCCGACGTGCACGGTTTCTCGATTCCGGGCCTCCTCGGCCTCATGGACGCGGAGGGGCGGGTGCTCCGGCCGACCCAGGTCGACGACCTCGCGCTTCCCCCAGTTGCCTACGGTGTGAAGGTCATCTCGATCGGGATGTTCCTGCGCCCGGGTTCCGAGGACTCGGCGGTTCCGTGGCGCGGGCCGATGCTCCACCGCACGCTCGAGCAGTTCCTGGCCGATGTCTTCTTCGGCGATCTCGATGTGCTGCTCATCGACATGCCTCCCGGAACCGGTGACGCCGCGATCTCAGTCGGTCACCTCCTCCCGCATGCCGAGATACTCGTTGTCACCACCCCGCAGTCCGCGGCCGCAAGCGTCGCGGTCCGCAGCGGACAGCTCGCGCGCCAACTCGGACAGCGCATCATCGGCGTGGTGGAGACGATGTCGCCGACAACGCTCGCCGACGGCTCGACGTTCGAACCCTTCGGCTCCGGGGGCGGCCGAGCGGTCGCCGACCGCCTGTCCACTCCCGACTGGGAGGTGCGCGCCGTCGCGAGCATTCCGTTCAGCACTGCCTTGCGCGCCGGCGGCGACGCCGGTCTCCCGGTCGTCGCCGAGCGACCCGCCGACCCCGCAGCGCGCGCATTCGCCGAGCTCGCCGCGAGCCTGGCCGTGCGCTCGCGCGGACTCGCAGGTATCAAGCTGCCGCTCAGCGTCGCCTGAACGCCACGGTCAGAAAGACCTGATCAGCACCCTGTTGCTCCTGTTACCCTCAACGCCATGGGCAACTCGGATGCGCAACCGACCATCTCCGTGATGTTGATCGTGTCCGACGCCGATGCGGCGGTGAGGTGGTACACGACCGCCCTCAGCGCCGGCCGACTGTGGGACTTGGGCGGCGTTGCCGGACTCGAGATCGGTGGCGCGCCGTTCTTTCTCCACGAAGCCGTGCCGGGCAAGGGGCACGAGCTGAGTCCGGCGGAGGCCGGCTTCACCACCACTCGCATCGAGATCTTCGTCTCCGCTCCCGATGACCTCATCGAGCGAGCCGCGCAGGCCGGCGCGACCGACGTGGAGGAGGCGACCGACCACGACATGCCATGGGGTGCCCATCGCCAGGGAGGGTTCACCGATCCCTTCGGCCATCGTTGGTCGGTGGGCGATCGGACCCCGCTGCACCGGGTCCCGCGGTAGTGCCATCCGCTGACGGTACTCTCTCCGCAGGTTCGTCGACACGAGCTCAGCGCACGCCCACCGGTTCCGCCTCCGCGCCGACGACGCCGTCCGCGACGAGCACGGCGACATCGTCGTCGGTGTACCCGAGCTCGCCCCGGAGGATGGCGATCGTGTCACCGCCGAGCACGGGCGGGTAGGCCGCCTCGACCTCGGCGGTGCGGACGAACCGGATGGGGGTCGCGACGTTCTCGAACGAGACCGCATCGTTGCGCACGGTCAGGAGCGAGCCGTCGTCGGCAGCGCGGGCATCAGTCAGGGCTTCGAGCACGTTCTTGACCGGCGCGACGGGCACCGACGCCTCGCCGAGCAGGTCCACCCATTCCGCGGCCGGTCGCTCGGCGATGCGCGCCTCGAGGACGTCCCAGAGCTCGCGCTTGTTGCGCAGCCGCGCCGCCGCGTCGACGAAGCGATCGTCCATGACGAGCGCTTCGAGCCCGAGCACCCCGCAGAAGTCCTCCCACATGCGCGGCGTGTTCGCCGTCACCACGAACTCGCGGCCGTCCTGGCCGCGGAAGGAGCGGTACGTGGCGATCGAGTCGTGCGCCGCACCCTGCGGACCTGGCGCCGCGTCGTTCACGCGCGTGTACAGCGCCTGGTACGACAGCATGGCGAGCTGCCCGCGCAGCATCGATACGTCGACGATCCGTCCCTGCCCGGTCTCGCCGCGGGCCTGCAGCGCGGAAAGGATGCCGATCACGGCATACAGTCCCGCGACGACGTCTCCGGCGGGGATGCCGAGGCGCGCGGCCGGAGCACCGGGGTGCCCGTTGAGGCTCATCACCCCGCTGAGCGCCTGCACGACCATGTCGTAGGCCGGCCGGTCGCGCCACGGCCCCTCCTGGCCGAAGCCGCTGATCGAGGCCCAGACGAGCGACGGATGCTCCGCCAGGATGATCTCGGGTTCGAGACCAAGCCGAGCAGTGACGCCGGGGCGGAAGTTCTCGATGACCACGTCGGCGCCGGCGATGAGCCGACGCACGACCTCCAACCCGCGAGGGGACTTGAGGTCGACGGCGATGCTCCGCTTGTTGCGGTTGTTGGCCAGGTAGTACGCGCTGTCGCCGGCGATCTCCGGACCGGCGATCGCGCGGCTGGAGTCGCCGGTCAGGGCTTCGACCTTGATCACGTCGGCACCGAGGTCCCCGAGGAGCTGCGTCGCCGACGGCCCGGAGAGGAAGGTCGTGAGGTCGATGACCCGCACTCCCTCGAGCGGCGGGCGCTGCACGGCGCTCACGCCGCCTCGAAGAGGTGGACCGTGCACGCTCCGTGGTCGAGGCCGGCGGTGCCCCCGCCGGTGACGTGCGTCATCGCCCAGCGGGCATCCGGCACCTGGCGATCGCCGGCGTTGCCGGTGAGCTGCCAGAAAGCCTCGGCGATCTGCGCGACTCCGCTCGCACCCACGGGGTGTCCCTTCGCGAGCAGTCCGCCGCTGGGGTTCACGACCACGTCGCCGCCGAACGTCGTTCGACCGTCACGGATGAGGTCGATGGCGCGACCGCGCTCGGCGAGCCCGAACGCCTCGTAGTAGACGAGCTCGGCGATCGAGAACGCGTCGTGCAGCTCGATCAGGTCCAGGTCCTCCGGGCCGATGCCGGCCGCCTCGTAGGCGTCGCGGGCGGAGTGGGCGCTGATGTCGGGGAAGGTCATGTCCCGGAAGCCCTCGGTGACGTGACCGGAGTGCAGGACCGACGCCGCAACCCGCATGCTCGCGTTCGCCCCGAGCCTGGCGCGCGCCCGCTCGGAGGCGAGCACCACCACGGCGGCTCCGTCGCCGGTGGGGCAGCACATCAGCAGGGTGAGGGGGTCCGCGACCGGGCGTGCGGCGAGCACCTCCTCGACCGTCACCTCCGACCGGAACTGGGCGTAGGGGTTCAGTGCCCCGTGCTTGCGCGCCTTCACGCTCACGAGTGCGAGGTCGGCTTCGGTCGCCTCGGTCTCGTACAGGTACCGAGTGGCCCGCATCGCGTAGACGGCGGGCATGACGATGCCCTGCTTGACCTCTCGGTCCTCGGGCGAGAGCGGCAGCGTTCCGCCGCCGAACTGCGTCAGCTTCTCCACGCCGATCACCACGGCGACGTCGATGAGTCCCTGTGCGATGGCCGACCATGCCTCGTGCACGGCGGTCGCACCGCTCGAGCAGGCGTTGTCGACGTTGACGGTCGGCACGGTGCCGAGTCCGATCTCCTTGCAGATCCGCTGGCCGGTCATCATGCCGCCGTAGGAGTGCCCGACGTAGACCGCGTCGACGTCGGACTTGTCGATGCCCGCGCTCCGGAGCGCGTCGATGAGCGGCGGCACGGCGAGGCCGACATAGGAGGAGGAGCGGTGCTTGCCGAACGGCACCATCGCCGCCGAGATCACGTGGACGTTCTCTGTCATGGGAGGGTTCTCCTTGTCATTCGCCGGATGGCGCAGAAGCGACCGGGATGAAGTACCAGTCGTCGCCGTCGACACCGAGTACGACGCGCATGCCGGGTCGCAGGGGTTCGCCGTCCTCGCGGAGGTCCGCGAGCGTGCGCACCTCATCGTCGAGGTCGACGTATCCGAGCGGGCGCACCGTCGCTCCGCCCAGGTGCAGGCGGGTGAAGGCGTACAGCACGCCGGTCGTCGACAGGGCGGTCGGGGAGACCTCGGTGCCGACGCAGGTGCTGCACACGATGCGGGCGCCGATCATCGTGCAGCCGCACGAGTCGCAGCGCGTGCCGACGAGCCGGCGCCCTTCGGGGAAGGTGCCGAGGAGTCCGTCGCCGTCGAGATCCGGGGTGGGCTGCGAGACGATGGTCTGCTCGATGCCGGTCGCGGCGATCATGCGGTCTCCTCCTGCGCGGCCGTGGCTCGCGCGATCGCGCGGGTGGGGCACACGTCGATGGCCATCTGGATCTTGTCGACCTGGTCACCGTGGTCATCGACCACGATGGCGATGCTCAGGTCGTCGAGGTCGAACGTGGCCGGCGCGTAGAACGTGCACTGTCCCGACCCCATGCATCGGTCGCGGTCGACCGTCAGGCTCGCGGACATCACGCGACCGCCTCGGTGTACTGGAGGTAGAGGTGCGTGTGGCCGCGGAACTTGTAGCTGCGGATGAGGTCCCATTCACGCGCGTCGGCGGTGCCGTGGTGCCACTCGTCGATCGAGATGCTCGTCGTGCGCTCGAGGATCCGCTGGATCGTGAAGACCGCCTCGGCCCTGGCCAGAGGGGCGCCCGGGCAGGTGTGGATGCCGCGGCCGAACGCGAGGTGCTGACGCGCGTTGGATCGGGTGGGATCGAACTCCGTCGGGTTCTCGAAGACGCGAGCATCGCGACCGGATGCCCCGTGGAGGAGCATCACGACGGTGCCCGGAACGAGCTCGAGTCCGCCGAGCTCGGTCGGCCGCTTGGTGAGGCGGAACGAGCCCTTGATCGGAGCCTCGATGCGGAGCGTCTCCTCGATGAACTTGGGGATGAGCGAGAAGTCGTCTCGGAGCCGCTGCTGCAGTTCGGCGTCCCCGGCGATGCGCTGCATCGTGATGCCCATGAGCTGGACCGTGGTCTCCTGGCCGGCGGCGAACATGTTCGACGCGATGCGGGCGACCTCGATCGGCTCGGGGAGCGAGCCGTCGGGGAACGTCGCGAGGGCCATGCCCGTGAGGACGTCGTCCTTCGGCTCGGCGCGGCGCTCCTCGATCCTGGCGACGAAGTAGTCGTAGAGCCGCTCGAGGCTGTTGTGGTGGTTGGCCTGGAGTTCGAGGTTGCCGAGCACGGGGCCGGGTTCGGATGCGAGCAGGTCGAGCAGCATCTGGTGATCCTCGACGGGGACGCCGAGCAGGTCGGCGACCGCGAGGATCGTGTAGCCCTTGCAGTAGTCCCAGATGAACTCGCCCTTGCCCTTGGGCAGGAACTCATCGAGGTACCGGTCGGCCGTGTCCTTCAGGAACTGCTCGTTCTCCTTGAGGCGCTTCGGCGTGATGAGGCCCATCAGGATCGACCGGTGGTCGGTGTGAACTGGCGGGTCGAACGTGACGATCTGGTCGTTCTGCGGGAAGAAGGCCCGGTGCTGCTCGAGGAGCTCGGAGATGTCGTCGCCGACGACTTCGAAGGGCAGGTCGACCACCGGGCCGCCGGTGCGGTTGATCGACGAGTAGACGTCGGGCTGGTGGTAGACCTGCAGCGCCTCCTCGTAGCCGGTGACGATGACCACGCCGTACTTCGGCTCACGGAACACGGGGTGGTTCGCGAGCATGTGGTCGAAGTAGGGCTCCGCCTTCTCGGCGACCTCGGGATCGGTGAAGAAGTCGGTTTCCGTGGCGGAGATCTCGACGGTGGGCATCTGTGGTTCCTCTCTCTGCGCGACCGCGGAGCGGGGTGCCGGCTGAAACCTCGTCGATTCAGCGCCCTGCTCGCGGCTGCGGTGCCGCTGCATGTCCCGTCAAGGGGACGTGTGATGGTGTTTCGTTCGGTAATACCTAACGCGTGTACCGTAGAACGATACGGATAGCATCGCCTGTCGCCGCGCCGCTGTCAAGCGAGCCGCGGGCTGACCGGGTCCGCCCCGGTGCGGCATCAGCACCGGGGCAGACCTCGGGGCCTACTGGAAGCGGGTCGGCGTGCCGTCGAGCAGCACCGTCTTCGACTCCAGGTACGGCGCCACGCCCTGGATGCCACCCTCGCGGCCGACGCCCGACTGCTTGAAGCCGCCGAAGCCCATGCGCGTGTCGGTCTTGAAGCCGTTGTGCCCGACCGTGCCCGAGCGAAGGCGGCGGGCGACCTGGTACGCGCGATCGACGTCGCCGGTGAAGACGGCGTTGTTCAGGCCGTACTGCGTGTCATTGGCCAGCTCGATCGCGTGCTCCTCGTTCTCGGCCGGAATCACCGAGATGACCGGTCCGAAGAGCTCCTCCTGGGCGATCGTCGACCGGTTGTCGACATTGCCGAACACGGTGGGCTCGACGAAGTAGCCGCGCTCGAGGTGCGCCGGCCGCTTGCCGCCCGTCACGAGACGCGCGCCGTCGGCGATGCCCTGCTGGATGTAACCGAGCACGCTCTGCTGCTGCTTCGCCAGCGCGAGCGGGCCGAGCTGCGTCTCGGGATCGAACGGGTCGCCGACCCGCACCGACCCGAACGTCGAGGCGAGCGCGTCGACGAACTCGTCGTGGCGGTGCTTGGAGACGATCACGCGCGTCAGCGACATGCAGACCTGGCCGTTGAGCGAGCACTCCTGCTGCGAGATCGCCGCCGCCGCGGTCGCGAGGTCGTAGTCGTCGAGGAGGACCGCAGCGGACTTGCCGCCGAGTTCGAGGGTGTACCGGGCGAGGCGGCCGCCGGCGACCCCGGCGATCTGACGGCCGACCGCGCTCGAGCCGGTGAACGCGATCTTGTCCACGCGGGGGTCCCGAACGAGCTGCTCGGAGACGTCGCGGTGGCCGTTGACGACGTTGAGCACACCCGGCGGCAGGCCGATCTCGTCGGCGATCTCAGCCAGGATGAGCAGCTCGCCCGGCGCCTCCGGCGGAGCCTTGAGGACGACCGTGCAGCCGACGAGCAGGGCGGGCGCGATCTTGTACGCGGCGAGCGACAGCGGGGTGTTCCACGGCACGATCGCGCCGACGACGCCGACGGGCTCGTTGACGACGGCGCCGAACGCGGCGAACTCCGGGGTGTCCAGCGTCTCCCACGGGTAGGTGTCGGCCAGGTCGGCGTAGTACTCGAACAGGTTGGGCACCCGGGAGATCGATCCGAGCGACATGCGCCAGACCGGACCCGTCTGGCGGGTCCAGAAGGTCGCCGCCTCCTCGGTGCGGGCCCGCAGGCCGGCGGCGAGCTTGCGCAGGTACTCCGCGCGTTCACGCGGCTCGAGGAACGACCACGTCGAGTGGTCGAATGCACGGCGGGCGGCAGCGATCGCCGCATCCATGTCCTGCGGCGTGGTCTCGGCCACCCGGAAGAACGTCTCCTCCGTCGTCGCGTCGATGACGTCGAGCGTCGATGAACCCGCCGGGGCGACCCACCGTCCGTCGATGTACAGGCGATCGGGGTGCTGCAGGCTGATGGGGGTGTCGCGGACTGTGAGAACGTCGGTCACGTCTCTCTCCTCACTTCATTGTGTTGCCGGCTCGAGGCGGCCGCCGCGAGCGTCGATGGTCGGGCGTTCAGGCCCGTGGCACGGGCATCCGATCATCGGATGCCGGTACCGGTCGGATGCCGGTCAGGCGGCCTGCCGCGACAGCACGCCGCGAAGGGTCCAGGTGAGCCGGTCGGGCTGCAGGCCGGCGAGCTCGAGGGCGTTCATGCCGTAGTCCACCGAGAGGTGCACGCCCGAGACGTAGCTCGCGAGGTCGCTGCCGAGGAAGGCGAGGGCCTTGGCCATGTCGACGGACTCCGCCAGCCGACCGGCGGGGCCGACCTCGGCCTCGACCTTGTCCTGCCCGCCCTTCATCTCGGCGAACTCGGAGAGCATGCCCGAGACGGTCATGGCCGGGAGCACCGCGTTGATGCGGATCTTGCGGAGGTCCGCGAGCGGCGAGACCTGTTCCGCCACCCAGAGGTTGAGGGCCCGCTTGGAGAGGATGTAGCCGAGCGATCCCGGCACCGTGCCGAACTCGGCCTCGAACTCCTCCGTGATCCGCACGAGGTCGTCCCAATCGCCGCCGCGGACGAAGGGCACGAGCTCCTCGCGGACCGACGGGTTGTCCCAGCGCAGGCCGCCGTTCGAGGTGACGAATGTGATCGAGCCGTTCGCCACGACGCGGTCCACGAGGTAGGTGTCGGTCACGTACTTGTTCGCGATGAAGTTCACGGTCAGGGTCTCGAGGAACGAGTTGTGCACGCCCGAGATGCCGGCGATGCCGAAGAAGGCGTCGATTCGATCGGGGATCTCCGCGAACGCGGCGTCGATGGATGCCTGCTCGCCGAGGTTCGCGATGATGGACCTCGTGAGGCCGGGTACCGGGGGCTCGACGCGGTCGAGTGCGTACACGTTCGCACCGAGATCGACGAGGATCTCGGAGAGCGCCCGGCCCATCCCGGATGCCGCGCCGGTGACGACGACCGTCTTGCCGGCGTATCCGAAGTAGTCGTTCATGTGGTTGCTCCTTGTTCGAGGTTTGCGGCGGTGCGCGAGTCGGCCCGCGCACCGCCCGGTTCTGAGGACGCGATCGGTCAGTGGCCGACGGCCATGGCGGCGACCAGGTCACCTGCGCCAGTCGCGGTGCCGGCCTTCGGCGTGCGCATGAGCATCGCGGTCACGAGGGCGCCGAGCGAGAGCACCACGACCACGGCGAAGACCGCGCTCTCGGTGCTCTCGAACTCGCTGATAAGGCTGGGCAGCGCGGTGTGCAACATCGTCAACTCGAACGAGCTGACGACAGCGACGAGCATGAGCACGGCGATCACGAATCCGAGCGATCGGCGCGTGCCGAGCCTCGGCTCGGCCAGGGGTGAGGTCATTGCCATTCTCCACATTGAGGTCGGCTCCGCGATGGCTTCATCGCCACCGCTTGATGCTGGTTCAGTTGCTCTGATATCGTTCGGTTGTAACGAACGACTGATCCTTACAACAGGACCAGTGTGAGCCACGATGCTTCGCGTGTCAATTGCGTTCATCAAAGACAGTTTTGAGCGAGTTCGCTCAACTTTGGTGCGCCTCTGGTCTTGCACCCATGACGAAGGGCCCGGACGAGCGTCGCTCGCCGGGCCCCTCGCGTCGTTCCGGTCAGCCCTTCGGCAGCCCGAGCACGAAGTCCGCGTCGTGCTCGATGAGTCCGAGCTTGCGACCGCCCTTCGAGATGTCGAGCCCCTCGAAGAACTGCTCGTTGACGGCGATGAACTGCTCGTCGTCACCGTCGAGTTCATCGTCGTAGCGGATCGCCTGGGTCGGGCACACGGCCTCGCAGGCGCCGCAGTTGATGCAGAGGTCCTGGTTGATGTACATCATCCGCCCGCCCTCGAAGAGGCAATCGGCCGGGCAGACCTGGATGCAACTGCGGTCCTTGACGTCCACACAGGCTTGGGTCACCACAAAGGCCATTTCGTTTCTCCTTCTCGACTTCGTCGTCCGAGCGGATGCCGTCTGGACTCACCCACTCGGGACGGGTACACTGACGACACTTCTAAGCGTTGGTTCTCAAATCTAACACCGGGAAGCCCCGAACACACGAATCACAGTGACCAAGGCTGTTCACGACAGGAGAGCTCGATGACGACAGCGACCTTCTCGATGCAACGCGTCGACCCGTACAACCCACCCGCCGAGCACCTCCGGCTACAGCAGGAGGACTCGATCGCCCAGGTGCCCTGGGCCAACACCGGCACCATCTGGGCCATCACCAAGCACGCCGACGTCCGGGCGGTGCTCGGCGACGCCCGGTTCAGCTCCGATCGCACGCTCCCCGGGCACCCGATGAACTCCGGCTACGTGACGGGCTCGGACCTCAAGCAGCTCATCGCGATGGACCCGCCGGAGCACACGCAGCACCGACTTCGCGTCATGGGCGAGTTCACGGTCAAGAAGATCGCCGCGTTGCGCCCGCGCATCGAGGAGATCGTCGAGGAGACCATCGACGCCATGCTCGCGAGCGGCCGCGAAGCCGACCTCGTCGAGGCGCTCTCACTTCCGGTCCCGTCCATGGTGATCGCGGATCTCCTCGGAGTCCCGTACGAGGACCACGGTTTCTTCCAGGAGAACAGCGCGACCTTCGTGGACATCGACACGCCGATGGAGGGCCGCGTCGCCGCGATGGGCGCGCTCAAGGCGTACGTCGGCGAGCTCGTCGGGTCGCGCGTCACCTCTCCCGGCGACGACATCCTGAGCCGTCAGCTCGCGGCGGGTGCAGACCCGGTGGAACTCACCGGGCTCGGATTCCTCCTGCTGATCGCCGGGCACGAGACCACCGCGAACATGATCTCGCTCTGCGTCGCGACCCTGCTCGACCGGCCCGAGCTCCTCGAGCAGCTCCGCGACGACCCCTCGCTCATGCCGGGCGCCGTCGAGGAACTGCTGCGCTACTTCACCATCGCCGAGGTCGGTCACCAGCGCCTCGCCACGGCCGACATCGAGATCGACGGAACGCTCATCCGTGCCGGCGAGGCGGTCTACGCCTTCGCGAATGTGGCCAACCGCGATCCCGAGGTCTTCCCCGAACCGAACGCGATCGACTTCACCCGTGGTGCGCGCAACCACGTCGCCTTCGGCTTCGGCCCCCACCAGTGCCTCGGCCAGAACCTCGCCCGCCTCGAACTGGAGATCGTGCTCGAAGCGGTCGTCCGCCGCCTTCCGACCCTCCGCCTCGCGGTGCCGTTCGACGAGATCCCGTTCAAGGAGCACGGCCCGAACTACGGCGTCTACAAGCTCCCGGTGGCGTGGTGACCATGCAGATCACGGCGAACAGGGCGACCTGCATCGGGTCGGGGCAGTGCGTGTTCACCGACCCCGACACGTTCGACCAGGATGACGACGGCCTCGTGCTGGTCCTCAGGACCACCCCCGCGACCCCGGGCGAGGTCGCGTCGGCGAAGGAGGCCGTGCACATCTGCCCGAGCCGCTCGCTGGCGTTGAGCGGGGACGCCCCGTGACCCGGCGGTCGACGACCTCCCCATCGCCGCGCGTGGCGGCATCCGCATCTCGAGAATGGAACACCCGATGACGATCGAGCAGACCGCGCCCGCGCTGGCCGGCCCCGACCCGTACGACGCGTGGCTCCGACGCGTCGCGAACGACCACGAGGCCGCGCGCCACGTGCCCGGCATCCAGTGCCGCGGATCGGTCGCGCTCATCGACGAGGCTGCGCGCCTGCGCGGCATCGCCGAGGTTCGGCTCGGACGGGCGATCTCGCTCGAACGCGAGGTCGAGACCCGACCCGACCGGCTCGCCGACGGCCGCGAGATCGCCGAGGCCGAAGCGGCGCAGTGGCGCGCGCTCGGAAACGCCGACCTCCCGCAGGGCCATGGCAGCGTCGACCTCGTCGTGACGGTCGGCCTGCACGGGCGTCACGCGCACGGCGGCGACGTCATCTCCTACGACGCGCACGGCGTGCACAACACGCATCTCGACGGTCTGGCCCACATCGGCGCGGATGCCGCGTGGCACGGCCCGATCCCGGCCGGGAACTCGCAGACCGACGAGGACACGATGGTCAACTGGGCGCAGCACGGCATCGCCACGCGTGCCGTGGTGCTCGACATGACCGCCGTCCGCGGGGTCGACTGGGTCACCGCCGAGCAGCCCGTCACGGCGGCCGAGCTCGACGCCGCCCTCGCCGCGACCGGAGTGGATCTCCTGCCGGGCGACGCCCTCGTCGTCTACCAGGGGCGCGACCGCTACGAGGCCGCCGGCAACGTGTATCCGAGCGGTGCCGCAGCCGTCGCCCGCCCGGGCATCGGCGAGGACGGCTCGGCCTGGATCGCCGCCAAGGAGCCCGGTCTGCTGCTGTGGGACTTCCACGACGCGCGTCACGACGCGCGCGGATCCCTCGAGGTGCACAACCTGATCTCCGCGATCGGCCTCTGCATCGTCGACAACTGCCTGCTCGGTCCGGCGGTCGCGACGCTCCGCGAGGCCGGCACGTCGACCGGTCTGGTGGTCGCCGCTCCCACGGCGATCCACCGCTCGACCGGCGTCCTCATCAACCCGCTGCTGCTGTACTGAGCCGCAGTCGAAGCGACGTCGAAGTGGGGCCGGTGTCGTGAGGACACCGGCCCATTCGTTGTCGCCCCGTCTCCCGAAAACCAAGCAGGGGCGGCCCATCGGCATCGAGAACGCAGAATGCCGGCCGGCCGCGGGTGAGCGGCAGGCCGGCATCCCGAACCCGATTCAGTCGAGCGGGAAGTGGCAGGCCGCGAACTGTCCCGCGCGCACCTCGCGCATCTGAGGCTCCTCGACGGCGCATCGATCCTGCGCGAGTGGGCAGCGTGCGCGGAATCGACATCCCGACGGCGGATTCAGGGGCGATGGGATGTCGCCCTTCAGCGCCGGACCGGTGAAGCCGTCCTCGCTCTCGGGGGACGGGACCGAGTCGAGGAGTCCGCGCGTGTACGGATGGGCAGGACGGGCGTACACCTCGACCGAGTCGCCGAATTCACATGTCTTGCCGAGGTACATCACGAGCACCTTGTCGCTGAAGCTGCGCACGACGCCCAGGTCGTGGGCGATGAAGACGATCGTGAGGTCGTACTTCTGCTTGAGTTCTTCGAGCAGGTTCAGGACCTGAGCCTGCACCGAGACGTCCAGCGCGGAGACCGGTTCATCGCAGATCAGCAGCCCGGGCTTCACTGCCAGGGCGCGCCCGATCGCGACGCGCTGCGCCTGGCCCCCGGAAAGTTGGCGAGGAAGCATCTCGGCGAATCGCTCACTCGGCAAGCCCACTTGCGTCAGAATCGCGGGCGCGTCGATATCGCGTTGCCGCTTCGCAACGCCGCCGATCTCTGCGCCTTCCATCACGAGGTCCTTGACCGCGCGGCGCGGGTTCAGCGAGCTGACCGGGTCTTGGAAGATCATCTGCATGTCACGGCGCAGCTCCCTCATGCGCGCCGGTGACGCGGACTCGATGCGCTCGTCACGATAGCGAACCGAGCCGCCTGCGATCGGGTCGAGGCGCAGCACGGCGCGACCGGTGGTCGACTTGCCGCAGCCCGACTCGCCCACGATGCCGAGGGTCTCGCCGGGCAGGAGGTCGAAGCTGACCCCCGCCACGGCCTTGAACGCCCCGTGCGCCGTGTGGTACTCGACGTCGAGGTCCTCGACGGACAGGATCGCCGCATCGCCGCGCAGGTGCGCGCTGCCACTACCGGCCAACGAGCTCACCTTCTCTCATCTCGGTGGGGTGGAAGCAGGCCACCGCGTGGTCGTTCGCGACCTCGAGCATCGCGGGTTGCGAAGACTCGCAGGCCTCGGATGCCGCGGCGCATCGCGGCGCGAACCGGCATCCGAGTGGCGGGTCCGTCGGCGACGGCAGCGATCCGGCGATGACGTTGAGCGGCGTGTGCCGTGCATGGTCGATCGACGGCGTCGCCGCCAGCAGTGCACTCGTGTAGCGGTGCCGCGAGTCCTCGAAGACCGCGCGGCTCTCCCCGATCTCCGCGAGCCGGCCGGCGTACATCACGGCGGTGCGGTCGGTGCTGCCGGCGACGACGTGGAGGTCGTGCGAGATCAGCATGAGCGACATCCGCCGTTCGATCTGGACGCGGCGGAGCAGGTCGAGCACCTGCCGTTGAATGGTCACGTCGAGTGCGGTCGTCGGTTCATCGGCGATGAGCAGCTCGGGTTCGCAAGCGAGAGCGACCGCGATCATCACGCGCTGCCGCATGCCGCCGGACAACTCGTGGGGGTACGCGCGGAGCCGTCGCTCCGGGTCGGGTACGCCGACCTCCTTCAGCAGGTCGAGCGCCCGCGTCGCCGCCTCGCTGCGCGATACCCCGAGATGACGGCGCATGCCCTCGGTCAACTGGCGCTCGACGCGGACGACCGGATTCAAGGATCGGCCGGGATCCTGGAACACCATTGCGATCTGCGGACCCCAGATCTCCTCGAGCTGCTTCCGCGACAGCGCGAGCAGGTCGCGTCCCTTGAAGAGGATCTCGCCGGTCCGGTCCGACCGTGCGGGCATCAGGCCCATGATCGCGCGGGCCATGACCGACTTGCCCGAGCCGGATTCGCCGACGATGCCGAGCGCTTCGCCGCGACGCAGGCGAAGCGAGACGCCATCGACGGCCTTCACTACGCCTTTGGGTGACCCGATGTAGGCGTGGAGGTCGGTGACCTCCAAGAGCATGTCTTCACTCATCGCTGCTCCTTCCTTGAACGACAGGGGTCCCGGGGGTGCAGGGCGCTCGCCCCGAACCCCCGGGCTCGGATCACTGCTCGAGCCAGATGCCGGCAGCTGCCGGCTGCGTGTAGCCGTACATCTCCACGCCATGGACCTTGTCGGTCACGGTCGCGCCGTTCAGGTATTCCTGGAACAGGACGTAGGGAACGATCTCGGCCAGGCGGTCCTGCACGATCTTGTACTGCGCCTTCTGCTCGTCGGGGTCGGTCGTCGCGAGTGCCGCGTCGAGCGCATCGTTCAGCTCCGCGTCGTCGATGCCCGAGTAGTTCGTGCGGTTCGCGTCGCCGTGCAGCGCACCCCACAGGCGCGAGGCCGGGTCGACGAAGGCGAGCGAAGACGACGCCAGGTTGTAGTCCCCCGTCGTCGTGACGACGCCCTGCTCGGAGGAGTCGCGCTGATCCGCGGTGACGGTGACGTTGTCGTACTGCTTGAGCTGAGCCTGTAGTGCGTCGAACGTGGCGGGGCCGGTCCCAGGGAACACGGTGTACGAGAACTCGACCGGCTTGCCTTCGGCAGCGAGTTCATCGAAGAGCTCCTGGGCCTTCTCCTGGTCGAAGGTCTGCAGCGGGATGTCCTCGTAGAACGGCGACTCCTTCGTGAACAACGTCTTCGGCACGGAGCCGTTGCCCCGGTTCACCGCGTTGGAGAGCTGTTCGAGGTCGAGGGCGTACGCGACCGCCTGCCGAGCCCGAACATCGTCGAACGGGGCCTTCTTCGTGTTGAACATGAAGCCGATGCCGCCGTTGAAGATGTCGATCTCGTTGGGGTACCCGGCGGCCTCCGCCTCGACGAATGTCGAGGGGTCGGAGTTGAGGGCGATATCAGCCTGGCCGGAGATGAGACCGTTGAGGCGCTGCGTGTTGTCGGGCACGCCCTGGACCTCGATGGCATCCACGTAGGCGGGGTCGCCGAAGTAGTCGTCGTTGCGCGTCAACTTGAGCGTGCCGCCCTGCGTCCAACTTTCGAAGACGAAGGGGCCCGCACCGATCGGGTTCTTGTTGAACGCCTCCTGGCCCTGTTCGAGCGCGGTCGGCGAGGCGATCCACTGCAGCGAGTAGATCGGCATGAGACCGAGCAGTCCGGGCGTCGGCACGACCATGTGGAGCTTCGCGGTTCGAGCATCGACGACTTCGATGCTCTCGATCTGGCTCGCGACGCCGGCACTTGCCGAGCCGAGGGCCGGATCCTTCATGCGATCCCAGTTGTACTTCAGTGCCGCCGCATCGAAGGGCGTGCCGTCGGTGAACGTCATCCCCTCGCGGGTGACGACGTCCCAGGTTGCGCCGCCGTCGCTCGTCATGAACGACTCGCACAAGCCGCAGTCGTAGTCGCCGGTCTCCTCGTTCGCGATCACGAACTGGCCGTAGAGGGCGGTGTACGTGATCGGCATCGAGGTGGAACTGAACACCTGCACCGGGTCGAATCCGGTCGGCTGAACGACTTCGAGCACCCGCAGCGTGCCTCCCGACACGGGTCCGCTCGCTGCCACGTCGTCGCTCGTCGCTGCGTTGCCTCCACCGGCGCAGCCGGTGAGCAGCAGCGCTGTCGCCGTCACGACGGCGATCAGCACTGATCGCTTCCTGGTGATCATGGTCATCCTGTCTCTCTCTTGGTGGGTCGGTACTGCGGAGCAGCGCGTCTGATCGGGACGGCGAACGGCGGTCTGAGCGAGTCGCTCGACCGTGCGCAGACGATCCGGTCAGTCGTGCAGGGTGCGGTCGAACCGCAGGCGGAGGTGCTCACCCGCCTGGTTCAGGGCGAAGACGGTGAGGAACAGCACCGTCGCTGGAACGAAGACGAGGTAGGGCGAGGTCCGCATCTCTGTCGCGCCGGCGTTGATCATCCCGCCCCAGCTGGGCGTGGGCGGTGGAACGCCGAGTCCGAGGAAGCTGAGGGATCCCTCTGCGACGATGAGCGCGGCGATGACCAGCGGCAGGTAGGCCGCGATGGTCGGGACGACGTTCGGCAGGATCTCTCGCAGCAGGATCCTGCTGTCGGATGCGCCCATGTTGCGGGCCGCACGGACGAACTCACGACTGGACCACGCCATGGTGTTCGCTCGGGCCAGCCGGATGAACGTGGGCGTGCTCGTGAGGGCGAGACCGACGAGCAGGGTCGGAACGCTCGGCGAGAAGATGGAGGTGATCGCCAGCAGGAGCACGAGCGCGGGGAATGACAGGAGCACGTCCGCGACGAGCGTCACCGACCAGTCGACGCCCTTTCGGAAGTATCCGGCGAAGAGTCCGAGGGCGGTGCCGACGAGTACTCCGCCGAGCGCGGATACCGTGCCCACGACGAGCGAGACCTGGCCACCATAGATCAGTCGGGAGAGCATCGACCGGCCGGTTCCGTCGGTTCCCAGGAGTGTGTCCAATGACCCGAGCTGGGGCGGCTGGCGTGGCGGCCCGACGACCTCGTCGATCGAGGGGATCGGGAGCGCCGACGCGAAGATCGCGAGGAACACGACGAGCGCGATCCAGACGTAGGAGAACCAGACGAGGACGGACCATTGGCGCTTCGCCGGGGCCACGACGGGGGTTCCGAATCGCACGACCGGCGGCTCGGCGATCGCGGAGACGCTTCGGGTGACGACGGTCATGCCGACACCGCCTTTCCGGGTGTCTTGGCGGTCGTCGACGACTTCTTCGACACCGGGGCGCGCCGGACGCGAGGGTCGATGATTCCGTAGCCGAGGTCCACGACCATGTTGATGACGACGAATCCGATGGCGATGAAGGCGACCACACCCTGAACGGTGACCACGTCGCGCTGGATGATCGAGGTCGAGATGAGCTGCCCGATACCGGGAAGGACGAACAGCGACTCGACGATGATCGTCCCGCCGATGAGCCGGGCGAGGCTGAGTCCCGAGATCGTGAGCAGCGAGAACGATGAGGGCCGGAACGCGTGTCGGAACATGACGTACGACCGGGACATGCCCTTCGCTCGTGCCGCCGAGACGTAGTCCTCACGAAGCGTGCCGATGAGGTCAGCGCGCAGTACGCGGTGGAAGGCGGCGATCTCGGTCAGTGCCACCGCCAGCGCTGGGAGGATGGCGCCGCGCAGATTCTCGCCCACGTCTTCGCTGATCGGCGTCCACCCGAGCGCAGGAAGGGACTTCATCGTCACCGCGAAGAGGTACACGAGCACCGGGCCGGCGACGAAAGCCGGGATCGAGAGGAAGGCCGAGGTCACGCCATTGATCCCGCGGTCCAGCGGCCGGTTCGGGAAGGTGGCCGAGAGCACCGCGAGGGGGACGGCCACGATGAGCGCGATGCTCAGCGCCAGGACGGCGAGTTCGATCGTTACCGGCAGGCGCTGCATGATCGCATCCATGACCGGGATGTGCGTGATCGGCGAGACTCCGAGGTCACCCTGCAGTGCAGAGAAGAGCCAGTCGAGGTACTGCACGATGAACGGCCGGTCGTAGCCGAGCTGCGCATTCATGGCCGCCACAGCATCAGGGGTCGCCGCCTCGCCGAGAATCACCTCCGCGACCGAACCCGGCGCCATGGCCATGAGGGCCTGCACACCGATGGTGACGAGCAGGATGACCAGGAGCGCGTATCCGACGCGCCGCGCCGCGTTAGCCCACATCGTGGATACCTCGCCGCGGATCGCTTGGGGTCGAAACTTGGTCGTGCACTCGGACTCCTTTGTCGAGCGGGCCGGCGCAGAAACGCGCTGCCGGTGTTCTGCTGAACAGAACAGTGTCGCTACATAACGCAACACAGGAGGAGTGTGTCAGGCCCACTCATCGCTTGTCAACCACTATTGAGCACCTTCGCTCAATTTGTCGGCCCTCGGTCCGTCTCCCGGGTCGAGCGACATTGCGCTTCAAGCTCTCTGCCGCCGAAAGGCGGGGCTATTGACACTCCCCCTTGGTGGCGTGAGAACTAAGCGACTGATCCGATAATTACCCGCCGCCGCACAACTCGCATTCCGAGGCGCGACATGGCGTTTCTCGTGCCCATCGGAGCACGGGCGCCCTTCTCACGCATTCGTGCCGGCGCCGACAAGCACTCCGGGCACCGCGTCGATCGAGGCATTCACCTTCACATCCGCCGGCTCGGACCCAGGCTTCGACTTCGGGATGAAGGCCGCCACGAGCGCTGCGATGAGCGTGACGCCGGCACCGATCAGGAGCGCCGTGCGGAAGCCGGCCTCCGACGGCACGGCGACACCACTGAGGGGAACGGTCATCTGCGCGAGCACCACGCCGATGATCGCGGCGCCGATCGTCGTGCCGAGCGAGCGCATGAGCGTGTTGAAACCGTTCGCCGCGGCCGTCTCGCTGCGCGGCACCGAGCTCATGATGATCGCAGGCATGGCGCCGTACGCGAACGCGACGCCGCCGTTGATGACGAGGCTGGTCGCGAGCAGGCCCCAGGTGCTCCCCATACCCACGAGCGCCACGCCGTAGCCGGCCGCGAGAATCACGGTGCCGAGCACGAGCGTGAACTTGGGGCCTCGAGCGTCGGTGATGTGCCCACCGATCGGCGAGAGCAGCAGCATCATGAGGCCGGCGGGGGCCATCCAGAGGCCAGCCGCGAGGATCGACTGGCCGAGGCCGTAGCCGGTCGACGACGGCAACTGCAGAAGCTGCGGCATCACGAGCATGCTCGCGTACATGCCGAAGCCGACGAAGATCGATGCGATGTTCGTCAGAAGCACCCGAGGACGGGCGGTCGTGCGCAGGTCGACGAGCGGGTCTTTCGTGCGCGTCTCCCACAGCCCCCACAGGGCGAACACCACGGCGGCGAGGCCGAGCAGGCCGAGGGTGGGCCACGAGGCCCAGCCCCACTCCGAGCCCTTCGAGACGGCGAGGATGAGGGCGATGAGGCCGACGGCGAGCCCGACGGCGCCGAGGCCGTCGAAGCGCTGGCCCGACGCTCCAGCCGGTAGCACCGGCACCAGCCACCAGATCGCGAGCGCGGCGAGCACCGTCACGCCCGAGCCGGCCCAGAACAGCACGCGCCAGTCGGCGAACTCGACCACGGCAGCCGACAGCGGCATCCCGATCGCGCCACCGACCCCGAGCGTCGCGCTCACGGTCGCGATGGCCGACGACAGCTTCTCCTTCGGCACGACGTCGCGCAGCAGCGCGATGCCGAGGGGCACCATGCCCGACCCGATACCCTGCATCGCGCGACCGACGATCATGATCTCGACCGACGGCGCGAGCGCACAGACGATCCCGCCGACGATGAGGGGCAGCGCGAGCAGCAGCATCATGCGGCGCTTGCCGAACAGGTCGCCGAGCCGGCCCGAGATCGGCACCGCGACGGCCGCGGCGAGCAGGGTGGCCGTGACGATCCACGCGGTGTTCGTCGACGGGGAGTCGAAGATGACGGGGAATTGCGCGATCAACGGCGTGACCATCGTCTGGGTGATCGACGACGCAATGCCCGCGAACGCGAGGACGGCGACGATGAGGCCGGGTCGTTCGGCGGGAGTGGGCGAGGTCATGCAATTCTCCATATCTTGCGATATGCATTCTGCATCCGATGTGCATCATGCATATGTACTACGCATATGCACTATACACTTTCGGCTAGGCTCGAGACCATCCAAGGAAGGAACGCCATGCAACGTCGCGTCGCCGACATCGAGTACGAACAGATGCTGCACAGCCGGTACACGATCGCTCAGCACCGGCCCGCGAATGGCCTCGAGCGCAGTGCATACCTTCTCCTCAGCCGCATCCACGCCGAAGGTCCGAAGTCCATCGGCGAACTGAGCGAGTTCTTCCGCCTCGATACCTCGACCGTGCAGCGGCAGACCAGCGCCGCGATGCGTGCGGGCCTCATCGAGCGCATCCCAGATCCCCACGGCGGCATCGCACGCAAGTTCGCATTGACGAAAACCGGCTTGGCCAGCCTCACCGAGGTGCGCGAGCGATCGGTGCGCGCACTCGACGACATCTTGTCGGACTGGTCCGACGAAGACGTCGCGACGTTCGCCGACCTGTTGCACCGCCTCAACCAGGACATCGAGCAGTACAGCGCGGCGACGCGCGAGGCACGCAGGCGAACCGCGGCGAGTTAACGACGCGCACCCATTGGCCGTCGGGATGGCGATCGTGTCCCTCAACCTTCGAAAGCTCCTCGCGTTCTACCGGGAGCGCCTGGCGAAGAAGCCGCTCGGCACCGCGAACGTCATGGTCATGGACACGTACTACTCGGAGCAGGAACTCCGAGACATGCGCGCGCGCGTCCCGAACCGGCGACCAGTTGACGAGGACGATTCACCGCCACAACGCCTGTAACGGCGCGCCCGCCATCTGACTCCTGCACCACCACGCGTACCGACAGCTTCGCCGTGCCCGAAAGCAGGGCGATTCGTCGTTTAAGCACGCCACGCAGCGACACAGAGCCCACCTGACCGCATCGATCGTCGCAACCCGGCCCTGCGACCCCGTTCCGGGCACACAAAAACGGCCCGGAACCTCATCGAGGTCCGGACCGTTTCTATATCGCTAATTGATTTCCGCTATTTCGCGAAAACCTCTGTGTGCGCGAGGGGGGACTTGAACCCCCACACCCTTGCGAGTACTGGCACCTGAAGCCAGCGCGTCTGCCAATTCCGCCACTCGCGCAAATGTGGTCGCACCGAAGTGCGTCCAGCCACGAGAGCCTAACATCTTGCGGGGGCAAAGGCCATTCGAGGCCCGCAGGGCCTCCACGGGCCGCCCGCAGGCCGCACGAATGCCGCACGAACCCCGCCCGCACCTCCGTGAATCCTCCGAACCGCGGCATCCGCCCTCGCGCTGTCGCACCGCGGCGGAATAGCATCGAACGGCGGGTCCCACTGCCGCGACCGGCACGACGAAAGGACGGCCGTGACCTCGCCTGAAAATCCAGACAGCACCCCCAGCAACACCCCGAGCAACACCCCAGACCCCTCCCCCGCCGACGCCGATCTCAGCGGCATCCGCGGCTGGCTCTTCGACCTCGACGGCGTGCTCACGCCCACCGCGATCGTGCACATGCACGCCTGGTCGCGCCTGTTCACGCCGTTCCTCGAGCAGCACGGCGCGGCCCCCTACGTCGAGGGCGACTACTTCGCGTACATCGACGGCAAGCCGCGCTACGACGGGGTCCGCAGCCTGCTCGAGAGCCGCGGCATCCGCATTCCCGAGGGCGAGGTGACCGACGGCCCCGATCTCGAGACCGTGCACGGCCTCGGTAACCGCAAGAACGACGCCTTCAACCAGACGCTGGCCGACGAGGGCGTCGCGGCGTACCCGGCGAGCGTCGCGTTCCTCGACGCGGTGATCGCGAGCGGATGCCGCGTGGCCGTCGTCTCCAGCTCGAAGAACGCCCCCTCGGTGCTGGCCGCGGCCGGCATCGACGATCGCTTCGAGGTCGTCGTCGACGGCCTCGTGGCCGCGCGCGACGGCATCCCGGGCAAGCCCGCACCCGACACCTTCGAGCACGCGGCCGCCCTGCTCGGCCTGCCGACGATGGCGTGCGCGGTCGTGGAAGACGCCGAGTCGGGCATCCGAGCGGGCGCGACCGGCGACTTCGGCCTCGTGGTCGGCGTCGACCGAGGCGTGGGGCGCGGCGCGCTGCGCGAGCTCGGCGCCGACGTGATCGTCGACGAGCTCGACGAACTGCTCCCGGCCGTCCGGCGCGCCGCCGAGGCATCCGACTCACCGACCCGAACCCGAGAGGACCCCGCATGAGGTTCGCCGACACCGATCCCCTCGACCGCAACCGGTTCCCGATCGACGAGTGGGCGCTCGTCGAGACCGAGTTCGGCATCCACGACCAAGGACGTACCGAGACGCTCTTCGCGGTCGGCAATGGATACCTCGGCCTTCGCGGAAACGTCGAGGAGGGCCGCGACGGCCACCTGCACGGCACGTTCGTGAACGGATTCCACGAGACGTGGCCGATCCGCCACGCCGAGGAGGCGTTCGGCTTCGCCCGCGTCGGGCAGACCATCGTGAACGCGCCCGATGCCAAGATCATCCGGCTCTACGTCGACGACGAGCCGATGGTCATCACGACCGCCGAGCTGCTCTCGTACGAGCGTCGCCTCGACTTCCGGCAGGGCGCGCTCTCTCGGTCGATGGAGTGGCGCACCCCGTCGGGCAAGCGCGTGCGGATCACGACCCGCCGCATGGTCTCGTTCACCGACCGGCACCTGGTCGTGCTCGACTACGAGGTCGAGATGCTCGACGCGGATGCCGCGGTCGCGATCTCCAGCCAGATCCTGAATCGCCAGGACGGGCGAGACGAGTACCGGTCCGGCGTCCTGGAGGAGCCGGGCGCATTCGACCCCCGCAAGGCCGACACGTTCACCGATCGGGTGCTGCAGCCGCGCGTCAAGCGCGCCCAGGGCGACCGCTACATGCTCGGCTACCAGTGCACGAACTCCGGCATGACGATCGCGGTCGCCGTCGAGCACGAGATCGCGACCGAGAACGAGTTCACCGAGTCGGGCTCCATCGACGACGACCTCGCGAAGCACCTGTACCGGGTGCACGCCATCAAGGGCCAGCCGATCCGCATCACGAAGTTCGTGAGCTACCACACGGCCCGCACCGTGCCCACACGCGAGCTCGTCGACCGCTGCGACCGCACGCTCGACCGCGGCATCGACGTGGGCGTGGCCGAGCTGTTCACGCAGCAGCGAGCCTGGCTCGACGACTTCTGGGCCGGCGCCGATGTCGAGATCGAGGGCCAGGCCGACGTGCAGCAGGCGGTGCGGTGGAACCTGTTCCAGCTCGCGCAGGCGACGGCGCGCACCGACGGCGACGGCGTGGCCGCCAAGGGCGTCAGCGGATCGGGCTACGGCGGTCACTACTTCTGGGACAGCGAGATCTACGTGCTCCCGTTCCTCAGCTACACCGCGCCGAACGTCGCGCGCAACGTGCTGCGGTTCCGCCAGCGCATGCTCGACTCCGCCCGCGCCCGCGCGCTCGAGCTGAACCAGCGGGGTGCACTCTTCCCGTGGCGCACGATCAACGGGCTCGAATCGTCGGCCTACTACGCCGCCGGAACGGCGCAGTACCACATCGACGCCGACATCTCCTATGCGCTCTGCCAGTACGTCGCCGCGACCGGCGACACCGATTTCATGGGACGTGGCGCGATCGACATCCTCGTCGAGACGGCGCGCATGTGGGAGGACCTCGGGTTCTGGCGTTCCGGCGGCACGGCCGATTCGGTGTTCCACATCCACGGCGTCACCGGGCCCGACGAGTACACGACGGTCGTGAACGACAACCTCTACACGAACGTCATGGCCCGCGCGAACCTCGCGTCGGCGGCAGCCGCCGTCGACAACCTGCAGGCGAGCGATCCGGTCGCGTACCACAAGCTCGTCGCCCGCCTCGGGGTGAGCCCGAGCGAGGTCGGCGAGTGGCGGCGCGCGGCCGCGCACATGCACATCCCGTTCGACGACCAGCTCGGCGTGCACCCGCAGGACTCCGCCTTCCTCGAGAAGGAGCTCTGGGACCTCGAGCACACGCCCGAGAGCCGGCGTCCGCTGCTCCTGCACTACCACCCGCTCGTCATCTACCGCTTCCAGGTGCTGAAGCAGGCGGATGTCGTGCTCGCCCTCTACCTGCAGGGCGACCGCTTCTCGAACGAGGAGAAGCTCGCCGACTTCGAGTACTACGACCCGCTGACCACGGGCGACTCGACCCTGTCGGCCGTGGTGCAGTCGATCATCGCCGCGGAGGTCGGGTACCACGAGCTCGCGATCCGCTACTTCCGCTCAGCGCTGCACGTGGACCTCGCCGACCTGCACCACAACGCGGCCGACGGCGTGCACGTCGCCTCCACGGGCGGGGTCTGGGCCGCGCTCGTCATGGGCTTCGCCGGCTTCCGCGACCACCTCGGCAAGTTCACGTTCGATCCGCGCCTGCCCGACTCCTGGCAGAAGATCACGTTCCCGCTCGCGCTGCGCGGCAACCGCCTGCGCGTCACGGTCGAGGCCGCGTCGATCTCGTTCCACCTGGAATCGGGCGAGGGCATCGAGGTGACCGTGCGCGGCGAACGGGTCTTCATCGCCCCCGGAGCGGATGTCTCGGTGCCGCTCGCCGGCCAGGGCCCGCGTCTCTACGGCGCACCGCGCATGAAGGACGTCGAGGGCTCCCGCCGTGCCGACGGCACCCTGCTCACGGCGTCGATCCCGACGCTGTCGATCGATCTCGAGGCTGACGAATCGGCCATTCCGGTCGACTGAGGGGCGGTGTTCCCAGTCGATCGGGCTAGCATGTCAGCAATCTACGGAACCGGATCGGGAGACCTGTGGGCCTACTGGACAACTTCGAGAAAGGTCTCGAACGCGCCGTCAACGGCGCCTTCGCGAAGACCTTTCGATCGGGGCTGCAGCCCGTCGAGATCACCGCGGCACTGAAGCGGGAGATCGACACGAAGGCGGCGGTCGTCTCACGCGACCGCGTCCTCGTGCCGAACCAGTTCCGCGTGCGGATGTCGCCGGCCGATCACGCGCGCATGGCCGGCCTCGGTCCCGCGCTCACCGACGAGCTCGTCGACCTCGTGCAGAAGCACGCGGCGAGCCAGCGCTTCCAGTTCGCCGGCGGCATCACGATCGACCTCGTCAGCGACGAGAGCCTGGCCGAGGGCCTCGTGCAGGTCGACTCGCGCAACGTCAAGGGCCAGGTCGCCTGGACGCCCGTGCTCGACATCGGCGGCACGCGGCATCCGATCATCAAGGGCCGCACCGTCATCGGGCGCGGCAGCGAGGCGGATGTCACGATCGACGACTCCGGCGCATCGCGTCGCCATGCCGAGGTGCAGTGGGACGGTTCGCGTGCGCGCGTGCGCGACCTCGGCTCCACGAACGGCACGCAGCTGAACGGCGCGCGCGTCACCGAGGCGATCCTCGAACCCGACGCGGTCATCACCATCGGCCGCTCGCGTATCGTGTTCCGGGTGCTCGCCCAAGCCGCGTCCCCCGCGCCCCGCGCCGATCCGGCCACCGAACGCCACGATCTCGGCGGTTTCTGGGGGCCGGCCGAATGAGCGAACTCACGCTGCTGGTCCTGCAACTGGGCTTCCTCCTCCTGCTGTGGGGCTTCATCTTCGCCATCGTGTACGCGCTGCGCAGCGACCTCTTCGGCCAGCGTGTGCGCAAGCTCCAGACGGATTCCGTGAGCTCGACGCCGGCGCCCGCGCCGGCGTTCCCGTCGCCGTCCGCGTCGCCCGCACCGGCGGCGGCCGGCGGCGCCGCGGCCGCGGGCGCGGCGATGGGCGGCGCCGCAGCCGGCGCGGCGACCCGCACCGCGACCTCCGGCGGCTCCGACACGCCCTCGAAGCTCGTCATCACGAGCGGCCAGAAGGCGGGCACGGAGTTCCCCCTCGGCCGTGACGAGATCACGATCGGCCGCTCGAGCGACTCGGCCATCATCATCCGCGACGACTACACGTCGACCCACCACGCGCGCATGATGCTGTGGAGCGGGCGCTGGATGATCCAGGACCTGGATTCCACGAACGGCACCTTCCTCGACGGGGTCCGGGTGACCGCCCCCGTGCCCATCCCCATCGGAGCCACCATCAAGGTCGGAGCGACCACGTTCGAGCTGCGGCGGTAGGCCATGGTCTCGGTCAAGGCGAGCGCCGCGGTCTCGCACGTCGGGCGCATCCGCGCGAACAACCAGGACTCCGGCTACGCCGGACGACGGCTGTTCCTCGTCGCCGACGGCATGGGCGGCCACGCCGGCGGTGACGTCGCCAGCGCGATCGTCACGCAGCGCGTCGCCGAGGCCGACGGCGACTACGCCTCCGCGCCCGAGGCCTCCGCCGCACTCGAGGGCGCGCTCATCGCCGCGAATCGGCGCCTCGCCGAGACGGTGTCCGAGCATTCCGAGCTCACGGGCATGGGCACCACCGCGAGTGCGATCCTGCTCCACGGCGACCGCGTCATCATCGCCCACATCGGCGACTCCCGCATCTACCTGCTGCGCTCAGGCGAGCTCAGCCAGATCTCCATCGACCACACGTTCGTGCAGCGTCTCGTCGATGCCGGCCGCATCACCGCCGAGGAGGCGATGGTGCACCCCCGGCGTTCGGTGCTCATGCGCGTGCTCGGCGACGTCGAGGCCTCCCCCGAGATCGACTCCATGCTGCTCGACACGCGTCCGGGCGATCGCTGGCTGATCTGCTCCGACGGGCTCTCGGGCGTGGTCTCGTTCGACGAGATCCTCGAGCAGCTGTCGGCCGAGGCCGGCGCGAAGCAGGTCGCCGACCGCCTCGTGAAGGCGTCGCTCGACGGCGGCGCCCCCGACAACGTGACCGTCGTCGTGCTCGACATCGGCGATCCGCCTGCTCCTGCGACGCCGCCGCTCGTGGTCGGCTCCGCCGCCGCCCCGCTCGCCTTCGGTGCCCCGTCCGAGCCCGTGCGGGCCAGGGCCATCCGACTGGCGCCGTTCCGGCCGCATCCGGTGCAAGAGACGCACTTCGAGCCCGACTCGGCCGACTACTTCGACGAGATCATCGAAGAGGATGCCCGCCGGCGCCGTCGTCGCCGCTGGGTCTGGGGCTTCTGGATCTTCGCCCTGGTCGCGGCCATCGTCGCGATCGTGGCTCTCGGTTACCAGTGGACGCAGACGCGGTACTACGTGGGCGAGTCGAACGGCCGCGTGGCGATCTACCAGGGCATCCAGCAGGATCTCGGTCCGATCTCGCTGCACGAGCTGTACCGCGAGACGAGCATCGACATGGCCGACCTGCGCACGTACGACCAGCAGCGCGTCGAGAAGACGATCAGTGCCGGATCGCTCGCCGACGCCACCCAGATCGTGGCCAGATTGGAGGAGTCCCTTGAGTGACGCCGCCACCGGCCGCATCGCCGCGACCCCGCAGCCGACCCCGCAGCCGACCGCGACGCCGCCCGACGGCATCCGTCGCATCCGGATGCCGCAGCGCCTGCGCAACCTCGAATTCTGGCTGCTGCTCGTGGCCTGCTTCATCAACGCGAGCGCGATCGTGCTCGTGCAGCTCGGCGCACTCGGACACATCGACACGCAGCTCGTCCTGCTGGGCGCCGGGCTCTCGGTGCTGGTGTTCGGCCTGCACGTCGTCATGCGCTTCGTCGCGCGTGACGCCGACCCCTTCCTGCTGCCCATCGCGACCGTGCTGAACGGGCTCGGTATCGCCCAGATCTACCGCATCGACATCGCGTTCGGCGAGACCGGCTGGGAGAGCGCATCCGTGCGCCAGATCGCGTGGAGCGCCATCGCGATCATCGCCGCGATCACCACGATCCTGCTGATCCGCAACCACCGGGTGCTCTTCCGCTACACCTACCTCTCGGGCCTCGTCGCGATCGTCCTGCTGCTCCTGCCGCTCGTGCCCGGCATCGGCCAGGAGATCAACGGCGCCCGCGTGTGGATCAGCGTCGGCTCGTTCGCGACGTTCCAGCCCGGTGAGATCGCGAAGATCGCCCTCGCGGTCTTCTTCGCCGGCTACCTCGTGCGCAACCGCGACTCGCTGTCGATGGTGGGCACGAAGTTCCTCGGCATGCGATTCCCGCGGGCGCGCGACCTCGGTCCGCTCCTCATCGTCTGGGCCCTGTCGATGGCCGTGATCGTGTTCCAGCGCGACCTCGGCACCGCCCTGCTCTACTTCGGGCTGTTCCTCGTCATGCTCTACGTGGCGACGAGCCGCCTCTCGTGGGTCGTGCTCGGACTCTCCATGTTCCTCGCGGGCGCCCTCATCGCCAGCCAGACGCTCGACTACGTCCACGCGCGGTTCCAGAACTGGCTGGAGCCCTTCAGCGACGCCCGCTACAACGCGGACCCAGGCGGAAGCTACCAGCTGGTGCAAGGGCTCTTCGGGCTCGCCAACGGCGGTCTCATCGGCACCGGATGGGGCCGCGGCAGCCCCGACATCACGCCGGTCCCGCAGAGTGACTACATCATCGCCAGCCTCGGGGAGGAACTCGGCCTCGCCGGGCTGTTCGCGATCTTCGCGCTCTACGTGCTGCTCGTGGCCCGCGGGTTCCGCATCGGCTTCGCCGGGCAGGACGACTTCGGCAAGCTCCTCGGCGTGGGCCTGGCCTTCGTCGTCGCGCTCCAGGTCTTCATCGTCGTGGGCGGCGTGACCCGCGTGATCCCCCTGACCGGCCTGACGACCCCCTTCCTCGCGGCCGGTGGTTCCTCCCTCGTCGCGAACTGGATCATCGTGGCGCTGCTGCTGCGACTCTCGGACACGGTCCGCAACCACCCGAGGCTGGTGATCGACGGATGAACCGAGAACTCAAGCGCGTCAGCATCGTCGCCCTGCTGATGTTCACGGCGCTCTTCGTCTCGACGACGATCGTGCAGTACTTCGCGGCCGACACGCTCGCATCGGATCCGCGCAACTCCCGCACGCTGTACGAGAGCTACTCGGTGGAGCGGGGCCCGATCCTCGTCGACGGCACGCCGGTGGCCTTCTCGCAGCCGTCCGATGACGACTACAAGTTCCTCCGCGTGTACCCGAACGGCCCGCTCTACGCGGCGGTCACGGGCTACATCCCTGTCAACGGCGAGGCGACCGGGCTCGAGAGCTCGCTCAACGACTACCTGAGCGGGCAGGCGTCCTCGCAGTTCTTCGACAAGATCAACCGCCTCATCTCCGGTCAGGACCCGATGGGCGCCTCGGTCGACGTCGCGATCGACCCGGTCGCCCAGCAGGCGGCCTGGGACGCGCTCGGCGACTACCAGGGCGCGGTCATCGTCACCGAGCCGTCGACGGGCAAGATCCTCGCGATGGTCACCAAGCCCACGTTCGACCCGAACGCCCTCGTCTCCCACAACACGGCCGAGGTGCAGGCGACCTACGACGGTCTCCTCGCGGATCCCAGCGATCCGCTCATCAATCGCGCCACCGGCGGCGACATGAACCCGCCCGGATCCGTGTTCAAGCTGGTCGTGACCGCCGCCGCGCTCGAGTCGGGCCGCTACACGCCCGAGAGCACGTTCCCGAACCCGGGCACGCTCACCCTCCCCGGCACCGATTCCGTCGTCATCAACTCGGGCGGTGGAACCTGCGGCGACGGCGGGAGCACCGTGACCCTCGCCGACGCGCTCCGGTTCTCGTGCAACATCCCGTTCGCCGAACTCGGCATGGAGCTCGGCGACGATGCGATCCGCGAGCAGGCCGAGAAGTTCGGCTTCAACCACGAGTTCGAGATCCCGACGGCGACCGAGCCGAGCGTCTACCCGCGCGGCCTCGACGAGCCGCAGACCGCGCTGACGGCGTTCGGCCAGTACACGGTGCGCGCGACCCCGCTCCAGATGGCGATGGTGTCGGCCGCGATCGCGAACGGCGGCATCGTGATGAACCCGAACCTGGTCGACGGGATCACCGCACCCGACTTCACGCCACTGCAGGAGTTCGAGCCGTCGGAATTCGGACGGGCCATCAGCGAGGACACGGCGAGGACCATGACCGAGATGATGACCAACGGCGTCGAATCCGGGGCCGCGAGTAATGCAAGAATAGACGGCGTCAGCGTGGCCGGTAAGACGGGTACAGCGGAGAACGGCGAGGATGACCCTTACACCTTGTGGTTCACCGGTTTTGCCCCCGCGGACAACCCTCAGTATGCGATCACGGTACTCGTGGAGGATGGCGGGGGACTTGGTCAGGAGGGGTACGGCAATCTCATCGCCGCACCCATCGCAAAGCAGGTACTAGAGGCGGTGCTGAACAAATGAGACCGAGCGCAGGGCTCACCTTCGGGGGGCGCTACGAGCTGCAATCCCGCATCGCGATCGGCGGGATGGGCGAGGTGTGGCAGGCCACAGACCTCGTCATCGGCCGACAGGTCGCCATCAAGATCCTGAAGGACGAGTACCTCGGCGATCCGGGCTTCCTCGAGCGCTTCCGCGCCGAGGCGCGCCACGCGGCACTCGTGAACCACGAGGGCATCGCCAACGTCTTCGACTACGGCGAAGAGGAGGGCAGCGCCTACCTCGTCATGGAACTCGTTCCGGGCGAGGCGCTCTCCACGATCCTCGAGCGCGAGCACGTGCTGTCCACCGACAAGGTGCTCGACATCGTGGCCCAGACGTCCAATGCCCTGCAGGCCGCACACGCCGCGGGCCTGGTGCACCGCGACATCAAGCCCGGCAACCTGCTCATCACGCCCGACGGCCGTGTGAAGATCACCGACTTCGGCATCGCGCGCATCGCCGACCAGGTGCCGCTCACCGCGACCGGCCAGGTCATGGGCACGGTGCAGTACCTCTCGCCCGAGCAGGCCTCGGGTCACCCGGCGTCGCCGACGACCGACATCTACTCGCTCGGCATCGTCGCCTACGAGGCGCTCGCGGGTCGTCGACCGTTCACCGGCGAGTCCCAGGTCGCCATCGCGATGGCGCAGATCAACGAGACGCCGCCCGACCTTCCCGTGACCGTCTCCGAGCCGGTCCGCAACCTCGTCTACGCGTGCATCGCGAAGAACCCGGCCGAGCGCCCGCAGACGGCGGCCCATCTCGCACGCGCCGCGTCGGCCCTCCGCCGAGGCGACGTGCAGGGCGCCTCCGTGGCCGTTCCCGCAGTGCTCGGCCTCGCCGGCGCAGCGACCGCCGCGACCATGCTCATGCCCCAGGCCGGAGCCACCACGGCGACCACCGTCCTCCCCACCGGCGCCCCCGGCGAAGAGGAGGAGGGCGAGCCCGAGGAGAAGAAGCGCAGTCCCTGGACCTGGCCGCTCATCGTGCTCATCGCCATCCTCGCGATCGTGCTCATCGGCACGATCATCGCGCTCGCCTCGAACGGCGGCGGCGGCAAGGAGACCCCGAGCAGCAGCACCGCCAGCACGCGCAGCACGCCGCCCAGCACGCCGGCCAGCACCCCGCCGCCCACGAGCGAGGCGCCGACGACCGCGCAGATCAATCCCGACGACTTCGTCGGCCTCTCCTCCGACGACGCGCGCGCCAAGCTCAGCGAGCTGGGCATGCAGGCGAACGCCGTCGAGGGCAAGGCTGCGACCGACCCGTCCGGCACGGGCATCGTCTACGACGTGAACCCCACCGGCCCCGTCCCCATCGGGTCCGAGGTCACCATCACGTACTACGCGGCGCCTGAGACCCCCACCACGCCTGCGGCACCCACCCTGACCCCGACGACCGTCCTGCCCGGCGGGTCCATCGAGGTCTCGTGGCCCGCAGCCACCTGCCCGGCCGGCCAGACCCTGTCCGGCTACCAGGTGAACGTCGGCGGCCCGGCCTCCGCGGCACCTCCGCTCGGCGCCGGCGCGACGAACGTCTCGATCACGGTGAACGCCGACGCGGCCGAGGGCGACACCGTCACCGTGTCGTACCTCTACTTCTGCGGCCAGCTGAGCTCGGGCACCTCGCCCGAGTCGTCGGCGACGGTCGCCGCAGCAGACGAAGACCCCGCTGCCGAGCCCGAGCCCGAGACCGAGACGAACTGACGACGCCCCTGGTTCCCCGACGGGAACCAGGGCTTCCGCCGGCATCCAGTGCGGGCCGATGCGAACGAGAGGGACTGACCACACGTGACTGACGAAGGACGGATGCTCGCCGAGCGGTACCGCGTCGGTCAGCTCATCGGCCGTGGCGGCATGTCCGACGTCCATGTCGGTCAGGACACCCGGCTCGGGCGCCAGGTCGCCATCAAGCTGCTGAAGCCGCAACTGGCGACCGATCCCGCGTTCCGCATGCGGTTCCGCCAGGAGGCCCAGTCGGCCGCGCGCATGGCGCACCCGACCATCGTGCGCGTGTTCGACGCGGGCGAGGAGACCGTGACCGATGCATCCGGTCACGAGGTGCAGCTGCCCTTCATCGTCATGGAATTCGTCGAGGGGCGCCTGCTCAAGGACATCATCCACGACGGCCCCCTCGAGCCGGCCGCTGCCGTGCGCGTCATCGACGGCGTGCTGACCGCGCTCGAGTACTCCCATCGAGCCGGTGTCGTGCACCGCGACATCAAGCCCGGCAACATCATGATCACCACCACCGGCCAGGTGAAGGTGATGGACTTCGGCATCGCGCGTGCCGTCTCCGACTCCTCCACCACGGTGGCCCAGACCACGGCGATCCTCGGCACCGCCTCGTACTTCTCTCCCGAGCAGGCCAAGGGCGAGACGGTCGATGCGCGCACCGACCTCTACTCCACCGGCGTCGTGCTCTTCGAGATGCTCACCGGTCGGCCGCCGTTCCGCGGAGACACGCCCGTTGCCGTCGCCTACCAGCACGTGAGCGAACGGCCCGTCAAGCCGAGCGTCATCAACCCGCGCGTGTCCCCTGCGCTCGACGCGGTCGTGATGCACGCGCTCACCAAGACCCGCGAGGGCCGCTACCAGACCGCCGCCGAGTTCCGTGCCGACATCGACACCGCGGCATCCGGTCGCGTCCCGGTGCACCAGGCGCCCGACGAGGCCAACGCGTTCTTCGGCACCACCCCCACGGGCTCACTCTCCACGTCGGAGCTGGCGCTGCGCCAGCTGACCGAAGACGAGACGATGGCCCGAACCCAGCGCCGCCCGCCGGCCATCTGGATCTGGTCGGGCATCATCGGCGTGATCGTCATCGTCGTGGCGGTCATGTACTGGGCGTTCAACCTGCAACCCACGGTCGAGGTCCCCTCCAACGCGCGCGAGGTCCCCGCGTTCACCGACACCACGTACGAAGACGCCGTCGATCAGCTGCAGGAGCTCGGGCTCTCGGCCACGCGGGTCGACGAGACGAGCGACGACATCGCCGCCGGCAACGTGACGCACACCGATCCCCCGGCCGGCGAGATCGTCGACGTCAACACGCCGATCACCGTCTTCGTCTCGACCGGTCGCGAGGCCGTGTCCGTGCCCGACGTGCGCAACAAGTCCCTCGACCAGGCCAAGGCCGACCTCGAGGCAGCGGGGCTCAAGCCGGGCACCGAGACCAGGCAGACCTCACCGACCGTGGCGGCCGACATCGTCCTCGGCACCTCGCCCGAGGCCGGAGCCTCGGTCGAGGTCGGCTCGACCGTGAACTTCGACATCTCGAACGGATCGGTCACGCTCCCCGACCTCACCGGCCAGACCCTCGAGGCGGCCTCGTCCTACCTGTCCGCCGAGAACCTGCAGCTCACGCCGGTGCCGAAGCCCGACCCTGCGTGCGCCTCGCAGCCCGGCTCCCCGGTCACGCAGCAGTCCCTCCCGCCGGGAGACGTGCCGCAGCGGTCCGAGGTCGAACTCACCTACTGCGCGGGCTGAGCACCCTCCGCGGCACCCTCGGCTGAGCACCCTCGGCAGAGCGGTCGGGCGACCGCCGGCAGCGATCGCATGGGCCCACCGGCTCGGTCGCCTGTGTTCAGCCGGCAGTCGCGCGCAGCAGCGGGTTCAGTCCGGCGGCCCGCTCCGGGGCATCCGCCAGTCCTGCGACGGCGAGCCAGTTGCCGAGCATGCGATAGCCGCCCTCGGTGAGCACCGACTCGGGGTGGAACTGCACGCCGAAGATCGGCGCACTCTCGTGCCGGAGACCCATGATGACGCCGCCCTGCGTACGGCTCGTCACGATCAGGTCGGACGGAACCGTCTCATCGACGACCGCCAGCGAGTGGTACCGGGTCGCCGTGAACGGCTGTGGCACGCCACGGTAGAAGTCGCTGCCGTCGTGCGTGATGCTCGACGTCTTGCCGTGCATCAGCTCCTCGGCGTTCGTGACGACGGCACCGAACGCCTCGGCGATGGCCTGGTGTCCGAGGCAGACGCCGAGCAGCGGGATGCCCGCCGCGTGGGCCGCGTGCACCGTGGGGATCGAGACGCCGGCATCCGACGGCTTGCCGGGCCCGGGCGAGACGAGCACCGCGTCGTACCGGGCGATGCGCTCGGCGACCTCGGACACGGGGAACGCGTCGTTGCGCAGCACCTCCGTGTCGGCGCCGAGCTCCTGCAGGTACCCGTTCAGGGTGTACACGAAGCTGTCGTAGTTGTCGATGACGAGGATTCGGGTCATTGGTCCACCGTGACGTCGATCGGGTTGACGATGCCGTCGACCCAGGGGAACACCCACGTGAAGAGGGCGTAGACAGCGGCTGCGATCAGGATCAGCAGCAGGATGAGGCGCAACCAGACGGGTCCGGGCAGTACGCGCCACAGCGCTCCGTACATGTTCAGGACCCCCAGGTTGCGACGATGTCGGCGATCTCGGCCGGCGGACCGGCGGAAGCCGGCTGCCAGGCGTCGAGCACGCCGTAGGCGACGAGGCGCTCGGCCGTCGAGTACAGCGGATTGCAGGTCGTCAACGTGATGACGCGATCGGTCGGTTGCAGGTCGGGACGGTGCGGCACCGCGGCGAGCACGTCGACCGTGTCGGGTGTGACGTACTCGAAGTCGCGGAAACGGTACGTGTACCAGCCGTCCTTCGTCTGGATGTAGATCGGGTCGCCGAGCTGGAACTGCTCGATCTCGTGCATGCCGCCGCCGTAGGCACTCCGGTGCGACGCGATCGCGAAGTTCCCGACCTGGCCCGGCATCTGCGTGCCCGGATAGTGGCCGACGCCGGTCTCGAAGCTGTTGAGCACGTCGAGTCCGTAGCCCTCGGCGATCTGGCGCACCGAGTCATGGGTGCCTGGCGCGTCGAACCGCGGCACGTACATGACCGCGAACGCCTCGCCGTTCGGGTACTCCGCGGGCCCGACGACGGGCTCGCCGTAGTCCTCGGGCTTCGGCGCAGGCTCGCCGCTCTGCTGCGCGCGGGCCTGCTCGGCCCATTCCGCACTCTGCTCGGATGCCGCGGTCGCCTGCTGGCTCGCCATGATCGCGTCGTTCCACCACAGCTGCCATCCGAGGAACAGCAGGATCAAGACGCCGGCGGTGAGCAGCAGCTCGCCGATCACGCCGACGACGCTGACCCGGTGCCGGGGCTTGGCTCGCTGCGCGTCGTCGCGCCCGCGCGCGCGACGAGGCCCCTCGAGCTCCGGATCGGACATGGGCTCGATTCTATTGGTCCCGCGGCACCCTCGGCTGTGAGTCCTGCCCGCTCTCGGCTAGAATCACCCGCATGGCACGTACGAAATCCCCCAAGCCCGCGCGCGCGGAGCAGACGAGCGGCGAAGAAGCCCCGAACCCGGTCTGGTTCAAGCCCGTCATGTTCGGCTTCATGCTGCTCGGACTCGCGTGGATCATCCTGTTCTACGTGAGCCAGGGCAAGCTGCCCATCGCAGACCTCGGCTCGTGGAACATCCTCATCGGCTTCGGCATCGCCTTCATCGGCTTCCTCATGACGACGCGCTGGCGCTGAGCCGAACCACACACCTTCAGAAGACGAGCGGATGCGGCATCCGCTCGTCTTTCTGCGTGTCCGGTGCACTCGGGCCGACCGCCCGGGCGTCGACAATTACACGGGTGTAACTCTCTCCCCAGTTGTGGAGGGACCTGTGGATAACTACAGTGCGTCGAGCTTCAGGTCGGCCACGACCGTGCCGAGCACCATCAGCACGACCACGAGCGCCGCGAGCAGGGCGATCTGCATGCCCCGACGGGCACGTGACCGCGTCTCGAGGTAGATGAGGCCGACCAGCGCACCGCCCACGAGCCCGCCGAGGTGCGCCTGCCACGAGATGTTCGCACCCGGCAGGAACCCGATGCCGAGGTTGATCGCGAGCAGGATGTAGAGCTGCGTGAGGTTGCCGCCGAGGCGCCGCTGGATCACGACGAACGCGCCCATGAGTCCGAAGATGGCGCCGGAGGCACCGAGCACCCAGCCGAGCGGCGCGGCGAGCAGCACCACGCCCACCGAGCCGGCGAGCCCGCTGATCAGGTAGAGCGCCAGGAAGCGCCAGCGGCCGAGCATCGACTCGAGGAGCTGTCCGAACAGCCACAGGGTGTACATGTTCAGCAGCAGGTGCAGGATCGAGCCGTGCAGGAAGACGCTCGTGAGCGCCCGCCACGGCTCGTACGTGTCGACCGACATCGCCTGGGGCGTGAACGCGAGGTAGGTCGCGACCACAGGCCCCAGCAACCACTGGAACACGTACGCCACCACGGAGATGCCGATGAGGGAATACGTGACGACGGGTGCACCGCGGCCCGCCGCCGCACCCACACGGGCGAAGAACGCGGGCTTGGTGCGAGGCGCGGAGGCGCGCTGTTCGCGCATGCACTCCGGGCAGATCACGCCGACGGGCGCCGGTGTCTGGCATTCGCCGCACACCGTGCGCCCGCAGCGCTGGCAGAGCACGAAGCTCTGACGGTCGGGATGCCGGTAGCAGAAGTTCGCGCGCTGCGCGCCGGCATCGCTCACCGGTGGATCAGACCTGCTCGACAGTGATGCTCTCGATCACCACGTCGTCGAGCGGACGGTCGCGGCCGTCGGTCGGAACGGACGCCAGCTTGTCGACGATGGCCTGGCTGTCGGCATCCGTCACCTTGCCGAAGATGGAGTGCTTGCCCTGCAGCCAGGTGGTGGGGCCGACGGTGATGAAGAACTGCGAGCCGTTGGTGCCGCGGCCGCCCTGGATGCCGGCGTTCGCCATGGCGAGGACGTAGGGCTCGGTGAAGTCGAGTTCGGGGTTGATCTCGTCGTCGAACTGGTAGCCCGGTCCGCCGATGCCCTGGCCGAGCGGGTCGCCGCCCTGGATCATGAAACCGGGGATGATGCGGTGGAACACGACGCCGTCGTACAGCGGGTCGTTCGACTTCTGGCCCGTGGCCGGGTGGGTCCATTCGATCTCGCCGGTCGCGAGACCGACGAAGTTCTTGACCGTCTTCGGTGCGTGGTGTCCGTAGAGGTCGACCTTGATCGGTCCGAGGTTGGTGTTGAGGGTCGCGACTGCGGTGTGAATCGGCATTCCCATATTCTGTCACGCACTGATTCGTCAAGGGGAATACGGGTTTACGACTCCCACCCCGCTTCCAGCTCATTCGATGGCAAGATGGAGTGATTCGCTGCACATCGATGGAGGGTCGAGATGAGCCTGTCACGCAAGCGCCAGAAAGAACTCAAGCGGCTGCGCAGTAGTGCCGAAGATCTGTGGGGGGACCAACAGCTCGTGATCGACCGCGCGAACGAGGTCGCACGCGAGGTCACTCGCCAGCTCAAGGCACTCTCGCAAGAAGAGGTGGTGCCCCGCGTCCGGTCCGGCTACCAGGGTTACGTCCGTCCACGCCTGAGCCAGGCGAAGGAACTCGCATCCACTGCAGGCGACTCGCTGGAGCGCGCCGCCGGCTCGGCGCTGGGTTCGGTGCTGTCGATCGGCGACATCGCCAACGACACCCGCGTGCGACGCGCGCTGCAGCGTGTCGCACCCGCCGCCGCCCCTGCCCCCGCCAAGAAGAGCGGGCTCGGCTTCGGCGGCTCCCTGGCCGTCGTCGCCGGCATCACCATCGCCGCCGGCATCGCGTACGCGGTCTGGCAGACCTTCCGAGCCGACGACGAACTCTGGGTCGCCGACGACGAGCCGGCACCCGGCGCGGGCTCCTCACCCGCACTCTGACGCGCCACGCCCGAAGCTCCGGCAGGTTGATGCCTGGCGGAGTTCCGGTCGATGTTCGACCCCGAAGGCCCCGCACACGTGCGGGGCCTTCGTCGTCCCCGCACCCGTTCTTCTCAGGGCTGCCACTGAATTCGAGACGGATTCGCGTTCGGTGCTTGCGCAACCTGTGAATCTCCCGCTATGTTTTCATTTCGGTGATACTCACCAGAACACGAGAGGAGTTGAGTCCCATGAACAAGCACATCGATTTTGATCGGCACATCGGATTCCTCCTCGTGCCCGCGGCCGGCTGAGCCGCTTCGACGTCACACGCCTCGGGCGTGAACGTCATCCCGCCTGAAGAGGTCGGGCTCCCGGTTCCCGCCGCGGACAGGTCGAACGTCGACCGACCGGCACGGACCGTCCGAACCCTCTGAACTCCGGTCCATCCGACCGCGCCTTCCCGCCCGCCGTCTACGGTTCGCTCACGCGTGCCGTGATACGGCTTCGGCGATTCCGTCCGCCGCTCGGCCGCCGCTCCGGGGCCTGGAATGCGGCATCCGTCCAGAGACCCTCCCCCGCCGACGACGTCGTGCGGAACCTCACCCAGCACCACCGAACAAAGGAACCGATCGTGAACTCCACGACCCTCACGGCCGCTCGCCCCACCGCGGGACGCAGCAGCTACTATCAACCCCGACACCTGGACCTCCAGGATCGCGTCGCACGACGTCTCGGCCTCGCGCTCCTCGCGTGGAGCCGTCGACGTGAAGCACTGCGCACGCCCGAGACGGTGCTGCTGCGCCGTCACACGGCGCGGGCCGCATCCGAGGCCCATGGTGATCTCCTGGTGCAGCTGCACACGCTCGGAAGCCCGATGGCCTGATGTGCGCCGCAGCCGAACACCACGCACCTGCACGGATCGGGAACGGTCGTCTCGGCCGTTCTTGGTCCGTGCGGGTGCCTCACACCTCGCACCTCGCACGAACCGTGGAACGCGCCCCTCGCGCGCGACGCGGAGCCCGCATCACCGACGTCCTCGGTGCGGGGTCCGGATCGCACGCGAGCGGGTTTCAGCCGACCGGCGGAACCCCGTCGGCCGGCTCAGCCGCGTCGAGGCGCAGCCCGATGTCGAGCAGGCTCACCCGGTGCAGCGACGAGACCTCATCGAGCGGCACCCATCGTGCCTCGTCACTCGATCCTCCGACCTCGTTGCGAAGCTCGCCGCCGGTCACGTGCGCTCGGTAGATCACGCGCATCGCGTACAACGGGGCCGAGCCCTTGAGCCGCTTCGCCGCCGGTACGACCATCGTGTCGATGCCGAGGAGACGGTCTACGGATGCCTCGTGGCCGGTCTCCTCGCGGATCTCGCGTACGACCGCCGCAGACGGGTGCTCATCGCCCTCGATGCCGCCGCCCGGGAGCGTCCATCCGGAGCGCCCGTGCTCGTTCCAATGGGACAGCAGGATCTCTCCGTTGCGGATGATGACCCCGTACGCGGCGATGCGAATGTCCATCCGGACACTGTAACCGCTGAGACCCGACGGATCACGAGCGGAACCGAACGAGGCTGGCGTGAATGCACGCCTGAAGAAGAAGACCGTGGAGCCTAGGAGATTCGAACTCCTGACATCCTGCTTGCAAAGCAGGCGCTCTACCAACTGAGCTAAGGCCCCGGATCGGATGCCGTGGGCATCCTGGGTGTGGAGTTGTGGAGTGGGGATACGAGGACTTGAACCTCGGACCTCTTCGTTATCAGCGAAGCGCTCTAACCGCCTGAGCTATATCCCCGAATTTCGGCCGAAGGAAAGACTACCTGAAGGTTCGGCAATATCCGAATCGAGCCGAAAAGCGCATCAGTTGTTCGTGAATCCGACGAGGATTCCGCCCGTGATCTTGACGCTCAGGTTGTACAGCACGGCCAGGATCGCCCCGAGCGCCGTGGTGACGACCAGGTTGAGGAGCGCCGCGACGATGGCGAATCCCATGACGTTGCCGAGCGAGAGCACGGACGTCAGGTCGGTGCCGGCGCCGGCGACGTCCTGCACGAGCGAGTTCAGGTTCTCGAAGATGCCGGTCGAGCTCAGCACCGTGTGCACCAGGAACGTGACGACGATGCCGACCACGGCAAGGGCCACGGCGATCAGGAACGACAGCTTCACTGCCGACCAGAAGTCGATGTAGACCAGGCGCAGGCGCACCTGCTTCGCGGCGGGTCGGCGGTTGGACTTGCGTGCGAGCTTCTCTGCGACGCTACTCATAGACGACTACTCCTCTCCCGTGACCTCGACCGCATCGGTCTCTGCGGCCTCCTCCACGAGATTCCGTTCGGAATTCTTCGCGATCGCGATGATGCGGTCGTCGACGGCGAACTTCGCGAAGACGACGCCCATCGTGTCCCTGCCCTTGGCGGGAACCTCGGCGACGTCAGAGCGTACCACCTTGCCGCTGGCAAGAACCACGAGGACCTCGTCGCCGTCGGCGACGATGAGCGCGCCTGCCAGGTCGCCTCGATCGTCGGACAGCTTCGCGACCTTGATGCCGATTCCGCCTCGATTCTGAAGGCGGTACTGCGCCACATTCGTGCGCTTGGCGTAGCCGCCCTCGGTGACGACGAAGACGTACGGGCCGTCGCCGACCGCGTCATCCGAGTCGATCGCCGCATCGTCGATCTCGACGGACGCGGGGACGACGGATGCCTCGAGCAGGGAGTCGCCCTCGCGGAACGACATGCCCTTCACGCCCGAGGTCGAGCGACCCATGGGCCGGATGGCGTCGTCGGTGGCCTTGAAGCGGAGCGACATGCCCTTGCGGGAGACGAGGAGGATCTCGTCCTTCTCGTCGGCCAGCATCGCGGAGACGAGCTCGTCGCCCTCGCGCAGGTTGATCGCGATGACGCCGCGCGAGCGGTTCGTGTCGTAGGCCGTCAGGTCGGTCTTCTTGACGAGGCCCTCGCGCGTGGCGAGCACGAGGTACTGCGCCACCGCGTAGTCGCGGATGTCGAGGATCTCGGCGACCTGCTCGTCGGGCTGGAGCTCGAGCAGGTTCGCGAGGTGCTGGCCCTTCGCGTCGCGGCCGCCCTCCTGCAGCTCGTAGGTCTTCGCGCGGTAGACGCGGCCCATGTTCGTGAAGAACAGCAGCCAGTGGTGCGTGGTGGTCACGAAGAAGTGCTCGACCACGTCATCCGCTCGGAGCTGTGCGCCCTTCACGCCCTTGCCGCCGCGGTGCTGCGAGCGGTAGTTGTCGCTGCGCGTGCGCTTGACGTACCCGCCGCGCGTGACGGTGACGACCATCTCCTCCTCGGGGATCAGGTCTTCGACCGACATGTCGCCGTCGAAGCCGGGCATGATCTGGGTGCGCCGGTCGTCCCCGTACTTGTCGACGATCTCGGCGAGCTCTTCGGAGATGATCGTGCGCTGCCGCTCGGGCGACGCGATGATCTCGCGGTAGTCGGCGATCTCGTGCTCGAGCTTCTCGGCCTCTTCGATGATCTTCTGGCGTTCGAGAGCTGCGAGCCGACGGAGCTGCAACTCGAGGATGGCCCGGGCCTGGAGTTCGTCGATCGTGAGCAGGTCGATCAGCCCGTCGCGGGCCTCCTCGACTGTCGGCGACCGACGGATGAGCGCGATGACCTCGTCGAGCGCGTCGAGCGCCTTGAGGTAGGCGCGGAGGATGTGCATGCGAGCTTCGGCCTCGCGCAGCAGGTACTGCGTGCGGCGCACGATGACCTCGACCTGGTGGTCGACCCAGTGCGCGATGAAGCCGTCGATCGAGAGGGTGCGGGGCACGCCGTCGACGATCGCGAGCATGTTCGCGCCGAAGTTCTCCTGCAGCGGGGTGTGCTTGTAGAGGTTGTTCAGCACGACCTTGGCGACGGCGTCGCGCTTGAGCACGAGCACGAGGCGCTGGCCGGTGCGACCCGACGTCTCGTCGCGGATGTCGGCGATGCCGCTGAGCTTGCCGTCCTTCACCATGTCGGCGATCTTGATCGCCAGGTTGTCGGGGTTCACCTGGTAGGGCAGTTCGGTGACGACGAGGCAGGTGCGGCCCTGGAGCTCCTCGACCGAGACGACCGCCCGCATGGTGATCGAGCCGCGGCCGGTGCGGTAGGCGTCGTTGATGCCCTTGACGCCGAGGATCTGCGCACCGGTCGGGAAGTCGGGTCCCTTGATGCGCTGGATCAGCGCCTCCTGCAGTTCCTCGCGGGATGCCTCGGGGTGCTCGAGGTACCACTGGGCGCCGGATGCCACTTCGCGCAGGTTGTGCGGCGGGATGTTCGTGGCCATGCCGACCGCGATGCCGACCGAGCCGTTGACGAGCAGGTTCGGGAACCGCGCGGGCAGGATCGACGGCTCCTGCGTGCGACCGTCGTAGTTGTCCTGGAAGTCGACGGTCTCCTTCTCGATGTCTCGCACCATCTCGAGCGCGAGCGGAGCCATCTTGGTCTCGGTGTATCGAGGGGCGGCGGCGCCGTCGTTGCCCGGCGAGCCGAAGTTGCCCTGCCCGAGTGCGAGCGGGTAGCGCAGGCTCCACGGCTGCACGAGACGGACGAGCGCGTCGTAGATGGCCGTGTCACCGTGCGGGTGGAACTGGCCCATGACGTCGCCGACGACACGGGCGCACTTGGAGAACGCCTTGTCGGGGCGGTAGCCGCCGTCGTACATCGCGTAGATCACGCGGCGGTGCACGGGCTTGAGGCCGTCGCGCACGTCGGGCAGCGCGCGCCCGACGATGACGCTCATCGCGTAGTCGAGGTAGGAGCGCTGCATCTCGAGCTGCAGGTCGACCTGGTCGATGCGCCCGTGGATGCCGTGGCCGCCGTTGGTGTCGTCGCCGCCCACGCCGGGCTCGATCACATCAGATGTCAAGGAAACGCACGTCCTTCGCGTTCTTCTGGATGAAGTTTCGGCGGCTCTCGACGTCTTCGCCCATCAGGGTCGAGAAGATCTCGTCGGCAGCAGCCGCGTCGTCCATGGTGACCTGCAGCAGGGTGCGGGTCTCGGGATTCATCGTGGTCTCCCACAGCTCCTGGTGGTTCATCTCGCCGAGACCCTTGTAGCGCTGCACGCCGTTGTCCTTCGGGATGCGCCAGCCCCTGGCCTGGCCCTCGACGAGGAGCGCGTCGCGCTCCTTGTCGGAGTAGACGTACTCGTGCTCGGCGTTCGTCCACTTGAGGCGGTACAGCGGCGGCTGCGCGAGGTACACGTAGCCGAACTCGATGAGCGGCCGCATGTAGCGGAAGAGCAGCGTGAGCAGCAGGGTCGTGATGTGCTGGCCGTCGACGTCGGCGTCGGCCATGAGCACGATCTTGTGGTACCTGGCCTTGTCGGTGTTGAAGTCCTCGCCGATGCCGGCCCCGAAGGCCGTGATCATGGCCTGCACCTCGGCGTTCGCGAGTGCACGGTCGAGCCTGGCCTTCTCGACGTTCAGGATCTTCCCTCGGAGCGGGAGGATGGCCTGCGTCTCGGGGTTGCGGCCCTGCACGGCGGAGCCGCCGGCCGAGTCGCCCTCGACGATGAAGATCTCGGAGACCGAGGGGTCCTTCGACGAGCAGTCCTTGAGCTTGCCCGGCATGCCGCCGGACTCGAGCAGGCCCTTGCGGCGGGTGGCTTCGCGCGCCTTGCGCGCCGCGAGGCGTGCCGTCGCGGCCTGGATCGCCTTGCGGATGATCTCGCGCGCCTGCGTCGGGTTGCGCTCGAACCAGTCGCCGAGCTGGTCGGCCGTGACCTTCTGCACGAAGGACTTCGCCTCGGTGTTGCCGAGCTTGGTCTTCGTCTGGCCCTCGAACTGCGGCTCGCCGAGCTTGACCGAGATGACCGCGGTCAGGCCCTCGCGAACGTCGTCGCCGGAGAGGTTGTCGTCCTTCTCCTTGATGATGTTCTTCTCGCGGGCGTACCGGTTGACCAGAGTCGTGAGTGCGGCGCGGAAGCCCTCTTCGTGGGTGCCGCCCTCGTGCGTGTTGATCGTGTTCGCGTAGGTGTGCACCGACTCCGAGTACGAGGTGGTCCACTGCATGGCGACCTCGAGCGCGATCTTGCGCTCGGGGTCCTCGGACTCGAACGAGATGATCTCGTCGTTCACGACGTCGTTCTTCTTCGAGCGGTTGAGGTACTCGACGTAGTCGACGAGGCCGCGCTCGTAGAGGAACGTGTCGGTCCGCGGCGCCGCGGGATCCGACTCGTGCTCTGCGGTGTCCTCGAGGGAGACCTCGTCGTGGCCGGCCCGGAGGTCGGTCAACGTGATGCGCAAGCCCTTGTTGAGGAAGGCGTACTGCTGGAAGCGGGTTCGCAGCGTCTCGTAGTCGAACTCGGTCGTCTCGAAGATGTCGGGGCTCGGCCAGAACGTGATGGTCGTGCCGGTCTCATCGCTCGCCTCGTCCTGCGAGAGCGGCGCGTCGGGCACGCCGACGCTGTACGACTGGCGCCAGGCGTGGCCCTCGCGCTTGACCTCGACATCGAGGCGCGTCGACAGGGCATTCACGACCGACGAGCCGACGCCGTGCAGGCCGCCCGAGACGGCGTAGCCGCCACCGCCGAACTTGCCGCCGGCGTGGAGCACGGTGAGCACGACCTCGACGGTCGAGCGTCCCTCGGTCTTGTGGATGCCGACCGGGATGCCGCGGCCGTTGTCGATGACACGCACGCCGCCGTCGGGCAGGATGGTGACGTCGATGGTGTCGGCGTAGCCCGCGAGCGCTTCGTCGACCGAGTTGTCGACGATCTCGTAGACGAGATGGTGGAGGCCCCTCGGGCCGGTCGAGCCGATGTACATTCCCGGCCGCTTGCGGACCGCCTCGAGGCCCTCGAGAACCTGGATCTCATCCGCGCCGTATTCAGGCGCGCTCTCGGCCTTCGTCGGTTCCGCTGTCATGGGTGAATCGGGCTCCAAACCGTCGTTCAAGCGACTCTCGATCCTATCAAACCGATGCACGTGAACGATCGGAAAGCGCCGATCTCAGGCGATGTCGCGGGCGGGGTGACCGAATTTGCCGTCTCAACCGTAGGTATCGCGTGGACCACGCCCTGGAATCGATCTGGGACCCCTTTTCCAGGTGGGGGCATCCGGCCCTTGAAAGCGAATGCTCTCGACCCCGGCGTCGGGGTACCGGTCGAGGATCCTGGTGACCAGGTCCGCGCGCAGCAGCCTGAGCTGCGTCGCCCACGCCGTGGACTCGCATCGCACCTGCAGCACGCCGTGCTCGATGGTCACGGGCTCGGAGTGCGCCGCGATCTCGTCGCCGGCGATCGACGGCCACGACGAGAGCAGTTCGTGCTGCGAGAGCGGGGCCGCCCAGCCGAGCTGCGTGGTGAGGCCGTCGATCGCCGCGCCCAGCGGCTTGGGGTCGCGACCCGGCGTGAACGGCTCGCCGCCGGGCCGTTCACGGGCGCGGCGACGGGCGCGTGCTGCGCTGGTCGCCCGTGGTTGCCCTCCGAACACCTCGCGGAAGTGCTGGTAGACGCGGAGGGACTCGGACTCGTTCGGCGTCTCAGGCATCACCGCCACCCCCGTTCGCATGTTCGACAGGCTCGCTCGGCTCTGCGGCATCGCGGTCGGGGTCTGGGTCGGGGTCTGCAGTCGGGGCAGGGCCGGACACCGGCTCCGTCGTCGGCCCGCCCACCGGCTCATCGAGGATCCGGCCCGCATCGATGCGGATGACGCGGGCGACCAGGCGTTCGGGCACGTCTTCGAGCACGGCGGCCGTGACGAGCACCTGCTCGTAGTCGCCGATCGCGGCGGCGAGACGTTCGCGGCGAGCACGATCGAGCTCGGCGAAGACGTCGTCGAGCACGAGCACCGGATCGCCCGTGGCGGAGTCTCGACGCAGGAGTTCGGCCGATGCGAGCCTGAGGGCGAGCGCGAACGACCAGGACTCGCCATGACTGGCGTACCCCTTGGCCGGAAGCGAGTTGAGCATGAGCAGGAGGTCGTCGCGATGCGGGCCGACGAGCGTGATCCCGCGCTCGAGCTCCTTCGCGCGCAGGACCCGGAGTGCCTCGGTGAACCGGGCGGCCGTGGTGGACGACGACGCGACGCCGGCGGGATCGACGGGGGTCGCTTCGTCGACGGATGCCTCGGCGTCGGGGTCGGCACCGTCGATCGAGAGCATCGCGCGCAGGGTGGGCGCGTGGTCGGCGTCGACGATCGACGCATAGGCGTCGGCGAGCGGTCCGGCGAGCTCGCCGATGAGGGCGACCCTGCGGTCGATGAGCTCGGAGCCGAGCTGAACGAGACGCTCGTCCCAGATGTCGAGCGTGGTGAGCTTGTCAGCCGCCAGCCCTCGGGCCCGCGCGCTCTTGAGCAGCGTGTTTCGCTGACGGAGCACCCGGTCGTAGTCGGACATGACGCCCGCGAGGCGCGGCGTGCGCTGCACGAGGAGTTCATCGAGCAGCCGGCGGCGCACCGACGGCTCGCCACGGACGATCGCGAGGTCTTCTGGCGCGAACAGGACGCTGTGCGCATATCGAGGGAGCTCGCGCGTCTTCACCGGGGACCGGTTGAGCTGCGCGCGATTGGCGCCGGTGCGATTGAGTTGGAGTTCGACGAGCACCTCGCGCTCGGCGTGCGCGAGCAGTGCGCGCACGATCGCGGCATCCGCACCGGCCTTGACCAGGGCCTGGTCGGAGGAGACGCGATGCGAGCCGAGCGTGGCGAGGTAGCCGATGGACTCGACCAGGTTGGTCTTGCCCTGCCCGTTGCGACCGACGAAGACGGTCGTGCCGGGACCCAGCGTGAGCTCGGCGCGTGCGTAGTTGCGGTAGTCGGTCAACGAGAGCCGAACGACATGCATTCCGGTTCCCTTCGCGTCGAACGAGTCAACGCTACCGACGGCCCACGACATTCCGAGCGCGGCATCCGCTCGGATCTCGATCGCCCTGAGCGGGTCAGCGCAGCAGCAGGTTGGGCTGCAGCAGGTAGCGGTAGGTGTCGGCGCCCGCCTGCTCGCGCGACGTCTGGCTCGTGATGAGGACCGGCCCCGGCTTGTTCGGGTTCTCGGTCTTCGTGAACGAGATGCGCACGAACTCCGAGTTGACGGCGCCGAGGCCGTCGAGCAGGAACTGCGGCTTCAGCGAGACGACCGTGTCGTCGCCGGTCAGGATGGCGTCGATCGTCTCCTGCGCCTGGGCCTGCTCGCTGCCGATCGCCTCGAGGGTGAGTCCGTCGGCCGAGAACGTGAAGCGCAGCGCGGCCTCGCGCTCGAGCACGAGGGCCACACGACGGGTCGCCTCGATGAGCTCGGCCGTGTTCATCACGGCGTAGTTCTCGACCGTCTCGGGGAAGAGTCGACGCACGGGCGGGAAGTTGCCCTTGATGAGCAGGCTGGTGACGGTCTTCTTGTCGGCGCTGAACGCGATGAGTTCGCGGTCGTCGCGACTCGTGATCGCGACCGAGATGGTGCCGGAGTGCCCGAAGGTCTTGCCGACCTCCTGCAGCGTGCGCGCCGGCACGAGCGCGGTGACGGTGTCGCCCGAATCGGAGGCGACGGTTCCGCCGTCCCACTCGATCTCCCGGACCGCGACGCGATACCGGTCGGTGGCGACCAGGCCGAGGTTGTTCTCCCGAACCTCGAGCTGGACGCCCGTGATGACCGGCGTGACGTCGTCGCGAGAGGCGGCGACGGCGACCTGGGCGACGGCGGCCGCGAACTCCTCGGCTGGCACGACACCCGACTGCTCGCCGATCTCGGGAATCGACGGGTACTCCTCGACCGGCATGGACAGCAGCGTGAAGCTCGCGGAACCGCAGCTGACCGAGATGCGAGACTCCTCGGTCGCGATGCGCACGGGCGCGTTCGGAAGGCGACCGGCGATCTCGGCGAGGAGACGACCCGACACGAGCACCGTGCCGGTCTCTTCGACGTCGGCCTGGATCTCGGTCTGCGAGGAGACCTCGTAGTCGAAGGACGAGAGGACGAGTCCGTCTTCGTTCGCCTGGATGAGCACCCCGGAGAGGATCGGGAGCGTCGTGCGCTGCGGCAGGAGCTTCACGGCGAACGACACGGCTTCGCTGAAGACGTCGCGGTTGACCTGGAACTTCACGGTTCTCCCGTCGTGGAGGTGCTGAGGATGGCTCCCATGCTATCCGCAGGGTGGTGCCGGGTGCGGTGCGGATTCCTCCGCTTCGACGCGACGAGCGCTCTCGACCGTCGATGTTGTCGGGCCCTCTGGGATTAACAAGTTCTCTTAACGGTGTTAACCGTTGTGGAAACTGTGGATGGTGTTCGGAGATCCCCGGAATGGTGCCGATCGGAGCCCATCGCATCTGTGCACGGTGTGTGGATTCACTCCGCAGGCGATGCCGGCATATCTGCACGGTGTCTGCAGTTCTCCACAGGCATGTTCGAGCCGTGCACAGTGTTCAGGCGGTTGCTCGTTAACAATCCACAAGCTGTCCACAGGTGTGGGTTTCGGCGCCGGATGCCGCGATCGGGCGATTCCGGGGGCGTTCGACGGGCTTCGACCGACGGTCGAACGTGCCGGCGCGGCATCCGATCAGCGGTATCGGTTCGTCTGGCGGATGCGCGCGGTCAGCTCCGTGACCTGGTTGTAGATCGAGCGGCGCTCCTTCATGAGCTCCGAGATCTTCTTGTTCGCGTACATGACGGTGGTGTGATCGCGATTGCCGAACAGCTGCCCGATCTTCGGAAGCGACAGGCTCGTCAACTCCCGGCAGAGGTACATCGCGATCTGCCGCGCGGTGGCGACGGCCTGCGAGCGGCTCGAGCCGTACAGGTCGTCGACGGTGAGCTTGAAGTAGTCGGCCGTGACCGTGATGATGTCGACCGGTGCGACGACGTTGTCGGTGTCATCGGTGATGAGGTCCTTCAGGACCGTCTGCACCAGGGGCATGTCGACCGGCGCCCGGTTGAGGCTCGCGAACGCGGTGACCCGGATGAGGGTGCCCTCGAGTTCGCGGATGTTGCTGGAGACCTTCGTCGCCATGTACTCGAGGATCTCGTCGGGCACCTGGAGTCGTTCGGACTGCGCCTTCTTGCGGAGGATCGCGATGCGCGTCTCGAGGTCGGGCGCCTGCACATCGGTGATGAGGCCCCACTCGAACCGGCTGCGCATGCGGTCCTCGAAGCCGGTGAGGTGCTTCGGCGGCACGTCGCTCGTGATCACGACCTGCTTGTTGTGGTCGTGCAGCGTGTTGAAGGTGTGGAAGAACGCCTCCTGCGTCTCCGCCTTGCCCTGCAGGAACTGGATGTCGTCGATCAGCAGGATGTCGATGTTACGGTAGCGCTGCTGGAAGAGCGAGCCGCGGTTGTTCGCGATCGAGTTGATGAAGTCGTTCGTGAACTCCTCCGACGAGACGTACCGAACGCGGATGCCGGGATACATGGTCATGGCGTAGTGACCGATCGCATGCAGGAGGTGCGTCTTGCCCAGGCCGGAGTCGCCGTAGATGAACAGCGGGTTGTACGCCTTCGCCGGCGCCTCCGCGACCGCGACCGCGGCCGCGTGCGAGAACCGGTTGGACTGGCCGATGACGAAGCTGTCGAAGCTGTACTTCGGATTGAGTCGGGTGTCGCCCGGGCGGTCGGGGCTCGTGTTCTCGAAGACCGACTGCGGCGAAGCGGGCAGGTCGACCCGGTCGACGGCGCTCGGAAGCGATTGCCCCGAGAACGCATCGGAGTCGGGCGCCCTTGACTCCTCGAGCTCGGGATTCACCACGACGTAGAACGAGGTGACCGGAGTCGGCGCCTCGATCGCGCTCATCGCCGAGAGCAGCGACACCCGCATGCGCTGGTTCAGCATGCTCCCGGTGAAGTCGTTCGGGACCTCGAGGTAGAACGTGCCCGCTGCGATGCCCTTCGGCTCCACCAGATTCAGGAATCCCTGCAGCATCGGCGTGATCGTCTCGTCATTCGAGAGTCGCTCGAGGACCGTGGCCCATGTATCGGTGATGGGCTGTTCGGTCATCGTTCCCCGCTATCTCGGTGCTCTCGTCGGCCACTCGTCGATCCCCCGATCGACGGAGCAAGCGGCACGAGATGAAGTATTCACAGTGTTATCCACTGGTTGTGGGCAGATTCGGGGCGAACCGCGAGATTCCGCGCTCAAGGCTGGGGATAACTGGTCTCAAACGGTAGCGAAAGACTGCCCTGTGGACAAATGCCGCTTGCGGGATTCTTCCTGCACGGCGTGTCTTTCCACAGGCTTTCCCGAGGTAGGAGAGATACTCTTCGTTTTGCGCTACGTCGACTCGATCGCCTCCTGGTTTGACCACAGGACCTCGAGGCCGTAGTTTTAATCAGTTGACCCCAGCCCGTTTGGGCACCCAGTTTTTCCCGTCACCGTCGAGATCGGCCCTGCCGAGCTCCCGAGAGACGCGGAGATCCGAAAGCCGGAGAAGAAGAATGAGCAAGCGTACGTTCCAGCCGAACAACCGTCGTCGTGCCAAGAAGCACGGCTTCCGACTTCGCATGCGCACCCGCGCCGGCCGTGGCATCCTTTCGGCACGCCGCGCCAAGGGTCGCACCGAACTCTCCGCGTAGTCGATTCGGTGCTCGCCAAGGCGAATCGCATCACGAGTGCCGACGACTACCGTGTCGTCGTGCGTCGTGGTGCGAAGGTGGCGACGCCGCACACGGTGAGTTATGTGCGGTCGCGCGAGTCTGCCGGCGACCCACGATTCGGATTCATCGTCTCGAAGAAGGTCGGATCGGCGGTTCGCCGCAACCGAGTTCGTCGGCGGCTCAAGGCCGTCACCCACGAGGTGGTGCTCGCCGGCGCATCTCACGTCGATGTCGTCGTCCGCGCACTCCCCGGAGCCGCGGACGCCTCGTGGGCGGAGCTCCGGTCCGAGGTGTTGCGGGCGCTCGCCCGCCGCGGTGTGACGACGCCATCGCCCTCGACCGACCGACCCGCACTCGACGATGCACCGGGAGAGGTGCGCGCTGATGCGTGATGCGCTCCTCTTTCTCCTGCTCCTCCCGCGCAACCTCGGCGTACTGCTCATCCGCGGCTATCGCGCGATCATCTCCCCCTTGTACGGAGATGTGTGCCGGTACTATCCGTCCTGTTCCGCGTACGGACTCGGATCGGTGCAGCAACGCGGCCTGGTCCTCGGCAGTGCGTTGACGGCATGGCGCATCGTCCGCTGCAATCCCTGGTCGGCCGGCGGCATCGACGACGTGCGCCGCGCGAACCACGATCGGTACTCGGTCACACGATTCGGATGGGTGCTCCCCGCCTCCTGGGTCTCCTCCCCCGCCGGTGACACCCGGCCCCTCGATCGCAACGCCCACGCGTCGCACGACGGATGCGACGATGCATCCGACGCGCTGATGACGACGAATGCCTCAGCCCCCACCATGTCCCGAAAGGACTGACCCGCCGCAATGGATATCATCAGCCTGCTTCTCTGGCCCATCAAATGGGTCATCGAGCTGATCCTCGTCGCATTCCACTCGCTGTGGACGTTCACGGGTCTCGACCCCGACGCGGGTATCACCTGGATCCTCTCGATCGTGGGACTCGTCATCGTGGTCCGCGCCGCGCTGATCCCGATCTTCGTCCGCCAGATCAAGAGCCAGCGCCGCATGCTCGAGGTCGCGCCGCAGCTCAAGAAGATCCAGGAGAAGTACAAGGGCAAGAAGGACCAGTTCTCGCGCGAGGCGATGTCGCGCGAGACCATGGAGCTGTACAAGAAGACGGGCACCAACCCTCTCTCTTCCTGCCTTCCACTGCTACTGCAGATGCCGATCTTCTTCGGCCTCTTCTCGGTGCTCAACGACGCTCAGCACGACAAGGCCGGCGTCGGCGTGTTCACCCAGGAGCTCGCGAACTCGTTCGCCAACTCCGAATTCCTCGGCGCACCGCTGAAGGGCACCTTCATCGGTGCGATGAACGGCGAGTACCCCTGGCAGGTCATGGTCATCGCCGCGACGATGATCGTCCTCATGACCGCGTCGCAGTTCATCACGCAGCTGCAGATCGTCTCGAAGAACATGTCGCCCGAGACCAAGGCGAGCCCCATGTTCCGCCAGCAGCGCATCATGTTGTACCTGCTCCCCCTCGTGTTCGCCTTCTCGGGTGTCGCCTTCCCCATCGGCGTCATGTTCTACTGGCTCGTCTCGAACTTCTGGACCATGGGCCAGCAGTTCCTGGTCATCCGCAACATGCCGACCCCGGGCAGCGAAGCTGCCAAGGCTCGTGAGGAGCGACTCGCCAAGAAGGGCAAGCTCGTCATCGAGGACAAGGACACCACGACCATCGTCGTGGAAGAGAAGAAGACGACGCAGCGCCAGCAGCCGGTCAACAAGAACCGCGCGAAGAAGCAGGGTGGAAAGTAGCCATGACCGACGTTCAGAACCTGAATGACGAGCGAACCGTCTCGCAGCTCGAAGAGGAAGGCGACATGGCCGCCGACTACATCGAGGAACTGCTCGACATCTGCGATCTCGATGGAGACATCGACATCGATGCTCGCAACGGCCGCGCCTATGTCTCGGTGAACGCGGGTGACGGTGCGAACCTCAACCTGCTCTCCAAGCCCGACACGGTCAACGCGCTCCAGGAGCTCGCCCGCCTCGCGGTGCAGACGAAGACCAGCGCATTCTCCCGCTTGATCCTCGACATCGGCGGATCCCGCGACGCTCGTCGCGACGAGCTTGCGAGCCTCGTCGAGCGTGCGGTCGAGCGCATCGAGGCCGGCGCAGCCGAAGCCTCGCTCCCCCCAATGTCGTCCTACGAGCGCAAGCTCGTGCACGACCTGGTCGGCGAGCGTGGATTCCACTCGGCGTCGCGCGGCGAGGGCGCGGATCGTCACACGGTCATCACGCGCTCGGCGTGATGTTTCACGTGAAACGATGACAGACGAACTCGAGATCGAGCCGGCAGTCGCATCCGTCGTCTTCGGCGACCGCATCGACCTCGGTCGAGCCTTCACCAGCGCACTGGCGCGTCATGGCGAGGAACTGGGCCTGATCGGCCCGCTGGAACTCCCCCGCCTGTGGACGCGTCACGTCGTGAACTCGGGCCTCGTGGCGTCGTTGCTTCGCCCAGGAACGGTGGCGGATGTCGGCTCCGGAGCAGGTCTCCCCGGACTGGTGTTGGCGATCATCCGCCCCGACGTCTCCTTCACGCTGATCGAGCCGATGGAGCGTCGCGTCGACTGGCTCGAGCGTCAGGTGCGCGAACTCGACCTGTCGAACGTGGTCGTCGAGCGAGCACGGGGTGAGGAATCCGCGCACAAGCGGCAATTCGACCAGGTGACTGCCCGAGCGGTCAGTGCGCTGCGTACCCTCATTCCCGTCACCGCTCCCCTGGCCAAGCCGGGCGGCGAGCTCGTGCTCATGAAGGGCGCCGGCGTCGACGGCGAGATCGGCGCAGCTCAGAAGGTGTTCCGCAAGTACCTCATCTCCGACCCCGAGGTGCTCGTGCTCGGAGAGGATCTCGGTACCGAGGTCACCCGCGTCTTCCGCGCGACCGTCGACGCGCGCTGAGTCGAGCCCTTCGGACGCCGGCGCGCATCCACAGACCGATGCGCGCCGGTTCCGGGTCCCGTCATGGTCGCGGGACGGTCGCACGCATGGGGTGTGTTCGATGCCTGCGGCTGACGCGGGCAGGCGGGTGCATCGAGCGATTGCTCGGTGCGGGTTCCTCCGCTGATCCGCTCGGACGCCCGCGTCGAGTTGAACAGGCTCTTTCCCTTCCCCAGGCGGTCTTCGAGTGCTTCGGTGTGGAGCCCGAGCGTGCGCCTGGGTCGGTGGGCCTGCGATTCGGTGGGAATCTTGCGCACCTGCATTCATGGGCGCCCGGTCGTGCTCGGTGAGTACATCGTCAGCGCCGGACGTCATGGTCGGGCCACTCCCCTGTTCGTCGCTCACATGGTTGCGGTTGGCTGGATGCGCACCCCTCTGGGTCTCTGTGCCTCTGCCCGTCTGAATTCTCCGCGCGCTCGTGTCGCCCGTGTTTTGTGATTCGCTGGCTCTTGATCGATCGTGGGTGCCGGTGCCGGTGCCGGTGCCGGTGCCGGTGCCAGTGCCAGTGCCGGTGCCGGTGCCAGTGCTGGTGTTGGTAGGCGGTGTTGGAGGCCAGTGTCGGTGTTGGTAGGCGGTGTTGGTGTTGGTAGGCGGTGTTGGTGTTGGTAGGCGGTGTTGGAGGCCAGTGTTGGTGCGGGTGCCGGTGTAGCTTCTTAACTTCACTCGCATGTTGCGAGTTCTCAACTCTGACCCCGTCCGTCGCTGGGATCGACGTCGCCCGTCGCGATGCCTTACGTCCTGACTCCTTGGTCGAGTCCGGCGCACGATGTCCCTCGCCGCGGCGTCGGTGGCTGGACCCGTGCTCGAAGGCGTGGGAAGACATGGCGTTCATGGAGAGGAGCGGGCGCCGTTTCACGTGAAACGGACCAACGTGTGTACGCTTGCGCGGCGATGCTCCCCCCACCCCTTGTCTCGCCGGCAGCACGATGGTGAACGTGTCCCTCTCGGATTCCTCGTGATGCGGGGTCGGCTAGCGGCGACCGCTCTTCACTCGTTCGTTGATCGCCCGTCGATCATCGAGCACCCTCAGACTGCTCGCGCGCAGATGCAGGGCATGGCTCGTGTTCACTCGAGCGCGTCTTGGTGGTCGAGGCGCCGTTTCACGTGAAACGGGCGTGTGGGTCATGCCCGCTGAGCGTGGCGGTGCCCCATCCGCAGACATGGATGCATGCGACTTGGATTCCTGGTGGCGCAAGGGCGCAGGTGGCAGTCCCCTTCGCGCATCGCTGATCGCCGACCGTCCTGGCTCAGCAGTTGTGTTGCACGCAGGTTCGTGCACGGAGTGCTCGTTCGAGTTGCGTTATGCGAGATCGGTGCAGCCCAGGCTCCAGGCTTATCTCGGCGCAGATCACCAACAGCCGGGGGTGGACTCGTGCGACCTGCGCACGCCTGGCACCCAATACGCGGAGCGGTGTCCCGAGAGGTTGAAGCGCTGCCTCGAATCGGGCCGGTCCTGGCCGCTCGTATGTCACCGCCGGTCGCAGGCAGCGGAAAGACGATTGCCTGAGGGCCCGATCCGGTGATGGCCGAAAACCGACATGCGCGGGCGGTGCTGCAGGGACGGGTCCAAATGCTTGTCGCGCGCGAGCCGTGATGTTTCACGTGAAACGGCGTTTGCCGAGATGGAGCGCTGCGACCGCCTATGGAGGCGGCGCGCGTGGCGCGGGCGAGAATACCTGGTGCGAACAGCGTGCGATGCATCTCGCGGAACTTCGTCCTCACACGTCGGCGGTGGCGGTTAGGCTTGGGTGTCTGGTGCGGTTCAGCAAACTTCGCCGGCTGGGTGGGCACCCGATCGTGGGGAATGACGGATCAGGTTTGGAGAATTCGGCATGGCACAGGGCGGAGGTCGCGGATGGTTCCATCGGCGTCGACCACAGCCCGAACCAACTGCCGCCCCGCTTGAACCCGAAGTGAAATCAGATCCAACTGTGCCGTACCCAGAGAGCTCCACTGCTGCGAATCCGCCGCACGAGTACCCAGTCACCGCACTCCCGCCGAAGCCGGCTTGGCTTGCGTCCGCCGCAAGCAGTCAAGGCGTACCTGCCGTGGGTGGCCCGGTAGATGTCCAAGACGCTCCCCACGTTGAAACCGACTTGCGTCGAGTCGACGGGGCAGCAGCGCAGACCGACACTCCCCCTCCAGCGTCCACACCCACTCCTTCTGCACCGACTTCATCCAGCACGGGCGATCCCGTGTCGTCGAACGTGGGTGCCGCTGACGTGAACGATCAGGCCGCGAAGGCCTCGTCGGGCGTGGCGACCGGTCCCTCCCCTGTCTCAACGACCACTTCGAACTACGACTGGGATGCGGCGACGGCAGCGGCCCTCTCCGGCCAGGAAGGGCCGGCCGTACCGGAGCGGTCGGCACACTCGATCGCCCAACCCGATCGGCTGCTCGAGGACATCATCCGTGAGATCGTCGGCGACGCGGCTGCCGATACGGTGAGCTCCCTGCATTCTGCACGAGCTGCGTCTGCATCACCCGATGAGGGCCCGGCGCATACCGAGTCCCAGGAGGCCCTCGGCGCTGACGCTTCGGTGGCCGAAATGCCGGTGCAGGCGTACGTCGATTCGCCGCAGACTGCCCAGGCTACCGAGGTCCCCGCCCCGGATGTCGTCCAGGACCAGGACCAGGACCAGGACTCCGGCTCGTCGGTGCACGCGGCGACCAAACCTCGCGATGCCGAGGACCCGGCAACGCCCGCGTCTTCCACTGGAGACGGAGGCCATGTTTCACGTGAAACGGGTGATGGCCTCGTCAGCGCGGATCCCCACGTGGAGGACACCGAGTCTGACATCTACGGGGACTCGGCGCCATCGTCCCGGGTGGAGGAGCCCGTGTCGCCCGCGCCCTCCGTGGAGGTTCCGGAAGGCATGGACCGCTTCGATCGCGTGCCCCCCTCCCCCGAAGGCGGCGATCACGCCGTCGCCGTCGAACCAATTGGCACGCAGCCGGTTGCTGCGTCTCTCGATGCAGGCACCGAATACACAGTGGCGACACCGATGTCCGAGGCTGCGCCCTCTGATCTTCGCCCGAACCTGACTCAACCCACCGTGGCTCAGCCCACGCCTACGCGAACCGTTTCACGTGAAACGGAGCCCGAATACGGAGGAACTCCCCTGGCCGATCAAATTGCCGACGAGACCCGTCGACGCATCGCACTCGAGACGGCGGTACTCCCCCTTCCCGCGCAGACCCGCGTCTTTACGATCTCGAACCAGAAGGGCGGAGTCGGCAAGACGACGACGGCCGTCAACCTCGCGGCGGCGCTCGCACGTTCTGGCGCCCACGTGCTCGTCGTCGACCTCGACCCTCAGGGCAACGCCTCGACGGCACTCGGGGTCGACCACCGCTCCGACCAGCAGAGCGTGTACGAAGTACTCGTCGCCGACCTCGATCTGGCGGCCGTCGTACGTCGCTCGACCGAACATGAACGTCTCGACTGCGTGCCCGCGACGATCCATCTCGCCGGTGCCGAGATCGAGCTCGTCTCGCTCGTCGCCCGTGAACAACGACTCCGTCGCGCCATCGACAAGCACCTTGCCTCGATGGAGCGTCCGTACGACTACGTCTTCATCGACTGCCCGCCGTCGCTCGGGCTCCTGACGATCAACGCCTTCGTCGCCGCTCGCGAGGTGCTCATTCCGATCCAGTGCGAGTACTACGCACTCGAGGGTCTCTCCCAGCTGCTCAGCAATATCGAGCTGATCGAGAAGCACCTGAATTCCGAGCTTCGACTCTCGACGATCCTGCTGACGATGTACGACTCGCGGACCAACCTGGCTCAGCAGGTGGCTCAGGAGGTCCGCGACCACTTCCCGGTGCAGACGCTCGAGACGATCATCCCTCGTTCCGTTCGTGTCTCCGAGGCCCCGAGCTACGGCCAGAGCGTCATCAGCTACGACTACTCCTCGTCAGGTTCGCTCTCCTATCGCGAAGCGGCGGCGGAGATCGCCCAACGAGCGGCCACCGCGGCACGCATGGAAGGAAACTGATGGCGACGAAGCGAACAGGACTCGGCCGCGGTATCGGCGCGCTGATCCCTCAGGGTGACGACTCCAGCCGGGCCACGCGCCCGGTCGATGTGTTCTTCCCCGACTCGGAAGCGGCGCCGGTGTCTTCCGTCTCCGTGGTCGAGGACGCGGCGGAGTACGAGAGCGAACTCATCTCGGTTCCGGGTGCTCGTCTCGCACGGCTGAATCCCGATGACATCGTCCCGAATGCCGTTCAGCCCCGCCATGTCTTCGACCCTGAAGACCTCGCCGAGCTCGTTCACAGCGTTCGTGAGTTCGGCGTGTTGCAGCCGATCGTCGTTCGTCCGCATCCCGACGAGCCGGGCAAGTACGAGCTCGTCATGGGCGAGCGTCGACTGCGGGCGACGAAGGAGGCGGGTCTCGATTCGATTCCCGCGGTCATCAAGGACACCGCGAACGAGGACATGCTGCGCGATGCGCTCCTCGAGAACCTCCACCGATCGCAGCTGAACGCGCTCGAAGAGGCATCCGCATATCAACAGTTGCTCGCGGATTTCGGGATCACCCAGGAGGAACTCGCCTCGCGCATCGGTCGGTCACGACCGCAGATCTCGAACACGCTCCGACTCTTGAAGTTGCCCGAGCCGGTTCAGCTCCGGGTCGCGGCGGGTGTGCTGAGCGCAGGTCATGCACGCGCAATTCTCGCGACCGGCGGCGACAGCGAGACGATGCAGCGGTTCGCCGACAAGATCGTGAACGAGGAACTGTCCGTGCGTGCGGCCGAGGCCGCGGCGACGTCAGCCGCGCCGGCCACCTCGGCGCGTGCGAAGCCGTCGGCAGGCAAGCGACAGGATTTCCTCGACGACCTCGCCGGACGTCTCGGCGATCGCCTGAACACACGGGTCAAGATCAATCTCGGCGCTAGAAAAGGCCAGATCAGCATAGATTTCGCGACGGTTCAAGACCTTCGGCGCATCCTGACGGACCTCGGCGAGGAACTCGACGGCGTGTGATGCGCGATCGCGCTCAGAATCGCTCCTGACGAAGCGAAACGGGTGCGAAAAGGCCGCGCTCGCGGCGCGCGCGTCGACGTAGAACGAAGGGGTGGGGTCGCAGCAGACAAGTGCCCGACCCCACCGCATCACTCCGAGACGGGAACCTTCACCCGTGCTGCCGCGGCTTCGACCAAGCCCGAGTAGACCTCGGCGGCGCTCGAGCCGGACGCGTCGATGGCAAGCGGCAGGAGCGACGTCTCGGTCAGGCCCGGCATGACGTTCGCCTCGAGGAACCACGGGGTGCCTGCGGCATCCACGATGAAGTCGATTCGCGAGAGGTCGCGAAGTCCGAGCGCGACGTGGGCGTGCACCGCCGCGGCCGAGGCCATCTCGATGATCGCGGCATCCAGACGAGATGGCGCGTAGAAGGTGGTCTCCCCCGCGTTGTATCGAGCCTGGAAGCTGTAGATTCCGTTGGTCGGGTCGATCTCGACGGGCGGGAGCGCGACCGGACCGGATCCGGTGTCGATGACGCCGACGGCGATCTCGGTGCCCACGATGCGCCGTTCGACGACGACGACCTCCGCATACGTGAACGCATCGACCATGGCACGCGGCAGGTCGTTCGGATCGGTGACGATGGACACGCCCTGGGCTGAACCGCCCATCGCCGGCTTCACCACGAGTTCGCCTGCGAGCGATTCGCGAACGACGCGGAGGACGCCGGCTGCGCCGAGCTCGCGGAACGACTCATGCGAGAGCACGATCGAGTCGGGCACGGCGGCGCCCGTGGCCGAGATGAGCGAGCTCGCGATCGGCTTCGACCATGCCCGACGCGCGGCAGACGCGCTCGACCCCACGGTCGGAACGCCGAGTGCCGTGAGGAGGCCGATGAGCGAGCCGTCTTCGCCGCTCGAGCCGTGCAGCGCGGGGAAGACCACGTCGGGGCGTTCGTTCGCGAGGAATGACAGGAGTCCGGCATCGGGGTCGCGCAGGACGACCCGGTGGCCGGCCGCCGCGAGGGCGTCGGCGACGCGTCGACCGGAGCGGAGTGAGACATCGCGTTCATGCGAGATGCCACCCGCGAGGACGACGACGGAGAGACCGTGGGAATCGCTCATGATCAGGGGTTTCTCCACTACTTCATATCGGACGGAGGGGCGGTTTCGATGCCGGGCTTCACGGGGAGCTGGAGTGGACCGGTGCCGGCGAACGTGTCGAGCAGGTCGAGCTCGCCGTTGACCACGGTGGCGAGTCGACGGATGCCGACCCGGATCGCGTCGGGTGTCGGGTAGCAGAACGAGAGGCGCATGGCATGACGCCCGCGGCCGTCGGCGAAGAACGCCGTGCCGGGCGTGTACGCCACGAGTTCCTTCACCGCACGGGGCAGCATCTGCTTCGAGTCGAGGACGTCGGGCATGGTGACCCAGACGTAGAAGCCGCCGTTGGGATTGGTCCAACTGAGCTGGGGAAGGTACTCCCCCAGAGCTTCGATCATCGCGTCCTTGCGCTCGCGATAGACGCCGCGGAAGGTGTCGATCTGTCCGCGCCAGTCAGTGGTCGACAGGTACTCGGAGACGACGAGTTGGCTGAACGAACTCGGCGAGAGGATCGCGGCCTCGGCGGCGAGGATGAGCTTCTCGCGGATCGCGTGCGGCGCGAGCGCCCACCCCACCCGGAAGCCGGGTGCGAGCGTCTTCGAGAACGAACCGAGGTAGATGACGCCGTCTGGGTCGAGTGAGCGGAGCGCATTCGGTGCGGGTTCATCGAAGTGGAGCAGGCCGTACGGGTTGTCCTCGAGGACGAGGATCTCGTTCGACCGGCAGATCTCGAGGATCTCGGGTCGGCGCTCGGCCGAGAGGGTCACGCCCGCTGGATTGTGGAAGTTCGGGATCGTGTAGAGGAACTTGATGCGGCGGCCCTGGCCACGCAGGTGCGCGATGGTCTGCCGCAGCGCCTCGGGGATGAGCCCGTTCTCGTCCATGGCGACATGGACGACGTTCGCCTGGTACGAGCGGAACACGCCGAGTGCGCCGACATAGCTGGGCGACTCCGCAAGAATGACGTCACCCGGATCGATGAAGAGCTTCGCGACGAGGTCGAGTGCCTGTTGCGAGCCGGTCGAGGTCACGACGTTGTCGACGGAACCTTGGATGCCCTCGAGCGCCATGACGTCGAGGATGTGCTCGCGGAGCGCGGGAACTCCCTGACCAGAGCCATATTGCAGGGCTGTCGGACCCTCGGTGCGCATGACCCGATCCATCGAGGAGATGATGAGGTCTTGGGGCAGGGCGGAGACGAACGGCATGCCGCCGGCGAGCGAGACCACCTCGGGGCGGGATGCCACGGCGAACAGCGCGCGCACCTCGGAGGCGGCCAGGCCGGCGGCTCGCTCGGCGTAGTTCGCGTACCACGGGTCGAGGTTGTTGCCGGTCCGCTGGGGGACGCCGTCAGAGGTCACGAGTGCTGCTTCCGTTCTGTTCGGGGTTGTTCAATGCTAGTTGCCGCTCGAAGTGCGACTCGTCACGAGATGAGTCGCGCACGCCATGCTCGGCATCCGCCGGGAAATGCAGAAGACCCGCCCGGCGTCTGCCGGGCGGGTCTCGAAGCGTTACGAGGCGGCCGACTACGCGATGTAGGCGGCGAGGTCGGCCTCGAGGGCGGGCTTCGGCTTGGCGCCGATGACGGTCTTGACGACCTCGCCCTTCTCGAAGACCTTGAACGCGGGAATCGCGGTGATCTGGTACTTCATCGCGAGCTGCGGGTTCTCGTCGACGTTCAGCTTGACGATGTCGAGCTTGTCGGCGTGCTCGGTCGCGATCTGGTCGAGGATCGGGCTGACCGCGCGACACGGGCCGCACCACTCGGCCCAGAAGTCGACGAGGACGGCCTTCTCGTTGTTCAGGACCTCCTGCTCGAAGGTCGCCTCGGTCACGGCACGTGCGGTCATGGGTGTCTCCTCAGGTTGAATTGGATACGCGTCGTCGGTCAGTCGACCGAGACGAATTCGTTCTCGAGCACGGCCTCAGCAGCGTTCACGTTGCCGAGTGCCGCCAGGTAGTGCTCGGCGTCGAGCGCCGCGACCGTGCCCGAACCGGCAGCCGTGACGGCCTGACGGTAGTGGGGGTCGATCACGTCGCCGGCGGCGAACACGCCGGGCAGCGAGGTCTTCGACGTGCGGCCGTCGACCCAGATGGTGCCCTCAGGGGTCAGGTCGAGCTTTCCGTGCACGAGGTGCGTGCGGGGGTCGTTGCCGATCGCGACGAACAGGCCGTCGAGCTCGAGGAGGCGCTCCTCGCCCGTCACGGTGTCGCGCAGGGTGACGCCGGTGACCGCGTTCGTGCCCTGGATCGCTGCGACCTCGGAGTTCCACACGAACTCGATCTTCTCGTTGTCGACGGCACGCTGCTGCATGATCTTCGACGCCTTGAGCGTGTCGCGGCGGTGGACGACGTACACCTTGTCGGCGAACCGGGTGAGGAACGTCGCCTCCTCCATGGCGGAGTCGCCACCGCCGATGACGGCGATCGTCTTCTGCCGGAAGAAGAAGCCGTCGCACGTGGCGCACCAGGAGAGGCCGTGGCCCGACAGGACCTCCTCCTCGGGCAGGCCGAGCTTGCGGTACGCCGAGCCGGTCGCGTAGATGAGGGCGGATGCCTCGTGGGTCTCGCCGTTGCCGAGCGTGACGCGCTTGACGGGGCCGTCGATGTCGAGCGAGACGACGTCGTCATAGACGACCTCGGTGCCGAAGCGCTCGGCCTGGGCCTGCAGCTTGCCCATGAGGTCGGGGCCCATGATGCCCTCGGGGAAGCCCGGGAAGTTCTCGACCTCGGTCGTGTTCATCAACTCGCCGCCGATCTCGACGGAACTCGCGATGAGCAGGGGTTTCAGCTCCGCGCGGGCTGCGTAGATCGCCGCGGTGAAGCCCGCAGGACCAGAGCCGATGATGATGATGTCGCGCAAGGAGGCTCCTGTCGTCGGTCGGTGGTTCGTGGCATCCGGATCGGTGGTCGGATCGGAGGCAACGACATGGTCAACACAGTCTAGGCGTCGCGTATTCCGTCGCCGACGGCGCGGACGGCATGTGACGGATGCCGCGCAGCGGCGCCCGGGCTCAGCGTCGGCGGAGGCGCGCCACGAGCGGGTCGGCGAAGCCGCGCAGTTCGGGCGAGCGGAGGAGCCAGAGCACGCCGAAGTACACCGCGCTCATCGCGGCGCCGATGATCGCCATCGAGACGATCGCGCCGAACACGCTCGACAGCGCGAACCCGTCGAACGAGGTTCCGCCGAGCGCCCACAGCACGCCGACGCCGACGATCACCGGCAGGACGAGCGCAAGGGCCGACCGGCCGAACGCGACGAGGACGCGGCGGCCGTCGAGCGGGCCGATGCGCCGGCGCAGCAGCCCGACCGCGACGATCGCCTGGACGGTGCCCGCGACGGTGATGACGACCGCGATGCCGAAGGCCACCCAGGCGCTCGGCAGGGCGATGCAGGCCAGGGTTCCGGCGATGGTGAGCACGACCTGGACGAGCGTGACGAAGAACGGGGTCTTCGTGTCGTGCAGCGAGTAGAACGTGCGCTGCACGATGAAGAGCACGCTGAACGGGATCAGGCCGACGAGGTAGGCGATGACCATGAGCCCCGTGGACCATACGAGCGGCTCGAGCGGCGTGAACACGCGGGCGAAGAGGAACGCGCACACCATGAGCACGGCGGTCGCGATCATGAGGATGACGCCGACGCCGCGTACCGCGCTGGAGAGGTCGTCGCGCACCTTCGGGAGATCGCCGATCGCGGCGTGCTCGCTCATGCGCGTGAAGTAGGCGGTGGCGATGGACACGGTGATCACCGAGTGCGGCAGCATGAAGATCAGCCAGGCGTTCTGCTGCATGCTCACCGACGCCTCGTCGGGGGATGCTGCGGAGACGCCGACGACGGACGTCTCGACGAACCCGGCGATCGTCGTGAGCAGCAGCATGCCGAAGGTCCAGCTCGCGACGCCGGCGGTCGACCGGAGCCCGACGCCGCGCCAGGCGAAGTCGGGGCGGAACCGGAGGCCCGCCCGACGCCAGAACCAGAACAGCACCAGCGCCTGCACGGCGACACCGAGCGTCGCGCTGCCGGCGAGCAGCGCGATCATGGCCGGATCCCACGCGCTCGCGGGGCGCGCACCCAGGGCGTCCGAGCCGAACACCAGGGCGAACACCCCGAGCCCGGCGAGGGCGACGACGTTGTTCAGGACGGGCACCCACGTGAACGGCCCGAACACCCGCTTGGCGTTCAGCACCTCGCCGAGCAGCGAGTACATGCCGTAGAAGAAGATCTGCGGCAGGCACCAGTAGCCGAACGCGACGGCCAGCGCGAAGACGCCGTCGCTCATGCGGCTGCCGACCAGTGCGGTGAGCAGCGGCGTGAGCAGCGTGGCGATGATCGCGGCGCCCGCGAGGATCACCAACCCGAGGGTCATCACCTTGTTGATGTAGGCGACCCCGCCGTCGCGATGCGCGGCGGAGCGGACGATCAGGGGCACCAGCACGGCGCTCAGCACGCCGCCGGCGACGACCGCGTAGATCGTGTTCGGCAGCTGGTTCGCGGCCGCGAACGCGTTGGCTCCGGCGCCACTGCCGCCGATGACCGCGGCGAGCAGGGCCGCCTTCACGAAGCCGAGGATGCGGGAGACGATCGTGCCGGACGCGAGGAAGAAGCTCGCGCGCCCCAGGCGATCGTCAGTCATCCGTGCGCTCCGAGGGCGAGGTGTCGGTGTCGGGCTCGTCGGCGCGCGCGGAACGTTCGGGCTCGGTGCCGGCGGCATCCGCGTCAGCATCGGTCGACGCGTTCTCATGCGCGGCATCTGCCTCGGTCTCGTCGCCCTGCGGGCTCGGTGCGGCCTCGGCCGCGCGCTGGCGACGGCGGCGGCGGATGTTGCGCCAGATGCCGATGCCGAAGATCACGACCAGGACGGTGGCGAGGGCGGCGGCGCCGAGACCCTCCCAGTCGGCCTGCACGTCGGCCTGGATCACCACGGTCGACCCGACGGAGACGCCCGTGAGCGACTGGAGCGAGACCATGAGGAGGACCTCGCCGTTGCCGACGCCGGCGGCGACGGGCACGCTGACGGTGTTGCGCGAGCCGGGTTCGACGGTGACCTGGACGGGTTCGTCGACGACGAGGCGGCCGTTCGAGGGCGCCACGTCGACCTGGACGGTGATGGCGTACGCCGACGTGTTCTGCACGGTGATGGGGATGCCGGTCGCGCTCGCGACCACGAGGACCGTGCTGCTCGGCACGACGGAGACGGAGTGGACGAGCTCGCGCTGCGCGGTGAGCCAATCGGTCGCCGAGCCGGTCCAGTCGGCGGGGCTCGCGAGCCAGCCGACGTCGTACAGCGCGAGCAGGTCGCGCCGCGTCGGGCCGGTGAGCGTCTGGGGGTCGTCGAGCACGGTGGCGAACGCGTCGACGTCGGTCTCGGCGGAGACCATGCGACTGGCGAGGGTGCGCCGTGCATCGTCCTCCTGCCCGTCGATGAGCGTGCGGGCCGCGGGCGGAGAACCGATCACCTGAGCGAGACCGGTCGGCGTCACGAACGGCGAGTTCGCGAGCTCGCCCAGCAGATCGGCGACGCGCTCGGAGCCCTGCCCATAGTCGCGGTCGAACGTGGCCAGGAGCGGGATCGACGAGTCCTCGGCGCCGTCGAGCGTGGAGCGGGCGAGGACCTCGCTCGTGGCATCGCGCCACTCGAGGTCGCTCGTCGCGGCGGCCGCGGCTCGCACCGCCGTGGTCAGGTCGTCGTCGGCGACGATGGCGGTGCCGCCGTCGACCAGGGCCGAGGCGCGAGCGGTGTCGACCGGCTCGAGGTTTGACGAGTCGAGGATCGTCGTTGTGAGGCCGGCGGCGTTGAAGAACGCGATGTCGCCGGGCGCGACGGTGTCGTCGCCGGGCCAGGCGATGTCGGCCCGCGTGTACGACCAGTCGAGCAGCTCGTCGGTGGTGGGAACCGGCGAGACCGGCTCGGTCGGCGTCGGCGTCGGGCTCGGTGCTGAGGTCGCGGAACCATCGGCGTCGACGTCGGCGGAGTCACCATCGACGTCGGCGGAGTCACCGTCGGCGGAGTCGTCGGCCGCGGCATCCGGAACGAAGTCGTCGGGGTCGAGCACGTCGACGAAGGACTCGGGGGCCAAGGGCGCAGGCAGCCCGATCTGCGACTGCAGGGCGAGATCGGCGTCGGCGTACGCGAGCGGGAACGTCTCGTTCGACACGTCGGCGAGTCGCTGGAGCCAGTCGAGCGCCTCTTGCGGGGCGGATGCGCCGAGCGACCGGATCGACGCGATGATGCGGGGGTCGATGCCGATGGCGATCTGTCGGCCCGCGAGGGCGTCGAGCTGGCGGGTGAGCAGGCCGGTCGGAGCGGTCCACTCGGCGAGTTCTTCGCTGCTGATGATGCCGGATGCCGCCGACGGGACGGTGATCGGCGCGACGAGCGCGACCGGTGCGGTGCCGACAGCCGTCGACGCGGTGTTCGCGAGGGCGGAGGTCTGGGTCGAGATGACGAGGTCGCCGACGCGGAACTCCGCGCCCAGCCCGATGACGGGCGAATCGGCCACGTCGGCGAAGGCCTCGGCCGGAATGGTGAAGGCCAGTTCGGTGACGCCGCCCGCGCCGAGGGAGCGCGTCGGCGACTCCCCGAGCGAGACCGTGTCCGATCCGAACCCGGAGGTCGCGCCCGCGCCCGAGAGCCAGGCGTCGAGGTCGTCGGTGGTGTCGATCGGCGCGCCCGCGCGCACGAGCTCGAGCGTGCCCGCCTCGACGAAGGAGCCGCTGAGGTTCTCGAGCTCGACCGAGACGGCGACGGCGCTCCCGGGGGCGCCTGGCGTGAACGTGGTCGAGACGGTCGGGGCGATGCTGATGTCGACGCCCTCGGCGCCGGTGTCGGGCGCGGTCGACGTCGACGCGGTCGAGGAGGCGCTCGGCGAGGTCTCATGGTCTGTGCCGATCGACTCCGCCCCGATGAGGACGTCGCGGATGCCCGAGACGGCGTCGAGGCCCCCCGCTTGCGCGGCCAGCGGCACCACGACCGCGGCCACGACGCCGACGGCGCCTGCTCCGAGCGCAACGCGGCGGAGCCAGGGGCGGGAGCGAACATCCGAGGACGACGCAGGCGAGGACGCGGCCGTCGAGTCGACGGCGTCGTGCGCGCCCGAAGCGCCGGTGGATCCGAATCGCCTGCGGGCACGACGACGCGCAGCGTTCGAGTCGGCCACCATGCTGGCGATTCTACGGCGTGCGCCCGTGGCGCCCGTGCGGCGATGCACAGGTTCGCAGCGCGTGGGGGCCCTGCGGTGCACCCGAATAGCATTGACGGCATGCAGAGTGTCGCGGAGGCCATCGCCCGGCTGGGCGAACTGGCCGCATCGCCGACCGTCTCGAAGCTCGCGGCGGCGTTCGAGCGGGCCGGATTCGAGCTCGCCCTCGTCGGCGGGCCGGTTCGCGACGCGTTCCTCGGCCGAGCGGTGAACGACCTCGACTTCACGACGAACGCCACGCCCGACCAGATCCTCGACACGGTGAAGCCCATCGCCGAGGCGCACTGGGACATCGGCCGGGCGTTCGGCACGATCGGCGCGAAGATCGCCGGCGAGACGGTGGAGATCACCACCTACCGGGCCGACGCGTACGACGGCGACTCGCGCAAGCCCGAGGTCGTGTTCGGGTCGAGCCTCGAAGACGATCTCGGTCGACGCGACTTCACGGTCAACTCGCTCGCACTGCGCCTGCCGAAGCTCGAGCTCGTCGACCCGTCGGGCGGCGTCGAGGACCTGCTCGCGAAGACCCTTCGCACGCCCTCGGCGCCCGAGCGCTCGTTCGGCGACGACCCCCTGCGGATGCTCCGCGCCGCCCGCTTCTCGGCCCAGCTCGGCTTCGAGGTCGAGGCCGGCACCCGTGCGGCGATGTCCACGCTCGCCCCCGAGATCGACCGCATCTCGGCCGAGCGCGTGCGCGACGAGCTGTCCAAGCTCCTCCTGACCGCGGCGCCGACCGGCGGCATCCGCCTGCTCGTGGAGTCCGGCCTCGCCGAGCGCGTGCTGCCCGAGGTCCCGGCGTTGCGCCTCGAGGTCGACGAGCACCACCACCACAAGGACGTGTACGAGCACTCGCTGACCGTGCTCGAGCAGGCGATCGACTACGAGGTCTCGCGCGGCAACCTGGACTCCCCCGACCTCGTCGTGCGCCTCGCCGCGCTCCTGCACGACATCGGCAAGCCCGGCACCCGGCGTCTCGAGAAGGGCGGGGTGGTCTCGTTCCACCACCACGACGTGGTGGGCTCGAAGCTCGCGCGCAAGCGCCTGCGCGCCCTCCGCTTCGACAACGACACGATCGCGGCCGTCTCGCGGCTCATCGAGCTGCACCTGCGGTTCTTCGGCTACGCGGATGCCGCGTGGACGGACTCCGCGGTGCGCCGGTATGTGCGCGACGCGGGCGACCAGCTGGAGCGGCTGCACATCCTCACGCGGGCCGACGTGACGACCCGCAACCGCCGCAAGGCCGACCGCCTCGGGTTCGCCTACGACGACCTCGAGGAGCGCATCGCCGTGCTCGCCGAGGAGGAGGAGCTGGCGGCTGTGCGCCCCGAGCTCGACGGAGCGGCGATCATGCGCCTGCTCGACATCCCGCCCGGGCCGCTCGTGGGCGAGGCCTATCGCCACATGCTCGAGGTCCGGCTCGACGAGGGCCCCATCGGGCCGGATGCCGCGGAGCAGCGCCTGCGCGCCTGGTGGGCCGCGCGCGACGCCTGAGCCCACCGCACCGAGCCTTCGGCGCCACGGGCGGACCGGCGGTCGGGCACGTCGCGCTCGAATGGCGCCCGCATGCGGCATCCGCTAGACTGTCAAGGTTGCCCGTGCGCCTCGATTGTGAGGCCTCCTCGGGTGGCGTATGCACAACCCTCCTGTTGCAGAGATCCTGCAGCCGTTTGAGTCCGAAGGAGGTGGGTTAGTCATGCACCAGTACGAGCTGATGGTAATCCTCGATCCCGAGATCGATGAGCGCACCGTTGCTCCCAGCCTTGACAAGTTCCTCAACGTCATCCGTAACGATGGCGGCAGTGTCGACAAGGTCGACATCTGGGGACGTCGTCGCCTGGCCTACGAGATCAACAAGAAGAACGAGGGCATCTACGCCGTCGTCGACTTCACCGCCGAGTCCAAGACCACCGACGAGCTCGACCGCCAGCTGAACCTCAGCGAGGCCGTCATGCGCACGAAGGTGCTCCGCGCAGAAGAGGCGATCGCACAGGTCGCCGCTCACGCGAAGGCTCAGGAAGAGAAGGCCGCCAAGAAGGCTGCCGCTTCGGCCAAGAAGGACGCCTAGTCCCCATGGCAGGCGAGACCATCATCACTGTGGTGGGCAACCTCACGGCAGATCCCGAACTGCGTTACACGCAGGGCGGACTGGCGGTTGCCAACTTCACCATCGCTTCCACTCCCCGGACGTTCGATCGTCAGGCGAACGAGTGGAAGGACGGCGAAGCGCTGTTCCTGCGCGCGAGCTGCTGGCGTGAATTCGCCGAGCACGTCGCGGGTTCGCTCACCAAGGGTTCCCGGGTCATCGCTACCGGACGTCTCAAGCAGCGTTCCTACGAGACGAAGGAAGGCGAGAAGCGCACCAGCATGGAGTTGGAGATCGACGAGATCGGTCCCTCGCTCCGGTACGCGACCGCTTCCATCACGCGTGCACAGTCCAACCGCGGTGCGGTCGGGGGTGGCGGCAACTCCTTCGGGGGCGGCGGCAACCAGTCCGACGACGCGTGGGCTCCCAGCGCTCCCGCAGCTCAGCAGAGCGGCGGCGGCGACGTCTGGAACACGCCCGGAACGAACTACGGCGACGAGACGCCCTTCTAGGCCCCAGGGCCGGTGAACGGATGCCGCCAGCCGGGGCATCCGATTCGCACATCGTTTTCTACAGACAGGAAATCCAATGGCTGGAAAGAGCAGCGGCGACCGCCGCAAGCCGAGCCGCGGGAAGGGCGCGAAGAACGCCGCCCCGGCGAAGTCGATCAAGGTCGGCATCATCGACTACAAGGACGTTGCGACCCTTCGCAAGTTCATCTCCGAGCGTGGAAAGATCCGCGCCCGCCGCATCACCGGTGTCTCCGTGCAGGAGCAGCGCCTCATCGCCCGTGCCGTGAAGAACGCACGCGAGATGGCACTCCTGCCCTACTCGGGCTCCGGCCGCTAAGGAGCACGACAATGGCAAAGGTTATTCTCACGCACGAGGTCACCGGCCTCGGCACGGCCGGCGACGTCGTCGAGGTCAAGAACGGCTACGCGCGCAACTACCTGGTTCCCCAGGGCTTCGCGACGCCGTGGACCCGCGGTGGCGAGAAGCAGGTCGAGCAGATCAAGGCCGCTCGCGCGGCTCGCGCCCTGCACTCGCTCGAGGACGCGCAGGCCCTCAAGGCCTCGCTCGAGTCCACCAAGGTCAAGCTCGCCGTGAAGGCGGGCGTCGGCGGTCGCCTCTTCGGCTCCGTCAAGACCTCGGACGTCGCGGCTGCGGTCGAGGCCGCCGGCCTCGGCTCGGTCGACAAGCGCAAGGTCACCATCACCTCGCCGATCAAGCTGGTCGGCGACCACGAGGCGATCGTGCGTCTGCACGACGAGCTCTCGGCCACGATCACCCTTCAGGTGGTCGCCGCGAAGTAATTCGCGCACGCACGACGAACGGCGGCTCGGGCTTCGGCCCGGGCCGCCGTTTCGCGTTTCCCCGGGCCGGCGCGGACGTGCGTGGACGAAGGCTGCGGCGGGTGCATTCCATCGCAGTTTCCTCGCGTTCGGGGCCTCTGAACGCAAGGATTCTTCAGGGTTTCCTGTGATCGTTGTACACAGGTGGGGTATCGCACACCGTGGACTTCTCAAGAAGTTTTTCCACACAGGTGTGGAAACTCTAAATGCCCGATCAACCTGAAATTCAACCCGTGTAATTCACACTATTTCCACAGATATCCACAGGCTGATTGCACATGTTCTGCGGCGTTTCGCCCAGATTGTCCCCAGAGTTATCCACAGGCTGGGTTGTGCTGTGGAGATGGCTTCCATATCGTGAAGCAGCGTCCTTCGATTCCCTTGATTCTCAATGCCGGGAAACCCCATGTCGGTGGTTCCCAGCAGACTCGGTCGTGGGCGCGCATCACGCAGCCCTCGCGGCTGGAACCGGAGGTCATGGAGTTGTCGATCGCGCACATCGGGCTCGCCGAACCTTCAGACGACGGTGACGCCCGCCGCGGCGAACGAGTACCTCCGCACGACCTGCTGGCAGAGCAGAGCGCGCTCGGCGGCATGATGCTCTCGAAAGACGCCGTCGCCGACGTCATCGAGACCGTTCGCGGCGTCGACTTCTACGTGCCCAAGCACGAGGTCGTCTTCAACGCGATCCTCACGCTCTACTCGCACGGCGAGCCGACCGACGTCATCGCCGTCACCGATGAGCTCACCAAGATCGGCGACCTGCAGCGTGCCGGCGGCATCGAGTACCTGCACACGCTCACGAGCATCGTGCCCACCGCGGCCAACGCCGGCTTCTACGCCTCGATCGTCGCCGAGCGAGCGCTGCTCCGGCGCCTCGTCGAGGCGGGCACGCGCATCGTGCAGATGGGCTACGCCGGAGAAGGCGAGGTCGTCGACCTCGTCAACAACGCCCAGGCCGAGATCTACTCCGTCACCGGCTCGGTCGAGACCGAGGACTACGTGCCGCTCTCCGACGCGGTCGCCGTGGCGATCGACGAGATCGAGGCGGCCAAGCACACCGACGGCAAGTTCACGGGCGTGCCGACCGGCTTCGCCGACCTCGACGACCTCACCAACGGGTTCCACCCCGGCCAGATGATCATCGTCGCCGCACGTCCCGCCATGGGAAAGTCGACGCTCGCGCTCGACTTCGCCCGCGCCGCGGCGATCACGAACGACCTGCCTGCCGTCTTCTTCAGCCTCGAGATGGGCAAGAGCGAGATCGCGATGCGCCTGCTCTCGGCCGAGGCATCCGTGCCCCTGCAGAACATGCGCAAGGGCACCGTCGACTCGCGCGACTGGACCACCATCGCCTCCACGCGCGGTCGCATCAACGACGCCCCGCTGTACATCGACGACTCCCCCAACATGACCCTGGTCGAGATCCGCGCCAAGTGCCGACGGCTCAAGCAGAAGGTCGGGCTCAAGATGGTCGTCATCGACTACTTGCAGCTCATGACGAGCGGCAAGCGCGTCGAGAGCCGCCAGCAGGAGGTCTCGGAGTTCTCGCGAGCCCTGAAGCTCCTCGCCAAGGAGCTGCAGGTTCCGGTCATCGCGCTCTCGCAGCTGAACCGTGGGCCCGAGCAGCGCGCCGACAAGATGCCCGCCATCAGCGACCTCCGCGAGTCGGGCTCGATCGAGCAGGATGCCGACATGGTGATCCTGCTGCACCGCGAGAGCGCCTACGAGCGCGACAGCCCTCGCGCCGGCGAGGCCGACCTCATCGTCGCCAAGCACCGAAACGGCCCGACCCGCACCATCACGGTTGCGTTCCACGGTCACTTCTCGCGCTTCGCCGACATGGTGCAGGGCTAACGCGCCACGGGACTCGTTGGGTCCCGCGCGCTGAGGTCCGTTTTCACCGGGATCGGCAGCGTCCCGGACGGCATCTCAGAGGTTGCGACGAGCGTCCGGGTCGTCTGCGAGCTGGTCTGCCAGGCGCGCCACGGCCTCTTGCTCGGCCTCGCTCAGCGGCGGGAGGCCGACTTCGTCGGCCGGAATGCCCGCGTACGGGGCGGCGCCGGGGAACTCCTGACTGAAGGAGCCCGCGACGACTCCCCCAGGGGGAACCTCGTCGCCTGCAGCGCCCAATAGTGTCTCTTCACCGGGACCCTGCTCCGGTACGTCGTCTCCGAGGTGCTTGCGATGCCACTTGCCGCTCATGTCCACTCCCACCGGTATTCCACTCCCACCAGTACCAACAGTGTCACACTGATCATCATCGCGACCATGAAGATGTGGGCGTCGGAGATCGCCGGCATTCGAGTCAGGGCGACATCGCCGCTCGGAACCTCCAGGATCGACGACCCGCCCATCAGGGTGAAGACGACGTCGGCTCGTGCGGGCGGACTGCCCCTGCACGATCGACTTCGGGTCTAGCCGTGCGCGGACATCGCGCGTACGGTCGAGCCATGGCGAAGCTCATCGAGAACCTGGCGGAATCGGTGCCCGCGTGGGGCGCGAAGGTGGCATACGGCGAGAAGACCACGGTGGACGGGCGGGAATTCGTGCCCGTGGCGCTCGTGGCCTTCGGCTTCGGCGGCGGCGAAGGCTCCGGCGACGTGGCGCCGACGGAGAAGACCCCGGAGGGCCGGGGTGAGGGAAGCGGTGGTGGCGGCGGCGGATACGCGGTGCCGATCGGGGCGTACATCGGCGGCCCCGACGGGTTGAAGTTCCGGCCCAACACCGTCGCACTCGCCGTCGTCGCGGTGCCACTGGTGTCCGCGCTCGGCGCGGCGCTGGCCGTGATCATCGGCGCGACCCGGTTCACCAACTCCCGCTGACCGCGGTGTGACATCCGAGGCGGTGTGACCACCCGCCTCGGATGATGTTGCGCGCCCGGATGCTGGGCGCGACGATGCTGCGCGCCCGGATGCTGCGTGCGTGGATGCTGCGTGCGCGGACGCCAGCCGCGCGCCGCCGCGGCGCGGCATCCGCCCCCTGAGGAATTCTGAAGATTTCTCCATTTCTTCGGTATTCAGTGTTGCTATCTACCGGTACTCATGCTTACTATGTACCGGTAGTCAGCAACACCGAGTAGTTGAAGGGAGGGGTTCCATGGGCAAGCAATCGACCGAGATGCTGAAGGGCACGCTCGAGGGAATCGTCCTCGCGATCCTGGCCGTTCGGCCGGCATACGGGTACGAGATCACGGCCCGGCTGCGCGATCAGGGCTTCACCGACATCGTCGAGGGCACCGTGTACGCGCTCCTGGTCCGCATCGAGCAGCGCGGCCTCGTCGACGTCGAGAAGGTGCCGTCCGAGAAGGGGCCGCCACGCAAGGTCTACTCGCTCAACGCCTCGGGCGGCGAGTACCTCGACGAATTCTGGAGGACGTGGAGCTTCCTCGCAGAGCGCATCGACCAGCTCCACCACCAGATCGAGAACGAACAGAACCACCCGTTCGAGAAGCATCAGGACGAAGGAGAGTAACCATGGCTGCGAAGTGGATCGAGACCCTCACCGGGTCGCTCGAGCAGAAGAAGCAGTACAAGCAGGCCAAGGCGCGCCTCGATGCGCTGCCCGAGCCCTATCGGACCGCCGCGAACGCGCTCAACCGGTACTTCATGTACTACGGCGGCGTCGTCGACGGCGACACGATCGTGCAGATGTTCGTCGACCAGGCCGACCTGTGGGAGCGCGCGGCCATCGACGGCACGCCCGTCAGCGACATCGTCGGCGACGACCCCGTCGAGTTCGCCGAGGCGTACGCCTCGGCCTACGGCGGCACGCAGTGGATCGACAAGGAACGCGCTCGCCTGGTCAAGGCGATCGACGAAGCGAAGAAGGGGGAACAGCGATGAACACCGAGATCGCCATCCGGGTGCAGGGCGTCGAGAAGTCGTTCAAGGACCTGCACGTGCTGCGAGGCGTCGACTTCGAGGTGAAGGCGGGCAGCATCTTCGCCCTCCTCGGCTCGAACGGCGCCGGCAAGACCACACTGGTCCGCATCCTCTCCACACTGTTGAAGGCGGATGCCGGCACCGCGACGGTGCACGGATTCGACGTGGTTGCGACGCCGGGCGACGTCCGCGAGTCGATCAGCCTCACGGGGCAGTTCGCGGCGGTCGACGAGGTGCTCACGGGCCGTGAGAACCTCGTGCTGGTCGCGAAGCTCCGCCACCTGAAGAACCCGGGCGCCATCGCCGACGACCTGCTGGCCCGGTTCTCGCTCACCGAGGCGGGCAGCCGCCGGGCGGGCACGTACTCGGGCGGCATGCGCCGCCGGCTCGACATCGCGATGAGCCTGATCGGCAATCCGCCGATCATCTTCCTCGACGAGCCGACGACCGGACTCGACCCGCAGGCGCGCATCGACGTCTGGCAGACCGTCAAGAAGCTCGCCGACGGCGGCACGACCGTGCTGCTGACGACGCAGTACCTCGATGAGGCCGAGCAACTCGCCGACCGCATCGCGATCCTGCACAAGGGCACCATCATCCAGAACGGCACCCTCGCCGAGCTCAAGCAGCTGCTCCCGGCCGCCAAGGTCGAGTACGTGGAGAAGCAGCCGACGCTCGAGGAGGTCTTCCTCACCCTCGTCGGAGAGACCGGCGAGACCGAAACGGACGATGCCGATGCGAGCCGCGCGAGCGATTCGGCCTCGGCAGGAAAGGAACTCCGATGACCACCCACGTCCTCGGCGACACCCGGGTCCTCACGGGCCGGTCGCTGACCCACATCCTCCGCAGTCCCGACACGATCATCACGACGGCGGTCACCCCGATCGCGCTGATGCTGCTGTTCGTGTACGTGCTGGGCGGAGCGATCAACACTGGATCCGATGAGTCGTACATCAACTACATGCTCCCCGGCATCCTGCTCATCACCATCGCGTCGGGCGTCGCGTACACCGCGTACCGACTGTTCCTCGACCTGCAGGGCGGCATCTTCGAGCGGTTCCAGTCCATGCCGATCGCAAGGTCGAGCGTGCTCTGGGCGCACGTGCTCACGTCCGTGGTCTCGAACGTCATCTCGATCGCGATCGTGATCGGCGTCGCGCTGCTCATGGGGTTCCGCACCGGGGCATCCGTGGGCGTCTGGCTCGCGGTCGCCGGCATCATGGTGATGTTCACCCTCGCCCTGACGTGGCTCGCCGTGGTCGCGGGGCTCTCGGCGAAGACCGTCGACGGCGCGAGCGCGTTCAGCTACCCGCTGATCTTCCTGCCGTTCATCAGCTCGGCGTTCGTGCCGACCGAGTCGATGCCGGCCCCGGTGGCCTGGTTCGCCGAGAACCAGCCGGTCACCTCGATCGTGGACACCACGCGGGCACTGTTCGAGGGCCAGCCGGTCGGCAGCGACATCTGGGTCGCCCTCGCCTGGCTCGTGGGCATCCTCGTGGTCGCCTACATCTGGTCGGTCTCCATCTACCGTCGCAAGTTCAGCTGAGCCGCCGGCACGCAGCAGGACGACGGATGCCGCCCGCTTCCCCTCGGGGACGCGGGCGGCTTCGTCGTGCATCCGTTCCTGCGGCGGCCTGCGGGGTCTGGCAGCCAGGAGTTCAGGTCGGACCCGCGGCCGGCGTCGGCCGGACGCGGTCCCTGGGTTCTGTTGATACATGATTCGCTGTACTATTGCGCGCATGTCGTCGACGATCGCCTCCGCCACGCACACGGCCGCACTGGCCCGCCTCGGGCACGCCCTCGCCGATCCGACCCGCGTCGGAGTGCTCCTCGCGCTCCGCGACGCGCCCGCGTACCCCTCCGATCTCGCCGAGGCGCTCGGCGTCTCGCGACAGGTGATGTCCAACCAGCTCGCGTGCCTGCGCGGGTGCGGGCTCGTCGAGGCGATGCCCGAGGGCCGGCGGTCCCGGTACCGGCTCGCCGACCCGCACCTCGCCCCCGCCCTCGACGAACTGCTCCGCGTGACGCTGGTCGTCGAGCCCGACTGCTGCGTCGGCGAGGGCTGCACATGCGCATGATCGGGCCCACGTCGTCGATCCCGGCCGACCGCCGGAAGCTCCTGCATCGCCGCATCCGCTGGATCGTCGGCGCGACGATCGCGTACAACGTCGTCGAGGCGATCGTGGCGATCACGGCCGGCACCGCGGCATCCTCCGCGGCACTGATCGGATTCGGCCTGGACTCGACGATCGAGGTGCTCTCGGCCGCCGCGGTGGCGTGGCAGTTCACGCGCCGGGAACCCGAGCGCTGGGAGCGCGGCACGCTCCGCGTCATCGCGATCGCGTTCTTCGCGCTCGCGGCTTACGTCACGGCGACCTCGGTGCTCGCGCTCGTCACCCGGGTCGAGGTCGAGCATTCGCCACTCGGCATCGCGATCACGGCGCTCAGCGTCGTGATCATGCCGTTCCTGTCGCTCCTCGAGCGCCGCACCGGCCGCGAACTCGGATCGGCGACGGCGGTCGCCGACTCCAAGCAGACGCTCATCTGCACGTACCTCTCGGCCGCGGTGCTCGTCGGCCTCGTGGCGAACAGCCTGCTGGGGTGGTGGTGGGCTGACGCCGTGGCCGGGTTGGTGATCGTGGTGTTCGCCGTGCGGGAGGGCGCCGAGGCCTGGCGAGGCGATGCGTGCGCGACATCCGTCGGCATGCTCCTCGAGGAGGGCGAGCACGAGGACGGGCACGCGAATGATCACGGCCACGATCACGATCACGGCCACGATCACGACCACGACCACGGAGACGCGCACCGGCGCTGACAGGTACGGACGGGGCCTCCCAGCGCTCGCCGAGCGCGCGTAGCGTCGAAGCCATGAGCATCATCCCGTCACTCACCCTGAACAACGGCGTCGAGCTGCCCTCCCTGGGCTTCGGCGTCTTCCAGACCGCACCCGAGGAGACCGTCGACGCCGTCAGCGAGGCGCTGAAGGTCGGCTACCGGCACATCGACACCGCGGCCGCCTACGGGAACGAGCGCGAGGTCGGCACGGCGATCGCCGCCTCTGGCATCCCGCGCGACGAGCTCTTCCTCGAGACGAAGGCGTGGATCAGCGACTACGGCTACGACGAGACGCTCCACGCATTCGACAAGTCGGCCGGCAAGCTCGGCGTCGACCAGCTCGACCTGTTCATCCTGCACCAGCCGCTGCCCACGGCTTTCGAGCGCACGCTGGGCGCCTACCGCGCGCTCGAGAAGCTCTACGCCGACGGGCGGGTCCGGGCGATCGGGGTCAGCAACTTCATGCCCGAGCACCTCGAGGAGCTCCTGAAGGTCAGCGAGGTCGTCCCCGCGGTGAACCAGATCGAGGTGCATCCGTACTTCCAGCAGCGCGAACTCCTCGAGCTCGACACCGAGCGCGGCATCCTGAATCAGGCGTGGTCGCCGATCGGCGGCATCACGTTCTACCGCGACGGCGTCGGCGGCAGCACGCTCGAGGACCCGGTGATCACGACGATCGCCGAGGCCCACGGCAAGTCGCCGGCCCAGGTGATGCTGCGCTGGCACCTGCAGGAGGGGCGCTCGGCCATTCCGAAGTCGACGAAGGCGCACCGCATCGCCGAGAACTTCGACGTGTTCGACTTCGAGCTCACGGCCGATGAGCTGGCCCGGATCGACGCGCTCGACCAGGGCGTTCGGCGCGGGCCCGAGCCGGTGAGCGTGACGCTCGAGACGTTCGGTCGTCCGATTCCGGAGGCCTGATCCTCGGGGCGGTGCGGGGCGGTGCGAGCACGGGCCCGCACCACCCGGCCGCGGATCGGCATTGGGCCGCTTGTCGTGATCCGGCTCGCGACGTACACTGACCGAGCGATATCCGAATAGCGCGTTCTTTTATAGAACACGAGCGGATGCCGCAGCCGGGCGCTCGACGACGCCGCGGTGCACCCACGACGAAGTGAGAAGCCCGTGCAGTTCCACCACTACGGTTACGTGTCCGGCGACCCGAGGGTCGAACCCGCGGCCGGCGTCGGCCTCGACCGCCCCGAGGAGCTGCCCGACGAGGTCGACGTGCTCATCGTCGGGTCCGGACCGGCCGGCATGGTCGCGGCGGCGCAGCTCGCGCAGTTCCCGGCCGTCACGACGCGCCTGGTCGAACGGCGCGGCGGTCGTCTCGAGATCGGCCAGGCCGACGGCATCCAGGCACGTAGCGTCGAGACCTTCCAGGCGTTCGGGTTCGCGGAGCGGATCATCGCCGAGGCGTACCGCATCACCGAGATGGCGTTCTGGAAGCCCGACCCCGAGAACCGCGCGAACATCCACCGCGCTGCCGTCACCCCCGACGACCCGACCGGAATCAGCGAGTTCCCGCACCTCATCGTGAATCAGGCCCGCGTCCTCGACTACTTCGCCGAGTACGCCCGCAACTCCCCCGGCCGCATCGTGCCCGACTACGGGTGGGAGTTCGTCGGGCTCGAGGTCGCGCAGCCCGACGCCGACGGCGGGCTGCCCGAGTACCCCGTCACCGTCACGCTCGAACGGGCCACCGGCGTCGGCGTCGGCGCGGGCGACGCCTCGCACGCGGCCCCGCTCGACGGCGAGCTCACGGGCGAGCGCCGCACGGTGCGCGCGAAGTACGTCGTCGGAGCCGACGGCGCGCGCAGCCGAGTGCGGGAGTCGATCGGGGCGCAGCACGTCGGCGCGCAGTCCTTCCACGCCTGGGGCGTCATGGACACGCTCGCCGTGACGGACTTCCCCGACATCCGCACGAAGTGCTCGATCCAGTCGGAAGCCGGCAACATCCTGCTCATCCCGCGCGAGGGCGGGCAGCTGTTCCGCATGTACGTCGACCTCGGCGAGGTGGCCGAAGACGACCACGGCGCCGTGCGCAGGACGACGCTCGACCAGGTCATCGCGAAGGCGAACGACATCCTGCACCCCTACACGCTCGACGTGCGCAACGTGCCGTGGCACTCGGTGTACGAGGTCGGCCACCGAGTGACCGACCGGTTCGACGACGTGCCGCTCGAGGCGCAGGGCAGCCGAACGCCGCGCGTGTTCATCACGGGCGACGCCTGCCACACGCACAGCGCCAAGGCCGGCCAGGGCATGAACGTCTCCATGCAGGACGGCTGGAACATCGGCTGGAAGCTCGGGCACGTGCTCGACGGCCGCGCCGATGCGGGGCTCCTCGAGACGTATCACGCCGAGCGCCACGTCGTCGCGGCGGAACTCATCGCCTTCGACCGCGAGTGGTCCAAGTTGATGGCGACCAAGCCCGAGGACCTCGGCGACCCGGCGGAGCTCGAGGAGTTCTACGTGCGGACGTTCGAGTTCCCGGCCGGCTTCATGACGCAGTACGAACCCTCGATGATCATCGGGTCGCAGCAGCACCAGGAGCTCGCGACCGGGTTCCCGGTCGGCAAGCGCTTCAAGTCGGCGCCCGTCGAGCGGGTCTGCGACGGCAACCCCGTGCACCTGGGCCACCACCACCGCGCCGACGGGCGGTGGCGCATCTACGCCTTCGCTGACGCGGCTCCCGCGACGACGGATGCCTCGGGCTCGGCACTCGCGTCTTGGGCGACGTGGCTCGCCGAGGCATCCGATTCACCCCTCGCGGCGCACGTTCCGTCGGGCGGCAGCTTCGACGACGTCTTCGACGTGAAGGTCGTCTACCAGCAGCCGCATCTCGAGGTCGATCTCGGTACGGTGCCGAGCGTGTTCCTGCCGGCGACCGGGCCGTTCGGGCTCACCGACTACGAGAAGGTGTACGCGACCGACCCGGCGCACGACATCTTCGAGGACCGCGGGCTCTCGCGCGACGGCGTCGTCGTGGTCGTGCGACCCGATCACTACGTCGCGCAGGTGCTGCCGCTGTCGGCCACGGCCGAGCTCGCCGAGTTCTTCCGGGGTGCGCTGCTCGTGGTCGAGTAGGGAGCGCAGCGAGCGTATCGACACCCTCGGAGCGGAGCCGCTCAGCCGCGCTCGGCGAGCAGGTCCTCCATGAGGGCGATCTCCGCGTTCTGGCTCGTCACGACCGACGTGGCGAAGGGCGTGACGAGCGCGTTCGTCGATCGCTCGAGCACCGCGTCGGCCATCTCGATCGCGCCGCGGTGATGCGCGATCATCAGTTCGAGGAAGATCCGTTCGGCGTCGACCCCGCTGGCGGCCTGCAGCTCGGCGATCTGCTCGGGGGTCGCGAGGCCCGGCATGGGCCGGCCGGGCTCATGCGTCCCGCCGTCGTGCGCGTCGTGTTGCGCCGTGCCTGCCGGCGCCTTGGTCATCCAGGTCATCGACGGCTCGGATGCCGCCTGCGGCAGCGCCCACGCCCGCAGCCATCCGTACAGCTGACCTGCCTGCTGCGACTGCGTCTGGGCGATGTCGTACGCGAGCAGCCGGATGTCGGGGTCGTCGGTCTCGTCGCGCACGATCATCGCGAGCTCGGCGCTCTGGAGGTGGTGCACCTGCATGTCGCGGGCGAATCCGGCCTCGGCGCTGGCATCGGTCGGCGTGGGTTCCGCGAGCGTGCTGAGCCGCCCGATCGAGAAGGCGACGACGGCGACCACCACCAGGGCGACGGATGCCGCGATGAGCACCGACATCCGTCCGACGGAGCCGTTCCGAGGGGTCATGAGACCTTGCCGGGGGCGTCCAGCGCGCCGGTGCAGGGTGCGCCCGGCTCGGGCACGTTGCCGTTCTGCCAGTACTCCTCGATGAAGGACTCGATGCGGGAATCGTCGACGTCGTCGACGGACAGCTGCGTGTTCCATCCGCTCAGGACGATCTGCCCGGGCAGGCCCTCGAACGGCGAGAGGATCACGTAGGTCGACGGGAGCTTCGCCCGCAGTTCGGTGAGGTCGGACTCGGACAGCGACGGGTCGTAGGTGATCCAGAGCGCGCCGTGCTCGAGCGAGTGGACGGCGTTCTCGTTCGGGACCTGCTCGGTGTAGACGCCGCAGTTCAGCCATGCCGGGTTGTGCGGGCCGCCGACGGGCGGCGTCTGCTCGTAGTCCACTGGGCCTTCGACGTGCTCGGATGCGTTGTCGAACGTCGCGACGCCCTCGATCTCGACGCCGTCGCCGCCGGCCGCGTAGGTTCGCGGCTGCGGGGTAAGGACGATCGCCGTGACGATGAGGGCGACGACGACGCCGCCGCCGACCGCCGCGGACCAGATCCCGATCCGGCGGTTGCGCTTCGTGCGGGCCTCGCGCCGCCGGTGCTCCTCCAGTTTCCTGGCGCGTTCGTCGGCCC
>NZ_JBPEJF010000008.1:0-195075 GCF_051016555.1 Agromyces sp. Marseille-Q5079 | reverse complement strand
CGCCGAGCGCACGCCAGTGCTCGCCGTCGCCTCGGCGGCCGCGAGCGCGGTCGCCGCGCTCGGCCGCATCGCGAACGACGTGACGTTCCTCTCGCGCGAGGAGGTCGGCGAGGTGCGTCTGGCCGGCGGCGGCGGTTCGTCCGCGATGCCGCACAAGCGCAATCCGGTCGACGCGGTCGCGATCACCGCGGCGGCGGTCGAGTCACCGGGCCTGCTGCAGGTCGTCGCCTCCGCGGCGCTCGCAGGCGACGAACGATCGGCGGGCCGCTGGCACGCGGAGTGGTCGTCGTCGCGCCGACTCGCCCGACTGGCCCGGTCCGCCGCGGGACGCGCCGTCCGACTCGTCGAGACCCTCTCGTTCGATCGCGACCGCGCCGCGCAGATCCTGGCGACGTCGGGCGCGGCCGGCGAGCGCCCCGACCGCGAGGTCCTCGTCGCGGCATCCGACCGCATCGTCGATCGGGCCCTCGACCGATTCGCCGCCGTCTCCGAAGGGGGCCCGCGCCCATGACCGTTCCACGCCTGCTCGGCTCGTTCGCCCCCGGCGCCGCGCCGGCCGCATCGAACCCGCTCCTCGTGCTGCTGCCCTCGCTCGGCACGACGACCGCGCTCTGGGACGGCGTCGTCGGCGCGCTGCGGGCGGACCCGCGCACCGAGGGCCTCCGGATCCTCCGAATCGACCTGCCGGGTCACGGCGCGAGCCCGGCCGCGACGGGCCCGTTCACGATCGCCGACCTCGCCGTGGCCGTGCTCGCGGTCGTCGACGAGGCCGGCGGCGGGGCGTTCCACGTCGCGGGCGTCTCGCTCGGCGGCGTCGTCGCGTTGGAACTCGCGGTCGGGCACCCCGATCGCGTGCAGGGACTCGTGATGAGCTGCAGCGGCTCGCGCATCGGCACGGCCGACAGTTGGGCGGCCCGTGCCGCGGCCGTGCGCGCCGGCGGCACCGCGTCGCTCGTGACCGGGAGCGCTGCGCGCTGGTTCGCTCCCGGCTTCCTCGATCGCGACGCCGGCGGCCCCGGGGCGAGCACGCTCGGCGCGCTCGTCGACGTCGACGACGAGTCCTACGCGCGCTGCGCGGAGGCGCTCGGCACGTTCGATCGCACGCGCGACCTGGCGTCGCTCGCGGTGCCGACCCTCGCGCTCAGCGGCGAGCACGACGCCGTCACGACGCCGGCCTCGATGCAGGACCTCGCCGACGACATTCCCGGTGGGCGCCACGTCGCGCTCGACGGGGCATCCCACCTCGCGGTGCTCGAGGAGCCGCAGGCCGCGGCCGAGCTCATCGCCGAGCACCTCGCGTCCATCGAACGGGCGGCCGCGGCATCCGTCGCCCACGAACGCGGCATGCGGGTTCGGCGAGCCGTGCTCGGCAACGCGCATGTCGACCGCGCCGTGGCGGGCACGACCCCCGAGACGGCGGCGTTCCAGGACTTCATCACCCGGTATGCGTGGGGGGAGGTCTGGGCCCGACCCGGCCTCACCCGCAGGGAACGCTCGATCGCGACGCTCGCGAGCCTCACGACCGGCGGCCATGAGCACGAGATCGCCATGCACGTGCGCGCCGCCCTCACCAACGGCCTCACGCGCGAGGAGATCTCGGAGGTGCTGCTGCACACCGCGCTCTACGCGGGACTGCCCGCGGCGAACTCGGCCCTCGCGATCGCACGCACGGTCTTCGCCGAAGCGGATGCCGCGGCCGACGCCGGGCCGGATGCCTCGACCTCGGCCGCATCGCCGACCCCCTCCTCGAACGACTGAACCGGAGCACCATGGACAAGACCTTCGCGACGGCCGCTGATGCGGTCGCCGACATCCCTTCGGGCGCCTCGCTCGCCGTCGGGGGCTTCGGCCTCTCGGGCGTGCCGATCGTGACGATCCGCGCCCTGCTCGCCCGTGGGGTGGGCGATCTCGAGGTCGTGTCGAACAACTGCGGCGTCGACGGATGGGGCCTGGGGGAGTTGCTCGCCGCGGGTCGGATCCGCAAGGTGATCGCGTCCTACATCGGGGAGAACAAGGAGTTCGCCCGCCAGTACCTCGGCGGTGAGGTCGAGGTCGAGCTGACCCCGCAGGGCACGCTGGCCGAGCGGCTCCGCGCGGGCGGGGTCGGCATCCCCGCGTTCTACACGGCGACCGGCGCCGGCACTGCGGTCTCCGACGGCGGGATGCCGCTGCGCTACGCCGCCGACGGGTCGGTCGCGCTGGCGTCCGACCCGAAGGAGCTGCGGCCGTTCGAGGCGTTCGGCCGCACCCGGGAGTACGTGCTCGAGCGGGCGATCAGCACCGACTACGGGTTCGTGCGCGCCGCGGTCGGCGACCGGCACGGCAACCTGCGCTTCGAGAAGTCGACCCGGAACTTCAATCCCCTCGCGGGCATGGCCGGTCGCATCACGATCGCCGAGGTCGACGAGCTCGTCGAGCCGGGCGTGCTCGGCCCCGACGACATCCACCTGCCCGGCATCTACGTCGACCGGGTCGTCGTGCTCACCGCCGAGCAGGCGACCGAGCTGCCGATCGAGAAGACGACCGTGCGGCCCCGGCCCGCGGCATCCGGAACCGCCGTCGACCCTGCCGGCGCCGCGAACGAGGAGACCCGCTGATGCCCCTGTCGCGTGACGAGATGGCCGCCCGTGCCGCCCGCGAGCTCGAGGACGGCACGTACGTGAACCTCGGCATCGGCCTGCCGACGTTGATCCCCAACCACCTGCCCGAGGGCGTCGAGGTCGTGCTGCACTCCGAGAACGGCATCCTCGGCGTCGGCCCCTACCCGTGGGAGGGCGAGGCGGACCCGAAGCTCATCAACGCCGGCAAGGAGACCGTGACCGTGCTGCCCGGTGCAGCGTACTTCGATTCGGCGGCGAGCTTCGGCATGATCCGCGGCGGGCGCATCACGACCGCCGTGCTCGGCGCCATGCAGGTCTCGCAGGGCGGGGACATCGCGAACTGGGCGGTGCCCGGCAAGATGGTCAAGGGCATGGGCGGCGCCATGGACCTCGTGAACGGCGCCGAGCGCGTGATCGTGGTCATGGAGCACGTCGCCAAGGACGGCACGGCCAAGCTCGTCCAGCAGTGCACGCTGCCGCTCACCGGCAAGGCGTGCGTGGACCGCATCATCACCGACCTCGCGGTGTTCGACGTCACCGACCAGGGGTTCGTGCTCGTCGAGCTCGCCCCCGGCGTCAGCGTCGAGCAGGTGACGGATGCCACGGGCGCGCCATTCACGGTCGCCGAAGACCTCGCCGTGGGCGCCTGATGCCCGAGCTCCGCGACGTCGTCGTCTGCGCACCCCTGCGCACCCCGGTGGGACGCATGGGCGGCGCCCTCGCGCCCGTCGCCGCCCTCGACCTCGCCACCACGGTCCTGCGCGCGCTCGTCGAACGGACCGGCCTCGACCCCGCCGCGGTGGACGGGGTGATCGGCGCCCAGGGCTACCCGACCATGGAGGCGCCCGCGCTCGGACGCGTCGCCGCCCTCGACGCCGGATTCCCCGTCGAGACCACCGGCTACCAGCTCGACCGTCGCTGCGGCTCGGGGCTGCAGGCCGTAGTGAACGCCGCGATGGAGGTGCAGACCGGCGTCGCCGACACCGTGATCGCGCTCGGCGTGGAATCGATGTCGAACGCGCCCCTCTACACGGTCGAGGGTCGTCGGGGCGTGACGGGGGCCGGCCTGATGCTGCACGACGCCCTCGCGCGCGGTCGCGAGACCGTCGGCGGCCACCGCTTCCCGACGCCCGACGGCAACGTCGGCTCGGCCGAACTGCTGCGCGCCGAGTACGGCATCTCCCGCGAGGCGCAGGATGCGTTCGCGCTCCGCTCGCACCGACGGGCCGTCGCCGCACAGGAGTCGGGCGCCTTCGACGCCGAGCTCGTGCCCGTCGTGGTGCCGTCGCGCCGCGGCGACGTCGTCGTCGACCGCGACGAGCACCCGCGCGCCGACAGCAGCCTCGACGCACTCGCAGCGCTGCGGCCGATCCTGCGACGCGATCCCGACGCGACCGTCACGGCCGGCAACTCCAGCGGGCAGAACGACGCCGCGGCCGCGTGCATCGTCACGACCCAGGCCCGCGCCGCCGAGCTCGGACTCGAGCCCATGCTCCGGCTCGTCTCCTGGGCGGTCGCCGGCAACGACCCGCTGCGCTTCGGCGTCGCCCCGGTGCCCGCGACGAACCTCGCGCTCGCGCGCGCCGGCATCCGGCTCGAGGACCTCGACGTGATCGAGCTCAACGAGGCCTTCGCCGTGCAGGTGCTCGCGTGCCTCGCCGACTGGGGGATCGACGCCGAGGACCGGCGCCTGAACCCGCGCGGCAGCGGCATCTCGATCGGCCACCCCATCGGGGCCACCGGCATCCGCATGCTCGCGACCCTCGCGCACGAACTCGTCGACCTCGATCGCGAACTCGCGGTCGAGACCATGTGCATCGGCGGCGGCCAGGCGCTCGCGGCGGTGTTCGCGCGGGCCTGATCCGGCCCTCAGCTCGGTGCCGCGAGCGTGGCGGTCAGGCGTCCCCGCCGTTCGACCGCCCGCCGCCCGGCTCTAGGCGGCCGCATCCGCGGCGTCGGCCGCACTCTGCGGCATCCGCACGAGCAGGCCGCCCGGGTCGAGCGTCGCCCGCATGGCCGTCGCCTCACCGAAGGCGTCGCCGTCGAGCTCGATCTTCTCCGGCCGTCCGAAGGTCGCGTCGACGGACTCGCTCGTCTCGTAGTGGAGCGGCCGGATGGGCTTGGCATCGCCGAGCAGCCGGCGACCGGTGCTCGTGCGCCGGAGGATGCCGTTCTCCCAGGCCACGCGGACCCAGATGCGCAGCCAGCCGAGCGCCCCCTCGGGGCGGAGCATCACGATGTCCAGCATCCCGTCATCGATGACGGCGTCGGGCAGCAGCATCATGTTGGCCGGCAGGGTGCCGCAGTTGCCGACGATGAACGTGTGCACGGCCGCACGATGGATGCTGCCCGATGCGAGGCGGTACCGCACGTGGAGCTCGTTTCCGTCGCGCAGCGACGTCGCGATCGACTGCACGTAGGCGAGCCAGCCGGCGCGCTTCTTGAGGGCGGGGTCGGTGTTCTCGATCATCTGGGCGTCGATGCCCAGGCCGGCCATGACGAGGAACGCGCGGCGCTCGAGGTCGCCGTTCGGCCGACGCAGGCGGATGAGGCCGACATCGATCGGCCGGTCCACCCCGGCGAACACGGCCTCGACGGACTGCTCGAGGTCGCCGAGTTCGAGTCCGAGGTTGCGGGCGAGGAGGTTCCCGGTGCCGGAGGGGAGCAGGGCGAGCGGGATGCCGGAACCGCGCAGGCCCTCGGCCACCGCGCGCACGGTTCCGTCGCCTCCGGCGGCGACCACCACATCGACCTTCTCCGCCGTCGCCGTCGTGGCGGGACCCTCGCCGGGGTCCTCCTCCGTGGTCTCCAGCCAGAGCGAGGCATCCCAGCCGTGTCGCGCTTCGGCCGACGCGAACGCGGCCTTCACATCATCGAGTTCGATCTTGATCGGGTTGTAGATGACGGCTGCGCGCATGCCGCAACACTAGACGCACGGTGGAGGCGCCGTCCGGTCCGCACCCGCTCGCGCCGCGGACGGGCGCGACGTCAGATCGAATCGCCGCCGGATGCGGAGGCGGCCGACACGGCGCGCGGGAGCGCCGATCAGGCCGTCCCTCGCGGCACCAGCGCGAACTTCACGTCCATGAGCTCTCGGTCGTCGGTCGATTCGCCCAGCCCCTGGAGGGCTGCGGTGATGAGGTTGTACGCCGCCGCGCGCTGGTCGTAGCCGACTGTGGAGAGCGGCGGGATGGTGACCGCGGAGAGGGGAGTGTGGTCCATGCCAACGAACCCGACGTCGGCGGGTACGGCCCAGCCGCGGATCGTGGCCGCTGACAGCAACGCGGTCGCGACGTCATCGTTGTAGCAGACGATGCCCGCCCCGGGGAGCTCGAGGGAGTCGATCGCCTCGAGCGCGTCGTGGGGATCGATTCCCAGGCGGACGATCACCGGCTCGGGCAGCCCGCGTTCTGCGCACACCCGCCGCACGCCCGCTTCTCGCCCCTCGCCGAACGGGTCCAGTCGGGCATCCTGGAGATGCGCGAACACGAGTCGTGTGAAGCCGCGGTCGGCGAGGTGACGAGCCTGCAGAGCACCGATCTCGACGTTGGGATCGATGCGGTCCTTCGATGAGGAATCCGGATCGAATGCCATGACGCCGCGACTCTTCAGCAAATCGAGTTCCGCTCGGGAGAACGGGGTGAGGGAGATCACCGCGCGCGGCTTCATGCCCGTGACCACGCGATCCAGTGGTGCCGTGGATTCGGTGGCGAGGTGCAGCAGCAGCGTCAGCCCGCGTGAGGCCAGCTCTTCGGTCGCCGCCTGGAAGATGTCCTGCAGGTTGCCGCCGAACGTGGTGTACGGGATGACGGCGATCACGATGTCGCTGGATCCCTTGGCGAGGGTGCGTCCGGCAGCCGAGGGCTGGTAGCCGAGTTCGGTCGCGGCACGGGTGACGCGCTCGCGCGTCTCGGTGGCGAATCGCTGGCCGCGCCCGTTCAGGATCTGGCTGACCGTCGCGCGCGACACTCCTGCGCGCCGTGCCACATCCTCACTCGTTGCAATCACGTATTACAGCATATCGGCGGGAGTTGACGCGCGTTACTAATTGTGGTTACGTACTCAGGTAACGCGCGATACCCAATCGCCGACCATCCTCACAACGACGTACTGGAGCCACCACATGACCCGCGAGATCTTCACCACAGGCTGGAGCTTCCGGCCCAAGGTCACGGCCTTCATGGAGCTCGGCGGCTCGGCGGCCTCGGCATGGGCGGATGTGACGCTTCCGCACGATGCGCTGATCGGAGCGGAACGCCGAGCGGATGTCCCTCGCGGCGAGACCAGCGGTCACTTCCCGGGCGGCGCGTTCGAGTACCGGAAGACCTTCCACGCAGCTTCGGAGCTGCGCGGAAGCCGGATCCTGCTCGAGTTCGATGGCGTGTACCGCGACGCCGCCGTCTTCGTCAACGGCAACCTCGCCGGCCAACGGGCGTTCGGGTACTCGCGGTTCTTCGTGCAGATCGACCCCTACCTCCAGTTCGGTGCCGACAATGAGATCCGCGTCGAGTGCCGCACCCACCTCGACAGCCGGTGGTACGCCGGCGCCGGCATCTACCGCGACGTGCACCTCGTCGTGAAGAACCCCGTGCACATCGCCACCGACGGGGTGGTCGTGACGACTCCCGACATCGAGTCCGACCGTGCCGTGGTGGAGATCGCGGTGGAGGTTCAGAACTCGAGCGCCCTGACCTCCGTTCTCGAGCTGACCGCCGACGTCGCCGGCCCGGACGGCGCATCCGTCGCGACCGCACGCTCGCCGATCACGCTCCTTCCCGGCACGCGAGGCACGGCACGCCTGCGCGCGTACGTCCCCACGCCGGCCCTCTGGAGCGTCGAGGCGCCGAACCTGTACTCGCTCCAGCTGGCGCTCCGCGAGGGGGAGCGCGTCCTCGATGATCACTCCGCCTCCTTCGGCATCCGTTCGCTCCAGCTCGACCCGCAGCGGGGACTGCGCATCAACGGCGTGAGCACGAAGCTGCGCGGCGCGTGCATCCACTCGGACAACGGCCCGCTGGGCGCGGTCTCCATGCGCGCCGCCGAGGAGCGCAAGGTCGCCCGCCTCAAGGAGGCCGGCTTCAACGCCATCCGCAGCGCCCACAACCCGATGAGCACCGCCCTGCTCGAGGCCTGCGACAGGCTCGGAATGCTCGTCATGGACGAGACCTTCGACATGTGGACCCAGGGCAAGAGCGACTTCGACTACGCGTTCGACTTCCCGGAGTGGTGGGAGCGTGACGTCGAAGCGATGGTCGCCCGGGACATCAACCACCCCAGCGTGATCTTCTACTCGATCGGCAACGAGATCCCCGAGACGGGCAGCCCGATCGGTTCGACCTGGGGCCGGCGCCTCGCCGAGAAGGTGCGCTCACTCGACAGCACCCGGTACGTGACCAACGGCATCAACGGCTTCGTGTCGATGATCGACACGATCGTGCCCCAGATGCAGGCGAGACGGGATGCCGCGGCGGCCGCACCCGAGGGCGGCGTGAACACCATGATGGCCGGGTTCGGCCAGATGATGAGCCACATCCAGACGTCCGCACCGGCGACGCAACGCACCGAGGAGTCGTACGCCGTGCTCGACGTGGCGGGCATGAACTACGCCGAGGCCCGCTACGAACTCGACCGCGAGCTGTTCCCCGACCGCATCATCGTGGGCACGGAGACCTGGCCGACCTCGATCGTCGGCAACTGGGAGCTCGTCAAGGACAACGGCCACGTCATCGGCGACTTCACCTGGACCGGATGGGACTACCTGGGCGAGACCGGCATCGGTGCGACCCGGTACTCGGACTCCGGTCAGTCCGGGTTCTCGGGCGGATTCCCCGAACTGACGGCATGGTGCGGCGATATCGACATCGTCGGCAACCGCCGACCCGTGTCGTACTTCCGCGAGATCGTCTTCGGCCTGCGCTCCGACCCGTTCATCGCCGTCCACCCGCCCGAGAACCACGGTCGCGAGATCGCCGTGGCGACGCCGTGGGCGTGGGGCGACGCGATCGCGAGCTGGACCTGGTCGGGCGCCGACGGCCTGCCCGTCACCGTCGACGTGTACAGCGATGCCGACGAGATCGAGCTGCTGCTCGACGGGGCGACGATCGGTCGGTCGCGGGTCGAGGGCTTCCGGGCGGCGATCGAGACGACCTACCGCCCGGGCACGCTGACGGCGGTGGCCTACGTGGAGGGTGCCGAGTCCGGCCGCGTCGAGCTCACCACGGCCGGCACGTCGCTCGTGCTGGAGGCGGAGCCCGACCGGCAGGCCCTCCGCGCAGACGGAACGGACCTCGGATACCTCGCCATCGCGCTGACCGACGAGAACGGAGTCGTGCGCAACGGCGTCGCCCGCTCCGTCACGGTCGCCGTCGAGGGACCCGCCATCCTCCAGGCGCTCGGCAGCGGCAATCCGGTGACGACCGAGTCATTCCGGGCCGCCACGCACACCACGTTCGACGGACGTGCCCTCGCGATCGTCCGTCCGACCGGAGCCGGCGAGATCACCGTCACCGCGATGGCCGACGGCTGCCCGCCGGCCGTCACCACCCTGATCGCCCGCTGACGCACGACCCCCAACCTGCAACACCGACAAAGGAGTCCACGATGAACACCACAGACGACCAGCCGCCCGTACCCTCGAACGGTGCCTTCCCGCTCGGGAGCGCATCAACGGCCGAGGACGTCGAGCAGCTCGATGCCGCCGCCGGCGGAGGCGCAGACCGCCCCAGGGTCAGCGCAGCCTTCATCACCCTTCTCGCGCTCGGCCTGTTCGGCACCTACCTCGCGTTCGTCACCCCGATCGCGATCTCCTTGGCGATCCGGGTCAATGCGCTCGCCCCCGACAACGCCGAGTACCTGGGTGTCGTGCTCGGGTTCGGCTCGCTGGCGGCACTGCTGAGCGGCCCGCTCGCGGGTCAGCTCTCCGACCGTACTCGCTCGCGGTGGGGTCGCCGCCGGCCGTGGCTCGTCGGCGGCATCCTCGTCGGCCTCATCGGCCTTGCCGTCATGGCCGCCTCGCCGGCGGTGCTCGGTCTGGGCATCGGCTGGGTCATCGCGCAGATCGGCCTCAACTCGACGGTGAACACCTTCGGCACCATCCAGGCCGATAAGCTCCCCGAGAACCAGCGCGGCAAGGTCGGAGCCATCACCGGCTTCGCCACCATGGTCGCCCCGGTCTTCGGCGCCGTCTTCGGTGGCACCGTCGCCAACCAGCCCTTCCTCCTCTTCCTCATCCCGGGCGCCATCGGCCTGGTCGTCGTGCTGATCTTCGTCGCGTACTACAAGGACGCCGACAGCCGCAGCATCACATTCGACTCGCCGTTGACCGCCAAGGTTCTCATCTCGAAGTACGTCTTCAACCCGAAGCAGTACCCGGACTTCGCCTGGAACTGGCTCGGCCGCTTCCTGTTCTTCTTCGGACTCACCCTCAACACCAGCTACACGGCCTTCTTCTTCGCGGAACGGCTCAGCATCCCGGTCGACGAGATCGGCGGGACCGTGGCAACGGTCGGCGGAATCGGCATCCTCGGCACGATCGCCGGCGTGTTCCTCGGTGGGTTCCTCTCCGACAAGCTCCGTCGCCGCAAGCCCTTCGTGCTGGGCTCCGGCATCCTGTTCGGCATCGGCGCACTCGTGATGGTCGCTGCCCCTGACCTCACGCTCCTCCTCGTCGGATCCCTGTTGTGCAACATCAGCATCGGCGTCTTCTCCGCCGTCGACCAGGCCCTCTTCCTCGATGTGCTCCCCGAGCGCGACACCGAGGCCGGCCGCTTCGTCAACATCATCCAGCTCGCGAACGTGCTCGCACAGGCCATCGCGCCCTTCATTGCCGCAGCAGCCCTGGCGCTGATCACGACCGGCGACCGGTACGCGGTGATCTACGTCGCCGCAGCCGTCTTCACCGTCGTGGGCGGCCTCGTGATCCTGAAGGTCAAGGCCGTTCGCTGACCACGTTGCGGCCGGGTTCGCCTCCGGCCCGGCCGCACGCATCGTTCAGACGCGTCGAACCCCGAGAAAGGCCGCCATGCCCCACGCCGACCGCCCGATCGACCGCCGAGCCGTCGTGCAGCGCCACGACGTGATGCTCACGGCCCCCGACCCCGAGTCCGTGCTCACGGTCGGCAACGGCGACTTCGCTTACACCGCGGACATCACCGGAATGCAGACGTTCACGGCATTCCACGACCAGGCCGCCGCGATCATGCAGGGGCGTGCCGCCATCAACACGGCGACCATGAGCACCTGGGGGTGGCACGAGATGCCGAACCCCGACGGGTTCGTGCTCGAGGACGCCATGTCGGAGCACACCACCACGCGTGGCGTCGTGCGCTACCCCGACCGGCACGACATGGAAGGCGCGATGCGCGGCCAGGTCTCCGACGAGAACCGGCCGGGTGCCTGGCTCAATGCGAACCCGCAACGTCTCGACCTCGGCCGTGTCGGACTCTCGTTCCACGACGCGAACGGGTCGCAGGTCGACGTCGGACCCGACGCCCTGACCGACACCGTGCAGCACCTCGATCTGTGGTCGGGCACGATCACCAGCCGGTTCCGCTACGACGACGAGACCGTCGCGGTCACGACCGTGGCGGCCCCGGATGACTCGACGGTCGCATTCCGCATCGAATCCCCGCTCCTCGGCGACGGCCGACTGCGCATCACGCTGCGGTTCCCCTACGCGCATCCGGGCTTCTTCCAGACCTCGGACTGGCAGAACCCCGACCGCCACACCTCGACACTCACGGTCGGCGGAACGACGGCCGCGATCGCGAGACAACTCGACGCGACCGCCTACGTCGTGATGCTGGATACCGGTGGTGCAACGCTCACCCAGACGGCGCCGCACGACTTCGAACTGCTCACGGATGCCGAATCACTCGACGTCGTCGTGCGCTTCGCCCAGGACGATGGGGGAGAGCTCCCGTCATTCGACGTCGTCGCACTGGCCGCAGCCGAGTCGTGGGAGCGTTTCTGGCGCTCCGGGGCGGCGATCGACTTCCACGACACGGCCGATGAGCGGGCGCACGAACTCGAACGCCGGGTCGTGCTCTCGCAGTACCTCACCGCCGTCAACTCGGCCGGCGTCATGCCGCCCGCCGAGACGGGACTGACCACGAACTCCTGGTCGGGCAAGGCCCACCTCGAGATGCACTTCTGGCACGCGGCCCACTTCGCGACCTGGGGTCGACCGGAGCTCCTCGAACGCAGCCTCGGCTGGTATCTCTCGATCCTTCCCCAGGCACGGGCCACGGCGGCAGGGCAGGGATACCCGGGAGCGCGATGGCCCAAGCAGGTCGGTCCGGACGGCCGTGAGAGCCCCGACCCGATCGGCTCGTTCCTCGTCTGGCAGCAGCCGCACGTGCTGTACCTGCTCGAACTGATCTGGCGCGCATCCACTCCCGAGAAGCGCCGCGCCCTGGCTCTCGAGTTCACCGGGCTCGTGGAGGAGACGGCGACGTTCATGGCCGCCTTCGCCGCCGAGCGCGACGGGGCATTCCACCTGTTGCCGCCGATCATGCCGGCGCAGGAGTTCTACGACGTGACGACAACCGAAGACCCCACCTACGAGCTCGCGTCGTGGTGGTGGGGACTCGAGATCGCCCAGCTCTGGCGGGAGCGCGCCGGGCTGCTGCGGCGACCCGAGTGGTCGACCGTGCAGGACGGGCTCGCCCGACCCCATGTCGAGGACGGCCACTACACGGCGATCGCCACCGAGCCGTACCTGCGTCGCGACGACCACCCCGCCCTCCTCGCGGCGCTCGGCGTCGTCCCACCCACTCCGATCATCGATCCCGCGATCATGACGGCGACCCTCCTCGACGTGCTACGGAACTGGGAATGGCCGACGGCGTGGGGTTGGGACTTCCCCGTCATGGCGATGTCCGCGTCGCGTCTGGGCCGCCCTGACATCGCGATCGACGCTCTGCTGCGCGACGAGGTCAAGAACCGATTCACCGTCGTCGGACACAACGCCCAGATGGGATCCATCCTCCCGATCTACCTGCCCGGCAACGGCTCGCTCCTCGCGGCCGTCTCCATGCTGGCAACCACCGGCTTCCCCGATTCGTGGGACGTCGCAACCGAAGGATTCGTGCCATGGCCGTGAACGCCGACAGCGTCTTTCCGCAGGGCTTCCTGTGGGGAGCATCGTGCGCGCCGCATCAGAACGAGGGCAACAACCTCAACAGCGACATGTGGGCCCTGGAGCAGCTGCCCGGCTCGTCGTTCGCCGAGCGCAGCGGCGATTCCGTCGACTTCTACCACCGGTGGAGGGAGGACGTCGACCTGCTGAAATCGCTCGGCCTGAACGCCTTCCGCTTCGGCATCGAGTGGGCGAGGGTCGAACCGGTGCGAGGCGAGTTCTCGGCCGCCGAGCTCGCCCACTACCGGCGGATCATCGACTACTGCCTCGAGCAGGGCGTCGAGCCCGTCGTGACCCTCCACCACTTCTCGAGCCCGTTGTGGTTCGTCCAAGCAGGTGGGTGGGGCTCTCCTGAGGCGGTCGACCGTTTCGGTGACTACGTCGAGGCGGTCTGCCCGATCCTCGACGGCGTCACCTGGGTGGCGACGATCAACGAGCCGAACATGTTCGCCGTCATGTACCAGATGTCGATTCCGCTGCAGTACCCGGACCCCGCGGCCGTGCTCGCCCACATGGGCGCTGCACGGTCGGCGGCCGAGGGTGAAGCCGGTCTCAACGCCTTCTCGATGCCCGAACCGAAGGACGAGGCCGCGCAGACCATGCTGCGCGCACACGCCCGAGCGCGCGACATCCTGCGGAAGAGAACATCGGCCAAGGTCGGATGGACGATCGCCATCCAGAGCCTCGTCGCACGTGAGGGGTACGAGGACAAGCTCGACCACTACCAGCGGGTGTGGGAGGACACCTACCTCGAGGCGTCGCGCGATGACGACTGGGTGGGCGTGCAGTCGTACACGAGCCAGCTCGTCGGCCCAGATGGCCTGGAAGGCGCCCCCGAGGGTGCCGAACTCACCCAGACCGCCTGGGCCTACCGGCCCGACGCCCTCGAGATCGCCCTGCGCCGCGCGTGGGAGGTGACCGGCGGCATCCCCCTGATCGTGACGGAGAACGGCATCGCCACGGGGGACGACCGACGGCGGGTCGACTACACCACCGGCGCGCTCCACGGTGTGGCGCAGACCCTGGCGGACGGGCTCGATGTGCGCGGCTACCTGCACTGGACCTTCATCGACAACTTCGAGTGGGTGCACGGCTACGCCATCACGTTCGGTCTCGTCGCCGTGGACCGCACCACGTTCGAACGAACGCCGAAGGACAGCGCGCGGTGGCTCGGCCGCGTTGCCGCGACGAACGGAGCCGGCCTCTCATGACGTACGACACGATCCGCCCCGGTCAGCCGTGGCTCGACACCAACGGGAACCGTATCCAAGCCCACGGCGGATCCGTGTTCTTCGAGGACGGTGTCTTCACCTGGTACGGCGAGAACAAGGAGCACACGACACCGGGCAGCGGCAGCTGGCACTGGGGTGTTCGGGCTTACGCCTCCACCGACCTCTACAACTGGGACGACCTCGGCCTCATCATCCCCCCGGTGCTGGACGACCCGAACTCGCCCCTGCATCCCGCCCAGAAGATGGACCGCCCCCACATCATCTTCAACGAGGCGACCGGCACGTACGTCTGCTGGCTCAAGGTCATGGGGGAGGGCGCCCACGACACCCAGGCCTCGACCGTGCTCACCTCGGACTCGCTGCTCGGCCCCTACGAGATCGTCCGAACCGGACTGACTCCGCTGGGGATGAGCGCGGGCGACTTCGACCTCGTCGTCGATCCCGTCACGAAGAAGGCGTACTCCTACTTCGAGAAGGTGCACACCGACCTCATCTGCGCGGAGCTCACCGACGACTACACCGATGTGTCGGGGGAGTACTCGACGCACTTCCCCCACCCGAGCCCGCCGTTCACTCGCGAGGCGCCCGCCCACTTCGAGCGGAACGGCACCCACTACCTGGTCACCTCCGGCTCGACGGGGTACTTCCCGAACTTCTCCGAATTCGCGAGCGCGCCCGACTACCACGGGCCGTGGACGGTGCTGGGTGACGCGCATCCGGATGACCCGAGTCGCACCTCGTTCGGTTCGCAGATCAGCTGCGTGTTCAAGCACCCGCACAAGCGCGACCTCTACATCGCACTGGCCGACCGATGGCTGCCGCAGTTGCCGGACGACATGCCCAACGTCTACGACAGCGTCGCGGCCATGGCGCAGGGGGCCGCTCGTCCGGAGATGACGCCCGAGCAGGCCGCGAGCATGGCTGCCGTGACGGCTGCTGGACGCGGGGAGAACACCGCGATCGCGGACTACGTCTGGCTCCCCATCCGCTTCGATGCGGGTGTGCCACGCATCGACTGGCACGACGAGTGGCGCATCGAGGACTTCGACTAGCCATTCCATCACCTGTGGCGGAGCGACTCCGATGACGAGGGCTCAGGCGGGCCGGTCATCCGGGGCGGGACGGCGGCTCCAGGCCATGCCGTCGGGTCGGCGGCCCGTCGGAATCCGGCGCAGGAGCCGCCCCGAGCGGATGTCGACCTCGACGACGCACCCGGCGGCGTCACAGGCGGTGTACGCGCGCACGCCGTCGGGGTGGAGCACGATCGCCTGGGGATGATCCGGCGTCGCGACGCGATGCACGACCTCGCCGGAACGGCGATCGAGGACCGCGATTTCCGAGGCCGTCCGCAGTGCGACCACGAGGTGCGAACCGTCGGCCGTCACCGCCGTGCCGAAGCCGATCGAGGGCAGGTCGATCCACGCGACGCGCTCGACGCGCTCCGTGTCGATGACGGCGAGGCGAGGCGAGTGTTGATCGGCCGTGTAGGCGAATCGCCCACCGGGTTCGAGGCAGATGCGATTCACCGTGTCGGCGACCTCCACGACACCGAGGAGCCTGCCGGATGGGATGTCGATGACGCTGACGCTTCCCGGGCCCACGTTCGCGGTCACGAGGCGATCGCCGTCGAGGCTGACCGCGAAGGTGTGGGACTCGGCCCGTCCGGTCGGCAGCCGGGCGACGGCGCGGAGGGTGTGCCGGTCGAACACGGTGACGGACTCGTCGAGTTCGGTGGAGACGACCACGCGACCGTTCGCGAGCAGGGTCGCCTGGTGCGGGCGGCTCGGGAAGTCCAGGTCGATCCCGCCGACGCGTTCGAACGCCGCGAGATCGACGATGTCGACCCGCCGGCCGTCGGTTCCAGGAGATCCGACGGGCGCGTCGCTGTACACGGGCAGGTAGGCCAGCCGCCCGTCCGAACGCGCGACGACCTCATGCGGTGCGACGCCGGATGCGGCCACCGTGCCCGCGAGCGCCGCCGTCTCCAGGTCGTGCACCTGGAGCGTGCAGTCGTCCTTGCAGACGACGAGCAGTCGTCCTTCCTCCATGGCGCCTCCTCGCTCCAGTGAAGGGCACGACGACGGCTCTGTCCACGACCTGCGTCCGACCGGCTTACTGGGTGGGACGAGCTTTGCCGCGCGGCTCCGGAGAAGCCTAGATTCGCAGCAACTTCGGGCCGAACGCGCTCGGCGCACCCGGGGTCAGCACGAACGATCAAAGGAGATCACATGAAATCCCTCATACGCTCCGGAGCCGCGCTCGTCGCCGCGGCAGCGCTCGGGGCCGGCATGGCGCTCGGCGGAGTGGCCCTCGACCGCGGCAACGGCAACGGCAACGGGCACGGCAACGGCGGCCAGAAGGTCACGGCCGAGGAGATGTACCTCGACGAGATCAAGGACTACGGCGTGTGCCGCGGCACCGACCCCGAGTGCTACCACGAGTGGGGCAACGGCTGGGTCGAGGGCGAGCAGAAGCGCATCTTCGTCTGGAGTCGCACCGCCGGCCCGCGTCACGCCCACCTCGGCACGCCGCTGGCGCCCGGTCTCAATCCGCCGCTGAACGCCGACAACGTCGCCCAGCTCGCGCTCAAGGCGTGGGCCGAGGAACGCGGCATCGCGGTCGACTACACGGAGGACCTCGCGAGCTTCAGCCGCCTGAACAACTATCAGGCGGTCGTGTTCCTGGGCTCGAACCGCGACACCCTCGACGACACCGCGCAGACGACGCTCATGCAGTACATCCGCGGTGGTGGCGGCTTCGTGGGCATCCACAACGCCTTCGGTGCCGAGTACCACTGGCCGTACTACGAGGGCCTCCTGGGAGGAGCGAACTTCTACAACCACGGCCCGAACCGAGCGGGCACGGTCGAGCGGATCAACCCGAACGACGTCTCCACCGCGTTCATGCCCGAGACCTGGGCCTTCAAGGACGAGTGGTACAACCTCGTGCCGTACCCGAGCTACGTCAACGTGCTGCTCGAGGTCGACCAGGCGACGAGCGAGGCGACCCCTGCGGGCCACGGCGAATCCCACCCGGTCAGCTGGTGCCAGTACTACGACGGCGGTCGGTCGTGGTTGACGACGCTCGGCCATGACGTGGCGGCCTGGACCGACGCGCCGCTGGCCGGCGACGAGTTCTTCAAGCAGCACGTGATGGAGGGCCTCGAGAGCGCCATGGGCATCAAGCCGTTCTGCGCCGTCTGACGATCGATCCCGAGGAGGCAGTCCGAGAGGGCCTGGACCGCACGCGGTCCGGGTCCTTCTCGGCGTCGGGGCGGGGCCTCATCGGGCTCCGTCCCACTGAATGGGATCATCGCGGCCGTGATGCCGGGCGTGCTTGCCACCCACTCGGGGGGGACGGATACTGCACTCATGCGATCCGCCCTCGAAGGTGAGCCGGTGTGCGTGCTCGACCGGATCCTCGCCATCCTCGACACCGTCCGAGAATCGCACGGGTCGACCACGATCACCCAGCTCGCCCAGGCGACCGGCATCCCGAAATCGACGGTCTCCCGACTCGTCGGCGACCTCGTTCGGCAGCGCTACCTGATGCGCACCCGGGACGGCGTCGTCATCGGGCTGAGGCTGTTCGAGCTCGGCGCACGGGCGAGCACCCCCAAGCGCCTCATCGTCGCGGCGATGCCGGTGCTGGCGCAGCTGTTCAACGCCACCGGCGAGCACCTGAACGTCGCCGTGCAGGAAGGACGCGACATGCTCTCCGTGATCTCGGTGCGAGGCCGGTTGCGACCGGTCCCGTCGCGGGCGGGGGTTCGCGTGCCCTCGGTCACGACGGCGCTCGGAAAGGCGGCCCTGGCGTTCACGGAGGACGAGGCGGTCCTCGGCAGCGTGATGCTCGGCCTCGACCCGCGGAGACGCCGGCTCCTGGAACGTGAACTGGCGGCCATTCGCATGGACGGGGTGGCCATCGACCGATGCGAGACGTTCCCCGGCGTGGTGGGCGTGGCGAGCCCGGTCCTCTCGCCGGACGGGATGCCGGTGGCGGCGATCTCCGTTGCGGGGCCGGTGACGGACATGGATGCGAACCGGATGATGCCGCTGGTGCGGCACGCCGGACTCGCGCTCACGCATCGGCTCGGACCGCAGGCGGCCTGAGCGATGGCACGCGCTGCGGCGATCGACACGCTGGGGGTCCTCGATCGCATGACGGCCATCCTCGAAGCCTTCGATCAGGACGACCGCGGGCTCGGCATCTCGGAACTCGCGATGCGCGCGGGCCTTCCCAAGTCCACCGTCTCCCGGCTGGTCACGACGCTCGTGCGCCAGAGCTACCTCGAACGGGACGGCAGGCGGATCCACCTGGGCCTGCGCGTGTTCGAGCTGGGACAACTCGCCGCACAGCCGAGGGACCTCCGGGCCGCCGCGATGCCGGTGATGGCGGAACTGCGCCACGCGACGCACGAGACCGTCCACCTGGCCATCCGCGACCGACACGAGATGGTCTGCATCGCCGTCCTGCGCGCACGCCCGGGGACCCCGACGTCCGCCCGCACCGGAGGGCGGCTTCCCATCCATGCCACCGCGCTGGGCAAGGCGGTGCTCGCGTACGCATCCGCCTCCGTGATCGACGAGATCCTCTCCTCGGGACTCGAGGCGCGGACCTCGCAGTCGATCACCGATCCGGCGGTGCTGAGGCGACAGCTCGGCGCCATCCGACAGGGCGGCCTCGCCCTCGACGTGGAGGAGTTCGCCCCCGGGGTGGCGTGCGCGGCCCGTGCGGTGTTCGCGCCCTCGGGCGCCCTGGTGGCGGCGCTCTCCGTCTCGGGGAACGCGGACGGGTTCGAACCTGCACGGTTCGAACCGGCGATCCGGGTCGCGGCACTGAGCCTTGCGAACCGTCTCGCGCCCGGATGACCGGGAGCGGGGTGACACCGGTCAGCGCTCGCCGCGGTCGCCTCGATCGGTCATCGTCGCGACGACCATGTCGCCGATGAGCCGTCGGTGCGAGTCCTGGAGCGTGGGAGCGAGCATGTCCCGGTCGAAGATGGCGGCGAACGTGTGCCGGTTGGCGACATGGAAGCAGGCGTAGGCGCTGATGATCATGTGCACGTCGACCGCGTCGACGTCGTCGCGGAAGATGCCGTCGCGCACCCCGCGCTCGATGACCTGCTCGAGCAGGGTGATGGCCGTGACGTTCTCGCGCAGGATCGTCTCGGACTGACGCAGGTGCTCCGCGCGGTGGATGTTCTCGATGCTGACGAGCTGGATGAACGCCTGGTGCGTCGTGTGATGGTCGTACGTCGCCTCCGCGAGGGTTCGCAGCGCCTCGTCGGGTGACAGCTCGTCGATGTGGATGCCGCGCTCGACCCGACGGATCTGCGCGTACACGCGCTCGAGGACCGCGAGGTAGAGCCCCTCCTTCGAGCCGAAGTAGTAGTAGATCATGCGCTTCGTCGTGCGCGTGCGCGCGGCGATCTCGTCGACCCGCGCCCCGGCGTAGCCGTTCGCCGCGAACTCGGCGGTGGCGACCTCGAGGATGTCGCCCTGGGTGCGGATGGCGCGGTCGGTCATCCCGGTGTCCTGCACATCGCTCAGCCGATCGGTCATTGCGAGCTCCCTCCAGCCCCGGACTGCTCCTCAGCGCTGACGAGCGCACGGAAGTGGCGTTCCATCCGATCACGATCCGGCGCCAGGCCCGTGATGATTCGGAGACTAGCGCATGCCTGGCCCACGGCCATGCGTCCGCCGTCGAGCACGGGATGCCCTCGCTCGGCAGCCCGGCGCACGAGCTCGGTCTCGAGCGGGCGGTAGACGACGTCGGACACCCACGCACCCTCCCGCAGCAACTCGACGTCGAACGCGATGCCCGGGTGGTGGAGCATGCCGAGCGGGGTCGCATGGACGACGCCGCTCGCCCGCGGGATGGCCTCCGAGAGCTCGTCGCGCTTCAGCGTCACGATGTGCTGCGCCGGGAAGTGCGCCCGCATGCGTGCAGCGAGGTCCTCGGTGCGGGTCTCGTCCACGTCGGACAACTCCAGCCGCTCGGTGCCCGCCGCGAGGAGTGCGTACGCGGTCGCGGCGCCCGCGCCGCCGCATCCGATCTGCAGGACGCGCTCGAGGGACGCATCCGGCAGGCCGGTGGTCAGGCCGTCGCGGTATCCCATCCAGTCGGTGTTGTATCCGACGAGGCGATCGTCGGCCAGGACGACGAGGTTCACGGCACCCAGGTGCGCTGCATCCGTGTCCAGCTCATCGACGAGGTCGAGGACGAGTTGCTTGCACGGGTGGGTGATGTTCATCGCGCTGAAGCCGGCCGACCGGGCGTCGGCGAGGATGGCTCCGACATCCGTCGCCGGCCTGCCGAGCTCGATGAGGTCCAGGATGCGGTACTCGTAGTCGAGTCCCATCTCACGGGCCTCCACCTCGTGCATCGCCGGCGTCAGGGACGCGGTGATGCCCTCGCCGATGAGGCCGACGAGGAACGGCCCGTTCGGAACGGGAGTCGCGCCGAGGGCGCGCGTCGCGGCGGTCACGGCGCGTCCGGGATCTCGAAGTCGACCGTCGCGAGCGAGAGCTTCACGGGTGCCGAGATCCGCAGCACCTCGGCGTGTGCCGGATGCCGCGTGTAGGCCGCCAACCCGTCGAGGTCGTCGAAGTCGGCGACGATCGCGAGATCGTGCGAGGCCGGGCCCCCGAGCACGTCGGGGCCGACGCTCATGCTCCGCAGCTCGGGGACCTGTTCCGGCAGCGCCCGCAGGAGCGACATCCATCGCTCCCGCTCGGCCGGAGCGAATTCGGGGACGAATCGAAAGACGGCGACGTGTCGGATCACGCGGGTTCCCCCTCGTTCGCGGAGTGGCGATGCCGGTACTGGGAGGCGAGCCTGACGGGCGCGTTGAGCGCACCGTAACCCGCGTACGCGCCGCGTCGCTCGACCACCTCGAGGAACACGGTCCCGACCGGGTGCGTGTAGAAGTGCAGGAACTCACCGGACTCGTCGCGGTCGTACATGACGTTCAGTTCCCTGAGCCCGTCCAGCAGGGCAGGATCGAGCGCGAAGCGCGCCTCGAGGTCGTCGTAGTAGTTCGCCGGGATGTCGAGCGGCCGGAATCCCCGCTCTCGCGAGGCCCGGGCGAACGAGAGGACGTCGGATGTCGCGAACGCGACGTGCTGGGGGAGGATCGCATCCTCGCTCGCCCCGGACGGGACCAGGTTGAGTGCGATCCGGAGCACGCCGTCGTCGCTTCGGAGCACCTGGCTGCGCACGAGCCCGACCGGGGCCGCGACGTCGATCGACGCCTCGGCGTGCAGGTCCAGCACCGCGTGGAAGAAGAGCACCGCCGCATCGAAGTACTGCCAGGGCTGGGCGAGGTTGACGTGGTCGACCCGGTCGATCATGGGGGATTCCTCGGGCGGCGGGCTGCCGAACTCGTCCACCCACTTCGGCTCGGTCGTTCCCTCGGCGCCGAAGAACACCTCGGACCCGTCGGGCGCCCGAACGCCGACGAGGGGTTCGTCGCCCGCCGCCTCATCCCTGGGGACGTCGGGGGCGAAGAGGTCCCTCGCGCGCCGTAGGGCCGTGGCGGGGTCGCTCACGGAGAGGCCGATGCCGGCCACCGTCGGCTGCGGACGCGTCGAGTCGGGCGCACCGAGCACGATGCGTGCATCGCCCTGCGACCAGAGCTCGACCGCCTTGGTCCGATGCGTCCCACGCGAGTTGAAGCCCAGTTGCCGCAGCAGGCGCCTGAGTTCCGGCAGCTCGCGGGTGCGCAGTTCCACGTAGTTCACGTCGGCCGGCGGCGCGACGGAGGGGAGGGCGTCCGTCGTCATCTGGACGGCACGTCCGCCTCGGGTGGGGCCCAGCGACGAGGCCGTCTCGTGCTCGAGCCAGCGCAGCGAGCGGCGCGCGTGGAGCGCGGTGGCGAAGGGATCCGACTGGCGGAACGTGTCGTTGAAGATCTCGAGCGAGACGGGGCCGTCGTACCCCGTGCGGGCGAGGTGGCCCATGAACGTGCCGAGGTCGAAACCGCCCTCGCCGGGGAAGAGCCGATGGTGCCGGCTCCAGGAGAGCACGTCCATCGACAGGAGCGGGGCATCCGCCATCTGGACGAAGAAGATCTTCTCGGCCGGGATGGTCTCGATCGCCTCGGGATCGTGCCCCTTCGAGAGGATGTGGAAGCTGTCGAGGCAGAGGCCGACGCGGGGGTGATCGCTGAGGCGCACGATGCGAGCAGCCGCCTCGTAGCTGTCGACGAATCGCCCCCAGGCGAGCGCCTCGTAGGCGATGCGGACTCCGAAGCGCTCGGCGGCGTCGCCGAGCAGTCGCAATTGCGCCGCAGCGAGGTGTTCGTCACCGCTGCGCGCCGTCGCGACGTTGCTGCACAGCAGCATGGTCTCGATGCCGAGGCGGTTCATCAGCGCGAACTTCGCCCTCGCCCGACGAAGGTTCGGCTCAAGGAGCTCGGGGCCGACGCCCTCGAAGTCGCGGAAGGGCTGGTAGAGGTCGAGGGACAGGCCGAGTTGCTCGGCGCGGGCGCGGATGGCCTCGGGCGACTGGGGAGCGGCCACCAGGTCGGGTTCGAAGATCTCGACTCCATCGAATCCGGCCTCGCGCGCGGCGACGAGCTTCTGATCGAGCGTGCCGCTCAGGCAGACCGTGGCGATCGACGTGCGCATGGTGCCTTTCTGCGGCAACCGACGCTGGCGTCCGCGGGATTCTCGAAACAGCATTGCAGAGATCTGTACTAACTAGTACGTTCGATTTGAAGGATGATCGACGACGATTCAATCCGCTGTGAGGAGACATTCGATGACGAGTCTCGCCGAATGGAACAAGAATCCGGGCCAGCCGACCGCACCGGTCTCGGTGCTCGATCGCATCATCTCGATCCTCGACGCGGTGAAGGAGTCCGGCAGCTCGATCTCCATCACCGACCTCGCGATGCGCACCGGCCTGCCGAAGTCCACCGTCTCCCGCCTCGTCGCGGACCTGTCCGGCCAGCGCTACCTGGAGCGCACCGACGGCGGCGTGGCGCTGGGGCTCCGCCTGTTCGAGCTCGGCGCCCGCGCGAGCCTGCCTCGCCGGCTGCTCTCCGCCGCCGCACCGGTCATCCGGAACCTGCAGGATGCCACGGGGGAGCGGGTCGGGCTCTGGGTCCAGCAGGGGACCGACATGGTGTCGATCGCCGCGGTCGCGGGGCGGCTCCCGATGCTCCCGACGCGCGCCGGCATGCGCTCGCCCGCCCTGACCACGGCCAGCGGCAAGGCCTACCTCGCCTTCTGCGCCGACCAGGGCGTCGTCGATAGGGTGAGCGCGCCGCTGATCGATGACGATGCCAAGCACTTCCGCGACGAGCTCACCCACGTGCGCGCCTCGGTCGTCGCCGTGGACATCGGGGTCTCGTACCCCGGCATCCTCGCCGTCGCGAGCCCCGTCCTCTCGGGCGGACGCGTCGTGCTCGGCGCGATCTCGATCGCGGGACCCAGCGGGACGATGGACCCCGACCGCTTCGCGCCACTGGTTCGTGCCGCGGGCACGACCGTCAGCCGCCGACTCACGGCGGCATAGGCCATGCGCACCGCCGGCTGGACCGACTCGGTCAGCGTGCTCGACCGCGTGAGCGCCGTCTTCGACGCGTTCGGCGAGCAGGACGAAGGGCTCGGAATCTCGGAGCTCGCCCGACGTGCGAACCTGCCGAAGTCCACCGTCTCGAGGATCGCCGCCGACCTGGTCGTGCAGCGCTTCCTCGATCGGGAGGGCGACAAGCTCTACCTGGGCGTCCGGCTCTTCGAACTCGCCATGACGGTCGAGCAGCCGCGACGACTGCGCCACGTCGCGCTCCCCGTGATGTCCGAACTGCGCGACGTGACCGGCCAGACCGTGAACCTGGCCGTGCTCGAAGGCGTCGACGTCGTCTTCGTCGTGGTCGTGCGTGCCGAGCACACCTCCAAGCCGCTGGTGCGGGTCGGAGGACGTCTCCCGGCGCACGCGACCGCACTCGGGAAATCGATCCTGGCGTTCTCGCCGCATGCCGTCGTCGAGCGCATCAGCCAGGGGGGAATGACGGCGCGCACGGCGCACACCATCACCGACCCGTCGGTGCTCCAGCGCGAGCTGATGGACATCCACAGTCTCGGCGTGGCCACGGAGAAGGAGGAGTGCGCCGTCGACCGCATCTGCGTGGCCAGCCCGATCCTCGGACCGGGCGGCGCGCCGATCGCGGCGATCTCCGTGACGGGGTCGGTCTCGACGATGGTTCCCGAGCGCATCGCCCCCGCCGTGCGGGCCGCTGCGGCGACCCTGAGCCGTCGGTTCGACGCAGCTCGCGCCCGCTGAGACTGCACCAGGCCGCCGAGACCGGTCCCCGCCAGCTGAGACCGGCCCGCGCCCGCTGAGAACGGCCCCCGAACCGACCGGGCGCACGAGAGCGGGGTGGGTGCGCATGCGCACCCACCCCGCTCGTTCCGTCCGCAGACCTCAGTCGGCGGTCTCTCGAATCGCCTGGTAGGCCGCGAGGTTGTCACCGGTGAAGAAGCCCTCGAAGTACGCCTCCGCCTTGCTCCGGAAGGCATCCATGTCGATGTCGTCCTGCTCGACGACGGTGAAGGCGTCGTTCGCGCGGTACTCGTCGAGGATCTTCTCGGTCTCCTCTTCGACGCAGTCGCGGTTCTCGGGTCGGATCTCGTGGATGGTCTCCTCGAGCAGTGCCGTCTGCTCCTCGCTCAGCTTCTCGTACGTCTTGTCGCTGACGATGATCCAGTGGATGCCGACATTGTGATCGTTGAGGATCGCAGTGTTGAGGACCTCGTCGTAGCTCGACGAGCGCGTCGCGACGATGGGGTTCTCCTGGCCGACGGCGATTCCCTGCTGGAGCGCGGTGTAGACCTCTTCCACCGCGACCGACACCGGGTTGTCCACGCCCAGAGCCTCGGCGTTCGCGAGGAAGATCGGCGAGTTCGGGAACCGGATCGGCACGCCCGCCAGGTCGTCGGGGCCGTGGACCTCGACGTCCTTGGTGGTGAACGTGCGGTTTCCGAAGAACCAGCCGTCGACGACGTTGACGCCGGTGGCCTCGTGGAAGCCCGTGAAGAGCTCCTCCGAGCTCTCGTCGATCCACTGGAACGCGTGGTCGACGTCGTCGAACGCGTAGGCCGCATCGACGACGCCGATCGGCTCGTACGTGGCGCTGAGCGCGGACGCGCCCTGGAGGTCGATGTCGATGTCGCCGGCCTGCACCTGTGGGAATCGGTCGGCGTCTGGGCCGAGCTGACTCGCCGGATACAGGTCGACCGTCAGCCCGATGTCCGCCTCCTCGAGTCGCTCCTTGAGCAGTTCGACGCCGCAGTAGTAGTTCGGCGTCTGCTCGTTCTGGCTCGTCGCCACGGTGAGCGTGACGGGTTCGTTCTCCGAACCCGACGCGTCGCCGGACTCCTCGGTGCCGGCGCCGCCTCCGGCGCAGCCGGTGACGACGAGGGCGGTTGCTGCGAGCACCGACGCGGCGAATAGGCCTCGGCGCGTCGATCGGGCTGTGCCCATGGGACTCTCCTCTTCTTGTGCACGTCTTCGTGCAAGCTCCGACGTGAGATTCGATGGCCGAAGCGCGACGTCCGGTCGACACGATTCGCACGGGGCGAGATCGTCGTCGACCACGCTGTCACGTTGCGGCCCGGTGGCAGTGCCGACTCTGACCGACTTCGATCGGTTCGCAAAGCGATGTCCCGTCGAGTGGAACATGCAGTCCGGGGCCGCCGATGGAGAGACTCGCCGCTGAGTGGAACGACTCCTGTGCGCCGGAATCATCCTGTCATACGCTCGGTTCGCACCGGCGCGACGACGACGATGGGGAGGCTCCGTGGACGCATCCGAACCTGGGCCGCTTCGCATCGGCGTCGTCGGGGCGGGGTTCATGGGGCGCCAGCACATCGACTTCATCCGCGCCGCGTCAGGCGCATCCCTGGCCGCGATCGCCGATCCGGTCGCACCCGCCGACGTGGGGCACGGTACACCCGTGTACGCGGATGCCACGGCGATGCTGCACGCCGAACAGCTCGATGCGGTCGTCATCGCCGGCCCGAACGCGATGCATGTCGAGACGGCCGTCGAATGCCTCGAGGCCGGCGTCGCAGTCCTCCTCGAGAAGCCGGTCGCCACGGACTACGCGGAATCGCGTCGACTCGTGGCCGCCGTCGCCCGCCTCGACGGACGCCTCCTGGTCGGCCACCACCGGCGGCACCACCCCTCCGTTGCACGTGCCCGCGCCGCCATCCTCGACGGCGAACTCGGCGAGATCGTCGCTGTCAGCGGACTCTGGTCGGCGCGCAAGGAGGACGGGTACTTCACGGAGACGCCGTGGCACCGCCGCCCGGGTGGCGGCGTGATGCTCATCAATGCCGTCCACGACCTCGACCTCCTGCGACACCTGTGCGGCGAGGTCGCCGAGATCCAGGCGATGCGCAGCTCGCACGCCCGCGGGCTCGACGTCGAGGACACGGTGTCGTTGAGCCTGAGGTTCGAGACCGGAGCCATCGGAAGCCTCCTCGCCTCCGACGCCGGGGTCTCGCCGTGGGGCTGGGACCAGGCCACCGAGGAGACGCTCGCGTTCCCGTACCTCCCCGACGGCGTGGCCTACCGGATCGTCGGCACGCGCGGGGCGCTCTCGGTGCCGAACCTCGCGAAGTACACGTACGATCCGGCGGTGGCCGCCGACTGGCACTCGCCCCTGTCGCGCACCTACCTGCCCGTCGCGCCGCGGGGCTCGTTCCAGGCGCAGCTCGACCACTTCGTCGACGTCGCGCGTGGGACGGCCGAACCGCTCGTCCCGGCCGAGGACGCCGCTCGCACGCTCGCGCTCGTCGAGGCGGCGGCGAGGTCGGCCGACCTGCGCGCGACGATCGACGTCGAGCAGTTCCGGGCGTCGATCGACGCGTCGGAGCCGGCATGACTCCCGCCGCCGATGCGGAGGGCCGGCCGTGACGACGCATCGCCGGGTGTTCGACGCGATCGTCGTCGGCGGCGGACTCGCCGGCCTGGCTGCGGCGCAGCGGCTGAGCGGGCATGGACGCAGCGTCGCTCTCGTGGAGAAGCGCGACCGGCCGGGCGGCAGCTCCGCCCTGAGCGGCGGATGGTTCGCGCTGTCCGGCACCGAGCTCCAACGTCGAGCCGGCATCGAGGACTCCGACGAGCTCTTCCTCGCGGACATGGCGGCGACCGGCGGGGGATACGCCGACGAGACGCTGCTGCGAGCGCTCGTCGCCGGGCAGGCGGACGCCGTCGCTGCGATCGAGCAGGCCGCAGCCTGGACCGACGAACTCAAGGTCAGCGCCGGCATGAGCGTGGCTCGCGCACATCTGGTCCGCATCCGGGAGCTGCTCGCGCACCTCGAACGCGAGGCCGTCGCCGCGGGCGCCGAGATCCACCTCGGACGCGCGGCACGCGAACTCGTCACGGACGGGTCCAGGGTGGTCGGCATCGCGACCGACGACGACGTCTTCGTCGGAGGATCAGGGGTCGTCCTCGCGAGCGGCGGATTCTCGCGGTCGCGCGAACTGCTCGACCTCTTCGTGCCCGATCAGGCGGCCGCCATGCCGTACGGCGGCGCCGGCAATACGGGCGACGGGCTTCGCATGGCCTGGATGCTCGGTGCGGGCCTGGCCGACATAGGGCACGTGTCGGGCACCTACGGGCAGCATGCCGACACGAAGGACGACGAGCATGAGCTGCTGACGGCCAACTACCTCGGCGCGATCCTCGTGAACGCGCACGGCGAGCGCTTCACGGATGAGTCCGAGTCGTACAAGGTGCTCGGTTCGGCGGTACTCGGTCAGCCGGGGCGCACGGCCTTCCAGATCTTCGATTCGGTGGTCCGGGCCCGTTCGAGGCCGGGCGTGCCGCTCTCGGACATGGAGCGCCTCGAGGAGCTCGGGCACCTCGTGAGCGCGCCGACGATCCCAGCGCTCGCGCGCGAGCTCGGAATCCCTCCGGACCGACTCGAGCGCACGGTCGCCCGGTACAACGAGGGCGTGTCCGGCCGCCGGGAGGACCCGTTCGGGCGCACGGGCCTCGTGAACGGGGTCGGCGCGCTGGTGCCCGTGGCGACCGGACCATTCCACGCATACGCCGCGGTGACGGCGATGACCTCGACCTACGGCGGGCTGAGCGTCGGAGCCGACGGCTCGGTGAAGCGCGTCGACGGATCGCACATCGAGGGGCTGTTCGCGGCGGGCGAGGTCGTCGGCGGCTTCCACGGGGCGTCGTACATGACCGGGACGGCGCTCACGAAGGCGTTGGTGTTCGGGTTCAGGACGGCCGACGCGATCGCGGCGGGCTGATTCGTCTCGTCGCCTGACCGCACGGCACGGCGGCATACGTCACGGAGACGCGGATGCCTCGGCTGCGGCATCCGCTCGACCTTCGCTGCTCAGTCCCTGGGTACCAACCGGTCGGCGGCTCGGATCGCCAGTTCGTACCCGTACACGCCCGCGCCCGCGATCACCACCTGCGCGACCGGCGAGATGAGGGAGTGCTGGTAGACGGCTTCACGGGCATGGATGTTCGTGATGTGCACCTCGACGACGGGCGTGACGAGCATCCGGAGTGCATCGAGCAACGGCACGGATCGGAAGCTGAAGCCGGCGGGGTTGATCACGACGGCCGCATCCTGCCGGAACGCCTCGTGGACCTGCTCGACGATCTCGTACTCGGCGTTCGTCTGTGCGAAGAAGAGCTCGAACCCCAGTTCGGCCGCGACCCGCTCGCAGTCGCCTCGCACATCGTCGAGCGTCGCGCTGCCGTACAGCTCGGGCTGGCGCAGACCCAGCATGTTGAGGTTCGAGCCGTTCAGGACGAAGAGCCCTCTGGCCATGTCCGGTTCCCTTCCTGTCGTCATGCCGGTGCGGGCGCAGGTGCCCGCGAAACGGATCCGTGGGGTTCACCACGGCGTCCGGCCGGGCTACATCAGGCCGAGCCACGTCGGCAGGCTCGTGACGATCACCGGGAACAGGGTCAGCAGGAGCAGGACGACGCCGAGCGGGATCAGGAAGGGCAGGATGCCACGGAACAGCTCGCCCATGGGCCTGCGGGTGATCGAGCCGACGACGAACAGCACGGCGCCGACCGGTGGCGTCAGCGATCCGATCATCAGGTTGAGGATCATGATGACGCCGAGCTGCACCGGGTCGATGCCGAACTGGCCGATGATCGGCATCAGGATCGGCACGAGCACCAGGATGACCGGGGGTGCTTCGAGGGGGACGCCGAGCAGGATCAGGAGCACGTTCAGCATCAGCAGGAAGACGATCGGGTTGTCGGTGAACCCCGTGAGCCATTCGCCCAGTGCGCGGGACACCTGCTCGCGGGCGAGCACCTGGCCCATGAGGTTCGACGCGCCGAGGATCAGGAGGATCCCGGCCGAGATGATGACCGTCTCCTTGGCCGCATTCCAGAACACGCGCCACGTCAGCGTGCGGTAGATCGCACCGAGTATGAGCATGTACACCGCCGCGATGCCCGCGCTCTCGGTCGGCGTGAACAGTCCGCTGAAGATGCCGCCGAGGATGATGACCGGCAGCATCGCCGGTCCGATCACGCGCACGGACGCCTTGGCGAGCATCGACCCGACGAACGGCTGGCTCTTCGCGACGTCGGGGTGGCGACGCACCCAGAAGAAGACGTAGGCGGCGAGTCCCAGCGCCATGAGCATGGCCGGGATGATCGAGCCGGCGAAGAGGGCACCGGTCGAGATCGAGGCGGTCGCCGCGAAGAGCACGGCGGGGATGCTCGGCGGCATGACGGTGCTCATGAGCGACCCGGACGCCGTGAGGCCCGCCGAGAACCCGTACGGGTAGCCGGCCTTCAGCATCTGGGGGATCTGGACCTTGCTCGTCGACGCGGCATCCGCGAGCGCCGAGCCGCTGATCCAGGAGAAGCCGATCGCCGTGCCGAGGTTGACGTAGGCGAGGTTCCCACGGAGCCGGGGCAGGGCCGCCCGCGCCAGGTCGTAGAGCCGCGTGGCGATGCCGAGCTGGTTGGCGACGGTGCCGACGAAGATGAAGAGCGGAACGGCGAGCAGGGGGAAGCTGTTGATCCCGTTCACGACGGACGAGATCGCGTAGCCCGCGGACAGTCCGTGGCTGTAGAAGTACAGCATGCTCGACGCGATCATCGCGAAGGCGACGGGCACCCGCAGGAGGAGGAAGACGACGAACAGCAGGATGTAGAGCCAGAGGTCCAAGGATCAGCCTTCCATCTCGCCGATGTCGAGCTTGCGCTCCGGGCGGTTCGCGAACGGGATCTTGAAGGTGGAGTGGATCGCCGCCGACAGGAAGCCGACGAGGGCGAACAGGTAGAGCACGCCCACCGGCATGTGCATCGCCGCGCTGAGCCGGCCCCACTCCGTCTCGATCTTCACGAACGCCTCATAGGCGAGGGCCAGGCTCGTCGCGGCCATGATGACCGCGGAGATGACCCGCAGCGCGACGAAGAGCCGGGTGCCGGCGAGCATCTCGTCGAAGATCTCGAGCACGATGTGGCCGTTGCGGCCGACGAGGTATCCGGTCGTGATGAAGGTCATGGCGATCATCGACATGAGGGCGACCTCGCCGGCACCGACCCAGCTGACCGACGGGAAGTAGCGGCCGAGCACCTGGTACATCGTGCCGAAGACGATGAGCGCGAAGAGCGCGACGCCGATCGTGATCTCGACCCTGGAGAGCACGCGGATGAACGCGGGATCCTTGGGGACGCCCCGGTTGAGCTCGGGTCCCGAGTAGAACGTGTCGGTGTGCGGGTAGATGGAGTCGCCGAGGGCGGCCTCCGATGCCTTGGCCGGCGCCTTCTCGGAGTCGTCGGGCCCGCCCTGCTCGGGCTCGCGCCCGCGTTCCTCATCGGTCATGGCGTCACCGCCACGGTTTCGGGATGCATGGTCAACCTCTCTGTTGATGCGGGGCCGGGCGTGCTCGCGCACATCGCTGCCCCTGAGACTCTGGTCTGCGATCCGGTACGTGCAAAGTCGAGTCTCGCCGAATGGGACACATCCCGTACAGACCGATCCGCCTCCGTCGAGGACGACGGAGACGGATCGATGCTGCGGCGGGATCGGCTACTTGACGACGGTCACCGTCGCCGTGGAGCTGAGGCGCTCCTGGACGCCCTCATGCAGGAAGTTCGCCTCGAAGGTCAGCGACGTCGCGCCCTGCGGCACGTTGTGGTCGAGGTCCGCCTTGTCGAACTGGAGGACCAGCAACGTGCGCTTCGTCGCCTTCGTCAGGCCCGCTCCGGTGGTACGGACCTTCGTCGCCTCGACGGGGTTCGTCGACAGCGGCGTGAGCAGTTGCGCGCCACTCTCGTACTCGTACCCCGCCGGAACCTCGAACGTCGCCGTCACCGTCTGGTTCAGGCGGCTGAGCCACCCGCCGCTGTCACTGAGCTGCAGTTTGCCCGGCACGAACTTCAGCGCGCCCGGCTGGTCCGTCGGGGCGAGGATCACCTCGATCTTGCCCGTCGGACGAGGGTCCGTGCAGTCGTTGAAGAAGTACTCGCCCGCGCGGTCGAACGTGTGCTCGTACGTCTCGCCCGGCGCCAGCTCGACGTCGAACTCGCCCTCGAAGAACTGCGTCGCGCAGTGCGCCTTCGCGTTCGGGAAGTTCGGGAACGTCTCCGCCCCCGGATTGCGGAAGGTCACCGTCGTGCCGACCGGCACCCGCAGATGCGTGGGCTGCATGCCGTTCGTCGACACGCTGTCGCGCGCGGCCGCCGTGTCGTCGGTGCGGTTGGCGCGTGCGAGGAGCACGGTGTTGCCGACCGTCTCGCCCGCCACGGCGGCACCGCCCACCGGGCGACGGATCGTCAGCGGCGCGGTGTCCGGCCCCTCCGGGCTTCCCGACTCGGTCGTGTAGTCGCCGCCGAGCTTGAACGACCAGAGCGAGTCGCCCTGCGTGACCGATCCGCCATAGGGGTTGGTCGACCCCGCGGCGAACACGGCGACGTACTGCTCGCCGTCGACCTCGTACGTGACCGGTGCGGATGCGATGCCCGAGCCCGTCTGGAAGTCCCAGAGCACGTCGCCGTCAGCGGCATCCATCGCCAGCACCCTGCCGTCGATCTGACCGACGAACAGCAGGTCGGAGGCGGTCGTCAGCGGTCCCTGACCGTGCGACATGTCCGTGCCGAGGTGGTTGCGCCACACGACCTCGCCGGTCGAGGCGTCGTACGCGAGGATCCCGCCCGTCTGGTACTGGCCGATGGCCCGCAGGCCGTTCGCGGAGGCGCCGTTGTAGTGCGCCACCGGGTTCGTGCCGTACGGGAAGTAGACGAGGTTCGTGTTGTGGCTGTACGAGTGGTTCGACCAGTCGCCGCCGCCGTTCTGGCTCGTGGTCGACAGGATCGGCGCATCCCACTGCGGGTCGTACATGCAGCCCTCGCGGTGCCCCGAAGAGCCCTCGGGATACGTGAGGTACGGCTCGTCGACCGCGACGTAGCTGTCGGGGTTGAAGACGAGGTCGCCGTCGGCGTCGGGCTGGTAGCCGTTGTAGTTCGGCACGCCGCGCCAGGGGTCGCCGGGGATGTTCTCGGGGTCGAGCTTCTCCCAGACGAGGCACTCCGGCAGCAGCCGGCTCGTCGGGAACGGCTGGGTCGTGGCGTGGTTCTGGCGCGAGTCGGTGATCATCGGCTTGTCGACCACCGGCAGCACGGGTTCGCCGTTCGTGCGGTCGAGCACGAAGTGGTGCCCCGACTTGCTCCCGTAGAAGACGACCTTCCGCTCCTCGCCGCCGATCTCGATGTCCGCCAGCGTCGGCGGGTGCACGTTGTCCATGTCCCAGACGTCGTGGCGGATGGACTGGTAGTGCCACTGGTACGCACCGGTCGCGGCATCGACGGCCACCATCGTGCTCGAGAAGAGGTTGTCTCCGGGGCGGAGCGACCCGTTCTGCGATGACGTGCAACTGCGGGCATTGCCGAAGGTCATGATGTACATGCCGAGTTCGGGGTCCACCGCGCCGTGCATCCACGAGGTGGCGCCGCCCTCCTCCGCGCAGTCGGTGCCGTCCGGAAGGACCGGACCCCAGGTCTCCGAGGCGTCGAACGTCACGCCGTCGACCCCGGTGAACTGCTCGCCACGCTTCGGTCCACCGAAGAAGTGCCACAGGTACGATCCGTCGGTCGCGTCCAGCGCGACGACGGCGCCGCGGTCGCCGTCCGCCGCGTGGGCGTAGACGATGCCGTCGGAGTACACGGTCGCGACCTTCCCGACGCGTCCGAGATCCTCACCCGCCGGTCCGGTGGGCTGCACCGCCCAGATCTCCGCGCCGGTCGCCGCGTCGAGCGCGACGACGTGGTTGTCGCCTGCGAGCGTGAAGATCTTGCCGTCACCCGCCGAGACGCCGCGGCGCGTCCCTGACAGGCCGTAGACGGTGTTCTCCCACTTCCAAGTCGGTTCGCCGGTTGCGCCGTCGACGGCGATCACCCCGCCGCTCGGCGTGTCGAGGTAGATCACCCCGTCGACGACGATCGGGGTCGTCTGCTGGCCAGTGTCGTCGGATGCCGGCGCGACCGCGGAGACGTGGGTCCGCCAGGCCGGCGCGAGGTGCTTCAGGTTCCGCTTCGTGATCTCCGTCAGCCCCGAGTAGTGCTGGTTCCCGAGGTTGCCGCCCACCGTGGGCGTGTCGGCCCCGGTCGGCTCGAGTCCGGTCAGGCCGACCGGTGGGACGGGTTCGGCAGGTCTCGCCAGCCCGTTGGCGGGCAACGCGGTTCCCGCGAGCACGACCAGTGCTCCGATTCCCGCGATGCCCAATCTCGTGATCAGCCGTGTGCGCATCCCTTGACTCCTTGATCGTCGTTGATCGACGGCGGTCCGGCTCGCGCCCGCCCACCGTTGCTCTGGGGCTGCCGACGGGACCGCCGACCCGGGGATCGGGCAGACCTGCCAGCGCTCGGACGCTAACCCCGAGTGCGACGACGGGCAACCGCGCGACTCATCGAGTGGTACAACCCGTGCCGCGTGTGGAGAGCGTCAGGCCGAGCGACGCCGACGCTTTTCTGCCCAGTGGGACATCCGTTGGCGACGGCAGCACCGTGTGCCTACCATGCGGCAGTCGGCATCAATGCCCATGGACGGAGTTGTCATGGCTGCTTCAGCACCCAAATCCCTGTCGCCCGAACAGGAGCAGGAACTCGACGAGGTGTTCGCCCGCGCGCAGGCGGCGCTCGCGATCATCGAGACGTACGATCAGGCCCGCGTCGACCGCCTGGTCCAGGCCGTCGCGTGGGCCGTCGCGAACCGGTCCGCATTCCACCGCCTCGTGGGGATGGGCATCGAGGAGTCCGGCCTCGGCGACTTCGACAGCCGCATGAACAAGCGGATGAAGATCCGCGGCGTGCTCCGCGACGCGCTCCGGAGCCCGTCCGTGGGCATCATCGAGGAGGATGCCGAGAAGGGGCTCGTCAAGTACGGGAAGCCGGTCGGGATCATCGGATGCGTCGTCCCGACCACGAACCCCGACCTGACGCCCGCCGGCAACGCGATCTACGCCATCAAGGCGCGCGACGTGGTGGTGTTCTCGCCGCACCCGCGCTCGAAGCACACGACGTTCGAGACGGTGCGGCTCATGCGCGAGGCGCTGGAGGCGGAGGGTGCTCCGGCCGACATCCTGCAGTGCATCACGCTCCCGAGCCTTGCGGCGTCGCAGGAGATCATGCGCCGTTCGGACCTCGTGATCGCCACGGGCGGCCAGGGGCTGGTCCGGGCCGCCTACAGTTCCGGGACGCCCGCCTACGGGGTCGGCGCGGGCAATGCGACCGAGTTCGTCGACGAGACGGCGGACCTGCGCGAGACGGCGCGCAACTGCATGCTGTCGAAGACGTCGGACTTCGGCTCGGGCTGCTCGGCCGACGGGAACGTGCTGGTGCCGGCATCCCGCTACCGTGACATGCTCGATGCGCTCCAGGCCGAGGGCGGGTACCTCGCGACCGCGGAGGAGCGTGCAGCGCTGCAGGGCGTGATGTGGGACGACGAGGGCCACCGCCTTCCCGACACCGTGGCCGTATCGCCGCAGGCGCTCGCCGCGGCGGCGGGATTCGACATCCCCTCGGAGAGCAGGTTCATCCTCGTCGAGGGTGACGGCATCGACGAGGATCGGCAGTTCTGCAAGGAGAAGCTCACGACCCTGATGGCGGTGCACGCCTACGAGGGCGGCTTCGAGGACGGCGTCGAACTCGCCAAGAGGCTCTACGACATCGGCGGCAAGGGGCACTCGTGCGGCATCGCCTCCACCGACGACGCGCACATCGACTACTTCGCCCGGCACATGCCCGTCTCGCGCATCATGGTCCGCCAGCCGAACTCGAAGGCCAACGCGGGCTCGTTCACGAACGGGATGCCGATGACCTCGTCGATGGGATGCGGCACCTGGGGCGGCAACATCACCTCGGAGAACGTCTCCCTCCGCCACTACCTGAACACGACCTGGGTCGCCCGCACGATCGCGGAGGACCGGCCATCGGACGAGGAGCTGTTCGGCGACTTCTATGACGCCGTGCTCGAGTCGTCCGTCGAGCCGCCGGTCGCCGCACTGTGAACGAGCGACGCGAGGAGCGGGAGACGATGACCGAGGAGACGCCCGAGGCGCTCGTCGACGAGGCCCGTCGATGGTGGCAGACCGACATCATCGACATCAGCCCGGGTGAGATCGCGCTGCGGGGGTATCCGATCCAGGAGCTCATCGGCAACGTGGGCTTCGTCGACACGATCTGGCTCATGGTGCGGGGCGAACTGCCGACGCGCGCCCAGGCGGCGCTGTTCGAAGCCGCGCTCGTGGCGTCCGTCGACCACGGGCCCCAGGCCCCGTCGATCGCGATCGCCCGGATGGCGACGACGTGCGGGTCGCCCGTCAACAGCGCGATGGCCTCGGGGATCAACGTGCTCGACGACATCCACGGCGGCCCCGGCCAGCAGTGCATGGAGCTGTACCTCGAGGTCGAGGCCGAACTGGCGCACGGCGGCGACCTCGACGGGGCGGCCCGGACCGTGCTGCAGCGCCATCGTGACGCCGGCGTCCGGTACTTCCCGGGATTCGGCCATCGATTCCATCCGCTCGATCCGCGCAAGGAACCCCTGCTCTCGCTCGTGGATGAGGCCGCGGCGAACGGGGTGGTCGATGGTCGCTTCGCCGCGATCGGACAAGCCGTCGAGGACGCGATCAACGAGGGGAAGGCCAAGCCGATCCCCATGAACGTCGACGGCGTGACGGCCGTCATCTACTGCGAGCTCGGGTTCACTCCCGCGCTCGGGCGCGGGGTCTTCATCCTCGCGCGATCGGTCGGCATCCTCGCCCACACCATCGAGCAGATGACGCAGGGCGGCCGCATCAAGGGCCCGATGCCGAAGTCCATCGGCTACACGTACACGGGACCGGCTCGCCGATCCGTCCCCGACGAACGCGAAGAATGAAGGAGACCTCAATGAAGGACCTGGTGTCCAACCAGATCGTGCGCTACCTGGAAGCGCGCGACGTCGAGCACGTGTTCGGGCTGTGCGGGCACACGAACATCGCGTTGCTCGCGGCACTGGAGAAGAGCGACCGCATCTCCTTCGTGAACGTGCGTCACGAACAGATCGCCGCCCATGCGGCCGACGGGTATGCGCGGGTGACCAAGCGCGCGGGCGTCGTGCTGACCCACCTCGGCCCGGGACTCACGAATGCGACCACTGGGGTGGCGAATGCCGCACTCGACTCGATTCCGATGGTGGTCATCGCGGGCGACGTTCCGACCCACTACTTCGGGAAGCATCCGCACCAGGAGATCAACCTCCACGCCGACGCGGCCCAGTACGAGATCTACCGGCCCTTCGTGAAGCGCGCGTGGCGCGTCGACCAGCCCCACCTCATCGCCGAGGTGCTCGACAAGGCGTTCACCCTCGCGGAGAGCGGCCGACCCGGTCCCGTGCTCGTCGACGTGCCCATGGACGTCTTCTCGGCGGAGGTCGAGGTCGCGCTGTTCGACAAGGTCGTCGGCAACACCCGATCGCTCGTGAAGCCCAGCCTCGATGAGGCGACCGCGGAGCTCATCGTGCAGAACCTGCTCGATGCCGAACGGCCCGTGCTCTACGTCGGCGGCGGCATCGTCGCGGCGGACGCGGCATCCGAACTCGCGGAGTTCGCCGGCCTGCTGTCGCTGCCCGTCGCGCACAGCCTCATGGGCAAGGGTGCGATGCCCGACGACAGCGCGCTGGTCCTCGGCATGACGGGCTTCTGGGGAACCGCCTTCACGAACGAGACGACGCGCACCGCCGACTGGATCCTCGCCCTCGGCACCCGATTCGCGGAGGCCGACTCGAGCTCGTGGTACGCCGACTACACCTTCGACATCCCGGCCACGAAGCTCATGCAGATCGACATCGATCCGGCCGAGCTGGGGCGCAACTACCCACTCGAGCTCGGTGCGCTCGCCGACCTCAAGTCCGCGCTGGCCGTCCTCGTCCGCGTCGCGCGACGACTCGCCCCGACCGGGGTCCGGCGCGACGACCTGCTGGCGCAGATCGCCGCGACCCGTGCGACGGTGAGACTCCGGAATGCGGATGCGCAGGTCTCGGATGCCTGGCCGATGCGGCCCGAACGGATCCTCTCGGAGACTCGGGAGGTGCTGCCGCCCGACGCGATCATCACCACGGACGTGGGGTGGAACAAGAACGGCGTCGGCCAGCAGTTCGACATCCTCACGCCCGGCACGTTCCTCACCCCGGGCGGGTTCGCGACCATGGGATTCGGCGCGCCGGCGGCGGTCGGGGCCAAGATCGCCCGCCCCGACCGGGTCGTCGTCTCCCTCGTGGGCGACGGCGGCTTCGGACAGAATCCCGCGGTGCTCTCCACGGCGCGCGAGCAGAACGTCCCCGTGGTCTGGGTCGTGATGAACAACAACGCCTTCGGCACCATCGCGGGGCTCGAGAAGGCCGCCTTCGACACGACCTACGGGACGGTGTTCGGCGACGCCGACGATCCCATGTACACGGACTTCGCGGCGATCGCGGAAGCGTACGGGGTCACCGGCATCAGGGTCGATTCCGCTGCGGAGTTCAAGCCCGCCCTCGAACGGGCGATCGCGCTCGAGCGACCGGTCGTGATCGACGTGTCGATGGTCAACGTGCCGACGCCGACCACGGGCCACTGGAACATCCTCGACATCTATTCACCCGGTGAGACGGTCGTGCACGTCGCGACCAGCTGACCCCGTCCACCGATCGCAGGCGATCCGCTCATGAAACTCATCCCGAGTGCGCACGACGTGTCCATCTCGACCGTGTGCCTGGCCGGCACGCTCGAGGACAAGTTGCGCGCCGCCGCGGCGGCGGGCTTCGCCGGGATCGAGATGCTCGAGTACGACCTCGTCATGTCCCCGTGGTCGCCGGACCGACTGGCCGGGGAGGCGGCCGACCTCGGCCTGTCGATCGAGGTCTACCAGCCGTTCCACGTCGAGACGGTTCCGCCGGACCAGTTCGGCGCGAGCCTGCGCCACGCGGAGCGGAAGTTCGACCTCCTCACCGGGCTGGGCGCACGCGTGCTGGTCTGCTGCTCGTCGAGGACCGCGCGGGGGATCGACGACGACGATCTCACCGCGGAGCAGCTCGCCACCCTGGCGGACCGCGCCGAGCAGCGAGGACTGCGACTCGCCTACGAAGCGGTGCCCTGGGGTCGGATCCGGACCCACGAGGACGCCTGGCGTATCGTCCGCCGAGTCGACCACCCCGGGCTGGGCCTGTGCCTCGACAGCTTCCACATCCTCTCGATGGAGAACGACCCGTCCGTCATCGCCGACGTCACCGGCGACAAGGTGTTCCACGTCCAGCTCGCGGATGCGCCGCGCCCGAACCCGGACGTCCGTGAATGGAGCCTGCACTCCCGGATGTTCCCGGGGCAGGGCTCGCTCGACGTGGCGGGGTTCCTCAGGCGGATCCTGGCCATGGGGTACACCGGGCCGATCGCGCTCGAGGTGTTCAACGACGTCTACCAGCAGGAGGACCCCAGGCACGCGGCCACCGACGCGATGCGCTCGATGCGCGCGCTCGCGGAGGCCGTGGCCGCACCGGGCTCAGGTGACGGTGACGCGACCGGGCTGCGCGCGAACAGCCTCCTGCCGCCCGCTCCGAGGCTCGGCGGCTTCGCGTTCGCCGAGCTCGCCGTCGACGACGTCTCGGCGCCCCTCGTCGCGCGCGCCCTCGTGACGCTGGGGTTCGCCCACGTCGGGCAGCACCGCTCCAAGCCCGTGCAGCTGTGGGAGCAGGGCGGCGCTCGGATCCTGCTCAACCTCGCCCCCGAGCGATCGGTCGATCCTGCCACCGCATCGATCAGCGCGCTCGCCGTCGAGAGCGAGGACCCGGCCGCGTCGATGCAACGGGCGGACCGACTGCTGGCACCGAGGCTCGCGCGACGTCGCGGCCCCGATGAGGCCGACCTGGACTCGGTGGCCGCGCCCGATGGCACGGCGCTGTTCTTCTGCAACTCCGGCGGCGAGCGTTCCTGGCTCGACGACTTCGGTCCGACCGGGTCGCAGGCCGGCCCATCCGGGCTGCTCCGGGAGATCGACCACGTGTCGATCACGGAGTCGATCGACGACTTCGACCAGTCCGCGTTGTTCTTCCGGACGGTCCTCGGCCTCCTGCCGGGGGAGTCCACGGAGATCACCGCCCCCTTCGGACTCACCCGCAACTGGTCGACGCGCGACCCGGACGGGCGCGTGCGCATCGCGTTGAGCACCACCCCCCTCCGGCGCGGCGACTGGGCGCCGGGCGTGTCGAGCCCGCAACTCATCGCCTTCGCCACCGATGACGCGATCGCGTGCGCGAGGGCGCTGCGCGAGCGCGGCGCCCCGATCCTCGAGATCCCCGGCAACTACTACGACGACCTGGACGCCCGCCTGTCGCTGCCTGCCGGGGCGGTCGACGGCTTCCGCGAGTACTCGATCCTGTACGACCGCGATGAGCACGGCGAGTTCCTGCACTTCTTCACCGAGATGCTGGGCTCGCGCATCTTCTTCGAGGTGGTCCAGCGCGTCGACGGCTACGACGGGTTCGGCGAACCGCACAGCGTTCCGTTGCGCATGGCCGCGCACCGCCGCCAGCGGATGCGCACGATGGCGAGCGCGCCGACCGAACCCTCGATCGAGCCCCGGCACGACTACTCGCTGGCCCACCTGACCGCGCTGAGCCTGTCGCCGCCGGAGCTGGTCGATGCCGCTGCCGCTGCCGGATACCGCTACGTGGGCCTGCGCATGACGAAGGTCACCCCGCAGGAACCGCATTACCCGCTGGCCTACGATCCGGCGTTGATGCGGACCACCAAGACGCACCTCGCGGCGACCGGCATCGAGGTCCTGGACATCGAGCTCGCTCGCATCACCTCCGGCGACAACCCGCGCGACTACCTTCGCTTCCTGGAGGCGGGCGCCGAACTCGGGGCGCGTCACGTCATCACGCAGCTGCCGGATTCGGACTTCTCGCGCAAGACCGACCGGTTCGCCGAGCTGTGCCAGCTCGCCCGGCCGCTCGGGCTGACCCTCGACCTCGAGTTCCCGTCGTGGACGGAGACCCCGAACCTCACCGAGGCGACCCGGGTCCTGCGGGCCGCGGACCAGCCCAATGCGGGGCTGCTCATCGATGTCCTGCACTTCGCCAGGTCGGGATCGAGCGTCGAGGACCTGCGGCAGCTCCCGCCCGAATGGTTCCACTACGCGCACGTGTGCGACGCGCCGGGGGAGATCCCAACCACCACGGCCGGGCTGATCCACACCGCTCGCTTCGAGCGGCTGTTCCCGGGGGAGGGAGAGCTCGACCTGCTCGGCATCCTCGCGGCGCTGCCGGCGGGGATTCCGTACGCACTGGAGATCCCGAAGGCGATGCTCGTGGCGCAGGTGGGCGCGAAGGAGCATGCCCGCCTCGCAATCGGCGCCGCGCGTCGACATCTCGACGCGGCGCAGGTCGCCGTCTGACGTGCTCACGGCAGCGCTTGGCGCGGAACCCATCAGCGACTAGACAGGACGTATGACACGGGCGAATGACTGGCTGAACGGCTACATCACGGCGTGGAGCACGAAGGACGCCGCAGATGTCCGCGCGATCTTCACGGACGACGCGCAGTACTGGTTCCGGCCCGACGATGGCGATCCGGTGATCGGCATCGATGCGATCGTGGAGATGTGGGGCGACCCCGAACCGAGCGAGCCCGTCCACGATCTCGCCGTGCTCATCGAGAACGACGACCTCGGGATCATCAAGGGCACCGTCGAGTACCCCGGCGACCAGAGCTACTCCAACCTGTGGGAGGTCTGGTTCGCCCCCGACGGACGCGCAGTGAAGTTCGTCGAGTGGTTCATGACCCCGCGCAAGACCGAGGGGTGAGCGGATGCCGCGCCCCGGCGTTCTGTCGGCCCGCGTGAGAATGTTCGTGTGAGCGAACACCGAGAACACCGACGACCGGATGTCACGACCCTCGAGCTGGTGGGAGGCGCCGAGCCGCTCGAGCTCCGGCTGCACGCCTCCGACGACCGTTGGGTCGGCATGTACCTCGATCACCGACGGCGGATCTCGGATGCGCTCGCGGCGATCGACATCGAGATCGAGCACATCGGATCCACATCCGTTCCCGGATTGGCGGCGAAGCCGATCATCGACATCGTGGTCACGGTCGACGACATCACCGCCGAAGAGGACTACCTCGATCCGCTCCTCGGGGCCGGATACGAACTGCGCGTGCGCGAGCCGGGGCATCGTCTCGTGCGCACGCCGGCCCGCGACGTCCACGTGCATCTCTTCGAGCGGGACGATCCCGCGGTCGACGAATACCTCCTCCTGCGGGATCACCTCCGTGCCGACGCGGACGACCGGGCGCTCTACGAGAACACCAAGCGCACCCTGCTCGGTCGGCGGTGGGACGACATGAACGACTACGCCGACGCGAAGACCGACGTCATCCTCGAGATCAAGGCACGCGCGAGAGTCGCCCGCACGCGGTGATGTCGGACGGACGATCCCGTCAGGACCTCAGCGGGTGCCGGCGAACGCCTCCTCCGTGTTGAGCGGGAGGGCGGGGTCGGCGCTCCACTCCTCGAGCGAGCCGTCGTAGACCCGCACGCGGCGGAAGCCCGCATGGGCGAGCGCGAGCGCGTTGGCCGTGGCCGAGATGCCGCCGCCGCAGTAGAGCAGCAGTTCCCCGTCGAGGTCGGCTCCGGCCTCCTGATACCGGGAGAGGACCTCGTCGGCCGGCAGGATGCGTCCGTCACGGTCGAAGAGGGTGCGCGCGGGCACGTTGACGCTGCCCGGGATGTGACCGCGGCGCGCGTACCGGGTCGGCTCGGCACCCGTGAACGCGGAAGCGGGAAGGCCGCAGACGAGGGCGCCACTCCGGGCGAGCGCGATCTCGTCGCGTTCGACCCAGGCGTCGCGGACGGTGCGGGCCACCCACTCTCGTGCCGGCTGCGACGCACCGGGCGGCGTCGCGTCATCGCCGGACTCGATCGGGAGGCCGGCGGATCGCCACGCGGCGAGACCGCCGTCGAGCACGCTGACGGGGACGCCGATCCAGTCGAGCAGGTACCAGAGGCGCGCGGCCCAGATCGTCCCGACGCTGTCGTAGACCACGACGCGGGTGCCCTCGCCGACGCCGAGGGCCGCCAGCCGATCGGCGATGCCCTGCGGCTGCTCGTGGTGATCGTGCGTGGCGTGGGGCACCGAGAACTCCGTGTCGATCGCGACGTGCCGCGACCCGGGGAGGTGCGCCTCCCGCCACCGGTCCCGGCCGCTCTCGGCCCGGAAGTCCCCGTCGAACCGCGGACGGTGCAGGAGCAGGGTGGCGTCGAGCACGATCGGCGCATCGCCGGAATCGAGCTGCGCGTGCAGGTCGAGTGCGTCGACGAAGACGGGCGCGCTCATGCGGCGAACTCCGAGCGGTCGGTGATGGCGCCGGGCGCGAGCGTTCGGCGCCAGCCGGCGGCATCCGAGATGAGTCTGTTCATCGCCATCCACTCCGCGTACCGGTCCATCGCGTCCGACCGGATGCCGCCCCAGCGGCCTTCATGGAACCACGTGGGCGCGATCGCCTCGAGCGATCGGGCGATCACGTCCTCCGTGAAGTAGGGCGTGACGGTCGAGAAGAGCTCGACGGTCGGTGCGGGATTCGCAGCCGCGTGCGCGAATCCGCGGGCCGTCGCGGTCAGGAAGCCGTCGACGACGTGCACCGGCAGCTGTGCGGCCGCCGACCCGCCGCCGAGCAGGTAGCTGTGGTACCGGATGCCGAGCTCGTCGTCGACGCGCCAGTGCCGTTCCGGCAGGTCGGGCTGCTCGGTCAGCAGGATGTCCCACGCCCAGTACGAGCCGAACGTGGCATCCGCTTCGCCGTTCAGGAGGTCGTCGGCGCTGAGCTCGCGCACGCCGGCATCGACGAGTTCGACGCGGTCGAAGTCGCCGCCGGCACGCTGCACGAGGTCGCGCACGATCGCGAGCCCGCGCGGCGTGGGGTTGAGCGCGAGGCGCCGGCCCTCGAGGTCGGCGAGGGTGCGGATGCCGCTCTGCTCGAGCGTGCGCACCGTCTCCAGTCCGCGCTGGTTGATCGCACTGAGCGCGTGCAGGTGCTCGCCCCGCTCGGCCCGCACGAGCAGGCGGTTCGTGGGGAAGACCGCGAGGTCGGCGAGGCCGCGGTTCACGTGCTCGAGGCCGTCGCCGATGCCGGGGTCGACGGTGCGGATCTCGAGGTCGATGCCCTGCTCCGCGTACCAGCCCTCCTCGCGGGCGACGTAGAAGCCCGCCGAGTTCGGCCAGGGGTGGAAGTACTCGAGCACGAGCGTGATGGGGATGGTCATGGGGTCCTTCCAGTCTGCATGAGGTCGAAGCCGCCGTCGGCCGGGACGGCGATGAGGTCGGCGAGGGCCTCGGGGGTGTTCTGCGCGATGAAGACGTCCTCCTGGGCCGCCCAGGCGTCCCAGTGCGGCGCGTACGTCTCGCCGTCGCGAGCCAGGGCGCGGGCCTTGCGCTCGGCCGTGTCGTGCTCGACCCAGAGCGCGGCGTCGGCCAGCGCGCGGTTGGCGATGGTGAGGCTGCCGACGCCCTCGATGATGAGCGGGCGGTCGGCGTCCACCGGATGCCACCCGCCGACGCTCCCGGACGACCAGTCCCATTCGCGCCACGACGCCGCCAGCCCGAGCGCCCGGGGTTCGAGGACGCTCGCGCGAAGGTGCTCGGACGCCCAGGCGAGTCCGCCCCAGCCGGGGTAGATGGAGTCGAGGCGGATGACGACGGCCTCGGGCCACAACGCTGCGAGCGCCGTCGCGATCGTGGACTTGCCCGAGCCGGAGCGGCCGTCGATGAGCAGGCTGCGCGCGCCATCCGCTCGCAGGCCCGTGGCGAGGTCAGCGAGCTCCAATGAAGTTCCAGCTTCCCGTCGCGACGGCCACGGTGATCGCCGTGGCGCTGATGACGACGCCGATCGCGAGGAGCGCGGCATCCGGTGCCCCGAGGGTCGACTCGCGGGCCCAGGTGCGCACGGGGTAGGCGCCGAAGCCGCGGGCCTCCATCGCCGTGGCGAGCTTCGCGCCCCGGCGCACGGCGAAGACGAGGAGCGCGAACGCCTGCCCCGCCCACCGGCGGACCCGGCCGTGGTCGGCCACGCCCCGCGCACGTCGTGCGTAGCCGAGGTAGGTCCAGTCCTGGTGGAGCAGGCCGATGAGCCGGAACCCGGCGAGGGCGCCGAGCACGAACCGGGCCGGGAGCCGGAGCACCTGCGAGAGCCCGTCGGCGAGCTCGGTGGGGTCGACGTCCGTGAAGAGCATGATCGACGGCAGTGCGATCGCGAGCACCCGGAGGAACGTCGCGATCGCGAGCTCGATCGAACCGTCGCTGACGACGACGAGCAGGAACTCGGCGTGGATCCGCCCGCTGGGGGCGCCGTACAGCAGGATCGTCAGCGCGGTGAACCCGGCCGCGATCGCGATCGGGATGCTGCGCCGGAGGAACTGCCGGAACGGGATGCCGGTGGTCGCGAGCACGAGCACCTCGAGGGTGAGCGCGGTGAGCCCCGACACCCAGTCGACGCTGAAGACCAGAGCGACCGCGATGAGGAGGGCGGTGAGCAGGCGGGTGACCGGATTCGCCCGGTGCACGTCGAGGCGCGCGGTCACGCGGTCACCTCCGCGAGCTGCGGTTCCCATGCGGGCAGCTCGAGCACGTCGTCGGCCAAGAGCGCGACGAAGGGCTCGTCGTGCGTCACCGCGACGACGGCCGTGCCGGCGTCGACGATCTCGGCGATGAGCTTCACGAGCTCCTCCCAGGTGCGCCGGTCCTGGCCGAACGTCGGCTCGTCGAGGATGATCAGCTCCGGCTTCGCCGCGAGTGCCGTCGCCACCGAGAGGCGCCGCTTCTCGCCGCCCGACAGCGTGTACGGGTTGGCGTCGGCGAGGTGCTCGAGGCGGAGGCGCGCGAGCAGGTCGTCGATCGTCCGGGCGATCGTCGCGGCATCCTGCTTCAACGCGCGCGGGCCGACGGCGAGTTCGTCGCGCACGCTCGCCGCGAGGAACTGGTGCTCGGGGTCCTGGAACACGCTGCCGATGCGCGACAGGAGCTCCCTCGATCGCCAGGCGATGGGTTCGACCGGGCGGCGGGCGGGTGCGAATCCGGATGCCGCCTCGAGCCGGCCGCTGCCGGGGGCGAGCAGGCCGCCCAGGGTGAGTGCGAGCGTGGACTTGCCGGCGCCGTTCGGGCCGACGACGGCGGTGGTGCGGCCGCTTCGGATCTCGACGTCGATGGTGGAGGTGAGTCGCGTGGCGGCCCGGCCCACGCTCAGGCCGCTCGCCGTGAGCAGGAGCGCGGGGTCGCCGCGCCGAGTGCGCTCGAGCACCGGCGTCGGTGCGCCGGGCACCCACACGCCCGCGGCGAGCAGTTCGGGGCGCTGGCGTTCGATCACCCGGTCGGGGTCGCCGTCGCCGATGATCCGTCCGGCGGCATCCATCACGATCACCCGATCGACCACGGGGAGCCACACCTCGGTGCGATGCTCGATCACGATGAGCGTGGCGCCGGTGCGGGCCGCGACCTCGGCGATCGCGTCGCGCACCTCGCGCACGCCGACGGGGTCGAGGTTCGCGGTCGGCTCGTCGAGGAGGATGAGGCCGGGGTTCATGGCGATGACCCCGGCGAGTGCGAGGCGCTGCTTCTGGCCGCCCGAGAGCGCCGACGTGTCGTGACCGAGGGGTGCGCGCAGTCCGACCAGGTCGAGCGCGCGGGACACGCGGCCCCAGATGTCCGCGCGCGGCACGCGGAGGTTCTCCATGCCGAAGGCGACGTCATCGCCCACCCGCGACAGGATCACCTGGGATTCCGGATCCTGCAGGACCATGCCGATGCGGTCGCGACGTCGCGCGGGGCGGGCGCCGTCGACCAGGAGCCGTCCGCGCTCGTCGCCGTCGTCGGTGCCGCCGAGCACGCCGCCGAGTCCGTGCAGCAGGGTCGACTTGCCCGCGCCGGACGGGCCGAGCAGCAGCACGCGCTCGCCCGGCTCGATGGCGAGGTCCAGGCCGCTGAGCGCCCAGTCGCGCCGCCCCGCGTGACGCCACGACCAGCCCTCGGCGCGGACCGCGGCGCCGCCGTGTGGAGCGGATTCCGTCATGGTCACGCCTCGCGAGGGCGAGCCTCGCGACCGGATGCGAAGCGGCTGAGCGCGCCCGTGCGGGCGAGGCCGCGCACGGCGAGCCAGGAGAGGAGGCCGGCCAGCACGGCACCGGACACGATCGCGGCCACGACGTAGATGGTCGAGAAGGCGGATGCGGAGCCGGGGTACCAGAGGATGAGGTCGTTGATCGCCAGTGCGAGCCCGCTCACGGCGCCTGCGAGCAGGGCGACCGGGAGGTTCCAGCGGCGGTACAGGAAGGCCGCGAAGACGAGTTCGGCGCCGAGGCCCTGCACGAGGCCGGACTCGAGCGTCAGCGGCCCCCACTGGTTGCCGACGAGCGCCGAGACCGCAGCGGCGACGAGTTCGCCGAACAGGGCCGCACCCGGCTTGCGGATGACGAGTGCCGTGAGGATGCCGGCGAACAGCCAGCCCCCGCCGACGATCGCCTGCAGGCCGGGCAGCACGGCGCCGACTGGCGCGCTGATCGGGTTGGAGAGGATGTTCCAGAGCACGAACACCAGCCCGGACGCGACGCCGAGGACGCTGGCGACGACGATGTCGATGACGCGCCACCGGAACGGTGACGTCCGCGGTTCGTCGCCGTCGACCGGGGCGGTGGTGTCGGTCGCGCTCTGCTGGCTCATGTCTGGCTCCTCGGAAGCTCGGGTGGGATTCCACAACTATGCGGCCGAGCGAGGGTCGTGTGTGCACGTGTTGCTGAACGTGTACTTTCTGTATACAGATCCATCTGATCCGTACACTCGCCCGAGCAGCTGAGGAGCATCCATGTCGCGCGCACCCCTCCACGTGCAGTTGAGGGACGACCTGCTCGCCGGGCGATTCCCCTGGGACGAGCCGCTCGTGGAGGGCCGGCTGACCGACCTCTACGGCGTGTCCCGCACCCCGATCCGCGAGGCGCTGAACCGACTCGAGCAGCAGGGGCTCATCGTGCGCTCGCTCCGCGGGTACCGCATCCAGTCGGGAACCCCCGAGGACGTGATCGACATCTACGACGTGCGCATCGCGCTCGAACAGGCCGCCGCACAGGCCGCGGCGGTGCGTCGCACCGACCTGCAACTGGCGGAGCTCACGCAGCTGCAGCGCGAGGCCAAGCAGGAGGAGGATCCCGCCGTGGCCCGACAGCTCCACGCGCGTTGGCACGAGCACCTCTGGGCGGCCTCGGAGAACGCCACGCTCATCACGATGCTGCAGGGCCTGATCGTACGGCTGCGCATCTTCGATCAGGACGCCTTCCACCGGCAGGACGTGCACGAGTCGATGCTCGAGCACGACGCCGTGCTCGAGGGGATCCGGAACCGCGATCCCCTCGCCGCCCGGGAGGCCATCGCGGCGCACCTCATCCGGACGAAGCGCGAACGGCTCGACACCTTCGCGCGTCGCAGGGTCGGCGCCGACGGGCCGTGACCGAGCGCGCTGCACACCCGCACCGAGCCGTGCCCGGTCGCCCCGCGCGGAGCGAGGTCGTCCGCGGTATCCGCCGAAGGGGTTGAGCCGGCGACGCGGATGTGGTCGGCTGGGTCGGGGGAAGGGGTGCGACATGAACGACGACCCGTCGTGGACACAAGTCGTGAAGGCCGTCGAGCCGGAGCAGCCGCAGTTGAAGCGGGTGCTCGGGCCGGGTCTGCTGCTGCTCTTCATCGTCGGCGACATCCTCGGCACGGGCATCTACGCCCTCACGGGCCAGGTCGCCGCCGAGGTCGGAGGCGCGGCCTGGCTGCCGTTCCTCCTCGCGTTCGCGGTCGCGACCGTGACGGCGTTCTCCTACCTGGAGCTCGTGACGAAGTACCCGCAGGCGGCCGGGGCGGCGCTGTACACGCACAAGGCGTTCGGCATCCACTTCTTCACCTTCATCGTGTGCTTCATCGTGATGACCTCCGGCATCACGTCGGCGTCGACGGCCTCGCGGGCGTTCGCGGCGAACCTCCTCGTCGCCTTCGGGATCCCGGATGCCACGGTGACGACGCTGCTCATCGCACTGGCGTTCATCGTGCTCATCATGCTGGTGAACCTCCGCGGCGTGTCCGAGAGCGTCTGGCTCAATGTGTTCCTGACGCTCGTGGAGCTCTCGGGACTGCTCCTCGTCATCTTCATCGGCATGTGGGCGATCGCCGGCGGCAACGCCGACTGGTCGCGCGTCGTGGCCTTCGAGACGCCCGAGGACAAGGGCGTGCTGCTCGCGGTCAGCACCGCGACCTCCCTGGCCTTCTTCGCGATGGTCGGCTTCGAGGACTCGGTCAACATGGCCGAGGAGACGAAGGACCCGAGCCGCATCTTCCCGAAGATGATGCTGAGCGGGCTCGGCATCGCAGCGGTCATCTACGTGCTGGTGTCGATCACCGTGGTCGCGCTGGTGCCGATCGGCGACCTCGTCGGCAGCGAGACGCCGCTCGTCACCGCGGTCGAGGCCGCCGCGCCCGGATTCCCGATCAACGACCTGCTCCCGTTCATCTCGATGTTCGCGGTCGCCAACACCGCCCTGATCAACATGATGATGGCGAGCCGCCTGCTCTACGGCATGAGCCGGCAGCAGGTGCTGCCGCCGTTCCTCGGCAAGGTCGCGCCGAAGCGGCAGACGCCGTGGGCGGCGATCCTCTTCACGAGCGCGCTCGCCGCAGGCCTCATCACCTACGTCTCGCTCGACGCCGAGGGCTCGATCGTCGCCCTGCTGGGCGGCACGACGTCGCTGCTGCTGCTCACCGTGTTCGCGATCGTCAACGTGACCGTGCTCGTGCTGCGCCGGCAGCCCGTCGAGCACAAGCACTTCCGCACGCCCTCGGCGCTGCCGGTCATCGGTGCGATCACCTGCCTGTACCTGGTGTTCCCGTGGACCTCCGGCCGCCCCGCCGGGCAGTACGGGATCGCGGTCGCGCTCCTGGCCATCGGCGTCCTGCTCTGGATCGCCGAGCGCATCTACACCGCGTCCCGGCGCCGTCGCGAGCGACCGGTCGAGCGATCGAAGACGTCGTAGCCGGGACCCGTGCGGGCGGCACCTGGGTGCGCACGGTGGCGAGCTGCACCTCGGTCGGCGATGAGCTGGAGGTGCTCCACGACCTTGGCCCCCGGCGACGCTTGTAGCTGACACCCGCCGCCCTGTCGTGCCACTCTGCGGACAGGTGGTCGATCGCGTCCTTCAGCGCCGCTCGCCACGTCGCGGCGGCCTCACGCGAACGGATCGACCAGCGCCGAGTAACCGCACGTGAGGCAGTCCAGCGTGATGGTGAGCGCGTTGTCCTCGAGCGAGAGCACGCCGCCATCGAGGATGTCGCCGCAGCGCGGACAGGGATCGGGGCTCCTGAACCGCGGCTCGTCGCCCTCGTCGATCTCCATGTCTCCAGTATCCGACGGCGCTCGTCAGCCCGCGGCGTACACCCACGCCGTGACGCCCGACTCGAGAACCACGGCGACGCGGACGTAGTCGTCGACCTCGTACCGGTCGGCCGCGGCCAGCTGCGCCGGCGTGAGCTCCAGCACCGCCCCCTCGACTCGGTCGGCAGGGTCGTCGGTGCGCTCGAGGATGGGGTGCTCGGCCGCGCCGCTCAGGGCGAGCACCGCGGCATCCGTGATGCGCAGCACGCCGAGGCGCCAGCCGACGAGGGCGTCGGGGGCCGTGGGCAGCTCGGCGCCGAACGTCTCGCGCTGCACCCGGGGGAACCTCAGCGTGCCGTACGAGAACAGGTGCTCCATGTCGGCCACGTCAGCCCCAGAACCCGTCGTGCACGGCCGTCGCCTCGGGGAGGTCGGCGGGACCCGCGACAGCCACGGGCCTGCCGCCGTGCGCGAACACCTCGCGGCAGGGGAGCGCCATGGTGGGCACGCCCTCCTGCTCGGCGACGATGTCGCGCAGCCCGTCCTCGCCGAGCGCGTACACGACGCGGGGGATGCCGCTCCAGTAGATGGCGCCCGAGCACATCGCGCACGGCTCGGTGCTCGTGTAGAGGGTGCTGGTCGCGAGTTCCTCGACCGACAGCGCCGCGGCGGCGGCGCGCACCACGTTCGTCTCGGCGTGGCCGGTCGGATCGTGCTGCGTGACCACGCTGTTCATCGCCTCGACCGTGCGGCCGTCGGCCGTCACGACGAGGGATCCGAAGGGATGGTCGCCGCGTGCGCGGGCCGCGGCGGCGAGCTCGGTGCAACGACGCAGCCGGTCGAGATCGGTGTCGGTCAGGGTCGTGCCATCGGTCATGCTGGGCTCCTCGGGGTCGTTTCCATCATCGCCGAGTGGGACCACGCGGTCACCCGCAGAGCTCGAAGACGTGCTCGGGGTCGCCGGGCACGGTCAGATCGCGGTCGCGCAGCACGAGCGACGCGGGCGCATCCGGCGCCTCGCAGAGCTCGGCGAACGGCCGGGGGAGCGCATCCGTGTACTCGATCGCGATGACGTGCGGGCCGTACACGTCGGCGTAGGCGCCGCATTCGTCGTAGGCCGCGCACTCCTCGACCACCGCGAAGTCGAACCCCGCATCGGAGTGCAGCCTGGCGGTCGCCTCGGCGGCGTTCTTCTGACCGGCCGCGAGCCCGTGAGCGTGGGCGGTGCGCACGAGCGTCGTCGCGAGAGCCACGTTGTCCTCGAGGGTCATCGCCCCGCCCGATCGGGTGTACGAGTCGAGGTTGTCGAACTCGACGGCGTCGAAGCCCGACTCCGCGCATCCTTCGATCCATGGCCCGACGACGTCGGCGATGCTCGCGCGTCGTTCGGCGGTGGATGTGTCGAGCAGGGCCTCGTCGGGCCAGTCGGGGTCGATCACATCGGAGCCGTCGCGCGTCAGCACGAGGTCGTCGGGCCAGGACCCGCGCTCGCCCGGCTGCGTCTGGAACCCGTTGACGTAGCAGACGGAGTAGCGCCCGACGGCGGGCTCGCTGGTCCGGTCGCGGGCGACGATGCCGACGTCGGGGTCGGGTTCGTACGCGCCGCCGAGCTGGTAGTCGGGGGCGGCTCCGGCCGGCGGCAGCACGACGGCATCGGCCTCAGGGGCGGGGCGCGCCGAGCACCCCGAGGCGAACACGACCGCCAGCGCGAGCGCGCCCAGGGCGAGGCGGCTGCCGACGCGGTGGATCATCGTGTCCCATGCTCGCATGCCCGGGCACGAGGCATCCGTCGCCCTGGGCGACCCGGCGCCGGCGACGCGGTGCGTTGAAGAGCAGCACTCCGGTCACGACGATCGCCATCGCGATGGCGACGCCGCCCGTGACCGGCTCGCCGAGGATCGGCACGGCGAGGCCCGCGGCCGCCACGGGGCTGAGCGCGCCGGCCGTGGCGGCGATGCCGCTGCCGAGCACCCGCACCGCGTACGCGTAGGAGATCGTCGAGAGGATGCCGGTGCCGAGGCCCTGGAGCACCGTGAAGACCAGCACGTCCGCGGGCAGCGCCGTTCCGGCGAGCAGGTGCGACGGCATCGCCCCCGAGCACGCGAGCGCGACGGCCGCCAGCGTCGACGGAAGGCAGACGACCAGCACCGTGGTCGTGAGGCTCAGCGTGCTTCGCTTGAGTCCCACCGTGTAGACGGCCCAGATGAATCCGGCCGTGAGCAGTGCGGCGAGCCCGATCGGTGCCGCCGAGGCGCTCGTCAGCATCGCGGCGGCCGCCACGCCCACGACGATCACGGCGACGGATGCCAGCTGCCGAGCGGGGACTCGGGCGCGTCCGCCCACGAGTACGAGTGCCGTCACGAACAGCGGAACGGTACCGGGGATGATGAGCCCGACGAGCGCGGCGGGAGCGAGGTGGCCTCCGAGCGCCGACACCAGGAAGTGCGGCAGGCCGCCGAGGAGCAGGAGCAGGATCGTCGTGCGCCGCTCGGATCGGACCTCCCGGATCGCGCGGGGCAGCCACGGCGCGAGCGCCAGCACCGGCGTCGCGAACCGCAGCATGCTCAGGTCGATCGTCGTCAACGAGGAGGCGCCGACGCCGCGCAGGGTGAGCGCGAACGAGGCCCAGAGCAGCACGGCGACCGTCATGGCTACGACGCCGAGCGCCCGTCGGCGTGAGGTCGGGTTCGTGAGCACGTCGCAACACTAGGAAATCCGGCGGCGCAGGCGATTGCCGACTGTGCCACGAATACACGTTGGTTTGGCAGAATATGCCAATGCGAACGCTCGATGCCATCGACCGCCACATCCTGCTCGAACTCCAGCAGGACGGGCGGCTCACGAACCAGGAACTCGCCGACCGGGTGGGCCTCTCGCCGTCGCCCTGCCTGCGCCGGGTCCGCCAGCTCCAGGACGACGGCGTCATCACCGGGTACTCCGCCGAGATCGCCGCCGGTGCCGTCGGGCTGGCCATCACCGCCTTCGTACGACTCCGGCTCTCGTCGCACGCGACGGACGTCGTCGATGCCGTCGAGGAGCGGCTCCGCGGCATCCCCGAGGTCGTCGAGGCATACCTGCTCGCGGGTGACGACGACTACCTCGCGAAGGTCGCCGTGGCCTCCTTCAGCGAGTACGAGGAACTCATGCGCGGCCAGCTGCGCGCCATCCCGGCGATCGCCGGCATCACGACGACCTTCGCCTTCGGCGTCACCAAGTCGCGTTCGCCGCTCCCGCTGCGCTGACCAGCCGTCGTCGCGGTGGACCGCGCGAGGTGGCGACGAGTGCTCACGCGCCTGCCGACGGCTCGACCTCGAAGACCGCGGCCATGCGGCCGAGCGCCTCGATCGCGCCCTCGAGCTCCGACGGCGTCATCGGCCCGAGCAGCCTGCCCGCCGACAGGAGGCCGATGGTCGCGCTCGACAGGGCGAGCGCGACATGCTCGGGCGAGACATCCGCCATCAGGGCCCCGCGGGCCTGCAGGCCGCGCACCCAGCCGACGAAGCGCTCATGGCGTCGTCGGTACCGATCGTCGGCGACGGTGTCGACGTGCGCACCGAGCACCGCGCGATCGTCGAGGAACGCGGCGGTCATCAGGGGGTCGTCGAGCAGGGCTCGCGCCGCTGCGCGGTAGGCGGCACCGAGGCCGGGTGCCTCGCCGACCTCGAGCCGAACGCGATCGCGCAGGCGTCGGGTCGCGCGGCGCAGCACGGCGTCGAGGAGGTCGCGCTTGCCCGTGAACTCGAGGTAGACCGCCCCCTTGCCGATGCCCGCTTCCGCGGCGACGGCTGCGATGCCCATCGCGTCGAAGCCGCGCTCGAGGATCAGGCGCTCGGTGGCATCGAGGAGGCGTTCGCGACGGTCGGGCACGAGCGGGCGGGGCATCAGCCGACCCGCCGGAGGAAGCCGACCATGGCCGGGATCACGAGATCGGGCCGATCGCGCTGCACCCAGTGCCCGGCATCCGGGACCTCCAGCAGCTCGGCCTGGGGGAGCAGCCGGGCCGCGGTCCTCGCGCGCGCGATCGGCACCCCGCGGTCGTGATCGCCGTGGATGACCAGTGTCGGCGTCGGGATCCCGGGCAGTCGGTCGGCATAGTCGGTGCGCAACCGGTTCCAGAGCACCTGCTCGCGCTGCCATTCGCCGAACACCTCGAGGCCGTCGGATGCGGCGGCCTCCGCGATCACGGCCTGCACGAGGTTCGGCGTGCGCGCGTCCGGGTTGCGCACGATGGCGCGAAGGCCGCGTTCCATGGCGGCTGGATTCCGCGAGTACGACCGGGTCATGGCCGAGACGAGCCCGGATCTGAGCAGCAGGAACGTCGCGGCATGGCTCGGCCGACCGAACAGCCCGTCGGAGAGGCGGGGCATGATGCCGAAGCACCCCAGCAGCATCGCGCCGCGCGCCCGATCCGGCCGATCGAGCAGGTGGCCGAGGGTCAGGCCGCCGCCGAGCGAGAGCCCGCAGATCACGTAGTCATCGAGGTCGAGGGCGTCGACCAGTTCGCCCACGTACCGCACGAGGTGCGGCTGCGTCAGCCGCCATTCGGCTCGCGGGCTGCGACCGAATCCCGGGTGATCCGGAGCGAACACGCGGAGGCCGGAGTCCGCGAGCGCGGGTCCGACCTCGCCCCACGAGAGCTCGGCGCTGTCGGCCCCTCCGCCGTGCAGGAGGAGCACCGTGGGGAGGCCCACGCCGCTCGCCCCGCCGCCGTCCGGCGTCCACTCCTGGAGCGAGACCGTCGCGCCGGTCACCGAGACGGTCGTGCGACGCATGTTCACGGGTGCCTCCGATCGTTGTGACCAGAATACATAATGTGGTCACTACGCGGATCGGTGCGCATCCGGCGAGGCGTCGCTACGCTGGAGGAGTCGTCGGTGCGGTTCGGGGTGGGTCCCATCGGCGCGTTGGGGGGAAGCATGATCGACGTGCTCGCGAGGTCCGAACGACGGCGGCGGGCGGTCGCGCTCGGCGCCGCGCTCTGCCTGGCGGCGCTGGTCGGCGTCCTGGGTACTGCGGCGATGCCGGTCGCGCCGGCCTCGGCGATCGGCCAGGTTCCGGCCCTCGCGGATCCCGACGACCCCGACACGGGCGATCCGCTGCCGCCCGACGACGCCCCGGTGCCCGAAGGGCTCGACGAGCCCGCGCCGGTCCCGGACGACTCCGTCGTCGAGTTCCCGCCGCCCCCGCGGCCGGGCCTCGTGCCGAACGCGAACAGCCTGCCCATCGCCTGGGTCGGCACGCCGGACCTTCGCCCGGGCGGCGGTCCGGTGCTGACGCTCCAGGCAGCGCTGAATGCCGCACCGGACGGCGGCACCGTCTCGTTCGACGCGAACGACTACGCCTTCACCGGTTCGCTGGCCGTCACCCGGTCGGTCACGCTCGACAGCGCCTCCTCCTCCGTGCTCTTCACCCGCCTCACGGTCAGCGCCGGCGGCCTGGCGTTGGCCCCGGATGTCTCGCTCGGCGTCGCGTCGACGGGTGCCACCGTGTCGGTCACCGGGTCCGGCGTCACTCTCGATGGGGTCACGGTGCGCAATCCGAGTGCCGTCGCCCGGCCGACGGGGGTCCAGCTCGGTGCCGGCCTGACCGGGGTCGTGATCGACGGGTACACGATGGACGGCGGCGGCGAGCTCTCGTCCTACGGCGTCAACCTGACGACGGCGTCGGCGACGATCACCGACGCCGCCATCACGGGCGTCGCGACCGGCATCCTCGCCACCGCCGCGTCGACGGCGAGCGGCATCGCGGTCTCGGGCGGCACGGTCACGGCGTCGACGTCCGGCATCTCGCTCGGCGCGACATCCGAGCCGCACGTGACGGACGTGGAGGTCACCGGGCCCGACGCGACCGGAACGGGCATCGACCTCGCCAATTCGAGCGGCGCGGTGGTCGACGGCGTCAGCGTGCACGGGTTCGCCCGCGGCATCGGCACGAGCACGACCAACGCCGCCGACGGGCCGACCATCACCGAGCCGACGATCGACGGCGCGAGTCGCGAGGGCATCGCCCTCGGTGCAACGATCGCCCCCCGAGTTGTCGGCGCGGACATCACGGGCGCCGATGCGAACCAGTCGACCGGCATCCTCGTCTTCAAGGCGACCGCGGCCGTCATCGAGACGCCCACCGTCACCGGGATGATGTACGGCATCACCACCCATCTGCTCAATACCGGCACGGGCCCGGTCATCACCGCGCCGCGGGTCACCGCCTTCGGCGCCATCACGCTGGGCTCGACGCAGGGCGCGTCGGTCTCCGACGCCGTGCTCGACGCCGGCGACTGGGGTGAGAACGGCACCGGGATCAACCTCGTGAACGCGGGCAGGGCGACGATCACGAACGAGACCGCGACGGGCTTCCTCTACGCGGTCGGGGCGCAGTCGTCGATGGACCCCGAGTCGGACCGCGTCGACATCTCGATCAGCGACCTCTCCGTGGTCGGCGCACCGAACGCCTCAAGCGGCGTCTACCTGCTCGGCGCCGAGAACGCGACCATCACTGGCATCGACGCCGAACTGACCGGCGCGGCCCTCGTCATCCACCAGTCCGTCGGCGTGAACGCCTCGGACATCGTCGTGGACGGTCGTGAAGGACCGACCCCCGTGACCGGCGCCGCGATCCTGCGCGCGTACGGGTCGCAGGACGTGAACGTCGACGACGCGAGCATCGACGGCGGGTCCTACGGCTTCTTCTACTCGGCTGCGGATGGCGCGACGGTGACGAACGCGACCGTGGCGAACGTCGTGGAGCGCGCCGTGTACGGACGCAGCGTCGCGAACCTGGACGTGAGCGCCTCGTCGTTCACCGGCAATGCCGCGGTCGGTGTCCTCGTGGTGACCACGCCCGAGAATGGCATCAGTCATGACATCTCGATCCACGACAACGTCATGACGGGCAACGGCGGCGGCGTGCACGTGCTGCAGGGCACGACCGGCGTCGAGATCCTCCGCAATACGGTCAGCGGTCAGCCGGAGTTCGTCACGGCCGGCGGCGCGCATTCGCTCCTGGTCTCCGACAACGTCGTCGAGCAGGGGCCTGACGCGGTCGCGATCTCCGTCGCGCCGCTGTGGGAGGACGGGGCCGAGCCCGGCTCGTACTCGTCGTCGGGCATCGAGGTGCTGGGCAACGCGTTCAGCGGCGGCGGCACCTGGATCTCGGTCGGGTCCTCCGACCCCGCGGCGCCCGACGCGGCGCGTCGCACCCTGCGCGACCCGGTGCTCGCGACCGGCAACGTGTTCCCGGCGGCATCCACGGCCGTGCAGACCTACGCCAACGCCGTCCTCGGCGAGGATGCCGCGGCCACCCCGGTCGCGCGCGCCCTGCCCGTCGACGGGCCGGTCGCCGTCGACGCCCGCGACCACGACGACCCCAACGACTGGGGATCCGAATGCCGGGCCACCGGCTTCCTCGACGGTGCCTCGTACTACGAGGGCGGTGGTGCGGCCGTGTCCGAGTTGACCGAGGCCCCCGTGCTCTATCCGATGAACTGCATCGACCTCTCGCTCGAGCAGGCGCTCGACGTCGCCGACGACGAGGTGCTCGGCGTCGGCGAACTCGTCACCTGGACGCTCACCCCGCACAACGAGGGTCCCCGAGCGGCGCCGGCCGGCTGGACGATCACGCAACTGCTTCCGGACACGGTGGAGCTGGTCTCGCTGACGGGCGACGGATACTCCGTGGCCGACGTCATCGCGACGTCGGGCGAATCGATCCCCGCGGGCGACGACGGCCCCGTGCTGACCGTGGTCGTCCGCATCCTGTCGGTGCCGAGCGACACGACCACCATGCGCAACGTCGCCTACGTCGCGCCGGCCGAGCCCGTCGACCTCGATGCCGACGGCTTCGTCGACGAGGTCTTCGAACGGCTGAATCCACTCGTCGTGCCGACCCTCGACACCGACACCGAGGCATCCGAGACCGACAATGACGCCCAGGGCGTCTGGTCGGTCGCCGGCTCGGTCACACCGGAGCCCCCCGAGCCGCCGGATGACGGCGGTGAGACGCCGGGCGGTGGCGGCGAGACGCCCGGCGGGGGGACGCCCGGCGGGGCGTCCGGCGACGGTTCGTCGAGCGCCGACCTGGCGAGAACCGGCACGGACCTGACCCGGATGCTCGCGCTCGCGGCGCTGCTGCTCTGCGGCGGTGTGGTGCTCGCGGCGAGGTCGCGTCGAACCGCACGTGTGGCACGCACCGCGCGTCAGGACTGAGCGCGGGTCTCACCGGCACCGCTGTTCGTGCGCCTCCCCATCGATTCGGCGCGCACTCGCCGCGGATCCCGGCGCGGCGTGCGGTGTGCCCTGCATCGAGACCATGACGTCGGGCTGCGGGCCGAAGTTCAGGGGCGACGCAACGATGACGGCGGTCCCGGCCAGGGCGAGCACGGTCAGGACCGCGCAGACCCGCGACATCGCCGGCACGGTCCGCTCGTCGAGCCGGCGGCGCACGAGCGCGAACAGGCCGAGCCCGAGCATGCCCCCGACGGTGTTGGTGACGAGGTCGGTGACGTCGGAACTGCCGACCGCGAGGGCGTACTGCGCGACCTCGAGGGCGAGGCTCGCGTTGGCGAACACGGCGACCGACCTCCACCACGGCCACGTCGGTGCGAGCAGGCCGAGCAGGAAGCCGAACGGCACGAAGAGCAGGACGTTCGCGACGACCTCCGACGGCGCGCTGGCGCCGTTGCAGGCGTCCGAGAGGAACGGCACGAGCTTCACCTGGCGCAGGTCGCCGGAGCCGAGGTACGGAAGTTCGAGCTTCCACAGGACGATCCAGAAGAGGAGCGCGAGGTACACCCCGAACGAGGTCGACAGCAGGAGGCGAGCGCGCCCGGACGATCGGGCTCCGTCCCTCGCCGATGGGCGCATCCGCTCGTCGACGCTCATCGGACGGAGTCCGTCGGCACGGCCGGGAGGCGCACCGTCACGCGCATCCCGCCCTCAGGGCGCCCGACGATCGTGAGCGTCCCGTCGTGCGCCTGCGCGATGCTCTTCACGATCGCGAGGCCGAGGCCGACGCCGCCGTGATCGCCGCGGATGCGCTCGGTGCCGCGCTGGAACGGTTCGGTGAGCGTGGCGACGAGGTGCGGCGGAAGGTGCTCGCCCGTGTTCTCGACCTCGAGCGTGACGAAGCCATCGTGCACGGCGGTGCTGACCTGCGCCGTGCCGTGCTCGGGCAGGTTGTGCACGATGGCGTTGTGCAGCAGGTTCGTGGTCAGCTGCAAGAGGAGCGCGGGCGACCCGAGGGCGGGCGTGACCTCCCCGGACGTCTCGATGACGACCCCACGCCGCTCCGCGAGCGGGAGGAGGGTCTCGGCCGCCTCCTCCGCGAGGAGCGAGAGGTCCACCGTCTCCCGGGCGAACGACCGCTGGTCGGCTCGGCTGAGCACGAGCAGCGCCTCGGTGAGCTCGATCGCGCGGGCGTTGACCACGGCGAGACGCTCGATGAGCGCGCCGTTGTCGCGGTCGGGGTCGTTGCGGGCCACCTCGAGCAGGGTCTGGGTGATCGCGAGCGGGGTGCGCAGTTCGTGGGACGCGTTGGCCGCGAATCGCCGCTGCTCGTCGACGTGGGCCTCGAGCCGGGCGAGCATGACGTCGAAGCTGTCGGCGAGCTCGCGGAACTCGTCGTTCCGACCCTCCAGTTCGATGCGATACGACAGGGATCCGTTCGCGGCCCGGCGGGTGGCATCCGTGATGCGGGCCAGGGGCACGAGCATGCGGCCGGCGAGGAACCACCCGCCGAGCAGGCCGAACGCCAGGAGGAAGAGCAGCACCCAGGCAACGACCGGTCCGAAGGCGCGGACGAGGTCGTCGCGGCCGGGCACGAAGCCGCTGATCGTGTTGATCGCCTCCGCGGGCACGTACCGCAGGAGGAAGAGCCACACCGCCGCGAGCAGCAGGAAGCTCGCCACCATGAGGAACCCGGCGTAGCTGAGCGCGAGCTTCAGCCGCACGCTCATGCCCGGCGCCCTACTCATGCCGGTCCGTCTTGTCGCGAGCGGATGCCCCGGTGTCGATGCGATAGCCCACGCCGGGCACGGTGGCGATCAACCAGGGCTCGCCGAGCCGCTTGCGCAGGGCCGAGACCGTGATGCGCACGGCGTTCGTGAAGGGGTCGGCGTTCTCGTCCCAGGCCCGCTCCAGCAGCTCCTCGGCGCTGATGACGCCGCCCTCGGCGCTGACGAGCACCTCGAGCACGGCGAACTGCTTGCGCGTCAGGGCGACGTATCGGCCGTCGCGGAAGACCTCGCGGCGGAACGGGTCCAGCCGCAGCCCGGCGATCTCCCGCACCGGCGGCCTCGTGTGCGCGCGCCGACGGTCGAGCGCCCGGAGCCGGAGCACGAGCTCCTGCAGCTCGAACGGCTTCGTCAGGTAGTCGTCGGCGCCCAGCCCGAAGCCGGACGCCTTGTCGTCGAGGCGGTCGGCGGCCGTGAGCATCAGGATCGGGATGCCGCTGCCGGAGGCGACGATGCGCTCGGCGACCTCGTCGCCGGACGGGCCGGGGATGTCGCGATCCAGGACGGCGATGTCGTACGCGTTGATGCTCAGGAGTTCGAGCGCGGTGTCGCCGTCGCCGGCGAGGTCGGCCGCGATCGCCGCCAGGCGCAGCCCGTCGCGGATGGCCTCCGCCATCAACGGTTCGTCCTCCACCACCAGCACTCGCATGATGGCCATGCTAGGAGCCGGGGCATATCGTCGGCGTATCCGAAACCGCATACGGGCGGGCAACACGCGCACGCGTTGGCTGGCAGCATGAGTCACCACGCACCATCCCGGGCCCGTGCCCGCAGGACCCTCCTGGCCGCGGTCGTCGGCCTCCTCATCCTCGTCATCGCCGGCGCGGTGATGCTCGGATCCGAACTCGGCCGGTCCTCAGCCTTCTCTTCGGCCGGCGCGTTCGGCGAGCGGCCGCCAGGGGAGGGCGGTACGGCGCTGCTCGCGGCTGACGGCGCCGCCACCGAGGCCGACGGCGTCCTGCCCGACGGGGTGAGCGCTTTCGACGAGCAGTACCCGGGGGTCGTCAACCTCGACCCCGAGCTGCTGAGCGCACTCCGTGCGGCGGCGGACGACGCCGCCGACGAGGGCATCGACGTCTTCGTCAGCAGCGGTTGGCGGTCACCCGCCTACCAGGAGCAGCTCCTCGAGGAGGCGGTCGTGGAGTACGGCTCGGAGGCCGAGGCGGCCAGGTGGGTCGCCACCGCGGAGACGTCGGAACATGTCGCCGGGAACGCGGTCGATGTCGGGTCGTACGACGCGATCGACTGGCTGCAGGAGCACGGCGCCCGATACGGCCTCTGCCCGACCTACGACAACGAGCCGTGGCACTTCGAGCGGCACCCCGAGGCGATCGAGGAGGGGTGCCCGGCCGTCTACTGGGATCCGACCCAGGATCCGCGGATGCAGGGGTGACGTCGCGTCAGTTCGACCACACCTCGTCGATCGGGATGTCGCGCCCCAGGATGTTCGACGCCGCCCGGTGCCCCGACAGCATCGCCGCGGGCACCGTCGCGGGGTCATCCGTCCAGGTGGCCTCGCCGGCGAGGTGGAGGACCCCGCCGATCGGGGTCGCGAGGTCGTCGTGATCGGCGGTCGACGAACCGACCGTCATGTAGGCGTACGAGCCCCGCGCGAACGGGTCGCCCTGCCAGTCGGTGCGGTGCACGTGGGTCGGCTGCTCCACGCGATCGCCGTACAGCCTCGTCAACTGCGCGAGCACCGACTCGACGACCAGCCCCTCCGGCCAGTCGCGCGTCTCGCGGGCGGCCGGGCCGGCGGCGAAGGTGAGCAGGGTCGGCGTTCCGTGCAGGCTGGTGAGGTCGTACCAGGAGTGCCACCAGCGGCTCTCGGGGCCCTGCTGCCGGATCGCGTAGACGCCGTCGTCCCAGAACCTCGTCGGGAAGCGCAGGAACACCTTCTCGAACGCGTTCATCTCGAGCCTGCCCAGGGCGCCGGCGACGGGTTCGGGCAGCGGCGGCTCGACGACGAGGTCGTCGGACTTCAGCACGCCGACCGGGACGGTCACGACCGTGGTGTCGGCGGCGAACGAACCGCGATCGGTCGAGACGACGACCCCGTCGGCCGACCACCGTACGTGGGAGACGACGTGCTCGAGGCGGAGGTCGAGCCCTTCGGCGAGCTGCTGGGGCAGGCGGTCGTATCCCTCGGGGAAGACCACCTCGTCGCCGTCGATCGAGTCGTCGTCGAGGCCGTGCGCCGCGAGGTCCTCGATCCACGCGCCGTACTGCTCCTCCGAGCGGTGCTCGAGGTACTCGCGCACCCGTTGCACGCGCTCGGCGTCCCACGCCTGGCGGGCGAGCGCCGCCTCGGTCACGTCGCGGTAGGAGGCATCCGGAGCGGATGCCGCCACCACGTCGAGCAGCGTGGCGTCGACGTCGTGGATGTCGGCGGCGAAGCGATGCGCATCGGCATCGGGGAGGCGCTCGCCGTCGGGCCCGTGGTACGCGATCGGACGGCTGTCGGGTTGGTATCCTCCGACCGTGAACTCGGCCGTGCGCATGCCGAACGCCGCGGCCGCCGCGGCGACGGGACTGTCGGTGACGCCGTGGATCCACGAGGCGCCGAGGTCGGTCACGAGCCCGTCGGTCCGGTCGGTCCACACGCGACCGCCCACGCGATCGCGGGCCTCGAGCACCGCGACCCGGCGGCCGTCCCTCGCCAGCAGCCGAGCGGCCGTCAGGCCCGCCACTCCTGCGCCGACCACGATCGTGTCGAAGTGCTCCATTGCCGTCCTGCCTCCATCGTGGGGTGATCCACCGCACTCGACGGTATCGCCTGCGGGAGCCGTGGCCCTATCGCTCAGGCCCGTCACGTTATATCGTTGAGTATCGTTCACACGCGACGGAAGAGGTTGTCATGAGTGGCTCGTTCCCCGCCGGCGGATTCGGTGCCGGCATCCCGACCGACAGCATCTGGCAGGCCTTCGAGCAGTTGCGCTCGACCTTCGAGAAGCGCGCGGGCAGCCGTGTGGGTCGTGGCGACGTGCGCGCGGCGGTGCTCGCGCTCCTCGCCGAGCAGCCGATGCACGGCTACCAGATCATCCACGAGATCGAGGAGCGCAGCGGCGGCACCTGGAAGCCGAGCGCCGGTTCGGTCTACCCGACCCTGCAGCTGCTCGCCGACGAGGGGCTCATCAGCGCCCAGGAGTCGAACGGCCGCAAGACCTACTCGCTCACCGACGAGGGGCGGGCGTCGGTGGCCGATTCGGGCGCGTCCGCCCCATGGGCCGCGCCGGGTGCCGGCGACGGCACCGGGCCGACGGCACTGCCCAAGGCGGGCTTCGAGCTCGCACAGGCCGCCGCCCAGGTCGGGCGCACGGGCACTCCCGAGCAGGTGCAGCAGGCCGTGGCCGCGCTCGACGAGACGCGACGACGGCTCTACGCGATCCTCGCCCAGGACTGACGCGGGTGGCATCCGCTCCTCGCGATCGAGGCGACTCGATGCCCGGTGCCGGCAATACCCGCGCGCGCTACCGCCGCATCCTGCGGTTCGCGGGCTGGAACCTCGCGGTCACCTGGTGGTACGAGCTGTTCCTCCCGCGCATCGGGCTCGCCGGGGTCGCCGAGCGCACGCGTTCCAAGCGGATGCGGCGCTTCGCCCAGCGCTTCCACGTGCTCGCGATCGACCTCGGCGGGCTCATGATCAAGGTCGGGCAGTTCATGTCCTCGCGCCTCGACGTGCTTCCACCCGAGATCACCGCCGAGCTCGCCGGGCTTCAAGACGAGGTCCCGCCGGTCCCGTTCCCGGCCATCCGAGCGCTCGCCGAGGCAGAACTCGGCCTGCCGCTCGATCGGGCGTACGCCTCGATCGACGAGGAGCCGATCGCCGCGGCATCCCTCGGCCAGGCGCACCGTGCCCGTCTCGCGCCGCTCGATGCGGCCGACACCGGGCTCGAGCACGTCGTCGTCAAGGTGCAGCGGCCGGGCATCGACGAGATCGTCGACGTCGACCTCGCCGCCCTGCGCAAGGTCGCGGGGTGGCTCAGCCATGTGCGCCTCGTGTCCAACCGGGTCAACACGCACGCGCTCGTCGAGGAATTCGCGCAGACCAGCCTGGAAGAGATCGACTACCTGCACGAGGCCGCGAACGCCGAGCGCTTCGCGGCGGAGTTCGCCGACGACGATCGGGTGAGCGTGCCCGCCATCGCGTGGGAGCGCACCACCCGCCGCGTGCTCACCCTTGAAGACGTGACGGCCATCAAGGTCACGGATGCCGCGGCGCTCGCGGCCGCGGGCATCGATCCCGCCGACGTCGCGCCGGCCTTCGCCGCCGTCATGTTCGACCAGCTCTTCACGAACGGCTTCTTCCACGCCGACCCGCACCCGGGCAACATCTTCGTCACGCCGCTGCCCGTCGTCGACGGCTCGGCGAAGCGGTCGTGGAAGCTCACGTTCATCGACTTCGGGATGATGGGCGAGGTGCCGGCCGGCACGCGCAGCGGCCTGCGGAAGCTGCTGATCGCGGCCGCCTCGCGCGACGGCAAGGGGCTCGTCGATGCCGTGCGCGACGTCGGCGTGCTGCTTCCCTCGGCCGACACCGGTGAGCTCGAGCGGGCGATGACGCAGTTGTTCGCGCGGTTCGGCGGCATGGGCTTCGCCGAACTCCGCGAGGTGGATCCGCGCGAGTTCCGGGACTTCGCCGAGGAGTTCGGCCACGTGGTGCGCTCCCTGCCGTTCCAGCTGCCGGAGAACTTCCTGCTCATCGTGCGGGCGATGTCGCTCACGTCGGGCGTGTGCAGCGCCCTCGATCCCGAGTTCAACCTGTGGGACTCGATCGAGCCGTACGCGACGAAGCTCATCCGCGACGAGCGCGGCAACGTCGTGCAGGACCTCGCGAAGCAGGCCGTCGAGATCGCCGGCATCGCCGTGGGCCTGCCGAAGCGACTCGACGCGCTCGCGACGCGCATCGAGGAGGGATCCGTCGCGGTGTCGAACCCGACGCTCGAACGACGGGTCGCCCGGCTCGAGCGCACGACGCGGCGAGCGGTGTCGGCGATCCTCTTCGGCGGGCTGCTCGTCGCGGGCGCGGTGATCCGGGCCGACGACGTGGTGCTCGGCACGGTGCTGATGATCGCCTCCGTGCTGCCGTTGCTGCACGCGCTGTTCGCCGGTCGCAGCGGGCGCTGAGGGCGAGCGGACGCGAGCCGCCACGGCTCACGGTGCGAAGAGCAGGATCGCGTACACCCCGAAGAGCATGAGGTGCACGGCGCCGTGCACGGCGGTCGTGCGGGGCGAGAAGAACGTGATGAGCGTCATGGCGAGCGTGATGGCGATGAGCACCATGTTCGCGGGCGATTCGCCGAGGACGACCTCCTGGCCGCTGATGAGCCCGATGACGAGGATGACGGGAATGGTCAGGCCGACCGTCGACGTGAAGGCGCCGAGGCCGAGGTTGAAGGCGCGCTGGTTCTGGTCCGCGAGCGAGGCGCGGATCGCGGTCACCGCCTCGGGCGTGAACACGATGATCGCGATGACGACGCCGCTGAGCGCCACGGGCGCGCCCGTCGCCTCGATGCCGAGGTCGACGAGCACGCCGAGGTCGTGCGAGAGCAGCACGATCGGGAGCACGGTCACGATGAGGAGGACGGCTCGCCCGACCAGCTCGCCCCGAGCGGCGGCCGCGTGCCCGGCCGACGACGACGAAGACGCCACCGCCGTCGGCGCCGCGTCCGGGGGAGACCCACCCGTCGCAGCCGCGACGACGGGCTGGACGAACAGGTTCCGGTCCCGGCCGACCTGCATGACCAGGAAGAACGCGTAGAGCGCGGCGGCGAGCACCGCGATGCCGATCGACTGGAAGCTCGTCAGCGTTCCACCCGGGGTCGAGCTCGTGAAGTTCGGCAGCACCAGCGTGCAGAGCGACAGCGCGACGATGACCGCCAGGTAGACCGAGGTGCCGACCGTGTTGTAGTTCTGGGGGCCGTGGCGCAGGCCGCCGAGCAGGATGGCGAGGCCCATGACGCCGTTGATGATGATCATCATCACGGCGAACAGCGAGTCGCGGCCGATCGTCGCGGACCCGCTCGGGCCGAGCATGACCGACGCGATCAGGGCGACCTCGATGACCACTACGGTGAGCGTCAGGATGAGCGTGCCGAAGGGTTCGCCGACCTGCTCGGCGAGCTGCTCGGCCTGGTGCACGACGCCGAAGGCGGCGACCATGATCGCCGCGAGGATGACGACGAACGTGATCACGCCGACGGCGACGTTCGGCGGATGCGCGACGAGGCCGTGCCCGAACGCGAGCGCCCACACCGTCGTCGCCCACGCGATCACGAGGATCGCCATCGTCGACCCGGTGAGCAGCGCCCTCATGAAGACTCCTTCGTCCGAAGCCGACCGATCGCCACTCTACGCGCGGGCGCGCCTCTCGCGCAGGGGAGCGCTCCCCGATAGGTTGAGCGCGAGACGGCCTCGACCAGCATCGCGGGCCACCGAATTCGAAAGGACGCCGCTCATGGGATTCTTCGCCACCGTCTGGGACTGGTTCTGGTTCAGCCTGTGGATCTTCGCGTACATCGCGTACATCTTCATCCTGATCTACATCGCGATCGACATCTTCCGTTCGCGTGACCTCAACGGCTGGTTGAAGGCCCTCTGGGTGATCCTGCTCGTCTTCGTCCCGTTCATCACCGGCCTGGTCTACCTGATCGTGCGCGGCAAGAGCATGGCGGAGCGTTCAGCCGGTCGTCGGGAGGAGTACGTCGAGTACTCCGACGAGGAGGTGCGCAAGGTCTCGTTCGCGAGTCCGAGCGACGAGATCGCGAAGGCCGCCGCCCTGCGCGATCAGGGCATCATCTCCGAGGGCGAGTACCAGGCGCTGAAGAGCAAGGCCCTCGGCAACAAGTTCTGAGGCGGATGCCGCGACCGCGGCCTGCGTGGCGGCGGCGCCACGGAGTAGCCTCGGCACATGAACGACTCGCACGACGCCGGCCGGACCTCGACGATGGGGTCCGAGCCGGCGTCGTTCGACGTCCGGGGGTTCGCGCGCACCGCGCACGGCAGCCTTCGCGACGACCTCGACCTCGATGCCATCGCGGATGCCGGGCTTCCGCACGAGGCCGTGCGCGCGGTGACGACGCTCGCCGCACTCGAGGGCGCCACCATGGCGCACCTCCGCAACGTCCTCGTCACGCCGACGCACAAGGATGCGAGGGTCACGGCGTTCCTCGTCTCATGGGCGTACGAGAAGTACTGGATCGCGGACGCCCTGCGACAGGTGACGGATGCCGCGGGCACGGCGGAACCCGTCCGCCCCGGGGCCGACACGGCGATGCACGGGCGGGAGACAGGTCGAGGGCCGATCCGGCGTGCGATCGCCGGCTTCGGCCAGGGGCCGGACGTCATCGGAGCACACCTCGCACTCGGTCGCGTCGACGACCTGATGCTCGGGCTCGCCTATGACCGGCTCGGGGCGATCGCCGATGAGGTGCCGAATCGGGCGCTCGCCGACGCCGTCGCCCGGATCCTCGCGATCAAGGCACGCCACGCCGCGTTCTTCGAGACCGAGGCGGCCCGCCGCCTCGCGGCCTCGCCGAGGGCCGCGCGACTCGCACGTCGCGAGCTCCGTCGCTCGGCCTGGCCGCTCGGCAGCGGGGCGATCCCCGTCGCCGACCGGCGGTCGTTCGCCCGGTTCGCCCTCGAGGGCGACGGCGCGACCCGGCTCGCACGCGGCATCCGCTCGCTGCCGGGCATCGACGAGCGGACGGCGTCGCGCGTCGTCGGAAGGTTCGCCGGCTGACCGGCGCGGCAGGAGCACGGGCATGGCTTTCGACATCGACCGCTACACCGCGACCTCGGTCAGCGTGGACTGGAGCGACCTCGACCTCGAGGTCTTCCGTCACGAGCCGCTGCCCGCGTCATCGCTGCGGACCCTGCGGTACATGGCCGACGTCGAGTACCACACGGTCTGCTACACCCGCGACCTGCTCACGACCCCCTCGCACCGCGAGGCCGACGTCAGCGCCTTCATGACCATGTGGAACCGCGAGGAGTTCTGGCACGGGGAGGCGCTCGCCGCGGTGCTCGCGATGCACGACATCACGGTCGACTACGACCAGCTGAAGGCGAGCCGGCTGAAGCTCGGGTGGAAGGATCGGCTCGACCCGATCAAGCAGTCCGTGCTCGGCGGGCTCGTCGGCCAGGACTTCGTGGCGGTGCACATGTCGTGGGGTGCGGCCAACGAGTGGTCGGCGATCACCGCCTACCAGCGCATGGCCGAGCTCGAGGAGCATCCGGTGCTCGCCGAGCTCCTGCGCCGCATCGCGAAGCAGGAGGCCAGGCACGTCGCGTTCTACACGTCGCAGGCGCGCGAGCGCCTCGCCGCGAGCACGAAGGCGCAGAAGGTCACGCGCTTCGCCCTCAGCCGGTTCTGGGCACCCGTCGGGTCGAGCATCATGGAGCCCGACGAGGTGCGCCACGTCATGGGCCACCTCATGAGCGGTCCCGAGGGGCGTCGCGCGGCGCGCAAGGTCGACGACAGCATCAGCGGGATGCCGGGCCTCGGCGGACTCACGATCGTGCAGGACGCTCTCGACCGGCTCGGCGTCGCGGGCTGACGCGGATCGGCGCGCGTTCGGCGCGTCGAGGGCGCGCGCTCAGCGCGTGGTCAGGGCCGCGATGATCGCGCCGATCGCGGTGAGGGCGATCAACCCGGCGAGTCCCCAGCGCCGCAACTGCACCGCGAGCAGCGCATACGAGAGACGTCGTCGTCGACGGCGTCTCCGCGGGGCGGGCTGCGACATCAGCGGGTTCCTCTCGAGCGGTGAGGGCACGGGGCGATTCGGCGGACGAGGGTCGATCAGATCTGGGGGGACTCGTCGTCGAGGGCGTGGAACCGCCGGTCGCGGTACACGAGCGACGGCGCCCGCTCGCCGAGCCGCACGTCGAGCACCTCGGCGACCACGAGCGAGGAGCCGCCGACGGGCAGCGTGTGGATGACCCGGGCCCGCAGCGCCACCGGCGCCTCGACGAGCCACGGCTCGCCGGTGGGCAGCGACGACCAGCCCTGCTCGGGGGTGAAGCGCGGTGCGCCCGACCTGGCGAACGCCCGGGCGACCTCCACCTGGCCCGCGGCGAGCAGGTGCACGACGATGGTCTCGGCGGCGAGCAGTCCGCCGGCGGAACCGGTGGCGCGCGTGACCGAGAACGACAGGGCCGCGGGTTCGGCCGAGACGGAGGCCACGCTCGACGCGGTGAGGCCGACCGGCCCGAGGGGAGTGGTCGCGGTCACGAGTGCGACGCCGGCCGGGTGGTCCCGGAACGCGGCCTTGAACGCCTCGATCGTCGCCGGCACGAGCGTGGGGGGTGCGCCGTTCGCCGCGAGACCGTCTGCGATCGGATCCGGATTCAGCACACCCATGACATCCAGCCTACGTTCGCCTCGCTGTGACTCGGCACCATGCCCGCGAACGACGGATGCCCCGCCGGATCGTCTCCGGCGGGGCATCCGCTCGACGGCTCGTCGTCACCCGTTCGGCGCACGGGCCGACGCGAGGGTCAGGCGAGCGCCGAGGCGTCGCGCTTGGGCAGCTTCCATCCGGGGCGCACGAAGTGGCACGTGTACCCGTTCGGGTACTTCTCGAGGTAGTCCTGGTGCTCGGGCTCGGCCTCCCAGAACGGCGCGGCCTCCTCGATCCTGGTGACGACCTTCGCGGGCCAGAGGCCCGACGCGTCGACGTCGGCGATCGTGTCGAGCGCGATCTCCTGCTGCTCGGGGCTCTGCGGGAAGATCGCCGACCGGTAGCTCGTGCCGATGTCGTTGCCCTGGCGGTTCAGGGTCGACGGGTCGTGCACCTGGAAGAAGAACTCCAGCACCTCTCGGTAGCTCGTCTGCGTGGGGTCGAAGACGATCTCGATGGCCTCGGCGTGGCCGGGGTGGTTGCGGTAGGTGGGCTCGGCGTTGCTGCCGCCCGTGTAGCCCACGCGCGTCGACTCGACGCCCGGGCGCTTGCGGATCAGGTCCTGCATGCCCCAGAAGCAGCCGCCGGCGAGGATCGCGGTCTCGGTGTTCGTCATGATGCGTTCTCCTTCTCGGATGCCGCGGCCGCGTCATCCGTCGTCGTGAACAGGCTGCGGAAGTCGCCGTAGCCCTGCTCCTCGAGCTCGGCGACGGGCACGAAGCGAAGTGCCGCCGAGTTCATGCAGTAGCGGAGGCCGCCCGCATCGGTCGGCCCGTCGTCGAAGACGTGGCCGAGGTGGCTGTCGGCACCCGATGAGCGTACCTCCACGCGCTTCATCCAGAGCGTGCGGTCGACATGCTCCGTCACGGCGGTGGCGTCGAGCGGCTTCGTGAAGCTCGGCCACCCCGACCGGCTGTCGTACTTGTCCGTCGAGGAGAAGAGCGGCTGCCCCGAGACGACGTCGACGTAGATGCCGTCGTCGTGGTTGTCCCAGTACTCGTTGCGGAACGCCGGCTCGGTGCCGTCGCCCTGCGTGACGCTGCGCTGGAGGGGCGTGAGGCGGGCGAGCGCCTCGGGAGTGCTGCGGTAGTCGTTCGACATGTCGTTCCTCCTTCGTGGGGCACCGCTGGCTGCGGCACCCTCGTCGGTCGCATCGCCTTTCGCGGCGCGACACTGGAGAAAACCATCGAGCGGCCCCTGCTGTTCCGGATGCTGCGCCCGCACGCTGTGAGTTCGCCGTGAGGCGTGCCGCCGTGACAGGTCGCGCCCCGTGCGCAAGACTTTCCCCATCGGCGAGCTCGGTTGCCGCGGCCGGGCGACCCGCAGCCCAGGGGAGTGAACATGGAACTGCTCGTCGTGGTCGTGCTCGGGCTGCTCGGCATCGCCGCGGCGACGGCGATCGGCCCGCGGCTGGGCGTGGCGGCGCCGCTCCTGCTCGTGATCGTCGGCATCGGCGCGAGCCTGCTGCCGTTCGTGCCCGACTTCGAGATCGACCCCGAGTGGATCCTCGCGGGCGTGCTCCCGCCCCTGCTCTACTCCGCCTCGGTGTCGATGCCGGCGATGGAGTTCCGGCGCGAGTTCAGCGCCATCGGCGGGCTGTCGGTCGGGCTCGTCGTCGTGAGTTCGGTCCTGCTCGGCCTGCTGTTCGCCTGGCTCATCCCCGACCTCGGCATCGCGGGCGGCATCGCCCTCGGGGCGATCGTGAGCCCCACCGATGCCGTCGCCACCTCGATCGTGAAGCGCATCGGCGTGAGCCCCCGCATCGTGACGGTCCTCGAGGGCGAGAGCCTGCTGAACGACGCGACGGCGCTCGTGCTGCTGCGTTCGGCGATCGTCGCGACCGCGGCATCCGTCACCTTCTGGGGCATCCTCGGCGACTTCGTGTTCGCGGTCGTCGTCGCGATCGTGATCGGCTACCTCGTCGGCAAGGCGAACCTCTGGGTGCGGGAGCGGGTCACCGACCCCACCGTGAACACGGTCATCTCGTTCACCGTCCCCTTCCTCGCGTCGGTGCCGGCCGAGGTGCTCGGGGCGTCCGGCCTCGTCGCCGCCGTCGTCGCCGGCCTCGTCACGGGCAGCGGCGCGATCCGGCGCCTCTCACCGCAGCATCGGGCCTCCGACACGCAGGCGTGGCGCACGGTGGAGCTGATCCTCGAGGGCACGGTCTTCCTGGTCATGGGGCTCGAGATGTCGACCATCGTCGCCGACGTCCACGGCGGACGCTCGGGCATCCTCGTGGGGCTCGTCCTCGCGGGCCTCGCCCTGACCGCCGTCATCGCCGTCAGGGCGGTCTACGTGTTCCCGACGCTCGGACTGCAGCGCCGGCGCGCACGACGCGGTGTCGTGATGCGCGACCAGCTCTCGGGCATGCAGGACCGCCTCGACAACCTCGGCGAGGATCAGTCGCTGCGGCTCGAGGGCCGCGCCGGGCCGCAGAGCGGCGAGGTGGGCCGCGAGGTGCCGAAGGAGCGGCTCGCGATGTTCCGGCGGCGGATCACGCGCAAGGTCGCCGACATCGACTACTTCACGGCCGAGCCGCTCGGCTGGCGGGAGGGCGCCGTCATCGTCTGGGCGGGCATGCGCGGGGCTGTGACCCTCGCGGCCGCGCAGACGCTGCCCGCCGACATCCCCGAGCGGTCGCTCCTCGTCTTCGTCGCGTTCGTCGTCGCGGCGGCCTCGCTCATCATCCAGGGCGGGACGCTGCCGATGCTCGTGCGCTGGGTGAAGCCGGCCCGCCTCGACCAGGCGGCGATCGACGCCGATCGCGAGGAATTGGACGGCATGCTCCGCGACATCGCGCGGAGGCGGATCGAGGAGGCGACCCCCGCAGGCGACGATCGGCCCGGCCCTGCAGCCCGCGGGTACGCGTTCCGGCTGGACGTGCTCCACGAGCAGCGCGAGGCGCTGTGGGCGCAGCGCGAGGAGGGCCGGTTCAGTTCGGCGGCGCTCACCGAGGCCCTCGAGGCCCTGGATGCCACGCAGATCAGCCTCGAACTGCACGTGCACCACGACGATCAAGCGGAGCAGAAGCCCACTTCCTGATCGTGAGGTTTCGTCAAGAGTTCGGATGACATTCACAGGGAAAGGTGAGGGGTTGTACAGAACCTCTCGGCAGACTGACGACTTCGCCCGGGCGCCCCCGCGTCCGTGGAACGCCAAGTCAGGATCGCCGCACCCCCGTGCGACGTTCCGCCCGTGTGAAAGACATGCAGAACGAGACTCTTCCTACAACTCCCATCGAATCCGCGCCCGACGACCTGACGGCGACCCCGACCCCGCGTCGCGACCGGAACCGGAGCTCCGGCCCGTTCCACCGCTTCCGCACCCCGCTCATCACGGCCGGCGCCATCGTCGCCGTCGGCGCCCTGGTCGGCTCCGGCTACGCCGTGCAGGGAAACGCCGACGCCAAGGCCGCAAGCGTCGCCCAGACGCAGGCGCTCGCGCTCGCTGCCGAACGTGACACGGTGCAGGACCTCGAGGTGGATCACGGAGCCGTGCTCGATGTCCGCGCCGAGAAGCAGGCCGAGGACACGCTGAGCGTCGCCAACGACGCCATCGCCTCGGCGAAGGGCAAGGCCGACGCGAGCGCGCTCGCGACCTCGGTCGCAGCCCTCGACTCGTACGCGCTGCTCAGCCCGAGCAAGGTCTTCGAACTCGTCGACGCCACGCAGGCCCAGACCGGTCAGGTCAAGAAGGCCGTCGCCGAGGCCGACCGGGTCGCCGCCGCGAAGAAGGCCGAGGCCGAAGCCGCGGCGAAGGCCGCCGCCGAGGCTGCCGCGCGCGAGGCGGAGGAGGCCGAGGCGAGCTCCTCGACCGGCTCCGACGCGGTCGTGTCGGCCCCGAGCGCGCCGTCGAACCCGAGCGAGGCCCAGGCCATCGCGCGCGACATGATGGCCGCGCGCTACGGCTGGGGCGAGGACCAGTTCGGCTGCCTCGTCGCCCTCTGGAACAAGGAGTCCGGCTGGAACGTCTACGCGTCCAACCCGAGCGGCGCCTACGGCATCCCGCAGGCCCTCCCCGGCAGCAAGATGTCCACCGCGGGCGCGGACTGGGCGACCAACCCCGCCACGCAGATCTCGTGGGGCCTCGGCTACATCGCGGGCCGCTACGGCAGCGCGTGCGGCGCCTGGAGCACCTCCGAGTCGCAGGGCTGGTACTGAGTCCGCAGGTCTCGCGCACACCGCACACGACGGCGCCCCGACTCCGGTCGGGGCGCCGTCGTGTTGCACGCCTTGCGTGACGCCGTCGCTCCTGTCAAGCGCCTGCACGCGGCATCCGCCCTCGATACGCTGACGGCATGGGGGATGAGGAGACCGGGCAGGCCGTCGCGAAGCCGGTGCCGTTCATGGAGCGCATCCGACGGCTGACAGCCTGGGGGCTCGCGCTGAAGCCGGTTCGGGCGTACCTGCTCTACATGGAGCACCACGGCCCCGCACTCTCCGACAGCGTGACGTACCGCACCCTGTTCTCGGTCTTCGCCGGCACGTTCCTCGGGTTCGCGATCGCGGGCGTCTGGCTCGCGGGCAATCCCGCCGCGATGGAGGCGCTCATCGACACCGTCGGACAGGTCATCCCGGGCCTCGTCGGCGAGGGCGCCCTCATTGACCCCGACGACCTCATCCAGCCGCTCACGCTCAGCATCGCCGGAGCGATCGCGCTCGTGGGCCTCCTCTTCGCCGCGATCGGCGCCATCGGCTCGTTGCGGGTCGCGATCCGCAACCTCGGCGATCAGCCCAACTCGCAGACGTTCTTCGTCTGGGTCATGCTGCGCGACCTCGGGCTCGCGATCGCGTTCGGCGGGTCGCTCCTCCTCGCGGCGGTCGTGACCTTCTTCAGCACGACGGCGATCGGCACGCTCTTCGGGTGGATCGGACTGTCCACCGAAGACGGAGGCTACGAGCTCGCGACCCGCCTCGTCTCCGTCGTCGTCATCTTCGCGATCGACACCGTCGTCGTCGCGGCCATGTTCCGCATCCTCTCGGGCATGCGGCCGACGGGCCGCACCCTCTGGGTCGGCGCCCTGCTCGGCGGCGTCGGGCTCACCGTGCTCCAGCAGCTCTCGAGCCTGTTCGTCAGCGGAGCGACGGGCAACCCGCTCCTCGCCTCGTTCGGCTCGCTCATCGCACTCCTGCTCTGGCTGAACCTCTCGAGCCAGGTGATCCTCATCGCCGCGGCCTGGATCATCACGGGCATCGACGACGAACGCGATCGGGTGAGCGCGCGGTACGGCGCGCCCACGTTCGCGACGCGGCGGCTGCGGCAGGCCGAGCGACGAGCCGCGGATGCCGCGGCCGAGGTCGTCGCGGCGCGTGAGGCCGTCGCCGCCGAGCGTGCGTCGTCGTCGGCGGACGACCCGAGCGACGGAGGACGTGGATGACGTCGGTGCTGGTGCTGGTGCGCTCGGCGATCGCGCCGCTCACGCGCACTCGACTGTTCCGAGCTCTCGGCCCGATCCTGCTTCCGCCGGTCGAGCGGGCACTGCGACGGCTCACGCGCGGTCGTGTGCAGCTCAGCGGGCTGCTCGTGCCCTCGCTCGTGCTGCACACGACCGGCGCGAAGACCGGCGATCCGCGATCGAGCTACCTCATGTACACGCCCGACGGGCGCGGGCGGGCGATCGTCGCGGGCACCACGTTCGCACAGGAGCGGCATCCCGGCTGGACCTACAACCTGCTGCGGCATCCGGATGCCTCGATCACGGTGCGCGGGAGACGGCTCGCCGTGCGCGCGACGCTGATCCGGTCGTACGCCGAGCGCGAGGCCGCGTGGGGACTGATCGAGGCGCAGTGGCCCGGCTACCGTGGATACGAGCGGGACTCCGGCCGGGTGGTGCGACTGTTCCGGCTCCAGCCCGTGGCCGGCGACACGGCGTCGCGGGCGTGAGATTCTTCAGTCCGTCCACAGTGCGCAGCCCTACGCTGGGGCCCATGAGCCGACGACACCCCAGCGAACCGATCTACAGCACGGCCATCGGCGTCGGCCGCGGGCTGTTCGGCTTCTGGGGCCTGAAGCGCCGGGTCCTCGGGGTCGAGCACGTGCCGGTCGCGGGTGGGGCCGTGCTCGCCATGACGCACTTCGGCTACCTCGAGTTCGCGCTCGTCGAGTGGGTCACGTGGCTCGCCAACCGCCGTCACATCCGGTTCATGGCCAAGCAGAGCGTGTTCGACTCGCCCGTGACCGGGCCGCTGCTCCGCGGCATGGGCCACATCGCCGTCGACATGAAGGCCGGAGCGGCGGCGTACGCGAAGGCGGTCGAGGCGCTTCGCGACGGCGAGCTGCTCGGCGTGTTCCCCGAGGCGGGCGTGAGCGCGTCGTACACGGTGCGCGAGTTGAAGACCGGTGCCGCGAGGCTCGCCGCCGAAGCCGGCGTGCCGATCATCCCCGTCGCGGTGTGGGGCGGGCAGCGCCTGCTCACCAAGGGGCACCGCGTCGGGTTCTTCGAGCGCTTCGGGGTACCCGTGAGCTTCGCGTTCGGCGCTCCGATCACGGTCGGTGCCGGCGAGGACTTCCACACCGTGACCGAGCGGCTCCGCGGCCGGCTCCAGGAGCTCGTCGACCGCCTGCAGCGCGAGTACCCGGTCGACGGCACCGGTGCGTGGTGGCAGCCGAGGAGCCTCGGGGGCACGGCGCCGACGCCGGCCGAGGCCGCTGCGGCCGATGCGGCGCGCGATGCCGCCCGCGAGGCCGCCCGCGAGCAGCGCCGGGGCCAGGCGTAGCGCACGACCGGGCGACGCCTCACGCCCGACCTCACCGAGCGCGCCGGTGTCGCGTCCGTCGCATCCGTCGCTCGCACCGCGTCCATCGCTCGCGTCGCGTCGGCGGCAGGGAGTAGCGTCGCAGCATGGCAGGCGACGCGGCACAGCTCACCGTTCCCTCACCCGACGGCGAGCGGCAGGTCCGCGTCTCGTCACCGTCCCGTGTGCTCTGGCCCGAGGTCGGCATCACCAAGCTCGAGCTGGCCGAGTACCTCGTGGCGGTCGGGCCGGCGTTCATCGAGGCCAACGGCGCACGACCCGTCTCCCTGCAGCGCTTCCCCGAGGGCGTCGACGGCGAGCAGTTCTTCTCGAAGAACCCGCCGCGCGGGGCGCCCGAGTGGGTGCGATCCGTCACGGTCACGTATCCCAGCGGCCGGCGGCATCCGCAGCTCGTGCTCGACGAGCCGGCCGGGGCCGTCTGGGCCGCGCAGATGAACACCGTCGTGTTCCACCCCTGGGCGTCGCGCGCCGAGAACACCGACAACCCCGACCAGCTCCGCATCGATCTCGACCCCCAGCCGGGCACCGGCTTCGCCGAGGCGGTGCCCATCGCGCTCGCCCTCCGCGACCTGCTGGGCGAGGTCGGACTCACCGCGTTCGTGAAGTCGTCGGGCAGTCGCGGCATCCACGTGTTCGCGCCGATCGAGCCCGAGCACGAGTTCCTCGACGTGCGTCACGCGGTCATCGCGCTCGGCCGCGAGCTCGAGCGGCGCCTGCCCGAGCAGGTCACCACCAACTGGTGGAAGGAGGAGCGCGGCGACCGCATCTTCATCGACTACAACCAGGCGAACCGCGATCGCACGATGGCCGGCGCCTACAGCCCGAGGCCGCTGCCGCACGCGCCCGTCTCGTGCCCGCTCGAGTGGAGCGAGCTCGAGTCCACCGACCCCACGGCGCACACGATCCGTACGGTGCCGCAGCGCCTGGCGGAGCACGGCGATCCCTGGCACGGCATGCACGAGCACCCCGGTCGCATCGGCACGCTGCTCGGCTGGTGGCAGCGCGACCTCGACGACGGCCTCGGCGAGCTGCCGTTCCCGCCCGACTTCCCGAAGATGCCGGGCGAGCCGATGCGCGTGCAGCCGAGTCGCGCGCGCAAGGACGACGCGGGCGACGCCGACTGACCACCACGCATCGGCTGCGGGCTCGACCTCCGGCGCCGTCGCCCTCGGGCATCCTCGATCGCGGGACCTCGGTCGACCGTCGCGGGCCGGGCCGGTCAGCGGCCCGGGCGGTCTCAGACCGCGATCGGCCGCGTCGCGATCGACCTGACGGGCGCGCCGTGCAGCTCGCGGTGCAGGCGCTCCATGCGGGCGTCGAGTTCTGACGCCGTGCGTGCCGCATCCGTCAGGTCGTCGAGGAGCTCGGTCGGCACCTGGCGATCGTACTTGTAGTAGATCTTGTGCTCGAGGCTCGCCCAGAAGTCCATGGCGATCGTGCGCACCTGCACCTCGACGGGCACGAGGTGCGTACCCGTCGAGAGGAACACCGGCACCTCGACGATGAGGTGCAGGCTCTGGTAGCCGTTCGCCTTCGGCTCGGCGATGTAGTCCTTCTTCTTCAGCACCCGGATGTCGCCCTGCGCGGTGAGCAGCTCGGAGACGCGGTACACGTCGGACACGAAGCTGCACGTGACGCGCACACCGGCGATGTCGGTGATGGTCTCGCGGATGGACTCGAACGTCGGCTCGATGCCCTTGCGGTCCATCTTCTCGATCACGCTGTCGAGGCTCTTCAGCCGGCTCGAGATGTGCTCGATCGGGTTGTAGGCGTGGGTCTGCCCGAACTCCTCGCGGAGGATCGAGAGCTTGGTGATCACCTCGTCCATGCCGAACTTGTACCGCAGCATGAAGCGCTCGGTCTCGTCGCGGAGGCTGCGCATCTCGTCGAGCGTGCCGCCGTCGATCGCCTCGAGGGCCCGCTGGGCCCGTTCGGTCAGCGCGTGGGGCGCGTCGTCACGGGAGGCCGCGTCGTCGTTCGAAGTCACGCAGGCCACGCTACGTGGGCAACCTCTGCATTCGCTTTGACCGGATGCCGCCGAGCGGCCGCGTCGGTACGATCGACCCATGCCGACCTGGACGATCGTCGCCCCCGGGGTGCACCAGCTCCGCATCGGCGGGTTCGACCTCTCCGTCGTCGTCATCGAGGGCGATGACGGACTGCTCGTCGTCGACTCGGGCGGAGATCCCGAGGAGGGCGAGGAGATCCTCGACCTGATCCGATCACGATTCGATCGCCCGATCATCGGCCTCGTGAACACGCATGCGCACTTCGACCACACGTTCGGCAACCAGGCGTTCGGTCCGGGTTCGGCGACGGATGCCGCGATCCACGGGCATGTCGCGATCGAGCGGCACTTCGCGAGGTACGAGGGCCCGCGAGTGGCCGCCTGGCGAGAGGATCACGCCCGGGAGCCCGAGCGGCGCTGGGAACAGGTCGGACTCGTGGCGCCGACGCATCCGGTCGCCCGGCTCACGCGGCTCGATCCCGGCGGGCGCGTCGTCGAGCTCCGCCCGCAGCCAGAGGCGCACACCGACACCGATCTCGTGCTGTTCCTGCCAGCCGAACGGGTGTGGATCCTCGGCGACCTCGTCGAGGAGTCGGGCCCGCCCATGTACGGCTCGGGCAGCTACCCGCTCGGCTGGCCCGACGTGCTCGAGGCCCTGGTCGCCGAGATGCGCCCCGACGACCTCGTGGTGCCCGGGCACGGGGCGGTCGTCGACGCGGCCTTCGTCGCGCGACAGGCGGCGCAGCTCCGCCTCATCGCCGAGCGCCTCACCGCCGCCCACGCCGCCGGCCTCGATGCGACCGAGGCACTCGCCGCCCATGAGGAGTGGCCGTTCCCGACCGCGGGACTCGCCGGTGCGGTCGAACGCGCCTACGCGACCCTCGACGGCCTCCCACTCGATCAGGGGAGCGTCGAGGACGCCTGAGGGCGTCAGTCGACGGCGTCCACGTAGAACCAGGCGCCGCCCTCGCGGGTGAACCTGCTCGTCTCGTGCTGCGCGCCGCGTTCGCCGTCGTGGCGGTAGTGGGCCGTGAACTCCACGATGCCCGATCGGTCGAGCGGGCCGCCGCGCTCGGTCCGCTCGATGTCCAGGCGCAGCCAGCGGATCGTCGGGTCGAGCTCGAGGTCGGCCGGACGGGTCGACGGATGCCACGTCGCGAGCAGGTGGCCGACGTCGCCCACGGCGAACGCCGTGAACCTCGAGCGCATGAGCTGCTGGGCCGTGGGAGCGGTCTCTCCGCCGGCGAGCCATCGTCCGCAGCATTCGCCGAACGTCAGGCCGCTCGTGCACGGACAACGGTTGCCGGAAGCGGGGAACTCAGCGGATTCGGAGGTTTGCGCCATGCCCCCAGTATTCCGGGGGCACGCGGGTGCGCGGTCATGGTCCGCACAGGAGGAAATGAGGATCTGTACAGAAACGCTGGGCAGAGTTTGTGCCTTGTGCCCGGCTCGGCGGGTACCAACCCCCGTTTCCCCCCACCCCGAGCATCACAGGATTCATGCGAACCACCACGAACTCACCGTCAGAACGCTCGAACTCCACCCCCGAATCGCACCCCCGCCGCAGCCTGCGCTCGCGCCGGGTGGGGCGCCGCCGCCTCATCGCGGCCGGTGCCGTCGTCGCCGTCGGCCTCGTCGCCGGCAGCGGCTTCGCCGTGCAGAACGCGATCGAGGCCGACGCGCGCGTGCAGGCCACGGCCCAGCTCACCAACGCGACCGGGCTCAGCCGCGACACGCTCGGCGTGTACAGCGGCATCGCCGCCGCGAAGGTCCAGGCCCAGGCGAAGGACACCATCTCGATGGCCACCGCCACCCTCGAGAAGGCCGACGGCAAGGTCGACGCCTCGGCGCTCGCGGCATCCGTCGCCTCGCTGAGCGACTACGAGAAGATCCCGACCGACGACGTCGTGGACCTCACCAAGCAGACGAAGGAGGCGGCGGCCAAGATCGCCGCCGACACCACCGCGTACGAGAAGGCTCAGCAGGCCGCGGCCGCGCAGGCCGCCGCCGAGGCCGCGCAGGCGCTCGCCAACGCGAACACGCCCGACGGCGCCCGCGCCACGGCCCGGTCGCTCGCCGCGTCGATGTACGGCTGGGGCGACGACCAGTTCCAGTGCCTCGACAGCCTCTGGGCCAAGGAGTCCGGCTGGTCGTACACGGCCTACAACGACTCGAGCGGTGCCACCGGCATCCCGCAGTCGCTGCCCGGCAGCAAGATGGCCACGGCCGGCGCCGACTGGGCGACGAACGCCGCGACGCAGATCACGTGGGGCCTCGGCTACATCGCCGGCTCCTACGGATCGCCCTGCAGCGCCTGGTCCCACTCGCAGTCGGTCAACTGGTACTGATTCCGCGGGGAGTCCGAACGCGCGAACCGCTCCGCTCGACGCCGGCCGCTCAGGCCGTGCGCGGGCGGAGCAGTTGCGCGCGCTCGGGGTGGCGGTCGAACCACTCGCCGACGTACCAGCAGCTCGGCACGACGTACCGCGACGAGTTCGCCTCCACGTCGTCGACGGCGAACGCGACGAGTTCGCCCGCGAACCCGGAGCCGCGGTACGGCGGGTTCGTGAACGCCCGGGTCATGGCGATCGCATCGCCGAGCACCCGGTAGTCGAGCACGCTCGCGATCTCGCCGTTCAGTCGGAGCACGTAGCGGTCGGCATCCGGTTCGTGGGTGAACGCTCTCTGCATCGCCTCAGGCTACGCCGTCGCGTCCGCGGAGGCGCTCGAGGTCGCGTCGCTCGCGCTTGGTCGGGCGACCGGCGCCGCGATCGCGGACGGGCACGACCGGCACGCTCTCGCGCGGCGGGGGAGGCGGGGTGCGGTCCTCGACGGCGGTGGCCGCGACCGTCGCCGACACGCGCTTCACGAGCGTGAGCCGCACGACGAGCTGGCGGTCGAAGCCCTCGACGCGCACGCGCACCTCGTCGCCCGGACGCACGGTCTGGGCGGCCTTGGCACGCTCGCCGTTGACCCGCACATGACCGGCGCGGCATGCGGTGGTCGCGGCCGACCGCGTCTTGAACTGGCGCACCGCCCAGAGCCACGCGTCGATGCGCACGGGGGAGTCTCCAGGCGCGGGCATGCGCTCAGCCTACGCGCGCACGGCCGCCCACCAGATCAGCAGCATCGTCACGAAGAAGCCGACCGCGTAGTTCAGCACGATGAAGTGCCGCCAGCCCCGATTCGCCTCACCAGAGCGGGCATCGCTGACGGAGCGGTACGGCCATGCGGCGACGAGGTAGGGCAGCACGAGCAGCGCGCCGAGCGGGCCCGGCCAGGGCGTCGCCAGCATCAGCACGCCCGCCGCCGTCCAGAGTCCCAGTGCGATGCGGACGGTCGCGCGGGCGCCGAAGGCCGTGGCGATCGAGCTGATGCCCGCCTCGCGATCGGGAACCACGTCCTGCACGGCGCCGAACGCGTGACTGGCCATGCCCCAGCAGAAGAAGGCGGCGAGCAGCGCGGCGAGCTGCGGCGTCATCGCCGCGCCGGCGACCGCGAGCCCGTACAGCGCGGGGCTCACGAAGTGGAAGCTGGAGGTCGCCGAGTCGAGCACGGGGCGTTCCTTGAACCGGAGCCCGGGCACCGAGTACGCGAAGACGGCGAACAGGCTGGCCGCGAGCACGAGCCAGGACCACGGATGCCGCGTGCCGCCGGACCACACCAGCAGGAGCAGGCACGGGGTCGCCGTCACCACCCCCGCCCAGACCACCGCGCGGTGCAGCGACGGATCGAGGACGGCGCCCTCGGCTCCGCCCTTCCGCGGATTGCGCAGGTCGGACTCGTAGTCGAAGACGTCGTTCACGCCGTACATGAGCAGGTTGTACGGGATCAGGAAGAAGACGGTTCCGATCACGAGGGTGGCGTCGATCGCGCCGGTGGTCAGCAGGTAGGCGGCGGCGAACGGGAACGCGGTGTTGATCCAGCTGATCGGCCGGCTCGAGACCAGGATCCTGCCGAGCCGGGTGGCCGCCGAGTCATGGGTCCGGACGGTCATCGCGTTCCCTCCTCGGTGGCGGTGGCGGTGGCGGTGGTGGCGGGGGGGCGGCGGCTCGCGCGCGGGGAGACCCCCGGCGCGCGGGGGCCGGGCCCGATGGGGGTGGCGAAGTCCTCGATCGGCGCGAGGCCGATCGTGGCACCGAGCCGGGTTCCATCGGGGTAGGCAAGGAGTCGGGCCGCGATCATGATCGAGTCGAACACCGCCGTGAGCGCGACGAGCACGACGGCTGCCACGCCGAGTGCGAGCCATCGCCGCCGGCGTGCAACCCGTGGCATCCGCACGGTCGAGACGACCGCGACGGCGGCCGACGCGACGAGGAACGGGATGCAGATCAGCAGGTAGGTCACCCGCGCACCTTCGTGACGGCAGCGGGATCGGCGGAGGCGTGCGCGACGGGCGGACGCGCTGAGCGACGCTCCAGCAGGCGTTCGACACCGCACACCACGACGAGCGAGAGCTGGCTGAGGAAGAGGAGGAACACCGGCTCCTCGATCGGCAGGTCGGGCGCCAGGAGCAGTCCCGTCGCGAAGTCGGAGTCGCCGCGGAAGAAGACGCCGAACCCGATGCCGACGAGGTCCCACGCCAGCAGGAGTGCCGTGCCGCAGGCGACGGCGAGCGCCGAGGCCACCGGTGCGCGCCAGAAGGACAGGCGCCACCGGGCGTCGACTGCCGCGATCGCCGCGATCGAGGCGAGGAGGAGGCCGAGATAGGTGAGGCCGATCATGCGCGACCCCTCGCGCGGACCTTCGACGGCTCGGACGCCGGCACGGATGCGTCCGGACCGGGCTCCGCCAACGGTCCGGCCGACCGGTCGCCGCGCACGCGCTTCACGACGTTCTCCGCACTGATGAGGCACATCGGCAGTCCGATACCGGGAACGCTCGAGCCGCCCGCGTAGAGGAGCCCCTGCACGCGGCGGGACCGGTTCGAGCCGCGCAGGAACGCGCTCTGCCGCAAGGTGTGCGCGGGTCCGAGCGCGCCGCCGCGCCACGAGTTCAGGTCGGCCGCGAAGTCGGCGGGGCCGACCGTGCGGCGCACGACGATGCGACTCGCGAGGTCCGCGTCACCGGTGGCCTCCGCGATGCGCGCGATCGCGCGATCCGCGGTCGCCTCGACGAGCGGGTCGCCGCGACCGTCCTCGCCGCCGCGCCCGATGCCGACATCGGCGGGCACTGGCACGAGCATGAACAGGTTCGTGTCGCCCGGAGGCGCGACCGAGGCATCCGTCGCGCTCGGCCGGCACACGTAGAACGACGCCGGATCGGGGATGGACGGGTCGTCACCGAAGATCCGCTCGAAGTTCTCGTGCCAGTCCTCCGTGAAGAACAGCGTGTGGTGCGCGAGGCCGGGAACCTCGCCGCGGACGCCGAGCATCGCCAGCACGGCGCCGGGGCCCGACGTGCGGCGTCGCCACCACGACTCCGGGTACGTGCGCGCGTGACCTGGCAGCAGCTCCGTCTCGGTGTGGTGCAGGTCCGCGGCCGAGACCACCCGATGCGCCGGCACCCGGTGCACGGCGCCGCGCGCGTCCCGGAAGCGCACCCCGGTGACGGAGGGATCGGATTCCTCGGTGAGCTCGATCGCGTCGACGTGCGCGTTCAGCACGAGGTCCACGCCCGCATCGGACGCGATCGAGGCGATCGCGTCGATCACGGAGGTGAACCCGCCGCGCGGGTAGAACACCCCCTGCTCGAGGTCCATGTGGCTCATCAGGTGGTACATGGCGGGCGTCGCCGACGGCGAGGAGCCGAGGAAGACCGACGGGTAGCCGAGCACCTGTCTGAGCCGGCGATCCTGCACCGAGCGTGCCGCGAACCGCTCGAGCGAGGTCGTCAGCAGGGTCGTGAGGCGTCCGGCGCCGCGCAGCACCTCGGGGGCGAGCAGGCCGCGGAGCCCGTCGAAGTTCGTGTAGAGGAATCGTCGCCGGGCGATGTCGTACGTCGACTCCGCGGAGTCCAGGTAGCGTTCCAGCGCCGCGCCCGCGCCCGGTTCGATCGACTCGAACAGCGCCGCGTTCTCGCGCCGCGAGCCTCGGATGTCGATCGCGTCGTCGTAGCCGTCGGCGTAGACCCGGTAGCCGGGATCGAGTCGGACGAGGTCGAGCTGCTCCGCCGCGCTCGTCCCGAAGAGTCGGAAGAAGTGCTCGAACACCTCGGGCATGAGGTACCACGACGGCCCGGTGTCGAAGCGGAACCCGTCGCGGGACCACGACCCGGCACGCCCGCCGAGCTCCGCGTTCGCCTCCAGCAGCGTCACCCGGTGCCCGTCGCGCGCCAGCAGGGCGGATGCCGCGAGCCCCGCGATGCCCCCGCCGATGACGACGATCCGTTCCGAACCGCCGATCATCGCGAACGCCCCAACGATCCGGCCATCGACCGCACGAGGATCGCGAGCTTCGTGGCATCCGGAACCCGGATCCGGGTGGTCATGAGCACGTCGGCCGGAGTCTGCCGGCACCGACGCGAGAGCTCGGCGAACAGGCCGTGCGCCGTCTGCACGGCGCCACGCGCTCGCCGGGGCAGCTCGGGCACCGCGCGGGCCGCGAGGTCGAGGTCGTGGTCGAGGTCGTCGAGGATCCTGGCCTTGTCCGCCTCGGTGAAGTGCTCGGGGTCGCACCACGGGAAGTAGTTGCGACCGAGCGCGTGCCAGTCGGTGTCGAGGTCGCGGAGGAAGTTGATCTTCTGGAATGCGGCGCCGAGGTGCACGGCGCCGCGCTCGAGACGCCGTCGACGCTCCGCATCGTGCGGCTCGTCGATCATGAAGACCGCGAGGCACATGAGCCCGACCACCTCGGCCGAGCCGTGGATGTAGCCGGCGACCTCCTCCTCGCGGATCGGCCGGGGGTCCAGGTCGCGCCGCATCGACGCGAAGAACGGTCGCGTGAGCTCGAACCCGATGCCGGCGGCACGGGCGGTGCGGGCGAACGCGTGCACGACGAGGTTCGTCGAGTAGCCGCAGAGCATCGCGGCCTCGGTCTCCGACTCGAGCTCGTCGAGCAGGCAGCGCTGCTCGGGCGCCGTCAGCCCGGCGGCATCCGCGGTGCCGTCGACGAGTTCATCGGCGACCCGAACCAGGGCGTAGACCGAGCGGATGCCGCGGCGCGTCGTCGGATCGAGCATGCGGGCGGCCGCGCCGAACGACGTCGAGTAGCGGCCGATGACCGTCGCGGCACTCGCGACGGCGGCGTCGTCGTAGCGCTCGAGCAGGCTCGGCTGCGTCCTCATCGCGCACGCTCCACGGCCCGGCGGGCGATCGCGGCGAGTTCGGTCGCGAGCGCCTCCGGCAGGTCGGCCGTCTCGAGCTCGTACCGGGCGAGCGTGACGTGCTCGTCGGCGAGGCGCATGGCCGCATCGAGCGCGCCGCAGTCCCGGAGGGCCGTGCGCACCTGCTCGGCCTCGTCCTCGTCGAGCGAGGGATCTCCGAGGCTCGCCGCGATCCGGGGCCATTCGGCGGTCGTCGCCGCGTGGGCGATGAGCGCGGTGCGCTTGCCCTCGCGGAGGTCCGAGGAGGTGGACTTGCCCGTCACCGCAGGGTCGCCGAAGACGCCCAGCACGTCGTCGGTGATCTGGAAGGCGATGCCGACGAACCGGCCGAAGCGCTCGAGCGCGGCGATGGCCTGGTCGGGCGCGCCGGCGAGGACGGCGCCGGCCGCGAGCGGGCACTCGAAGGAGTACACCGCGGTCTTCTGCTCCAGGGTGGCGAGCACGCGCGGCATGCTGGTCGGCCCGACCTCTCCGGCGTTCACGACATCCGCCAGCTCGCCGGCGGCCGACACGAACACGGCCCGGTCCAGGATGTCCAGCAGTCGCGCTCGCCGGGATGCCTCGACCGGCAGCAGGGCGATCTCGCGATGGGCGCGACTGAGCGCCAGGTCGCCGGCGAGCACGGCGGCCGTCTCGCCCCAGACGTCGCTCGTGCGCTCGTCGGTCCCGTACCGGATCGCGCGTGCGGCGAACCTGGCGGCCACGTTGGGTTCGCCCCGGCGCACGGTGTCGCGGTCGATGACGTCGTCGTGGATCAGGAACGCGGTGTGCAGGAGCTCGAACGCGACGGCCACCCTGGTAGCGAGGCCTTCGTCGGCGCCTCCGAAGCCGGCGTAGGCCAGGCGCACGAGGTGCGGCCTGATCCGCTTGCCGCCCGAGCTCTGTTCGGCGAGCGAGCGCCAGAGGGCCGCATAGTGCGGGTCGAGGTCGCCCGCCCGCCGCCGGGCGTCGGCGAAGATGGCGCCGAGCTCGACCTCGATCGCGGCATCGATGACGTCAGTCACGGTAGAGCTCCAGCTGGCTGGCCTGGAGTGCGAGCCAGGGGCTGAACGCCCACGGAGCCGCCTCGATGGCCGTGCGGAGCTCGTCGGGGCGAACCCAGACGTGGTCGACGATCTCGCGCGGGTTGGGGTCGAGCTCGCCCGACGTGGTGGCGATGTAGACCGGGCAGATCTCATTCTCGACGGTGCCGCCCGCATCGACGGCGCGATAGCGGAAGGTGGGCAGGGCGAGCTCGAGGTCGTCGAGCTCGAGCCCGAGCTCGAACTCCGCCCGCCGGCGCACGGCGGCCACCAGCGGTTCGGAGGGCCGCGGGTGGCCGCAGAACGAATTGCTCCACACGCCGGCCCATGCCTGCTTGGCGAGCGAGCGCCTGGTGACGAGAACCTCGCCGGCGTGGTTCAGCACGTGGCAGGAGAAGGCGAGGTGCAGGGCCGTGTCGGGTCCGTGGACGGCGCTCTTGGGCACCCGTCCGATCGGGTCGCCCGCCTCGTCGAGGAGGACGACGTCGTCGTCATCGACGACGAGCTCTCGGAGGTCGATCGTGTCGGTCATGCGCGCTCCCGAAAATATCGCTTACTTGGTTAGTGACTTGACGATAGCATTGGGCCGTGCCCGCCGGAACAACCGAAAGTTCGAATGAACACCGCTACTGGTTCGAGACCGCGGATGCGTCGGCCGTCGAGCTCCTCGAAGCGGTCCGCCGCCATCGCGCGGCCGAGTCGGAGATGCGCCGGCGACTCCGTGCCGACATGGACATGGGGGACACGGATGTCGCGGCCCTGCGCTGGATCATCGCCGAGGAGCGCGACGGTCGCGCGCCGACGAGCGCGGGACTCTCCCGGGAGTTGGGCGTCACGACGGCGGCGACGGTGAAGATCGTCGCCCGGCTCATCGCCGCCGGCGACCTCGTCAGGGTTCCGCACCCCACCGACCGGCGGATCCTCCTGCTGCGCACGCTCCCCGAGGCGCACGGTCGCATCAGGCGCACGCTCGGGCGCATGCACGAACGGCTGCAGCACGTGGCCGATTCCTTCGACGAGGCGCAGCGCGGCGTGATCATCCGCTTCCTCGACGAGATGTCGCTTGCGATCGCCCCGCCCGAAGACGCCCCATGACGGGGCATCCGACCGCGTGCGTCATGCTGGAGGCATGAGCGGAACGAGCGGCGACGGATGGGTCGAGGGGCCTGACGGCGCACGGTACTGGGGGCGATACGGGGCGGCCGGGCTGCTCGTCGTGAGCCCCCAGGGCGAGGTGCTCCTGCAGCACCGCGCCGTCTGGAGTCATTTCGGCGGCACGTGGGGCATGCCCGGGGGAGCCCGTCACGAGGGCGAGAGCCCGCTCGAGGCGGCCGTCCGCGAGGCGGGCGAGGAGGCCGGGGTCCCGGCCGACGTGCTCACCGTGCGGTACTCCAGCGTGCTCGACCTCGGCTACTGGTCGTACACGACGGTCGTGGCCGACGCCGGTCGCCGCTTCGAGCCCGTCGTGAGCGACCCCGAGTCCATCGCCCTCGCATGGGTGCCGGTCGACGAGGTCGACGCGCTCCCGCTGCATCCGCGATTCGCCGAGGCCTGGCCCGGGCTGCGCGAACGCCTCTGACGGCGGCTCAGCCGCCCGTGGCGCCCCGGGCGGGAGTATTCGCCTCGACCCGAGCCGGGCGCGGGAACCACGGCACGATGGGCGACGTGCGCGCCCGGTACGCGTCGTAGTCGGGGTAGCGGCTGCGCGAGATCAACTCGGTGAACACCGTCGACCCGATGAACAGCAGCGTGAGCAGCACCGCGCCGGCGATCGTCCAGTGCAGCCAGACGCCCGTGGCCACCACCGCGAAGGCGTAGAACGTCCACCACTGCGCCTGTTCGAAGAAGAAGTTCGGATGCCGCGACACCCGGAACAGCCCCGTCTGCAGGAATCCCGGGGCGGGCGTGCGCCCCGCGGCCCGCTCGGCCGCCTTCCACCGGTGGAAGCGCCACTGCTGCTCGTCGGCGATCGTCTCGCCCGCGAGGAACGCGACGAACACGAGTGCGACGACGACGTCCCACGCCCCGAGCGGCGGATGCGCCGACTCGAGCACGGTCAGGGCCGGCAGGCAGAAGAGCAGGATCAACGCGTTCTGGTAGATCGAGATGAAGAACAGGTTGAACGCCTGGAACGCCGCACGCGGCATCCGCTCTCGCAGGATCGCCCAGCGATAGTCCTCGCCACCGGGACGGTACCCGCCCTTGCGGGCGAAGTTGAACGTCAGCCGCGCACCCCACGCCGTGACGAGCACGGCCATCAGCACGAGTCGCGGGTCGTATCCGCTCGCGACCGCGAACACCCAGACGTAGGCGACGGGCGCGATCGACCAGATGCGATCGACCCAGGAGTACTCGCGCGTGACGACGGACAGGATCCAGGTGGCGGCGGTGATCAGGGCGAAGAGCACCAGACACACGGCGAGGGGAGTCATGGCTGGATTCTAGGGGTCGATAGGATCGAATTGTGGCTGGGCGGAGCGCGGGGGCGGTCGGAACGGAGATCTGGACGATCCCGAACCTGATCAGCATGCTCCGGCTCGTGCTCGTGCCGTTCTTCCTCTGGGCCGTCATCGCCGGCTCCTACGTCGTGGCGCTCGTGATCCTCGTCGTGGCGAGCCTCACCGACCTGCTCGACGGGTACCTGGCCAGACGCCTCGGCCAGATCACGAGGCTCGGTCAGCTCCTGGATCCCGCGGCCGACCGCCTCTACATCTTCGCCGCGCTCGTCGGCCTCGCCGCGAACTCGCTCGTGCCGTGGTGGATCGTGATCGTCATCGTCTCGCGCGACGTCTTCCTGCTCGTGCTCGGCGTGGTCCTCGCCAACCACGGCTTCGGCCCACTGCCCGTGCACCAGCTCGGCAAGGTCGCCACGTTCGCCCTGTTCTTCGGGCTTCCCGTCATCATGCTCGGTCTCGCGTTCCCGGCAGTGCAGCCGGTGAGCGCCCCGATCGGCTGGGCCGTCACGATCTGGGGCGCCTTCCTCTACTGGTGGGCCGGCAGCATCTACGCGATCGAGACGGCACGAGTCATCCGGATTCCACGGGTGTCGGATGGGTCCCGATCCGATACGCTTGAAAAGGGAGGCTAGCGTGGCGGATACCGACATGACACAGGCAGGCGGCGCTGAGGGCGACCGCACGACATCGAGCGGCGAGTTCGGCGACAGCAACACGGCCGGCACGACCATCGGCTTCAGCCGCGAGGCTGCTGCGCAACTCTCGCTCGTCGATGCCGACATCACGGCCGAGGAGCAGGAGGCGATCGCGGCACTCCCGTCAGGGTCCGCGTTGCTCATCGTGCGTCGCGGCCCCAACAGCGGGGCGCGCTTCCTCCTCGACACCGACGTGACGACCGTCGGGCGGCACCCCGACGCCGACATCTTCCTCGACGATGTCACGGTCTCGCGCCGGCACGCCGAGTTCCACCGGCACCGCACCGCGTTCGAGGTGAAAGACCTCTCGTCGCTGAACGGCACCTACTTCGACGGGGTCCGCATCGAGACCGCGTTGCTCAGCGATGGCGCCGAGGTGCAGATCGGCAAGTTCCGACTCACCTTCTACGCCTCGCGTCGCGACCTGGCGCCGCTGGCGAGCAGCTAGTGTCGGGCCGCGCCGCCCCTGCGCACGCGAGCGGCCAGGCCCCACTGCTCGGCATCGGTCAGGTTCTCGCGCGGCTGCAGCCGGAGTTCCCCGACCTCACACCGTCGAAACTCCGCTTCCTCGAGGAGCAGCGCCTCGTGCTGCCGGCCCGGACCGCCGCCGGCTATCGCAAGTTCTCCACGGCCGACGTCGAGCGCATCACGCTGGTGCTCTCGATGCAGCGCGACCACTACCTCCCGCTCAAGGTCATCCGCGCCCACCTCGAGGCGATCGACGCCGGTGACACGCCCGCGCTGCCCGGCGCGACCGATGCGCGCGGATTCCTCGGAGCGAGGCGGTTCGCACGAGACGAACTCATCTCCGCGGCCCGAGCGCCGCGGGGGCTCCTCGACGAGGCCGTCGCCGCGTCGCTCATGTCACCGGCGGAACCCTACGACGACGAGGCCCTCGGGGTGCTGAAGGCCTTGGCCGCGCTTCGCGAGGTGGGCATCGAACCGCGTCACCTGCGCGGGCTGCGGGCCGCTGCGGAGCGGGATGCCGCCCTCATCGACCGTGCGCTGGCGCCGTCCCGACGGCCCGACGCCGCGGGCAAGGCGCGGGTCTCCGAGCGCGCCGCCGAGCTCGCCGCACAGCTCGAGACCGTGCGCGCCGAGGCCGTGCGTTCCGCGCTCGCACGGCTCGCGCGCTGAACATCCGCCGAAGACGCCCGCGACACGCCGTGACGTTCGGCCCGATGTGTTTGGTTCGACCCGATCCCCTCGGTAGCGTGGTCGATGCCCCGACGGGGTGAGAGTCCGAGAGTGAGGGGATCGCATGAGTGAGCTCGACCGGAGCGCGCGCGACCGCTACGACCTCGGACTCCTCTTCACCGACGGCATGCCCGAGCACGACGACGGCACCGGCTATCGCGGCGCGGTCGCCGCTCGCGCAGCGGGCATCAGCTACCGGCAGCTCGACTACTGGGCACGCACGCAGCTCGTCGAACCGACGGTGCGCGGCGCGGCCGGCTCCGGCTCGCAGCGACTGTACGGGTTCCGCGACATCCTCGTGCTGAAGCTCGTCAAGCGATTGCTCGACACGGGCATCTCCCTGCAGCAGATCCGCACGGCGGTCACCCAGCTTCGGGAGTCCGGCATCCGCGACCTCGCGCAGACGACGCTCATGAGCGACGGTGCGAGCGTCTACCTCTGCACCTCCGACGACGAGGTCATCGATCTCGTCAACCGCGGCCAGGGCGTCTTCGGCATCGCGGTGGGCAAGGTGCTCCGCGAGGTCGAGAACTCGATCGCCGAGCTCGACCTGCAGCCGGCCGACCCGATGGACGAGCTCGCCGCACGCCGCGGTTCGAAGGCCCGCCGCATCTCCTGAGTCGCCTTCGCCGCGTCGGCCGATGCGGCGCGACGGGAGCCGAAGGCCCGCCAGCCGGAATCATCCGACCGGCGTGCGCCATGACTCGTCAGCGCGTGGGCGTCTCGAGCTCGAGCGGGACGTTGGAGAAGTCGCCGATCCGTGCCGTGCGCAGCACGCGCTCGAGCAGCTGGTCGAAGTTGGCCGACATCTCCTCGGCGCTCTCGCCCGGCCACATGTGCAGGGGCTTCGCCGCACCCTGCGCCTGCTGCAGCGAGGTGCGCTCGGGCAGCTGCGGGGAGAGCACGAGCGGGCCGAACATGTCGCGCAGTTCCTTGATGCGGAACTGGTGCTCGAGCGACTGCACGCGAGCGCGGTTCACGATGATGCCGAGCGGCTGCAGGCGAGGGGAGAGGCCTCGACGGATCTCCTCGATCGCACGCAGCGCGCGGTCGGCGGCCGCGACCGAGAACAGGCCGGGCTCCGTGACCACGGCGACGCGATCGCTCGCGGCCCACGCGGTGCGCGTGAGCGCGTTCAGCGAGGGGGCGCAGTCGATGAGCACGAGTTCGTAGTCGGCCTCGACGTTCGCGAGGGCCTCCTCGAGCTTCCAGATGTCGCGGATCGACGGATGCGGGCCGTCGAAGTTGATCGCCGACGGGCTGCCGATCATGACGTCGATGGTCGACTGGGGATTCGATCGCGCCCAACCGCTCGGCGCGATGGCGGAACGGACGATCTTCTCCTTGGGAGAGGCGAGGACGTCGGCGACGTTGAGATGCCCGGCGACCTGGATGTCCATGCCGGTCGAGACGTCGGATTGCGGATCGAGGTCGACGACGAGGGTACGGACGCCGCGAGCGAACGCCGCCGACGCCAGTCCGAGGGTGACGGTGGTCTTCCCGACACCGCCCTTGAGGGAACTGACGCTGAGTACGTGCACGAACAGATACGCTACCTCTATTGCTTGGGCGAAACCTAAACGTTCGCTGTGCGGAACCCCTCTCACGAAAGGCCTGCATGTTCTCGAAGATTCTGGTTGCCAATCGCGGTGAGATCGCCATCAGGGCGTTCCGGGCAGCGGTCGAACTCGGCGCGAAGACGGTCGCGGTGTATCCCTTCGAGGATCGCAACTCCCTGCATCGCCTGAAGGCCGACGAGGCATATCAGATCGGCGAGCCCGGGCACCCGGTGCGCGCGTACCTCGACGTGTCCGAGATCATCCGGGTCGCGCGCGAGTCGGGCGCCGACGCGATCTACCCCGGCTACGGGTTCCTCTCCGAGAACCCCGAACTCGCCGAGGCGGCCGAGGCGGCGGGCATCACCTTCATCGGCCCGAAGAAGAACGTGCTCGAGATGGCCGGCAACAAGGTGACGGCCAAGGAGCACGCGATCGCCGCCGGGGTGCCGGTGCTGAAGTCCACGCCGCCGTCGCGCGACATCGAGGCGCTCGTCGCGCAGGCCGACGACATCGGCTTCCCGATCTTCGCCAAGGCCGTCGCCGGCGGCGGCGGTCGCGGAATGCGCCGGGTCGACTCCAAGGACGACCTGCGCGCCTCGCTCGAAGAGGCCATGCGCGAGGCCGACAGCGCATTCGGCGACCCGACCATGTTCCTCGAGCAGGCCGTGCTGCGCCCGCGCCACATCGAGGTCCAGATCCTGGCAGACGCCACGGGCGAGACCGTGCACCTGTTCGAACGCGACTGCTCGGTGCAGCGTCGTCACCAGAAGGTGATCGAGATCGCGCCCGCGCCGAACCTCTCCGACGACATCCGCCACTCGCTCTACCGCGACGCGATCGCCTTCGCGAAGTCGATCGGCTACGTGAACGCCGGCACCGTCGAGTTCCTGCTCGACACGGCGGGCGAGCGCGCCGGCGAGCACGTGTTCATCGAGATGAACCCGCGCATCCAGGTCGAGCACACGGTCACCGAGGAGGTCACCGACGTCGACCTCGTGGTCTCCCAGATCCGCATCGCCGCGGGCGAGACGCTGGCCGACCTCGGACTCCTGCAGGGCGACATCCGCCTGCGCGGAGCCGCGCTGCAGACCCGCATCACCACCGAGGACCCCACCGCCGGCTTCCGCCCCGACACCGGCAAGATCACGACCTACCGCTCGCCGGGCGGCGCCGGCATCCGCCTCGACGGCGGAACCGTCAACCCGGGCGCGCAGATCAGCCCCCACTTCGACTCGATGCTCGCCAAGCTGACGTGTCGCGCACGCGACTACCCGTCGGCCGTCGCGCGCTCCCGGCGAGCCCTCGCCGAGTTCCGCATCCGCGGCGTCTCCACGAACATCTCGTTCCTGCAGGCCGTGCTCGACGACCCGGCCTTCGTCGCCGGCGACCTCAGCACGTCCTTCATCGACGAGCGCCCCCAGCTCGTCCGAGGCCGCGTGTCCAAGGACCGCGGGACGAAGATCCTCAACTGGCTCGCCGACGTCACCGTGAACCAGCCGAACGGCGTCGCACCCACGATCGTGAGTCCCACCGAGAAGCTCCCGACGGTCGATCTCGCGGCGCCCGCGCCGGCGGGGTCGCGCCAGCGCCTGCTCGAGCTCGGTCCGGTCAGGTTCGCCGCGGAGCTGCGCGCCCAGACGCCGCTCGCGGTCACCGACACGACCTTCCGCGACGCGCACCAGTCGCTGCTCGCGACCCGGGTGCGCACCAAGGACCTCGTCGCGGTCGCGCCGTACGTGGCTCGCCTGACGCCGGAGCTCCTCTCGGTCGAGGCCTGGGGCGGCGCCACCTACGACGTCGCGCTCCGCTTCCTCGGCGAAGATCCGTGGGAGCGACTCGCCGCCCTTCGTGCCGCACTGCCGAACGTGGCGATCCAGATGCTCCTCCGCGGGCGCAACACGGTCGGCTACACGCCGTACCCGACCGAGGTCACCGACGCGTTCGTGCGCGAGGCGGCCGCCACCGGCGTCGACATCTTCCGCATCTTCGACGCGCTGAACGACGTGAACCAGATGCGTCCCGCCATCGACGCCGTGCTCGCGACCGGCACGGCGGTCGCCGAGGTGGCCCTCTGCTACACGGGCGACCTCCTCGACCCCGCCGAAGACCTCTACACGCTCGACTACTACCTCGGCCTCGCCGACGAGATCGTGGCGGCGGGCGCGCACATCCTCGCGATCAAGGACATGGCGGGCCTGCTGCGCCCGGCGGCGGCCGAGAAGCTCGTGACGGCCTTGCGCGAGCGGTTCGACCTGCCGGTGCACCTGCACACCCACGACACCGCCGGCGGCCAGCTCGCGACCCTGCTGGCGGCCAGCCGAGCCGGCGTCGACGCGGTCGACGTCGCGAGTGCGCCGATGGCGGGCACCACGAGCCAGCCGTCGGCATCCTCCCTCGTCGCCGCACTCGCGCACACTGAACGCGACACCGGCATCTCGCTCCAGTCGGTCGCCGACCTCGAGCCGTACTGGGAGGCCGTGCGCCGCGTGTACCGGCCGTTCGAATCCGGCCTGCCCGGGCCGACGGGCCGCGTCTACCACCACGAGATCCCGGGCGGCCAGCTCTCGAACCTGCGGCAGCAGGCGATCGCGCTCGGCCTCGCCGACGACTTCGAGCTCATCGAGGACATGTACGCCGCGGCGAACAAGATCCTCGGGCGAGTGCCCAAGGTGACGCCGTCGTCCAAGGTGGTCGGCGACCTCGCCCTGCACCTGGCGGCCGTGAAGGCCGACCCGGCCGACTTCGAGGCGAACCCCGAGAAGTACGACGTCCCCGACTCGGTGGTCGGGTTCATGGCCGGTGAGCTCGGCGACCTGCCGGGCGGCTGGCCCGAGCCGTTCCGAACCAAGGTGCTCGCCGGACGCGACGTCCGCATCGGCGTCACCGAGCTCACGCCCGAGCAGCGCGCGGCGCTCGACGGCGAGAGCATCGAGCGTCGGGCGATGCTGAACAGCCTGCTGTTCCCGGCGCCGACTCGTCACTTCGAGCAGATCAGGGAGCTGTTCGGCGACCTCTCGGTGCTCGACACCATCGACTACCTCTACGGCCTGCGACAGGGTTCCGAGCACGTCGTCGAGATCGACCGTGGCGTCCGGCTGTACGCCGGCCTCGAGGCCATCGGCGAGGCCGACGACAAGGGCATGCGCACCGTGATGACCATCCTCAACGGGCAGCTGCGACCGGTCTTCGTCCGTGACCGCAGCATCGAGGTCGACTCACGGGCGGCCGAGAAGGCGGATGCCTCGCAGCCCGGACATGTGGCCGCGCCGTTCTCCGGCGTCGTCACGCTGCAGGTCGAGCCGGGTGCCGAGATCGCCGTCGGCCAGAGCGTCGCGAGCATCGAGGCGATGAAGATGGAGGCCGCGATCACGTCGCCGGTCGCCGGCATCATCGAGCGGGTCGCCATCCCGAAGACCCAGCAGGTCGAGGCCGGGGACCTCCTCGTGGTGGTTCGTCCGCTGTAGGCTGGGGCTTGGGTTCGCGGCGACGCGCGCTCGTGTTCGCACTGAGGAGGGGATTCGGTGGCTGACAATTCCGGAGAAGACCGCACGGGGGTTCGTCGTCTCGGTCGCAATGCGGCCGTCGACAAGCCCGACACCGCGGCGGGGGGTGCCCACGCCGCGGGCGCGATTCCCGACAGCTTGAACATCCGCGTCGACCTTCCGCCGGCTCCGCATCCCGTGATGCCCGACGACGAGGTCGCCGTGGCCATCGATGATGTCGCGGTCGACCCCGGCGGCCTCGCCGGCGGCCCGACGACGACATCCGTCGACGTGATGACGCCGGCCCTCGCCGGCGCGTACCGCACCGGCGGCGGGCGCGCCGACCCATCGCCGTATGGCGCCCTCCTCGCCGCCGACGCGACGAAGACGCGGCGCGAGCGCGTGAGCACCGACACCGGCAGCCACGTGGCGATCGTGGACGTCCCGTCCGGCGACGGCACGCCGGCCGAGGTGCCCGAGACCTCCGAATCGCTCACGGCCGATCGGCTCATCGACTTGAACCGCACGACGAGGCCGGCACCGCACGGCGGCTTCAACCGGTTCCTCTACGAGGCCTCGCTGCACCTCGTGAACCTCGGCGACTCGGCGAAGGCCCGCGCCTACAAGGAGCTCAGCGCCCGCATCCAGCGCCGCTTCGACGGCGGAGCACGGTTCGTCCCGGTCCTGACCCGCAAGGGCGGCGTCGGCAAGACCACGATCACCGCGCTGCTCGGCATGGCGCTCGCGAATGCCCGCGACGACCGCATCATCGCGATCGATGCGAACCCCGACCGGGGCACGTTGGCCGAACGCGTCGATCGGCAGACCCGCGAGACCGTGCGCGACGTGGTGACGAAGGCGCCGTCGATCGGCGGCTACACCGATTTCTCGGCGTTCGTGTCGCGCGACGAGACGCGCCTCGACATCCTCGCCTCCGACACCGACCCGACCCTCTCCGAGGCGTTCGACGACGACGACTACAACGTCGTGGCGAGTCTCGCCGCACGGTACTACTCGCTGGTGCTCACCGATTGCGGAACGGGCATCGTCCACTCCGTCATGCGCGCGACGCTGCAGCGCGCCGACTCGATCGTGATCGTCTCCGGCGGCAGCGTCGACGAGGCGCGCCTGGCCTCCGAGACGCTCACGTGGCTCGAGGCGAACGGCTTCGGCGATCTCGTGCGCAACGCCGTCGTCGCGATCAACCTCGCGACGCAGGGCACGCACCTGGTGAAGGTCGACGAGATCGAGGCCCACTTCCAGTCCCGTGTACGCGAGATCGTCCGCATTCCGTACGACCCCCAACTGGCCGCCGGATCCGTGGTGCACTGGGACGAGCTGCGTCCCATCACGCGTCATGCCGCACGCGAGCTCGCCGCGCTCGTCGTGGAGGGGCTGCCCGTCGACCGCGGCGGCCATTGAAAGAGAGCGGCATTGCCGGAACGACCCATACGCCTGTTCGGCGACCCTGTCCTGAAGACCGTCTCGGCCCCCGTCGAACAGATCGATGACGGTGTCCGTGCGCTCGTCGCCGACCTCGTCGACAGCGTCCGGGTCCCCGGCCGGGCCGGCGTGGCGGCGTCGCAGATCGGCGTCAACCTCCGCGCCTTCAGCTACAACGTCGACGGCGACGTCGGCTACATCCTGAACCCGGTCATCGTCGAGACCTCGGGCGACCTCGAACTGCTCGACGAAGGCTGCCTCTCGGTTCCCGGGCTCTGGCAGAAGACGCCGCGGTACCCGTTCGCCAAGGTTCGGGGCATCGACCTCGACGGCAACGAGATCGAGCTCTCCGGCACCGGCCTCATGGCGCAGGCGCTGCAGCACGAGACCGACCACCTCGACGGACTGCTCTACCTCGACCGCCTCGAGAAGGATGAGCGTCGCGCGGCCATGCGCGCGGTGCGCGAGTCGGACTGGTTCTGACCGGCATCCGCAGCTCCGGCCGAACGACGAACGGGCCCCGCAGAGGATGCGGGGCCCGTTCGCTTCTGATCAGGATCAGCGGATGATCGAGTGGCCTTCGGTCGCCGGCGCGCCGGAGTACATCGCCTCGATCTGGGGTGCGAAGTCCGAGAGGATCACGTTGCGCTTGATGCTGAGCTTCGGCGTGAGGTGCCCACTCGCCTCGGTGAGGTCGATGGGGAGGATCGCGAACTTGCGGATCGACTCCGCCCGCGACACGTTCTCGTTCGCCGTGTCGATCGCCCGCTGGACCTCCGCGAGCACCGCGGGGTTGGCCGTGGCCTCCTCGACGCTCATGCCCGCGTCCTCGCCGTTGTTGTTCAGCCAGACGGGGAGCATCTCGGGGTCGAGCGTGACGAGCGCGGAGATGAACGGCTTCTGGTCACCGACCACGACGACCTGACCGACCAGCGGGTTCGCGCGGATCGGGTCCTCGAGCGCCGCGGGGGAGACGTTCTTGCCGCCCGCGGTGACGATGATCTCCTTCTTGCGCCCGGTGATGGTGAGGAAGCCCTCGTCGTCGAACGCACCGAGGTCGCCGGTCTTGAACCATTCGCCGTCGAACGCCTCGGCGGTCGCCTCGGGGTTGTTCCAGTACCCCTTGAAGACGTCGACGCCCTTCACCTGGATCTCGCCGTCGTCGGCGATGCGCACCGAGACGCCGGGCAGCGCCGGGCCGACCGTGCCGATCTTGGATCGGGTCGCGAGGTTCACCGTCGCGGGCGCGGTGGTCTCGGTGAGGCCGTAGCCCTCGAGGATCGTGATGCCGAGGGCGTGGTAGAAGTGCCCGAGGCGAGGGCCGAGCGGCGCCGAACCGGACACGGCGTACTTCACGTTGCCGCCCATCGCCGCACGCAGCTTGGAGAACACGAGGGTGTCGTAGAGCTTGAACTTGAGCTTCAGGGCGAGCGAGATCGGCGTCCCGGCCTCCTTCGCGGTCGAGTACGCCACGGCGGTCTCGGCTGCGGCCCGGAAGATCTTGCCCTTGCCGCCGGCCTCTGCCTTCTGCTCGGAGACGTTGTAGACCTTCTCGAACACCCTGGGCACGGCAAGGAGGAAGGTCGGCTTGAAGCTCGCCAGCGAGGGGAGGAGCTGCCGCGTGTCGGCCTGGTGCCCGACCCGGACGCCGGCATGCACGGAGAGCACGGCGATGAATCGCGCGAACACGTGCGCCGTGGTGATGAACAGCAGCGTGGAGGCGCCGTCCGGGTCGGCCACGACGTCCTTGAGCGCGACCGCGGCGTTGCGGGAGAGCTCGACGAAGTTCGAGTGCGTGAGCACGCACCCCTTCGGCTTGCCGGTCGAGCCGGACGTGTAGATGAGCGTCGCGATGTCGGACCCGACGGCCAGATTGCGACGACGCTCGATCTCCTCATCGGGAACCGCAGTGCCGCCGGCGGCGAGCTTGTCGAGGTCGCCGAGGTCGATCTGCCAGACGCTGCCGATCGCGGGCAGGTCGGGGTGCACCTCGTCGAATCGCGTGAAGTGGTCGGCGGTCTCGAGGATGACTGCGGTCGCGCCGGAGTCGCTGAGGCTCCAGCGAACCTGCGCGGGCGAGTTCGTCTCGTAGACGGGCACGAGGATGCCGCCGGCGAACCACATCGCGAAGTCGATGAGGGTCCACTCGTAGCGGACCTTGCTCATGAGGCCGACCTTGTCGCCCGGCTGGACGCCGGCGGCGACGAAGCCCTTCGCGAGGGCGATGACCTGGTCGTAGAACTCGCGAGTGGTCACGGGGGACCAGCCGCCGTCGGAGGTCGGCAACGAGAAGAGGACGGAATCGGGCGTCGCCGCGACGCGCTGGACCAACAGGTCGGTCACGTTCGCTTCGGGGTCGGCGGGAACCACGACAGGGGTATCGAACTGGATCACGGTAGCTCCTTCGGCACCGGTAAGTCGTACTGGGGCAACGGTCGGTGTAGGGGGTTCGACCGGTCTATTACACTCTAGTGGTTGCCCTGTCGCCGGCCCGTCTCGAAACGTGGCCCGCAGGCGCTCCGACACTTCCATCCACGGAAAGGCGCTCCACCGTGCACGCGATCGGCATCGACATCGGCGGAACCAAGATCGCGGGCGCGGTCGTCGACGAGGCGGGCGCGATCGTCCGTCACGAGCGCGTGCCCACCCCCGCCGGTGATGCCGCGCTCCTCGAGGACGCCGTCGTCGAGATGATCCAGACCCTGTCCGACGGCGTCGACGCGGCGGATGTCGCGGTCGGCGTCGCCGCGGCCGGCTTCATCGATGCGGCGCAGTCCACGGTCTACTACGCACCCAACATCGACTGGCGCAACGAGCCCTTCCGGGCCAAGCTCGAGGCACGTGTCGGCGGCACCGTCGTCGTCGACAACGATGCGAACGCCGCAGGCTGGGCCGAGTTCCGGTTCGGCGCGGGCCGGCTGGTGAGCGACATGGTCATGCTCACCATCGGAACGGGCGTCGGCGGAGCGATCGTGACCGGCGACCGGCTGTTCCGCGGCGGATTCGGTGCGGGGGCCGAGCTGGGGCACCTGCGCGTGGTGCCGGGCGGGCTTCCCTGCGGATGCGGCCAGCGCGGCTGCCTCGAGATGTACGGGTCGGGTCGAGCGCTGCTCCGGCTCGCGAACGAGATCGCCGACGCGGGAGGCATCGGCCTCCAGCTGGCTCGCGCGCGCGACGCGAACGGCGCACTCGACGGCCGGATCGTCGGCGCGATGATCGAGTCCGAGGATCCCGGAGCGATCGCGGCACTGCGTCAGCTCGGACACTGGCTCGGCGAGGCCGCGGCGTCGCTCTCGGCCGTGCTCGATCCGCAGCGGTTCGTGTTCGGCGGCGGCGTCGCCTCGGCGGGCGAACTGCTGCTCGGCCCCATCCGCGAGGCGTACACCGAGCACCTTCCGGCCCGCGGCTACCACCCCGAGCCAGACTTCGTCATCGCCGAGCTCGTCAACGACGCGGGCGTCGTGGGTGCGGCCGACCTCGCGCGCGTCTGGGTGGCCGAGCACGCCTGATCCGCGGCGGCGGTAGGGTTCAAGCGGCGGGAAGGACGATCGATGTTCTACTGGATCATGAAACACATCGTGGTGGGGCCGATCCTGCTCGCGATCTTCCGGCCGTGGATCGTCGGTCTCGAGAATGTTCCCAAGACCGGTCCGGTCGTGCTCGCGAGCAATCACCTCTCGTTCATCGACTCGATCTTCCTGCCGCTGGTCGTCGACCGCCAGGTCGTGTTCCTCGCCAAGAGCGAGTACTTCACGGGCAAGGGCCTCAAGGGCTGGGCCACCAAGATGTTCTTCCAGGCCGCGGGCCAGCTGCCCATCGACCGTTCCGGCGGCAAGGCGTCGGAGGCGTCGTTGGAGACGGGTCTCCGCGTGCTCGGCGGCGGAGGCATCCTCGGCATCTACCCCGAGGGCACGCGCAGCCCCGACGCACGTCTCTATCGGGGGCGCACCGGGGTGGCCCGCATGGTGCTCGAAGCCGGCGTCCCGGTGATCCCGGTCGCGATGATCGGCACCGAGACCGTCATGCCCATCGGCACGAGATTGCCCAAGGTGCGCCGCATCGGCATCATCATCGGCGAACCGATCGACTTCACCAGGTTCGACGGCCTCGAGGGCGATCGCTTCGTGTTGCGTTCCGTGACCGACGAGCTCGTGCACTCGCTCCGCAGCCTGAGCGGGCAGGAGTACCTCGACGTCTACGCGAGCTCGGTGCGAGAGCAGCGCGCCGCGCAATCGGGGTAGGCTCGATCTGCGGTGGCGCGTTCGTGCCGCCGGTCTCGTTCTCCCCGGCGCATCGCGCCCCGAACCCTCAGGACATATCCGTGGTACAGCTCGTCGAGCCCGTCGTCAATGCAGATCCCTCCGTGATCGACGGCCTCGACTATTGGCGCACGCTGCCGATCAAGCAGCAGCCGGTCTGGCCCGACTCGGTGGCCGCCGCCGCGGCATCCGCCGAGCTCGCCTCGCTGCCCCCGCTGGTGTTCGCGGGCGAGGTCGACAACCTCCGCGACCGTCTCGCGGCGGCGTCGCAGGGCAAGGCGTTCCTCCTGCAGGGCGGCGACTGCGCCGAGACCTTCGCGGGGGCGACGGCCGACCAGATCCGCAACCGGGTGAAGACCGTGCTGCAGATGGCGGTCGTGCTCACGTACGGCGCGTCGATGCCGGTCGTCAAGATGGGCCGCATGGCGGGGCAGTTCGCCAAGCCGCGCTCGAGCGACAGCGAGACGCGCGGCGATGTCACCCTCCCGGCCTACCGGGGCGACATCGTCAACGGATACGACTTCACGCCGGAGTCCCGCCAGGCCGACCCCGCTCGCCTGGTGCGCGGGTACCACATGGCCGCGTCGACGCTGAACCTCATCCGCGCCTTCACGCAGGGCGGGTTCGCCGACCTGCGGCAGGTGCACTCGTGGAACCAGGGCTTCGCCGCGAACCCGGCGAACGCCCGCTACGAGATCATGGCGCGCGACATCGACCGCGCGGTGAAGTTCATGGACGCCTGCGGCGCCGACTTCGAGGCGCTTCGGCACACCGAGTTCTTCACCGGCCACGAGGGCCTGCTCATGGACTACGAGCGTCCGATGACGCGCATCGACTCGCGTACCGGAACCCCGTACGACACGTCGGCGCACTTCATCTGGATCGGCGAGCGCACCCGCGACCTCGACGGCGCACACGTCGACTTCCTGTCCCGGGTGCGCAACCCGATCGGCGTGAAGCTCGGTCCGACGACGTCGCCCGAGACCATGCTCGAGCTCATCGACAAGCTCGACCCGAATCGCGAGCCCGGCCGGCTCACCTTCATCACGCGCATGGGCGCCGGCAAGATCCGCGACGGCCTGCCGCCGCTGCTCGAGGCCATCAAGGCCAGCGATGCCACGCCGCTCTGGGTCACCGACCCGATGCACGGCAACGGCATCACCACGCCGAACGGCTACAAGACGCGTCGGTTCGACGACGTGGTCGACGAGGTCAAGGGCTTCTTCGAGGCGCACCGGGCGGCCGGCACGAATCCCGGCGGCATCCACGTCGAGCTCACCGGTGACGATGTCACCGAGTGCCTCGGCGGTTCGGAGCACATCGATGAGGAGACGCTCGCGACGCGCTACGAGTCCCTCTGCGACCCGCGCCTGAACCACATGCAGTCGCTCGAGCTCGCGTTCCTGGTTGCCGAGGAGCTCTCGGCACGCTGATCGCCGCAGGCGCGCGGCATCCGGTCGTCACCGATCGGATGCCGCGCGCATCTGCGCACCCTCCGCGCATTCGCCCGGGAGGCGTTCATGCGCGATCCCGCCGAGGGTTCGTGCGTCAGAAACCGGCGAAGTTGACGGACACCGTCGAACCGCGAAGCGCCGTGGCGCCGGCCTCGGGATCGGTCTTCGAGACGACGAAGGCGTTCGGTGCGACATCCGCGAGCAGGTTGTAGTCGATCTCGAAGCCGGCATCCCTCAGCTCGGCGCTGGCCTCGCCCCAGTTCTTGCCGACGACGTCGGGGACCGCGACGAGGTCGGGACCCTTCGAGACGGTGAGCACGACCTTCGACCCGGGAACCATGGGGTCCTCGGTCCAGTCGGCCGTCTTGACGTGGTCGGCGGGCACCTCGTTGTCGAACACGGGGTCGTTGTACTCGACGGTGAGCCCGGCGTCGGTGAGCTTGGACTCGGCCTCGCCGGCGGGGAGCCCTTCGACCGGCGGAACCGCGCCGACCGAGACGACGAGGGTGACCTTGCCACGCTCGGCGTACTGGCCGGAGAGCGGTGCGCCGTCGGCGTCGAGCGCGGCGATGACCAGGCCGGATTCGACGTCGCCGGAGAACTGCTCGACCGAGGTCTTCGCCACGGCGAAGTCCGACAGCTGCGCACGGGCGTCGGCTTCGGGCAGCCCGACCACGTCGGGAACCGCGAGGATGGCCGGACCGGTCGAGACGTAGAGGGTGACCTTCGATCCGCGGTTCACCTGCTCGCCCTCGGCGGGGTCGGTGCCCGAGACGGAACCGGCGGGCACCACCGGGTCGTTCCGTTCGGCGTCGGCGACCTGGAACCCGGCGTCCTCGAGTGCGGCGTGGGCCTCCTCCGACGACAACCCGGCGGTGGGCGGAACCGCGGCGAGCGACCCGGGGCCGCTTCCGAAGTACCAGCCGGTGCCGGCTGCGAGGCCGGTGAGCAGGAGAACCAGCGCGAGGATCCAGTAGCCGCGCCGACGCCGGCGCGACGAGGCGGTCATGAGCGCCGCGGCATCGGGGCCGCCGCCGTCGGCGTCGGAGGCCGGAGGGCTCGCCGTCGTCGGCGTGGCGACGTGACCGGCGGTCAGGGCCGCCCCGTTCAGCACCGTCGTGGCCGCCGTCGGGTTCGAACGCGAGGGCACGCCCGAGAGCACCATCGTCGACGTGGGATCGAGGACGCCGTGCCGGATCGCCGGCTCGACCTCGCGCAGCCGGTCGAGCATCTCGCGCGCGTCGCGGGGTCGTGCTTCGGGATCGCGCGTGGTGGCCCAGAGCACGAGCTCGTCGAGCTCGGCCGGAACCGAGGCGTTCTTGGTGCTCGGCATCGGCACCTGGTCGTTCGCGTGCTGGTAGGCGATCGCCATCGGCGCCTCGCCCACGTACGGCTGTTCGCCGGTCAGCATCTCGTACATCATGATGCCGACGGCGTAGATGTCGCTTCGGGCGTCGGCGACGCCGCGGGTCACGAGCTCGGGGGAGAGGTAGGCGATCGTGCCGAGCAGGGCCTGGCCCGTCGCCGTGTTCGCGCTGGCCGCGCGGGCCAGGCCGAAGTCGCCGAGCTTGATGCGCCCGTCGTCGGCGAGGAGCACGTTCTCGGGCTTGAGGTCGCGATGCACGATGCCGGCCTTGTGCGCGGCGGCGAGCCCGGCGAGCACGGCGTCCATGATGTCGGCGGTCTGCTCGGGCGTGAGCCGCTTGTAGTCCTTCAGGAGGTCGCGAAGGGTGATGCCCGGGAGGTACTCCATGACGAGGTACGCCATGTCGGCGTCCTGGCCCTGGTCGAACACGTTGACGACGTTCGGGTGGGCGAGGCGTGCGGCCGAACGGGCCTCCTGCACGAATCGGGTCTTGAACGTGTTGTCGTCGGCGAGGTGGCCGTGCATGATCTTGATCGCGACCCGGCGCTCGAGCCTGAGGTCGGTCGCGAGGTAGACCGTGGCCATGCCGCCGCGCGCGATGCGCGAGCGCACCTGGTACCGGCCGTCGATGAGACGGCCGATCATCGGGTCGACGGGCGCGGTGGTCACTCCACGAGTGTACGAACTCCCGCATGCCTGAAGCCGACTACACACCGATCACCGCCCGATCGAAACGGGTTCGTGATCCGCCGGATGCCGCGCGCCCTCCGTTCGCGGCGCCGAGGCGGCTCGGAGAGGGCCTCAGCCGAGGTCGGCGAGCCAGACCCGCGCGGCGTTCACCCACTTGGCGTAGTGCTCCGGATGCGCCGACTTCTGCACGGCCTGCGCCGCGACATCCGCGGGCATGTCCTGCCAGCCCTTCAGATCGAGGAGGCCGGGGGCGCGGCCGACGTTCGGCCCGTCGGGTCCGCCGTAGAACGCCCGTGCGGCGCGAGCCGGATCGACGACCTCCTCAGCGGTGCCCCACCCCTGGCTCGGGCGCTGCTGGAACAGGCCGAGCGAGTCCCGATCGCCCGAAGGCACGTTGCGCAGGCCGGACTCCTGTGCCGCCGCGACGAGCGCGGCCAGGATGCCGCCGTCGGGCACGCCGGTGCTGCGGCCGACGTCGATGATGAGCTGCGCGTTCTGCCGCATCTCGTCGGTGAGCGTCGCCGGGCGGTCGGGCGCCGGGGCGGGTGCCGGTGCCGGTGCCGGGGCCGGCGCGGTCTCGGCGACCGGCGTCGCCGCGACCGGCTCGGGCGCGGGCACGGGCTGCGCGGGTGGTGCGGATGCGACGGCGCCCGCCGGGGGGATCACGATCGACTCGCCCGGGAAGATCAGGCTCGAACGACCCAGTCCGTTCGCGCTGAGGACCTGCGCGACATCCACCCCGTACCGCTCGGCGATGCCGCTGATCGTGTCGCCGGCCACCACCGTGTGCCGCGCGAGATCGGGCGCCGGCGGCGGCTCCTCGGCGGCGGGCGGCGCACCGCCCGGCAGGGCGAGACGCTGGCCGGGGAAGATGAGGCTCGACCAGCCGAGCCCGTTCGCGGCGAGCAACTCCGCGGTCGCCAGCCCGTACCGCTCGGCGATGCCGCTGACGGTGTCGCCTTCGGCGACCGTCACCTCCGCGGGCGCGGAGACGGCCGCGACCGTCGCGGCGCGCCTCTCGCCGGCCGTGCTCGCCTTCGCCTTCGCCTGCCGCTTCGACGTCTGCGGGGCGGCATCCGCCGGCTGGACGATGCCGAGCGTGACGGCGACCGCGCCGACCATCGCGATCGGGATCGTGAGGACCCGGCGGAGACCGCCTCCACGTCGTCGTGCGGCAGCAGCGCGATTCCGTCGCGTCCCGGTCTCGCCGCCGACCGGCGGATCGATCGCGCGCTCCTCGGAATCCCGGAGTCCATCGGCCCGGTTCGCCATTCTGCCCCCTCAGCAACCCCATCGGCGTTGGCGCCACGGTTCCACAGGCGTCATGGCGAGTCAACGTCCTCGGCGCGTGTCCTCGGGAGTGGTTCGATTCGGGCGAGTCGGCCCGCTCGACCCGCGGCGCACGACGGTTCCGGTGGAGGCGCTGCGCTGGCTAGGCTTGTTCCGTGACCGATGCGACTGCGCCCGATGCGAACGCCACCGAGTGGCTGACCGTGCCCGACCTCGTCGAACTCCTCGACTCCACGCCCAGCAGGGTGCGTCGCCTGATCGACGACCGGCACCTGCTCGCGGCGCGCATCGACGGCGTGCTGAAGGTGCCGGCGGACTTCATCCGCGACGGGGCTCCGCTCCCCGAGCTGCACGGCACGGCGATCGTGCTCGGCGACGGCGGGTTCAGCGACAGCGAGGCGCTCGACTGGCTGCTGAACGAAGACGACAGCCTCGGCACGACGCCGATCGCGGCGCTCCGCGCCGGGCGCAAGGCCGAGGTCCGGCGGGTGGCGCAGGCCCTGGCCTGAGCCCCGGCCGTCCCGGCGGCACGACTCCCTCGCCCGCTCGCCCCGCGCGGGGTCGTGGTCGGGATCAGCTCGAGCGTCGGCTCACCGTCGTGGCGAGCGCATCGAGCTCGGTCCTGGCCGCATCGCCGAGCGGTGCGTCGGCGAGCGCGCCGCGTGCTCGTGCGACCTCGCGCGCGATGAGGCCCTCGATCTCGTCGACGGCACCGCAGTCGAGGATGGTGCGCTGGAGCATCCGGATCTGGGTCTCGTCGAGGTCGGGATCGCCGAGGAGTTCGTCGAGCAGCCCGCGGGGGCCTGCTGCGAGCCGTTCGCGCGCAACGGCGATCAGCATGGTGCGCTTGCCCTCCCGGAGGTCGTCGCCGCTGGGCTTGCCCGTGACCTCGGGATCGCCGAACACGCCGAGCAGGTCGTCGCGGAGCTGGTAGGCGATGCCGAGCGGGAGTCCGAACTCGCGCAGCGCCCTGATCTGGGTCGACGAGCCGCCGGCGATCAGTCCGCCGAGTGCGAGGGGTGCCTCGACGGAGTACTTCGCCGCCTTGTAGGTGATGACGCGCTCGGCGATCTCCCGCTGCTCGTCATCGCCCCGCCGATGCCAGGACTGCTCCGCGAGGATGTCGAGGTACTGGCCCGCGGTGACCTCGGTGCGCATGCGCACGAATTCGGCGCGGGCCGCGCGGGCCGCGCCGCGATCGGGCATCGCGTCGAGGCCCTCGTCGAGCAGCTCGTCGCTCCAGCCGAGGATGAGGTCGCCGAGCAGGATCGCGGACGCGCTCCCGAACTCGTCGGCGCGTCGGAGCCAGCCGGAATTGTCGTGCAGGCGCTCGAAGAGCCGGTGCGCCGAGGGCGCCCCGCGGCGGGTGTCGGAACGGTCGATGATGTCGTCGTGGATCAGGGCGGCGGCGTGGAACAGCTCCAGCGCCGCGGCGGCCGAGACGACGGGGGAGCGGTCGCGCTCGTCGGTGTCGGCGAAGGGGTCGAATCCGGTGCCGCTCACGGCCTCCCAGCCCCAGTAGCAGAACAGCGCCCGGAAACGCTTGCCGCCGCTGAGAAAGCGCCTTGAGAACTCGTCGAGCGGCTCCAGGTCGGCGCTGATCGAGCGGAGAATGGTGGTGCGCTCGTCGAGGAACGAGTCGATGCGCGCTTGAACAAGATCGACAAGTCGAGAACTGTGAGCCACCCGCCTAGCCTAGCGAGGCCGGGCGGCGCTAGAATGGCCCCGGATGCGTCGGTCCCGAGCCTGAGGGGAAAGAGATGCCGCTTTCAGAGCAGGAGCAACGTCTTCTCGAGGAGATGGAGCGGAACCTCTACCGCAATGATGCGGACTTCGTCCATGCGGTCGGAGGGGTACGCGGTCGTCGCCCGAACTACCGGGCCATCGTCCTCGGTGTGTTGCTCGCCGTCGCCGGTGCTGGAGCGCTCATCGCGGGTGTGGCGCTGCAGGCCCTCATCATCGGCGTCGTCGGATTCGCCCTGATGTTCGCCGGCGTCCTCGTGGCCACCACGCCCTCGAAGCGCGGCGCGGCTGCGCCGGCGCCCACCGAGAGCGGCACCGCCGGAAAGCCGAAGGGACATCAGTCCGCCGGCTTCATGGATCGCCTCAACGAACGCTGGGACCGCCGCCAGGAGCGCGGCGACTGATCCCCTCCACCTTCCTCCACGACTGAACGGGTCGATCTTCGGATCGGCCCGTTTTCGCGTTCCCGGACCGTTTCTTCACGGGCGCTGGTGCGCTCACCGACCATTCGGGCCGATCCGGTCCGGGCGCTGAGGCACGCGCCGGCCACCTGACGCCCGCCGAGGCACTCCGGCGCGCCGTGATCGCTCCATCTTCCTCCACCGCGAAGATCCCCGTCTTTCCGGCGATCTCCGGCCGAGATCGCGGTTCAAGCGTGCGGATGTCGTTGATCCGTGGATGAGAGTGGAGTAAAGTGGGGTCACCTGGATCCTGGTCGGAGGAAAGGGGGTGGTGCGGTGTTCCTCGGGACCTACGAGCCGAAGCTCGACGAGAAGGGCCGCGTCATTCTTCCGGCCAAGTACCGGGACGAGCTCTCCACCGGACTCGTGCTCACGCGCGGTCAGGAACGCTGCATCTACGTGTTCAGCGCGCGGGAGTTCGAACAGATGAACGAGAAGATCCGCCAAGCCCCGGTGACGAGCAAGCAAGCGCGCGACTACATGCGCGTCTTCCTGTCGGGCGCATCTGCGGAGACCCCCGACAAGCAGCACCGGATCACCATCCCCGCGACGCTTCGCAGCTACGCGGGCCTCGACCGCGACCTCACGGTCATCGGCGCAGGCAGTCGGGTGGAGATCTGGGATGCCACAGCGTGGCAGACGTACCTCGCTGAGCAGGAGGCGGCCTTCGCAGAGACGGCGGAGGAGGTGATTCCCGGGCTCTTCTAGCCCGACGGATTGCGACGCCCAGCCGTGCGCGCCTGCTGCACTTCCCCGCAACAGGACGAACGGATGGGGATCGGAATCCGTCGGACACGAACCCGAAGGCATCATGGACATCGAACACATCCACACCCCGGTCATGCTCGAGCGAACGCTCGAGCTCCTCGAACCCGCGCTCGGTCGCGACGGCGCGGTCGCCGTCGATGCGACGCTCGGCATGGGCGGCCACACCGCCGCCATGCTGGAGCGCTTCCCGTCGCTGACCGTGATCGGCCTCGATCGCGACACCGACGCGCTGGCGATCGCACGCGAGCGCCTCGCCCGTTTCGGCGACCGCGCACGCTTCGTGCACACGGTGTACGACGGCATCGCGGACGCCATCGACTCCGAGGGGTACGACGAGGTCGATGCGGTGCTCTTCGACCTCGGCGTCTCGTCGCTGCAGCTCGACCGAGCCGAGCGCGGCTTCGCGTACTCGAAGGATGCGCCGCTGGACATGCGCATGGACGGCACCACGGGGCGCACCGCTGCGGACATCATCGCGACGTACTCCGAGACCGAACTGCGGCACATCTTCCAGGACTTCGGCGAGGAGAAGCTCTCCGGACGCTACGCGAAGGCGATCGTGCAGGCCCGTGACTCCCAGCCGATCACGCGCTCGGCCGAGCTCGTCGCGATCATCACGGCGGCCACCCCGGTCGCCGTGCAACGTCAGGGGCACCCCGCCAAGCGCGTCTTCCAGGCGCTGCGCATCGAGGTCAACGAGGAGCTGTCGGTGCTGCAGCGGGCCATGCCCGCCGCGCTCGAGACCCTGAACGTGGGCGGTCGCATCGTCGTGCTGGCCTACCAGTCGCTCGAGGACCGCATCGTCAAGCGCGTGCTGCAGACGGCCACGTCGTCGTCGGCGCCGGCCGGGCTCCCGATGGAACTGCCGGAGCACCGGCCGTACTTCAAGCTGCTCGTGCGCGGTGCCGAGCTGGCGAGCGAGGACGAGCAGGCCGAGAACCCGAGGGCCAAGCCCGTGCGACTGCGCGCGGCCGAGCGAGTGAGGAGGGCGTCATGACGGCACTGCCGGTCCACGGCGCCCCGAGTCCGGCTCGGCGCCGCACGTGGGTCCCCGAGATCCTCCGACCCGTGCCCGCCGGAGCGAGCCGGCCCAAGCCCCGCATCGCCTACGCGGTGATCGCGATCAGCGGCGTCGTCATGATCGCGCTCGCGCAGCTGCTGCTCTCGATCGCCGTCACCCAGGGCGCGTACGAGATCGACGGATACGAGACCAGCCAGGCGAAGCTCTCGCGCGAGCAGCAGAGGCTCGCTGAGGACCTCGATCGCGTGGAGTCGCCGCAGTACCTGGCGAAGAACGCCGAGGCGCTCGGCATGGTCCCGAACACCAATCCCGTGTTCCTCCGGCTCAGCGACGGCGCGGTGCTCGGCCAGCCGGCGAGCGCGGCCGGCGGCACCGTGGCATCCGCTGCACTCGTTCCGAATGTGCTGATCGACGGCGTGCCGCTCGTGACCGAGCAGCACGCGGGGGAGACTGCACCCGTGGGCGGACACGGCGCGGCAGTCGAGGCGCCGGCGGCGGGAGCCGCGGTACCGGCGCCGCCGCCCGCGAGTGATTCGCTGCCGACGCCGACCACGCACTGATCCACCGCTCCACCTGAAAGGCCGCAGATGAACCGCATCAGCAGACATCCGATGCGGCGCATCCTCGCCGCCGGCGTCCTCCTGGTGCTGCTCGTCGCGGTCTTCGTCGTGCGGCTGATCGACATCCAGGTCGTGCGGGCGTCGGCGCTCAACGAGCAGGCCGCCGAGGTGCGTTCGACCGCACCCATCACGGTGTTCGGCGCGCGCGGCGACATCCTCGACCGCAACGGCACGGTGCTCGCCGACAGCGTGATGCGCTACGACGTCGCCCTCTCGCCGAAGAACGCGAAGAAGGGGCCGGTCGCGCGCGAGGAGCCCGACCCCGCCGACCCGGCGAAGAAGGTCCGGGTCGAGGTGCCGCTCGAGCAGACCGCCGCCCAGCTCGGCGAGGTCGTCGGACTCACGGGCGACCAGGTGCTCGGCATCATCACCGCGGCGCTGGCGGAGGACGCCGACTCCGACTTCGCATACGTGGCCAAGCTCGTCGACGTCGACACATACGAGAAGGTCCGGGCACTCGACATCCCCTGGGTCGTGCAGTACGCGCATCCCAGCCGGAGCTACCCCAACGGGGCCGTCGCCGGCAACCTGCTCGGGTTCGTGGATCCCGACGGCGAGGCCGTCGCCGGCCTGGAGCTCGGCGAGGACGAGTGCCTCGCGGGCCAGGACGGCGAGGTGACTTACATCCCGAGCCTCGAGGACTGGGTGGAGATCCCGGGCACGGAGGTCGTGCACGAGCAGGCGAAGAACGGCGGCACGCTGGAGCTCACGATCGATTCCGACCTGCAGTGGGAGGTGCAGCGCATCGCCGAGGCGCAGCGGCTCGCGGTGGGAGCGCAGTGGGCCACCGTCACCGTCATGGAGGCGAAGACCGGCAAGCTCCTCGCCGTCGCCGACGTGCCCACGGTCGATCCCAACGACCCCGGCGCCACCGATTCGGCCGATCGCGGGTCGCGCACCTTCACGGCGCCGTTCGAGCCCGGCTCGACGTTCAAGGCCATCACCGCGGCATCCCTCGAGGACGCCGGCCTCGCGAACCCGCTGAGCCAAGTCATGGCCGGGTACTCCTACGATGCGCCGAACGGCGCGAACTTCCGCGACAGCTTCTACCACGACGACACGCCGTACACGCTCACGGGCGCGCTCATCGACTCCTCGAACACCGCCACCGCGAAGTTCGGCGAGCAGATGTCGGATCAGGCGCGCTTCGAGTACATGCAGAAGTTCGGCCTGGGTCGGGTGAGCGAGGTCGGATTCCCCGGCGAGGAATCCGGTGACCTGCACGGCGGCCCCGACGAGTGGGACAACCAGACCAAGTACACGACCATGTTCGGCCAGGGTCTGACCACGACCGCGGTGCAGATCGCGAGCGCCTACCAGGCCATCGCGAACGACGGCGTGCGCATGCCCGTGCAGCTCGTCGAGGGCTGCACCGACGCCGAGGGGGAGACGACCTCGCCCGAGGTGAAGGGCACTCGCGTGCTCAGCGAGCAGGCCTCGCGCGAGACGACCGAGATGCTCGAGAACGTCTACACCAAGGGCTGGCTCGCCGACCAGTGGAACATCCCGGGCTACCGGGTGGCGGCGAAGACCGGCACCGCGCAGGTCGCCGACGGCAACGGCGGGTACCTCCCCGGGTATCTGGTCTCCGTCTCGGGCTACGCTCCGGCCGACGATCCGGAGTTCGTCGTTTCGGTGAGCATCATGGATCCCGTTAAGATGAATTCGTCCGCCGCATCCGCTCCCGTGTTCCAACAGGTCATGAGCCAGGTGCTGAAGAAGTATCGGACCATTCCATCCGGCGCTCCGGCGCCCGACCTGCCAGCAACCTGGTGAGAAAGTTGGGTTCGTGACCGGATCGCCTCCCACGGCCCTCCGGCCGCAGCATCCCGCGCCTCGATCGCTCCGCACCCTGGCGGAGCAGTTCGAGCTCGAGGTGCGCGGCGATCTCGACGACCTCGAGACCACCGGCGTCGTGCTCTCGTCGAACGCCGTGAGGCATGGCGACCTCTACGTGGGCGTTCCCGGGCGCAACGCCCACGGCGCCCAGTACGCCGCCGCCGCACGCGACGCCGGCGCCGTCGCCGTCCTGACGGACGCCGCGGGCGCGGAGATCGCGGCCGACTCGGGTCTCCCGGTGCTCGTCGCCGACGACGCGCGGGCGGCGCTCGGTTCGATCGCGGCCTGGATCCATCGCACCGAGGAGAACCCGGCAACGACGTTCGCGGTCACCGGCACGAACGGCAAGACCAGCGTCGTCTACCTCCTCTACGGCATCCTCCGCCAACTCGGCGTGACCGCGGGTCTCACGTCGACGGCTGAGCGGCGCATCGGCGACGAGGCCGTCACGAGCTCGCTCACGACGCCCGAGGCGAGCGAGCTGCACGCGCTGCTCGCCCGCATGCGCGAGGTCGACGTGCGCGCCGTCGGCATCGAGGTCTCGGCGCAGGCGCTGTCGCGGCACCGTGTCGACGGGCTCGTGTTCGACGTCTCGGGCTTCACGAACCTCACGCACGACCACCTCGACGACTACCCGTCGATGGAGGTCTACTACGAGGCCAAGCGCGAGCTGTTCCAGCCGGGTCGCTCGCGTCGCGCGGTCGTGACCGTCGACTCCGAGTGGGGCCGGCGTCTCGCCGACGAGGCCGGCGTGCCGGTCACGACGCTGACGACGAAGCCCGACGTCGTGGCCGACTGGCGCATCACGGTGCTCGACGAGCAGCCCGCGCACACCACGTTCCTCCTCGAGGGTCCCGACGACCTCCGGCTCGAGACCCGCGTGCCGCTGCTCGGCTGGTACATGGCCGCCAACGCGGCGCTCGCGATCGTGATGCTGGTCGACGCCGGCTACGAGCTCGCCGACATCCGGTCGGCGCTCGATCGCGATGGCGGCATCGAGGCCTACATCCCGGGGCGCGCCGAGCGCATCTCGGGGGAGCGCGGACCGATCGTCTACATCGACTACGGCCACAGCCCCGATGCGTTCCTGCAGACGCTCGACGCGATCCGCCGCACGACGAGCGGCCGCGTGATCATGGTGTTCGGAGCCGACGGCGACCGCGACACCACCAAGCGCGCCGACATGGGGGCCATCGCCGCCCGCGGCGCCGACGTCGTCGTCATCACCGACTTCCATCCGCGGTGGGAGGACCCGGCGGCCATCCGCGCGGCGCTCATCGAGGGCGCCAGGGCGGCCGTGCCCGACCGCGAGATCCACGAGATCGCCGATCCGCGCGCCGCGTTCCGTGCCGCGCTCGCCCTCGCGGGCGACGACGATGCGATCCTCTACGCCGGCCCGGGCCATGAGGACTACCACGAAGTGAAAGGCGTCAAGATCCCCTACTCAGCACGAGACGACGCGCGTACCGCGCTCCGAGAGGCGGGTTGGCTCGCATGATCGCCCTGACCCTCCGCGAGATCGCCGACGCGGTCGGCGGCTCGCTCCGCCTCCGATCCACGGATGCCGCGCCCGAGACCGTCATCGACGGCACCGTCACCACCGACTCGCGTGAGATCGCGGCCGGCGACGTGTTCTTCGCCAAGCGCGGCGAGTTCGACGACGGCCACCGCTTCGCGCCTGCGGCGACGCAGCAGGGTGCGGCGCTGCTCGTCGTCGAGCACGAGCTGGAACTCGAGGTCCCGCAGATCGTCGTCGCGGACTCGGTCCTCGCCCTCGGCGAACTGGCGACCGTGGTCGTCGCGCGCGTGCGCGAGGCCGGCGACCTGAAGATCGTCGGCGTCACCGGCTCGAACGGCAAGACGACGACGAAGAACCTCCTCCGTGCCGTCCTCGAGCACGTCGGCCCCACGGTCGCGGCGAGGGCCTCGTACAACAACGAGGTCGGCGCGCCGATCACGATGCTCTCCCTCGAGGCCGACACCAGGTTCCTCGTCGCCGAGATGGGCGCCTCCGGCGTCGGCGAGATCGCCCGGCTCGTGCGCATGGCCCGGCCCGACATCGGCATCGTCCTGAAGGTCGGCCTCGCGCACGCCGGTGAGTTCGGCGGCATCGAGCAGACGGTGCGTGCGAAGTCCGAGATGGTCACCGACCTCCTGCCGACGGATGTCGCGGTGCTGAACCTCGACGACCCGAGGGTCGCCTCGATGGCACCGCTGACGAAGGCCAGGGTGCTCACGTTCGGGCTCGGAGCCGCCGCCGACGTGCGCGCGACCGAGGTCGTCGTGCATGCTCGCGGAACGGAGTTCACGGTCCACGTCCCCGGCGGCGAGTCCGCTCGAGTCCGCTTCGGCGTGCTCGGCGAGCACCACGTGATGAACGCGCTGGCGACCGTCGCGGCATCCGTCGAACTCGGCGTCCCCCTCGCCGACATCGTCGCCGCGCTCGAGTCGGTCACGCTGGCCGAGCGCTGGCGCATGCAGGTCATGGGCGGGCGCGACGGCATCACGATCATCAACGACGCGTACAACGCGAGCCCCGACTCCATGAGCGCCGCGCTCAAGACCCTCGCGCAGGTGCAGACGCCCGGCACGCGGACCATCGCCGTGCTCGGCGAGATGAGCGAGCTGGGGGAGTTCTCGGGCGAAGAGCACGACCGCATCGGCCTGCTCGCCGTGCGACTCGGCGTCTCGCAGCTCGTCGTCGTCGGGCAGGGAGCGAGGCGACTGCACATCACGACGATCAACGAGGGGTCGTGGGACGGCGAGTCCGCCTACGTCGAGACGGCCGACGAGGCCTACGACCTCGTCGTGGCCGCAGCCCGGCCCGGAGACACCGTGCTGGTGAAATCGTCGAATTCGGCGGGCCTCCGCCACCTCGGCGACCGACTGGGAGAATGGTTCTCGTGAGAGCACTGCTGAGCGCCGGGGCGTTGTCGCTCGCCTTCACGCTGTTTCTGACCCCCCTGTTCATCCGACTCTTCGTCCGGCTCGGCTGGGGGCAGTTCATCCGCGACGACGGTCCGCAGAGCCATCACGTCAAGCGCGGCACGCCCACGATGGGCGGCATCGTCTTCATCCTGGGCACCGTCTTCGGCTACTTCGCGGCGACCCTGGTCATCAGCAACGAGATGCCCACGGCCAGCGGCCTGCTCGTGCTGTTCATGATGATCGGGCTCGGCCTCGTCGGGTTCCTCGACGACTTCCTGAAGACGCGCCGCAAGCAGAGCCTCGGGCTCGGCGGGTGGGCGAAGGTTGCGGGGCAGACGGCGGTCGCCGCCGCGTTCGCGCTGCTCGCGATCAACTTCCCGAACGACGAGAACGTCACGCCGGCCGACACGCAGATCTCCTTCATCCGCGATCTCCCGCTCGACTTCATGGTGTTCGGCACGATCGCGGGCACGATCCTGTACGTGATCTGGATCTGCCTCATCACGGCCGCCGCGTCGAACGGCGTCAACGTGACCGACGGACTCGACGGCCTCGCAGGCGGCGCCTCGGTGCTCGCGATCGGATCCTTCATCTTCATCGGCTTCTGGCAGTTCAACCAGTCGCTGTTCAGCCCGACCCTGAACCCGAGCGACGCGTACCGCGCGTACGACGTGCGCGACCCGCTCGACATCGCGATCGTCGCGTCGGCGATCGTCGGCGGGCTCATCGGGTTCCTCTGGTGGAACACGAATCCGGCGAAGATCTACATGGGCGACACCGGCTCGCTCGCGCTCGGCGGCGCGTTGGCGGCCCTGGCGATCCTGAGCCACACCGAGCTGCTGCTCGTGCTCATCGGCGGCATCTTCGTGATCGAGGCGGGCTCGGTCATCGTGCAGCGCGCCTACTTCAAGATGACCGGTGGCAAACGCATCTTCCTCATGAGCCCGATCCATCATCACTTCGAGTTGAAGGGATGGGCGGAGGTCACGATCGTCGTGCGGTTCTGGCTGATCGCCGGCATGTTCGTCGCGGCCGGCGTCGGCGCCTTCTACTTCGAGTGGCTCCAGCGATGACCGTTCCGGATGCCGCGGCCGAGCGCCTGGACGCGCTCACGAGCTGGCACTCCGACTGGAAGGGCCTGCGCGTCGTCGTGCTGGGGGCCGGCGTCACCGGCTTCGCGGTGGCCGACACCCTCTCCGAACTCGGGGCCGAGGTGCTCCTCGTGGCCTCGTCCGTCGACGACGACCGGGCGAGGATCCTCGACGTCATCGGGGTGCGGGTGCTGCGGCATCCGCTCGACTCGGTTCCCGACGAGGTCGTCGCCTTCGCTCCCGAGGTCGTCGTGGCGTCGCCCGGCTTCCACCCCGACAACGCCGTGCTCGACTGGGCGCCCGGCGCGGGGGTCGCCGTCTGGGGGGACATCGAACTGGCGTGGCGCGTTCGCGACAAGGTGAACGCGGCGGAGTGGATCCTGGTGACGGGAACCAACGGCAAGACCACCACGACCCAGTTGGCGGCGACGCTGCTGGCGGCGAACGGGTTGCGAGCCGCGCCCTGCGGCAACATCGGCGTGCCCGTGCTCGACGCGGTGCGCGACCCGAGCGGCTTCGACGTGCTCGTGGTGGAGCTCTCGAGCTACCAGCTCCACGCGCTGCCGACCGAGGGCCCCGGTGCGCTGCACCCGGTCTCGAGCGTCTGCCTGAACGTCGCCGACGACCACCTCGACTGGCACGGCGGGGCCGACGCCTACCGCGCGGCCAAGGGCAAGGTCTACGCGAACACGCGGATCGCCTGCGTGTACAACCGGGCCGACGAGGCGACGCGACGCATGGTCGAGGACGCCGACGTCGAGGTGGGCGCCCGTGCCATCGGGTTCGGCCTCGACGTTCCCGGCCCGAGCGACTTCGGGGTGGTCGAGGGCATCCTCTGCGACCGGGCCTTCCTCGAGGAGCGGCACTCGTCGGCGCTCGAGATCATCACGGTCGACGAGCTCGAGCCGCAGGGCCTCGCCGTCCTGCACGTCGTCGCGAACATCCTCGCCGCCTCGGCGCTGGTGCGCGCCGTCGGCGTGCCCGTGGGCGTGATCCACGACGCCCTGGGCGGATTCCGGCTCGACCACCACCGCATCGAGACCGTCGAGCATGCCGGCGGCATCCGCTGGGTCGACGATTCCAAGGCCACGAACCCGCACGCCGCCGAGGCGTCGCTGCGCGCCTATCCGAGCATCGTGTGGATCGTCGGCGGCCTCCTCAAGGGGGTCGACGTCGACGGACTCGTCGCCGCGCACGCGTCGCGGCTTCGTGCGGCGGTCGTGATCGGCGTCGATCGTTCCGCGCTCGTGGCCGCGTTCGCCCGACACGCGCCCGACGTGCCGCTCTTCGAGGTCGACCACGCCGACACTGGAACGGTGATGTCGCGGGCGGTCGCGATCGCCGAGTCGAAGGCCGAGGCCGGGGACACGGTGCTCCTGGCTCCCGCGGCGGCCTCGATGGACCAGTTCGCCGATTACGCCGATCGCGGCCGTTCCTTCCAGAAGGCCGTCCGGGAACGAGCAGGAGGTGGTGCGGATGGCGACCCCGCCGCAGGCACCCCCGACAGCGGAGTCTGAGCGCAGGGGCGTCGCCGCCCGGATCCGGCTCGGACGCGTGTTCCGCGTCGAGTCGAAGGACTACGTTCTGCTGCTCAGCACGACGGTCTTCCTCGTGCTGTTCGGCCTCGTCATGGTGCTCTCCTCGTCGACGGTCGAGTCGCGCCTGGAGGACGGCGACTTCTTCGTCCAGGCCGCGCGACAGGGCATGTTCGCCGTCATCGGACTTCCGCTCATGCTCATCGCGAGCCGGCTGCCCGAGCGGTTCTGGCTCCGCATCGCGTGGCCGACCCTCATCTTCTCCTGCGCGCTGCAGCTGCTCGTGGTGGCGACGCCGCTCGGCATCGAGGTCGGCGGCAACACGAACTGGCTGGCGTTCGGGCCGGTGCAGCTCCAGCCCTCCGAGCTCATCAAGGTCGCGCTCGTGCTCTGGCTCGGGCTCATCGTGACGAAGAAGCAGGCCCATCTCGGCGACTTCAAGAAGGGCATCCTCCCGATCCTGCTCGTCGGCAGCGCATCGATCGGCCTCGTCCTGCTCGGCGGCGACCTCGGAACCGTCATGATCATGGGGTCGATGCTCCTCGGGGCGCTCTTCCTCGTGGGCGTGCGGTTCCGGCTGCTCCTGCCGCCCGTCCTGCTGAGCGCGGCGGTGTTCGTGATCGTCGCGGTCTCCAGTGACAGCCGGATGCGCCGCATCAGCGCGTTCCTCCAGGAGAACTGCGGCGAGGGCAACAGCGACGACTGCTGGCAGATCCAGCACGGCCGGTTCGCCCTGGCCAACGGCGGCGTGTTCGGCGTCGGCCTCGGCAATTCGACGGCGAAGTGGTCGTGGCTGCCCGCGGCCGACAACGACTTCATCTTCGCGATCATCGGCGAGGAACTGGGGCTGATCGGGGCGATCGTCGTCATCGCCCTGTTCGTCCTGCTCGCGGTGGCGTTCGCGCGCGTACTGCGGTCGGCGCAGACGCCGTTCGCGAAGACGGTCACGGCGTCCGTGATGGTGTGGGTGATCGGCCAGGCATGTGTCAACATCGGAGTCGTGCTCGGTGTCTTCCCTGTCCTCGGTGTCCCACTCCCGCTCGTCTCCGCCGGCGGTACCGCCCTCGTGACCACGCTCTGCGCGATCGGTGTCGTCCTCTCCGTCGCTCGTGACCCTGAGGCGACCGCCCGGGCGGCTGCGAGGGCCGCGGCGCGCGTCGCGCCGCGCGCGGCCGCGGGTCGCCGCCGATGACCGTCCACCTCCTCGCCGGCGGTGGCACCGCCGGCCACGTCAATCCGCTGCTCGCGGTCGCCGATCATCTGCGCGAACGCGACGCCGGCGCCGAGGTCCTGGTGCTCGGCACGGCCGAGGGGTTGGAGTCCAGGCTCGTCCCGGCGCGCGGGTACGAGCTCCTCACGATCGCGAAGGTGCCGTTCCCGCGCCGCCCGAACGGGGCGGCCGTCCGCTTCCCGAATCGGTTCCGGCAGTCCGTCGCCGACGTGCAGGCGATCATCGCCGACCGGCAGGTCGACGTGGTCGTGGGATTCGGCGGCTACGTGTCGACGCCCGCGTACCTCGCGGCGCGCCGTCTCGGCGTTCCGATCGCCATCCACGAAGCCAATGCGAAGCCCGGCCTCGCGAACCGGTTGGGCTCGCGCTGGGCGCAGGCGGTCGGCGTCGCGTTCACCGGAACGCCGCTGCGTCACGCCGAGGTGGTCGGCATGCCGCTTCGACGCGAGATCGCCGAACTCGACCGCGCGTCGCAGCGTCGATCGGCCGCGGAGTTCTTCGACCTCGATCCCGACCGGCCGATCCTGCTCGCCACCGGCGGTTCGCTCGGGGCCCGCCGCATCAACCGCACGATGGTCGACTCGGCGGCCGCCATCACGGGGGCCGGCTGGCAGGTGCTGCACATCACCGGGGCGAAGTCCGAGGTCTCCGACCCGGCGATCCCCGGGTACCGCATGCTCGAGTACGCCGATCGCATGGACCTCGCCCTCTCCGTCGCGGATGTCGCGGTCTCCCGCGCCGGTGCCGCGACGGTCTGCGAACTCTCGGCGCTCGGCATCCCCTCGGTGCTCGTGCCGTATCCGGTCGGCAACGGGGAGCAGCGCCACAACGCCGCCGAGGTGGTGGGCGCCGGTGGCGCCCTCCTCGTCGACGACGCGTCCTTCACGCCCGACCTGGTGCGCACCCGGCTCCTCCCGCTCCTCGCGTCGCCGCAGAGCGTCGCGGACATGGCCGTTGCCGCGGCATCCGTCGGGCGGCGCGACGGCACCGAGCGGATGGTCGGCCTCGTCGACGCCGCACTCGGCGCGGGTGCCGACGGCACCCCGTCCGGCGCGTAACGTGGAGGTGACGGATGCCGCGGCATCCGCACCTCGAGACTCCGAACCGCGGCATCCTCGATGCCGCACCCGCCACCTGAGCCCGAAGAAAGCAACGACGTGACCATCAAGCCCGATCTGACCACCCCGATCCCGTCGAGCCTCGGCGCCGTGCACTTCGTGGGAATCGGCGGCTCCGGCATGAGCGGCATCGCACGCCTGCTGATCGGCGAGGGTCACCGGGTGACCGGCTCCGACGTGCGCGACTCGGCGAACATCGCGGCGCTGCGCGAGCTCGGTGCCGAGATCGCCATCGGCCATGCCGCGGCGAACCTCCGCGACGACGTCGACACGGTCGTGGTCACGGGCGCCCTCTGGCAGGACAATCCCGAGTACCAGCTCGCGCTCTCGCGCGGCCTGCCGGTCCTGCACCGCTCCCACGCCCTCGCGGCGCTGATCGCCGGTCGTCGACTCGTCTCGGTGGCGGGTGCGCACGGCAAGACGACGTCGACCGGCATGATCGTCACCGCCCTCCGCGCGCTCGGCGCCGATCCGAGCTTCGTCAACGGCGGCGTGCTCGCCGATCTCGGCGTGAGCTCGGCCGCGGGCGCCGGCGAGCTCTTCGTCGTCGAGGCCGACGAGTCCGACGGCTCGTTCCTGCTCTACGACACCGCAGTGGCCCTCATCACGAACGTCGATCCCGACCACCTCGACCACTACGGGTCCCGCGACGCGTTCGAGCAGGCGTTCGTCGAGTTCGCCGACCGCGCGAGCGAGCTCGTCGTGATCTCCAGCGACGATCCGGGCGCGGTGCGCGTGACCGCGCGGCTCTCGAACGAGCGCGTGGTCACGTTCGGCGAGGCGTCGGATGCCACGGTGCGACTGCACTCCATCGTGACCGAGGGTCCCGTGGCGTTCAGCGTCTCGTACGAGGGCGTCGACTACTCGGGTCGGCTCCGCGTGCCGGGGCGGCACAACGCGGTGAACGCCGCGGGAGCGTTCGCGGTGCTCGTCGGACTCGGGTTCGATCCCGCGGCGTCCCTCGCCGGCATCGAGGGCTTCTCCGGCACGGGCCGCAGGTTCGAACTGCACGGCACGGTCGGCGGCGTGAGCGTCTACGACGACTACGCCCACCACCCGACCGAGGTCGCGGCGGCCCTCTCGGCCGCGCGCACCGTCGTGGGCGAGGGACGCATCATCGCCGTGCACCAGCCGCACACGTACAGCCGCACGCAGGCGTTCGCGAAGGAGTTCGCGGAGGTGCTGGAGCAGTACGCCGACGAGACCGTCGTGCTCGACGTCTATGGCGCACGCGAAGACCCCGTTCCCGGGGTGACGGGCGAGCTCGTGAGCGAGCGGTTCGCCGACCCGTCGCACGTGGCCTTCCTCGCCGACTGGCAGGAGGCGGCCGACCACACGGCCCGCATCGCGCAGGCGGGCGACTACGTGATCACCCTCGGGTGCGGCGACGTGTATCGCATCGTTCCGCAGCTGCTCGGCTCGCTCGAGCGGGAGCGCGGATGAGGGTGCGCGCCGCGTGAAGCGGCCGCAGGGATTCGACGGGCCGGCGCCGCCGCGCGCGGCGTCGAAGCCGAGCAGCGGAGACGGTTCGCGGTCCACGGCGAGGCCGGCACCGTCGCGAGCCGGCGCCCCGGCGCAGCGTGCGACACCCCTGTCGGGCGCGCGGGGGCCGCTCGCTTCCGGTACGGCGGTCGGCCAGGGGAAGGGCGCCGATCCGACGCCCACCCCGCGCATCGCGGTCGAGGACACCGGCCTCGCGACTTCGGCGAAGCGGAGTGGAGCGGATGCGCCCGAGCTCGTCGCATCCGCGTCGACGCCCGCGACGACGGCCCGCGGCCGTTGGGGGTCCCGCCGGGCGGTCGCCGCAGCGGCGAGGGAACGCCGCCGGTACGAGCGGGCGGAGGTACGCCGGTTCACGGTGCGCTCGAGGCGTCGCCGACTCGCCTGGACGGTGGCGCTCGGCACGCTGGCCGCGCTCGTGGCCGTGGTCGTGATCAGTGCGTACTCGCCGCTCATGGCGCTGCGGGAGGTGCGCGTCGAGGGCGCCTCGCGGGTGCCGGCCGACGCCGTCGTCGAGGCGTTCGATCCGATGCTGGGCACGCCGCTGACGATGCTGGATCGCGACGAGGTGCAGGCCGCGCTCGCGTCGTTCCCGCTCATCGAGACCTATCAGGTCGAGGCCGTCCCGCCGGGCACGCTCGTCGTGCGCCTCGTCGAGCGCACCCCGGTCGGCGTCATCGAGACCTCCGACGGGCTCGCCCTGGTCGATGCCGCGGGCGTCGTCATCGAGCGGCCGGATGCCAGGCCCGACGGACAGCCGCTGATCACCGTCGAGGGCGGCGTGACGGGTGACGGCTTCCGCGCCGTCGCGGCGGTCGTGCGGAGCCTCCCGGCCGAGGTCCGCGGCATGCTGACGGGTGCGAGCGCGGAGACGGTCGACGACGTGCAGCTCGAGCTCGGCGACACGCGAGTGGTCTGGGGGAGTGCCGAGGAGTCCTCGCTGAAGGCGGCCGTGCTCGCGGGGCTCATGCGGGCCGCCCCACCCGGCACGGTCTCGGAGTACGACGTGTCGGCGCCGATGAGCCCGGTGACGCGATGAGCCGGGCCTCCGGGGCCCCCGCGGGTGCCCGCCGGAGTCGACCGATCGAGGGGGTTCGCGACACGCCCGTGCGCCTTGCGGCGCGGCGTGCGGAGTCCGCTTACCTTCGAACACAGCAATTGCATACTCGGCAAGACTTTAACCCTCGACTTGAGGTTCAAAGTTCAGAGTTCGCACGAAGGGCCGGAGATGTCGACTAACCAGAATTACCTCGCCGTCATCAAGGTCGTCGGTATCGGCGGCGGCGGCGTCAACGCCGTCAACCGAATGATCGAGCTCGGCCTTCGAGGCGTCGAGTTCATCGCGATCAACACCGACGCCCAGGCGCTGCTCATGAGCGACGCCGACGTCAAGCTCGATGTCGGGCGCGACCTCACGCGCGGGCTCGGCGCCGGCGCCGACCCCGAGGTCGGTCGACGCGCGGCCGAAGACCACGCCGAGGAGATCGAGGAGGCGCTGGCCGGCGCCGACATGGTCTTCGTCACCGCCGGCGAAGGCGGCGGCACGGGCACCGGCGGCGCTCCGGTCGTCGCGCGCATCGCCAAGTCGATCGGCGCGCTCACCATCGGTGTCGTCACGAAGCCGTTCGGATTCGAGGGCAAGCGCCGTCAGACGCAGGCCGAACAGGGCGTCGCACGCCTGAAGGAAGAGGTCGACACCCTCATCGTGGTGCCGAACGACCGCCTGCTCGAGATCAGCGACCGCGGCATCTCGATGCTCGAGGCCTTCGCCACCGCCGACCAGGTGCTCCTCGCGGGTGTCCAGGGCATCACCGACCTCATCACGACGCCCGGCCTCATCAACCTCGACTTCGCCGACGTCAAGTCGGTCATGCAGGGCGCCGGATCCGCGCTCATGGGCATCGGTTCCTCGCGGGGGGCCGATCGCGCCATCAAGGCGGCCGAGCTCGCCGTCGCGAGTCCGCTGCTCGAAGCCTCGATCGACGGCGCGCACGGCGTGCTGCTGTCGATCCAGGGTGGCTCGAACCTCGGAATCTTCGAGATCAACGACGCGGCGCGACTCGTGCAGGAGGCCGTGCACCCCGAGGCCAACATCATCTTCGGTGCGGTCATCGACGACACGCTCGGTGACGAGGTCCGCGTGACGGTCATCGCCGCCGGATTCGACGGGGGAGAGCCCGGTGCGAAGCCCGTCGAGGTGCGGCGCGAGCAGCTCGTGCCCGCGGCGGTCGGCGCGGCGACCGCCGCCGGCATCGGCGGCTCGGCCTCCACGGGTGCCGACTCGGCCGACGTGATCGGCGAGATCGACATCGACGAACTCGTCGAGACGGCGAACTGGGGCGGGCCCGAGACCTCGACGGCCGACCAGATCGTCAGCGACCCCGCCTTCGACGCCGCCGACGACGACCTCGACATCCCCGACTTCCTGAAGTGAGCTCCGCGCACGCCGACTCGAACCTCGATGCGCTTCGCGAACGACTGCTCGCGGTGCGTCATCGGGTCGAGTCGGCCGCGGCGGCGGCCGAGCGGGACGCGAGGGACATCACGACGATCGTGGTGACCAAGTTCCATCCGGCCTCGCTCGTTCGGGACCTCGAGAGCCTCGGGGTGCACGACATCGGCGAGAACCGCCATCAGGAGGCTCAGGCGAAGCACCGCGAGCTCGCGGACCTCGACCTGCGCTGGCACTTCATCGGCCAGCTGCAGAGCAAGAAGGCCAGGCAGGTGCGCGCCTACGCGAGCGCCATCCACTCGATCGACCGCCCGGCCCTCGTGGACGCGCTCCGATCGGAGGAGGCATCCGTCGACGCATTCGTCCAGGTCAACCTCACCGACGACCCCGGGCGCGGCGGCGTCGCCGCGGCCGACCTCGGCGCGCTCGTCGAGCACGTGCTCGCGACGCCCGGCCTCCGCCTGCGCGGACTCATGGCCGTCGCACCGCTCGAGGAGCCCGCGCGGCCCGCGTTCGCCCGGGTGCGCGAGCTCTCCGAGTCGGTCGTGCGCCCGTTGGCTCCCGCCGCGACCGATCTGTCGATGGGCATGAGCCACGACCTCGAGGACGCCGTGGCCGAAGGCGCGACACACCTACGGATCGGCACCGCAATCACCGGCAATCGTCCGGTCGCCGGTTAGCCTCGAAGAGACGGAACATAGACGGAGGCAGCGATGTCCAACCCGCTCAAGAAGACCATGGTCTACCTCGGCCTCGCGGACGAGGAGTTCGAGACCGAGCCCCGAGAAGCGTCGGCCCCCGCGCCGGCATCGCCGGTCGTGCATGCCGCACCGGCGCCCAAGACCGGGGCGGCCGTCACGCCGCTCCGCAAGCACCCTGTCCAACCGAGCACCCCGCAGGCGGAGATGAACGAGATCCTCACCGTGCACCCGCGTCAGTACCGTGACGCGCAGGTCATCGCCGAGTCCTTCCGCGAGGGAGTCCCGGTCATCATCAACCTCTCGCAGATGTCGGACGGCGACGCACGTCGCCTCATCGACTTCGCCAGCGGCCTCTCGCAGGGCCTGCACGGCAAGATCGAACGCGTCACGAGCAAGGTCTTCCTGCTTTCGCCGTCGCACGTCGTGGTCTCGGGGGAGACCGGTGAAGCCGAGGGCGACGTCGACGCGTCGTTCTTCACGCACGCATAGCGGCGGTGGCTGCGCTGTCCGTCGTCTGGAGCATTCTCTACACACTGCTCGTCATCTACTTCTTCGTGATGTGGGCGCGCTTCGTGCTCGACCTCATCCGAACCTTCAACCGATCCTGGCGCCCGCAGGGCGCCTGGCTCGTCGTCGTCGAGATCGTGTACTCGGTGACCGACCCGCTCGTGCGCTTCTTCCGACGGCTCATCCCGCCGATCCGCATCGGGCAGGTGGCCCTCGATCTCGGATGGTCGCTGGCCATGCTCGTGGTGATCATGGCGATGACCGTCGTATCGTGGCTCGCGGCGGTCGCCTGACGATCTCCTGCGAACACGACGCACTGCATGACCCCGGCACTGGGGGAACCGAGTGGACTTTGCTACCGTTTAGCAGAACGCAACGAACAGTTCGAAGATGTGAGGGTGAGAAGCCATGGCGCTAACTCCGGAAGATGTGGTCAACAAGCGCTTCCAGGCGACGAAGTTCCGCGAGGGGTACGACCAGGATGAGGTCGACGACTTCCTCGACGAGGTCGTCGTCGAGCTTCGTCGACTGAATCAGGAGAACGAAGAGCTGCGCCAGCGCGTCTCGACGGCTGAGGCCCGGGCCGCAGAGGCCGCCTCGTCGGCCGCGGCCGCTCCGGTGGCGGCACCCGTCTACGCGGAGCCGACGCCCCAGCCTGCGACGGTCGCCGTCACGGTTCCCGCTCCCGCTCCGCAGTCGGAGCTCGACGAGCAGACCAGCACCACGAACCTGCTGCAGCTCGCGCGCCGTCTCCACGAGGAGCACGTGCGCGAGGGCATCGAGAAGCGCGATGCGCTCATCGCCGAGGGCCACGCCACCGCGGCGCGCGTCGTCGCCGAGGCCGAGGCCAAGCAGCGCGCCCAGATCGGCGTCCTCGACCAGGAGCGTCAGGCGCTCGAGAAGCGCGTCGACGGACTGCGTCTGTTCGAGCGCGAGTACCGCCAGAAGCTGAAGAGCTACATCGAAGGCCAGCTGCGCGACCTCGACACCGCCGCACCCGTCTCGGTGCCCGACAACCAGGGCTACCACGCTCCGGTGACCGGCGTCTCGAACGAACAGGCTCCCGCACCCACCTTCCAGGGCTTTGGAGCCTGAGCGGCGCACGAAGGCCGGAGCAACCGCCCTCGTCGTCCTCGTCCTCTGCGCGCTCGCGGTCTACGGACTCGATCAGCTGAGCAAGTTCCTCGTCGTCTCCAACCTCACCGAAGGCGAGACGGTTCCGGTGCTCGGCGACGTGCTCCAGTGGCATTTCGTGCGCAACCCGGGTGCGGCGTTCTCGCTCGCGAGCGGCATGACCTGGATCTTCACGATCCTGGCGGCCGGCGTCATCACGTTCATCATCTGGTTCGCCCGACGCATCCGCTCGGTCGCGTGGGGGCTCGTCTTCGGGCTCCTGCTCGGCGGGGTGCTCGGCAACCTCACCGATCGGCTCCTCCGGGAGCCGAGCTTCGGGCTCGGACACGTCGTCGACTTCATCTCGACGCCGTGGCTGATCCCCGCGATCTACAACGTCGCCGACATGGCGATCGTGTCGAGCATGGTGCTGTTCATGATCCTCACGATCCGCGGCATCGGACTCGACGGGTCGCGCGAGCCCAAGCGCTCGGCGGCGGGCGACGAGTCGTCGTCCGATGCCGTCGAAGCCGCTGACGGCGAGCCCGGCGCAGCACCGGGCGGCGTCGCGCCGGTCGTCCGCGGGGCCTGAGCGCCGCATGGAGCATCGTTCCCTTCCCGTCCCCGACGGGCTCGAAGGCATCCGCGTCGATCAGGGCCTCGCGAAGCTGCTCGGGTTCTCCCGCACGCAGGCGGCCGAGGTGGCGGCATCCGGCGGCGTCGTGCTCGACGGCCGGACGGCCGACAAGTCCGATCGCCTCCGCGCCGGCAGCTGGCTCGAGGTGAGCTGGGAGCCGCCGCGCACCGTCGAGGTCGTGCCGATCGCCGTTCCCGACCTCGGCATCATCCACGACGACGACGACCTCGTGGTCGTCGACAAGCCCGCGGGCGTCGCGGCGCATCCGTCGCTCGGCTGGGACGGCCCGACGGTCGTGGGCGCCCTCGCGGCGGCGGGGTTCCGCATCTCGACCTCAGGTGCGCCGGAGCGGCAGGGCATCGTGCACCGGCTCGACGCCGGTACGAGCGGACTCATGGTCGTGGCGAAGTCCGAGCGCGCGTACACCGAGCTCAAGCGCCAGTTCCACGACCGCGAGGTCGAGAAGATCTACCACACGGTCGTGCAGGGACACCCCGATCCGCTCGCGGGCACCATTGACGCGCCCGTCGGCCGCCACCCTCGCTCGGAGTGGAAGTTCGCCGTCGTGGCCGGCGGCAAGCATGCCGTGACGCACTACGAGACGCTCGAGGCTTTCCCATACGCCTCGCTGCTCGAGGTGCACCTCGAGACCGGTCGAACGCACCAGATCCGCGTGCACATGGCCGCCCAGCGGCATCCGTGCGTCGGCGACGCCATGTACGGCGCCGACCCCACGATCTCGGCCAGGCTCGGGCTCACGAGGCAATGGCTGCACGCACACCGGCTCGCCCTCACGCACCCGGCGACGGGGGAGTGGACCACCTTCGAATCCGGCTACCCGGCCGACCTCGCCGCCGCGCTCGACTCGCTTCGGCAGGATTGAGCGTGGGTGGTCGCCCGTAGACTGGGAGACCGCGAAACCCAACGCGATCCGATCTGGTGAGGAGCCTCGTGGCCGGCGATTCCTTCGTCCATCTGCACGTGCACAGCGAGTACTCGATGCTCGACGGGGCCGCCCGGGTCGGTGAACTCGTCACCGCAGCGGCCGAGCAGGGCATGCCCGCCGTCGCGGTCACCGACCACGGCAACGTGTTCGGCGCCTACGACTTCTGGAAGCAGGCGACCGACGCCGGCATCAAGCCGATCATCGGCACCGAGGCCTACATCACGCCGGGCACGCACCGCGGCGACAAGACCCGCATCCGGTGGGGCAACGGCGGCGGCGACGACGTCTCGGGCTCCGGCGCCTACACCCACATGACGCTGCTCTCGCAGAACACCGAGGGCATGCACAACCTCTTCCGGCTCTCGAGCCGGGCCTCGCTCGAGGGCTACTACTTCAAGCCGCGCATGGACCGCGAGCTGCTCTCCACCTACGCGTCGGGCCTCATCGCGACCACCGGCTGCCCGTCGGGCGAGGTGCAGACCCGGCTGCGGCTCGGGCAGTACGACGAGGCCGTGAAGGCGGCATCCGACTTCCGCGACATCTTCGGCAAGGAGAACTACTTCGCCGAGATCATGGACCACGGGCTCGGCATCGAGCGCCGGATCATGACCGACCTGCACCGCCTGGCGAAGCAGCTCGACCTGCCGCTCGTCGCCACGAACGACCTGCACTACACGCACGCGCACGACGCCAAGAGCCATGCGGCGCTGCTCTGCGTGCAGTCGGGGTCGACCCTCGACGACCCGAACCGCTTCAAGTTCGACGCCGACGAGTTCTACCTCAAGACGGCCGCCGAGATGCGGCAGGTGTTCCGCGACTACCCCGAGGCGTGCGACAACACGCTGCTCATCGCCGAGCGCTGCGACGTGAAGTTCAACACGAGCGCCAACTACATGCCGCGCTTCCCCGTGCCCGAGGGCGAAGACGAGCAGAGCTGGTTCGTCAAGGAGGTCGAGCGCGGACTCCACGTTCGCTACCCCGACGGCATCCCCGACGCCGTGCGCAAGCAGGCCGACTACGAGGTCGGCGTCATCTCGCAGATGGGCTTCCCCGGATACTTCCTCGTGGTCGCCGACTTCATCAACTGGTCGAAGAACAACGGCATCCGGGTGGGGCCGGGCCGCGGCTCGGGTGCCGGTTCGATGGCCGCCTACGCGATGCGCATCACCGACCTCGACCCGCTGCAGCACGGCCTCATCTTCGAGCGGTTCCTGAACCCCGACCGCGTCTCGATGCCCGACTTCGACGTCGACTTCGACGAGCGCCGACGCGGCGAGGTCATCAAGTACGTCACCGAGAAGTACGGCGACGAGCGCGTCGCGCAGATCGTCACCTACGGCACGATCAAGGCGAAGCAGGCGCTGAAGGACTCCGGCCGAGTGCTCGGATTCCCGTTCTCGATGGGCGAGAAGCTCACGAAGGCGATGCCGCCGGCGGTCATGGGCAAGGACATCCCGCTCACCGGGATCTTCGACACGAAGCATCCGCGGTTCAAGGAAGCCGCCGACATCCGGGCGATCGTCGAGACCGACCCAGAGGCCAAGACGGTGTTCGAGACGGCGCTCGGCCTCGAGAACCTGAAGCGCCAGTGGGGCGTGCACGCCGCGGGCGTGATCATGTCGAGCGATCCGCTCATCGACATCATCCCGATCATGAAGCGCGAGCAGGACGGCCAGATCGTCACGCAGTTCGACTACCCCGCGTGCGAGTCCCTCGGCCTGATCAAGATGGACTTCCTCGGGCTGCGCAACCTGACGATCATCGACGACGCGCTCGACAACATCGAGGCGAACCGCGGCTTCCGCCCGGTGCTCGAAGACCTCGCGCTCGACGACCCCGGCGCCTACGAACTGCTCGGCAAGGGCGACACCCTCGGCGTCTTCCAGCTCGACGGCGGGCCGATGCGCGCGCTCCTGCGACTCATGAAGCCCGACAACTTCGAGGACATCTCGGCCGTCATCGCGCTCTACCGCCCGGGCCCCATGGGCGCGAACTCGCACACCAACTACGCCCTCCGCAAGAACGGCCTCCAGGAGATCACGCCGATCCATCCCGAGTTCGAGGAGTCCCTCCGCGAGATCCTCGACACGAGCTACGGCCTGATCATCTACCAGGAGCAGGTCATGGCGATCGCGCAGAAGGTCGCCGGGTTCAGCCTCGGCCAGGCCGACATCCTGCGTCGAGCGATGGGCAAGAAGAAGAAGTCCGAGCTCGACAAGCAGTACGAGGGCTTCTCGGGCGGCATGAAGGCCAACGGCTACTCGGATGCCGCGATCCAGAAGCTCTGGGAGATCCTGCTGCCGTTCTCCGACTACGCCTTCAACAAGGCGCACTCGGCGGCCTACGGCGTGCTGAGCTACTGGACGGCGTACCTGAAGGCGCACTACCCGGCCGAGTACATGGCGGCACTGCTCACGAGCGTCGGCGATGCCCGCGACAAGCTCGCCCTGTACCTGAACGAATGCCGTCGCATGGGCATCAAGGTGCTTCCGCCCGACGTGAACGAGTCGATCGGCTACTTCGCGGCCGTCGGCGAGGACATCCGCTTCGGCATGGGCGCCGTCCGCAACGTCGGCTTCAACGTCGTCGACGCGATCCGCGCGGCGCGCGATGCGAAGGGGCGGTTCGAGTCGTTCCACGATTTCCTGAAGAAGTGCCCGCTGCCGGTCGCGAACAAGCGCACGGTCGAGTCCCTCGTCAAGGCCGGCGCGTTCGACTCCCTCGGTCACACCAGGCGGGCCCTCGTCGAGGTCCACGAGGGTGCGGTCGAGTCGGTCGTCAAGGAGAAGCGGGCCGAGGAGGTCGGCGACATCGGGTTCGACTTCGACAGCCTGTTCGACGATCACGAGCGCGACTCCGCGCCGTCCCTGGTGCCCGACCGCCCCGAGTGGCCGAAGAAGCAGAAGCTCGCGTTCGAGCGCGAGATGCTGGGCCTGTACGTGTCCGAGCATCCCCTCGACGGGCTCGAGGCGCCGCTCGCGAAGCACGCGTCGTCCTCGATCCTCGATCTCACCACCTCGGACTCGACCCAGGACGGCGACACGGTCGTCGTCGCCGGGCTCGTCACGAGCGTGCAGCATCGCATCGCGAAGCAGTCGGGCAACCAGTACGGCATGATCCAGGTCGAGGACTTCTCGGGCGAGATCACCGTCATGTTCATGGGCAAGGCCTACCAGGAGTTCGCGCCCGGCCTGCAGGCCGACTCCATCGCCGTCGTGCGCGGGCGGGTCAGCATGCGCGACGACGGCATGAACCTGCACGCCTTCAGCGTGTTCACCCCCGACCTCGGGCAGAACGACGAGTCCGGCACGGTGAAGATCACGATGCCCGACGTCCGCGCGACGCCCGAGACGGTCGCGGCGCTCGAGGAGGTGCTCGTCCGCCACCGCGGCGAGACCGAGGTGCGCCTGACCCTGACCAAGGGGCGGGTCGCGCGCGTCTTCGAGATCCCGTCGTACCCGGTCAAGGTCAGCGCGGACTTCTACGGCGAGCTGAAGAGCCTGCTCGGACCCAACTGCCTCGTGTGACGAGCAGGGCCATGGTCGGCACATCCGGTCGGTACGCTGGATGATCATGCTGCGCACACTCGACCTCCGCGGTTCTCGACCGACCCCAGCCGACCTGCTCGCGCTCGTACCGCGTGCCGAGACGGACGTCACGGCCGCCCTCGCGCCGGCCGGCCGCATCATCGACGAGGTGCGCGAGCACGGCGAGCAGGCGCTGCTCGACCAGGCCGAGCGGTTCGACGGCGTGCGACCGGAGGCGATCCGGGTCCCGGCGGCCGAACTGCAGGCCGCGCTCGATACGCTCGCTCCCGAGGTGCGGTCCGCCGTCGAGTCGACGATCGCCCGCGTCCGCGAGGCGAGCGCGGCCCAGGTCCCGGCGCCGGTCACGACCGTGCTCGCACCCGGCGCCGTCGTCGAGCAGCGGTGGCAGCCGGTCGAACGCGTCGGGCTCTACGTGCCGGGCGGCAAGGCGGTGTACCCCTCGAGCGTGGTCATGAACGTCGTCCCCGCGCAGGTCGCGGGCGTTCGCTCGATCGCCCTCGCCTCGCCGGCGCAGGCCGACCACGGCGGGCGCATCCACCCGACCATCGCCGCCGTCGCGGCGCTCCTCGGCGTCGACGAGGTGTACGCCATGGGCGGGGCCGGTGCCATCGGCGCGTTCGCCTACGGCGTCCCCGGAATCGGCCTCGACCCTGTGCAGCGCGTCACCGGGCCGGGCAACGTGTTCGTCGCCGCGGCGAAGCGGCTGGTGGCCGGCGTCACGGGCATCGACGCCGAAGCCGGGCCGACCGACATCCTCGTCATCGCCGATGCCGGCGCGAACCCCGATTTCGTGGCCGCTGACCTCGTCAGCCAGGCCGAGCACGATGAGCTCGCGGCATCCGTGCTCGTGACCGACTCGGTCGAGCTGGCCGACGCCGTCCGCGCGCGGCTCGAGGTGCGCGTCGCCGCGACGAAGCACTCCGAGCGGGTGCGCCAGGCGATCGGCGGGCCGCAGTCCGCGCTGGTGCTCGTCGACGACCTCGAACAGGCGGCCGCCTTCACGAACGCCTTCGGCCCCGAGCACCTCGAGATCCAGGTCGCCGACCCCGACGCCGTGCTCGCGCGCGTCGAGAACGCGGGGGCGATCTTCCTCGGCCCCTATTCGCCGGTGAGCCTCGGCGACTACGCCGCCGGCTCCAACCACGTGCTGCCCACCGGCGGCACCGCCCGCCACGTCGCCGGCCTCTCGGCGGCCACGTTCCTGCGGCCGCAGCAGGTCGTTCGATACGACGAGCAGGCGCTCCGCGAGGTCGCCCCCGTCGTCGCGGCGCTCTCGAGCGAAGAGGACCTCCCCGCGCACGGCGAGGCCGTCACCGCGCGATTCGAGTCGTGACCGTGGGGGAGCAGGCGGCAACCGGAGCGCTTCGCCCGTCCCGCTAGGCTGGGCACACCATGTACTGTCCGTTCTGCCGCCATTCGGATTCCCGCGTCATCGATTCCCGCACGAGTGACGACGGGCTCTCCATCCGCCGCCGCCGACAGTGCCCCGAGTGCGGTGGGCGGTTCTCGACGACCGAGACGGCCAGCCTCTCGGTCATCAAGCGCAGCGGCGTCACCGAGCCGTTCAGCCGCGAGAAGGTCGTGCTCGGCGTCAAGAAGGCGTGCCAGGGCCGGCCGGTGACCGACTCCGACCTCGCGATGCTCGCGCAGACCGTGGAGGAGACCATTCGCTCCACCGGCGCCTCGCAGATCGAGGCCAACGACATCGGCCTCGCGATCCTGCCGCCGCTGCGCGATCTCGACGAGGTGGCGTACCTCCGCTTCGCGAGCGTCTACCAGGCGTTCGAGTCGCTCGACGACTTCGAGACGGCGATCGCCCAGCTCCGCGAGGCGCACGGCCGCCTGCCCGCCCGGCCTGTCGAGTGAACCGGTCGCAGGCCGTCCTCCTCGCTCCGATATCCTGAAAGACGGCATGTATCCCCTCATCTTCTCCCTCGTCTTCAAGCGCATGGACGCCGAGGACGCGCACCACTTCGCGTTCCGCTTCATCCGGCTGCTGCCGACGCTCGGCCTCGGCCGACTGGTGGAGTCGTTCACGAAGCCGAGCGAGTCGCTCGCGGTCGAGGCGCTCGGGTTGCGCTTCCCGTCGCCGTTCGGCGTGGCCGCCGGGTTCGACAAGGACGGTTACGCCGTGCGCGGCCTCGGCAACCTCGGGTTCGGCCACGTCGAGGTCGGCACGATCACCGCGATCGCGCAGCCGGGCAACGAACGCCCGCGCCTGTTCCGGATCATCGGCGACCGCGCCCTGGTGAACCGCATGGGCTTCAACAACCACGGTGCGGATGCCGCGGTCGGGCGTCTCTCGCGCCTGTCGCGTCGCCGGCACCGGCCCGTCCTCGGCATCAACATCGGCAAGAGCCGGGTCACCGCGGTCGAGGACGCCGTTCCTGACTACGAGCGCAGCACGCGGGTGCTCGCCCCCTACGCCGACTACCTCGTGGTGAACGTGAGCTCGCCGAACACGCCGGGTCTCCGCGGCCTCCAGGAGCTGGACGCGCTCGCCCCCCTGCTCGAGGCTGTCAGGGCCGCCGCGGGTCGCACGCCGCTGCTCGTCAAGATCGCCCCCGACCTCGCCGACGACGAGGTCGCGCGCATCTGCGAGCTCGCGACCCGCCTGCGGCTCGACGGCATCATCGCGACCAACACGACCATCGCCCGCACGGGATTGACCGCCTCGGCAGCCGAGATCGAGCGGATCGGCGCCGGCGGCCTCTCCGGAGCGCCCCTCGCGACGCGGTCGCTCGAGGTCCTCCGGCTGGTCCGCGAACACGTTCCGGCCGACCTCTGCGTGATCTCCGTCGGCGGCGTCGAGACGGCTGCAGACGTCCAGGAGCGCCTCGACGCGGGTGCGACGCTCGTGCAGGGATACTCCGCCTTCATCTACCGCGGCCCGACGTGGGCCCGGCAGATCAACCGCGGGCTCGTCGAGCTCCGTCGCCGTCGCGCACGCGACGCGGCATCCGTCGCCGCCTGACGCGACCGACGCCGGCCAGAGCGGGTCGGCGCACGCCGGTTTCGGCCGGGGCGGTCAGAGCACGCCGGCGGTGGAGAGCCGGTCGGCGAGGGTCGATCCGTCGCTCGCCGAGACCCACGGCACGTGCACGCCGCCCTGGTCGGCCTTGCCGCGACCGCCGGCGAGCACCGCCTCGCCCTTGGACAGCGTGCGGATGGCGATCGCCGCGACGTGGTCGGGATGCTCGGACGCGAAGTCGGCGTAGATGGCCTCGTCGTGCTGTCCGTCGTCGCCGATGAGCAGCCACCGGATGCCGGGGAACTCGCCCGCGAGACGGCGCAGGTTCTCCTCCTTGTGCGCCCGGCCGCTGCGGAACCAGCGATCGTGCGTCGGGCCCCAGTCGGTCAGGAGTAGGGGCCCCGACGGATAGAGGTTGCGCGAGAGGAAGCGCGTGAGCGTCGGCGCGACGTTCCAGGCGCCGGTGGAGAGGTAGATGATCGGCACGCCGGGGTGCGCGCGCACGAGGCGGTCGTAGAGCACCGCCATGCCCTGCGTGGGGATGCGGGCGTGCTCGTCGAGCACGAACGTGTTCCAGAACGCCACGAACGGTCGCGGGAGCGCCGTGACCATCACGGTGTCGTCGACATCGGAGATGATGCCGAACGAGACGTCGGGGGAGAGCACCTGGATCGGGGCCTCGACCGGTTCGGCGCCCTCCGTGCTGAGCGTGGCGCGGTGCCAGCCCGGCGGAAGCGAGACCGGGATGCGCGTGTCGACCACGCCGCCGCGATCGGCGAGCACCTCGATGCGCTGTCCCGCGATGTCGATCAGCACCGGCACGTCGCCGACCGGGGCGCTCGTGAAGCTGCGCCATCCGCGGATGCCCTGCTCGCGGCGTCGGCGCCGTCGGGGCGACGGCTCGTCTTCGGCGATCGGACGGCTCAGCAGCACGCGGCATAAGACGCGCACCCATTCGGTGGAGCCGTAGCCGGTGTACGGGACGATTGTCGGCACCTGCCCACGCCACCGCGCCCACCGCACGTGCCGATCATGGATCCAGTCTTCGACGCGCGCGGCGCGATGCCGGACCACGCGCTCTCGGGATCCGGCCGGATCTAGGGGGCTCGCCGGCATCCACTCAGTCTGTCATGCCCGGATGCCCCGGAACGAAACGGCCGGCGGGCGTGGTCTCGAGCACCTTCGACGGCAGGTAGAGTGGACCCCGCAAACTGAGGAGGTTCCGTGCCGAATGTCGACCTGATCCTCGGGGCCGATTCGAGCATGAAGCGCTCAGTCCGCACCGAGCCGACCCAACGTCGGAGTTCGCAGCGTCTCGATGCGCTGCTGGACGCCGCCGCCGACATCGTCGACGAATCCGGGTTCGAGCGACTCACCACGCAGATGGTGGCCGAGCGTGCCGGGGCGTCCATCGGCACGGTCTACCGCTACTTCCCCGATCGCGTCGCCGTCGTGAACGCGCTCCGCGAACGTGCCATCCGTCGGTACCGCGAGCGCGTCGTCGACGACATGGCGGGCACGTCGCCCGACACCTGGTGGGACCTCGTCGACATCGCGCTCGACGTGTGCATCACGATGTACCGCGACGAGCCCGGCTTCACGGTGGTCCATGCCGGACGCCGGGACCGCGACGACGACCACGAGCCCGAGTTCTCCACGCGCCTGGCGCGGTTGATCGCGAGCGAGTTCGAGGTCGAGGTCGAGGACGACGTGCTCAGCTTCCGGCTGGGCGTGGCGCTCGAGATCGGTCACGCCCTCATCAACCGGGCGTTCGAGCGATCGATCGACGGCGACGAGGCCTACCTCGCCGAGGCGCGCAGCCTCGTGCGCACCTACCTCTTCGAGCACGTCGGCACGCCGCGCGCCGCGAGCACCGCGGCCTGAGGCCGGCTGCCCGCAGCCACCCGTCACCCCGACGCGCACTCCGCGCCGTCGGCGTTGCCTCCGCGGCCGATTGGTGTTTGGCTGGAGAACTGGCGATCGGGCACCCGTCCGTTCCAGGGATGAGGGGCACCGATGATCGAGTTCCGCGACGTCACGAAGCGATATCCCGACGGCACGGTCGCCGTGGAGGGCGTCGACATCGTGATCGAACCGCACACCACCACCGTGCTCGTGGGGTCCTCCGGGTCGGGCAAGACGACCCTGCTGCGCATGATCAACCGGATGGTCGACCCGACCGGCGGCACGGTGCTCATCGACGGCACGGATGTCGCGACGCTCGATCCGGTCCGGCTCCGGCGGGGCATCGGCTACGTGATGCAGAACTCGGGACTCCTCCCGCACCGCACCGTCGTCGACAACGTCGCGACCGTCCCCGTGCTGACCGGGGTCACGCGCCGGCAGGCCCGGTCCCGCGCCCTCGAGCTGCTCGACACGGTCGGACTCGACCGCTCGCTGGCCGACAAGTACCCGGCGCAGCTCTCGGGCGGCCAACAGCAGCGCGTCGGCGTGGCCCGCGGCCTCGCCGTCGACCCGAACATCCTCCTGATGGACGAGCCCTTCGGCGCGGTCGACCCGATCGTGCGATCCGAGCTGCAGCAGGAGCTCATCCGCCTCCAGGGCGAGCTGGGCAAGACCGTCGTGTTCGTCACGCACGACATCGACGAGGCGTTCCTCCTGGGCGACCAGGTGGTCATCATGCAGCAGGGCGGGCACATCTCGCAGGCGGCCTCGCCCGCCGAGATCCTCGCGTCGCCGGCCGACGCGTTCGTCGCCGACTTCGTCGGGGCCGACCGCGGCAAGCGCGCGTTGCACCTGACCGACGTCGACGGGCGCACGGTCGTGGTCGACGGCGACGGTCGCCCGGCAGGGGTGCTCACCCCGTGACGTGGTTCTGGGCGAACCTCGACGAGGTCGGCGAACTCATGCTCGTGCACCTCGGCCTGACGGTGCCGGCTGTCATCCTGAGTTTCGTGCTCTCGATCCCGCTCGGCTGGACCGCGCATCGCTACGCCTGGTCGCGCGGTGTGCTGCTCTCGATCTCCGCGCTGCTCTACGCGATCCCGTCGCTGGCCCTGTTCATCGCCCTCCCGCCGCTGACCGGGTTCGGACTGCGCTCTCCCGTCAACCTCGTGATCGCGCTGACGATCTACGGCGTCGCCGTCATGGTGCGCACGGCGGCCGACGCGTTCGATTCGGTCTCGCGCGACGTGCGCCAGTCGGCGACCGCGCTCGGCTACTCGGGCTTCGGTCGATTCTGGGGCGTCGAGCTCCCGCTGGCCGGTCCGGTGCTGCTCTCCGGCCTCCGCGTGGTCATCGTGAGCACGGTGAGCCTCGCGACCGTCGGCGCGGTCATCGGCGTGCAGAGCCTCGGCAGCCTCTTCACCGACGGCTTCCAGCGCGGCATCCAGGCGGAGATCATCACCGGCATCGTGGCGACGATCGTGCTCGCCCTGGCTCTCGATCTCGCGGCGGTGCTGATCGGGCGTGCCGTCCTGCCGTGGACGAGGACCCCGAGCGCGCGGCGCGCCGCCCGCGAGCGGGCGATCGAGGCGCCCGAGCGGGTGGCGGGTGCCGCATGAACCTCTTCGTCGACGGGTTCGCCTGGATCCTCGACCCGGCCAACTGGACGGGCCCGGGCAGCATCCCCGAGCGGCTCGGGCAGCACCTGGCGGTGTCCGCGACCGTGCTGCTCATCGCGATGGTCATCTCGCTGCCGATCGGCGCGCTCATCGGGCACACCGGCCGAGGCCGGGAGGCCGCGGTCATGGTGTCCGGCGGACTGCGTGCGCTGCCGACGCTCGGCGTGCTCACCCTGTTCGGCCTCTGGATCGGCATCGGCCTCACGGCGCCGATCCTCGCGCTCGTCATCCTCGCGATCCCGCCCCTGCTGGCCGGCGCCTACGCGGGGTTCGAGTCGGTCGATCGCCGCACCATCGATGCAGCGAGGGCGATGGGCATGCGCGAGCTGCAGATCGTCGGCGGCGTCGAGCTGCCGCTCGGCCTGCCGATCCTCGTGGGCGGCATCCGCTCGGCCTCGGTGCAGATCATCGCGACGGCGACCCTCGCCGCCTACATCGCCGACGAGGGTCTCGGGCGTTACATCTTCCAGGGTTTGAAGACAAGGGATTACGCGGAGATGCTCGGCGGTTCCATTCTGGTGATCGCCCTCGCACTCGCCATCGACGGATGCTTCGCCGTCATCCAGCGGCTCGTCGTGCCGGCCGGTGTGCGGGCGACGCAGGACAGAGAGCTCCGCTCACGGCCATCCCGGTCGCGAGCGGCCACGGGGTGACCCGAATCGAAGGGAAAGCACGAATGTTCACAGCAGGAAGAGGCCGGCTCGGTGCGCTTGCATTGGTCGCGGTCGGGGCGACAGTGGCCCTGGCAGGGTGTTCGTCCGGAGATCCGCTCGACAGCGGATCGGGTGGGAGCGACGGGGCGTCGGAGACGATCGTCGTCGGCTCGCAGGACTACTACTCGAACGAGATCATCGCGGAGATCTACGCGCAGGCGCTCGAGGCGAACGGCTTCACCGTGGAGCGCGACCTCCGCATCGGCCAGCGAGAGGTCTACATCCCCGAGATCGAGGACGGCTCGATCGACCTGTTCCCCGAGTACACGGGGAACCTCCTCCAGTTCTACGAGCCCGACACCGAGGCGAAGACGAGCGATGACGTGTACGCCGCGCTCACGGACGCCCTTCCCGACGGGTTGCGGGTGCTCGACCAGTCGCCCGCGACCGATCAGGACTCGTACAACGTCACCAAGGAGTTCTCGGACGCGAACGGCGTCACGAGCCTCGAGGACCTCGCCGACGTGTCCACGCCGATCACGCTCGGCGGCAACTCCGAGCTCGAGACCCGTCCCTACGGACCCGAGGGGCTCAAGTCGGTGTACGGCGTCGACGTGTCGTTCACGCCGATCGAGGACAGCGGCGGACCGCTGACGCTCAAGGCGCTCGTCGACGACCAGGTGCAGATGGTGAACATCTACAGCGCCGACCCCAACATCGAGGCGAACGACCTCGTCACGCTCGAGGACCCGAAGGGGCTCTTCCTCGCGTCCAACGTCGTCCCCGTGGTCAGCGAGAAGATCACCGACGAGGCGGCCGACGTGATCAACACGGTCAGCGCTGCACTCACCCCGCAGGAACTCGTGTCGCTGAACTCGTTGAGCGTCGACGAGCAGCAGTCCGCCGACCAGATCGCGAAGGACTGGCTCGCGGAGCAGGACCTCTTCTAGGTCCCGGTCACGTCTGCGAGGGGTCGGATGCCGCGGCATCCGGCCCCTCGTGGTCGTTCGACACCGACGCGACGTCGTCGGCCGCGATCTCGTACACGTCGGGCCCGGTCTCGGCCGGCCCGGTGGAGACGACCTCGTCGGCGACGCCAACGCCTGCAGCAACGCGACTGCCCGCGGCATCCGCCATGTGGGCCGCCTCGGACCGGAAGATCCAGCGCTTCGCGAGCCACACGACGGCGAGGAAGACGACGATCACGGCGACGAAGAGGTAGCCGGCCCAGTGCAGCTCGCGACTGAGCTCCCGGTAGCCCTCGGCGGCGAGGGCGCCGACGCTGACGTACGCGAAGGTCCAGATGACGCAGGCCGGCAGGGTCCAGGCGATGAAGCGCCGGTAGCGCATCGTGCTCATGCCCACCGTCAGCGGGATGAGCGAGTGCAGCACCGGGAGGAACCGGGAGATGAAGACCGCGGGGCCGCCGCGCCGATCGAGGTACCGCTGGGCCCGCCGCCAGTTCTCCTCGCCGAGGCGACGTCCGAGTCGGGAGTGCTGGATGTGCGGTCCGAACCAGCGGCCGAGTGCGAAGCCGATGCTCTCGCCGATGAGGGCGCCCGCGATGACCGCGACGACGAGCGCGAAGTACTGGCCGATGCCGTCGATCGCGGTCGAGGCGACGAGCACGATGGTGTCGCCCGGCACGATCAGCCCGATGAGCACGGAGGTCTCGAGCAGCATGCCGAGGCCTGCGAGCAGCGTGCGCGCCACGGGATCGACACTCTGAACGGTGTTCAGGATCCAGTCGAGGATCTCGTTCATCGTTCGAGCGTAACCGCGCGCGTGCGGCGGCGCGTCAGACTACAGGCTGATTCCAAGGCGTGCGAGGCGCGCGTCGAGCATCGCGCGATCGGGGCTGATGCCGCCGGAATCGGCGTAGGCGCCGGGCTCGCCCGAGGTGCCGACGAGGAGCATCGCCGACCCGAGGGTCAGGTCGCCGACCTCGCGCCGTGCGGTGTCGTCGGCGAGCATCTCGGTCAGGAGTGCGACCGCCCGTTCGGCGCGATTGGCGATCGGGAACCACGGCAGCGCGCTGTGCCACGCGCGGAACGAGAGCAGCACCAGATGGTGGAACTGGTCGAGGTGGGCGCGTTCGTGCGCGATCACGGCGGCGAGCTCGTCGGGCCGGAGCGCGTCGATCAGACCGTCGGTCAGCACGGTCGCCGTGCGGATGCCCGGCACGCAGTAGGCGAGCGGCTCGGGGTGGGCGAGCACGCGCGTGTGCGGCATGCCCGGCATCGGGTCGCCGAGGATGGCGATGAGGTGGTGCTGGCGTCGGCGTTCGCGTTCGGCGCGAACCGCGGTCTGCGCGACGTTCAGGGCCAGGTGGATCGCGAGGCCGATGGCCAGCGTGAGGGCGGCGAGGTGGATCACGGCGTACTCGGGCGGGATCGCGCCCTGCAGCAGTGCGGGGACGAGGTGCTCGGCCGCCGCCGGCAGGGATCCGGCGGGGATCGCGGCGAACGCGAGGAGGCTGCCGATCATCGAGAACGCGCCGGCGAGTGCGATGCCCTGCCACAGCATGAGGGCCCGTGCGGGGGCGTGAGCCGGCCACGCGGCCCGCGAGAGGGCCATCGGAACGGGCCACGCGAGTGTCACGGCGATCGCGCCCAGGACGACGGCGATGGCGAGCATGGTCAGCGGTGCGCGAGTTCGTCGAGGAGCCTGCGGAGCGTGGCGGCCTCGCCGGCGCTCACGGTGCCGACGAACCGGGCGAGCGCCGCGTCGCGGTCGCTCGAGCGGTCGAGCACCTCGTGCATGAGCTCGGCGGTGTGCTCCTCGCGCGAGAGCAGCGCGCGGTACCGGTGCGGACGCTGTTCGCGAGCGCGGGCGACGAAGCCCTTGCGTTCGAGGCGGGAGAGCACGGTGAGCACCGTCGTCGTCGCCACCACCCGCCCGGACGGATCGCCGCGGAGCGCGAGCGCGTCGCGCAGCTCGTTGGCCGTGAGGGTGGCGTCGTTCGCCCAGAGCACCTCCATCACGGAGCGCTCCAGTTCTCCGAGACTCGCCATGCTTCCAGACTACCGCTCGGCGCCTGAATGTTCTACGCTCTGTAGAAGTTGGTCATCGCGACGCAGTCGCATGCGAAAGGGGCAACCGTGAACGACCTGCTCGATCCGCTGCTGCTGGCCAGATGGCAGTTCGGCCTGACGACCGTGTACCACTTCCTCTTCGTGCCCATCACGATCGGCCTCGCGACCACCACCGCGGTCTTCCAGACCGCCTGGTTCCGCACGGGCAAGACCGAGTACCTGCGCATCACGCGGTTCTTCGGCAACATCTTCCTGATCAACTTCGCCATGGGCGTGGTCACGGGCATCGTGCAGGAGTTCCAGTTCGGCATGAACTGGTCGGAGTACTCGCGATTCGTCGGCGACGTCTTCGGCGCTCCGCTCGCGATGGAGGGCCTCCTGGCCTTCTTCTTCGAGGCCACGATGATCGGCCTCTGGATCTTCGGCTGGGACAAGCTGCCGCGCGGCATCCACCTGGCCACGATCTGGGCGACGGCGGTCGGCACCATCCTGTCGGCCTACTTCATCCTCGCTGCGAACGCGTTCATGCAGAACCCCGTCGGCTACGAGATGAGCGGCGACGGCGGCCGCGCCGAGCTCGTCGACATCGGCGCGCTGCTCACGAACCGGGTCGTGCTCGCCGCGTTCCCGCACACGATCGCGGCGAGCTTCATGGTCGCCGCCGGTCTCATCATCAGCGCCGCGGCCTGGCACCTCGCCCGCAACCGCAACCTCGAGACCATGCGCCCCGCGCTCAAGTACGGCCTCTGGCTCATGATCGGCTCCGGCATCCTCACGACGCTCTTCGGCGATCAGCTGAGTCTCGCGATGGTGGCCACCCAGCCCATGAAGATGGCCGCGGCCGAGGCCACGTTCGACACCGTCTGCGGGGCGGATGCCTCGTTCTCGATCTTCACGCTCGGCACGCCCGACGGCTCGAGCGAGCTCTTCTCGATCCGCATCCCGTACCTCCTCTCCTTCCTGTCGACGCATACGTTCGACGGCTGCGTCGAGGGCATCAACGACCTCCAGGCCCAGTACACCGAGCAGTTCGGACCCGGCGACTACGCGCCGATCCTCTGGGTCACGTACTGGGCGTTCCGCTGGATGATCGGCCTCGGCCTGCTGCACGTGATCATCGCGGTCGTCGGCCTCTGGGTCACGCGAAAGGGGCGCATGCCGAAGCAGGCATGGATCTGGAAGGTCGCGATCTGGAGCTTCCCCCTCTCGCTGCTCGCCATGAGCGTCGGCTGGGTCTTCACCGAGATGGGCCGCCAGCCATGGATCGTCTTCAGCCTCATGAAGACGGAGTCGGGCGTCTCGCCGTACGTCACCGGCGTCGAGGTGCTCATCTCGCTCGTCGCGTTCACGCTCGTCTACGGCATCCTCGCCGTGGTCGAGGTGCGCCTGATCATCCAGGCGATCCGCAAGGGCCCACCCGAGGTCGGCGATCCCGATCCCGAGACCGGCAAGATCGAACCCGCGACGACGGTGTACTAGGAGGCGATGGAGATGGATCTCGCAACACTCTGGTTCTGGATCGTCGCGTTCCTCTTCGTGGGGTACTTCGTGCTCGACGGATTCGACTTCGGCGTCGGCATGTCGTTGCCGTTCCTCGGCAAGGACGACACCGACCGCCGCGTGCTCATCAACACGATCGGCCCCGTGTGGGACCTCAACGAGACGTGGGTGATCGTCGCGGGCGCCTCGCTCTTCGCGGCCTTCCCCGAGTGGTACGCCACGCTCTTCTCGGGGTTCTACCTCGCGCTGCTGCTCATCCTGCTCGCCCTCATCGCCCGCGGGGTCTCGTTCGAGTACCGGCACAAGCGGCCCGACTCGAAGTGGAAGGCGTGGTTCGACGGCATGATCGTCGTCGGCTCGGCCGTTCCGGCGCTCCTCTGGGGCGTGGCGTTCGCGAACATCGTGGCGGGCGTGCCGCTCGACGCCGACCACAACTTCACGGGCAACCTCCTGACGCTGCTGAACCCGTACGCGCTGCTCGGCGGGCTCACGACCCTGCTGCTGTTCTTCACGCACGGCGTGGTGTTCGCGTCGCTGAAGACCGACGGCGACCTGCGTGAGCGCGCACAGCGCCTCGCGACCCGGTCGGGCCTCGTCACGATCGTCGTCGCGGCCTCGTTCCTGCTCTGGACCGGGCTCGCCTTCGGCACCCTCTGGTTCTGGATCTTCGCGGCGATCGCGGCATTCGCCCTCATCGGCGGCTGGCTCATGAACCTGCGCGGAGCCGAGGGCGTCGCGTTCACGCTGCTCGCGGTGACGGTCGCCACGGCCGTGCTCGCGCTGTTCTCGGCGCTGTTCCCCGACGTCATGCCCGCCTCGAACGATCCGGCCAACAGCCTCACGATCGAGAACGCGTCGAGCACCGAGTACACGCTCACCGTGATGAGCTGGGTGGCGCTGTTCACCCTGCCGATCGTGCTGCTCTACCAGGGCTGGACGTACTGGGTCTTCCGCAAGCGGGTGACGCGCGCGTCGATCGAGGCCGCCGCGCACTGAACGTGAAGCCACTCGACCCGAGACTCGTCCGCCGTTCCCGCGCCGCGCGCAGGTTCCTCCTGCTCGGCGGCGCCCTCGCCCTCCTGCAGGCCGCCGCGATCGTGGGGTTCGCCCTGTCGCTCTCGACGCTCGTCGTCGACCTGATCGACGGGGGCAGCCTGCTCGCGGACTGGCCGTGGCTCGTCGGCCTCGCGGTCGCGGCATCCGTTCGTGCGGGAGCCGCATGGCTTTGGGACGTCGTCGGGTCCGCGGGAGCGATGCGCGTGAAGCAGGAGGTGCGCGGCGACGTGCTGCACGCGCTCGAGGCCGCCCCCGCGGGCGTGCCCGGATTCCCGAGCGCGCGCACGGCGACACTGCTCGGGCCCGGCCTCGACGCCCTCGACGCCTACTTCGGCTCGTACCTGCCGCAACTGGTCCTCACCGCCATCGCGACGCCGATCCTCGTCGTGGTGGTGTGGCTGGCCGACCCGCTGTCGGGGCTCGTGCTGGTGATCGTGCTGCCGCTGATCCCGGTGTTCATGGCGCTCATCGGCATGGCCACCGCGGGCGTGCAGCAGCGCCAGTACGAGAGCCTCACCACGCTCTCGCGGGGATTCCTCGAGGTGGTCGGCGGGCTCTCGACCCTCATCGTGTTCGGCCGCGCCCAGCGACAGGTCGCGCGCATCCGCGCCGTCACCGAGGACGTGCGCAAGCGGACCATGAGCGTGCTGCGCGTGACCTTCCTCTCGGGGTTCACGCTCGAGTTCGCGGCGAGCCTGTCGGTCGCGATCGTCGCCGTCTCGATCGGCTTCCGCCTCGTGTGGGGCGAGATCGGGCTGCTCCCGGGTCTCTTCGTGCTCGTCCTCGCACCCGAGGTCTTCCTCCCCGTGCGCAACGTCGGTGCCGCGTTCCACGCCTCGTCGGCCGGTGTCACGGCCTCGGCCGACGCGTTCGACCTGTTCGAGGCGGCCGAGACGGAGGCCGGCCGGATGTGTCGGCAGTCGGATGACCCGGCTTCGGATGCCGCGCCCGGCCTCATCGTGTCCGACGTCGCCGTCCGACGCGATGAGCGCACCATCGTCGAGCGCGTCGGCCTCCGTGCGCTGCCGGGCGAGATCGTCGCGATCACCGGCCCGAGCGGCGTCGGCAAGTCGAGCCTGTTCGGCGCGATCCTCGGATTCCTGCCGTTCGAGGGCGACATCCGTCTCGCCGGAGTGCGGCCGGGCGCGGCCGCCAGGTCGGCGCTCGCGTGGTCTCCTCAGAGCCCGTCGCTCCTGCCGGGCTCGGTCGCCTCGAACGTGAGGCTCGGCCTCGAGGAGGCTGCGCCCGAGCTCGCGGAGCGGGCCATGCGCCTGGCTGCGGTCGAACTCGATGCGGCCACGCTGGTCGGCCCCGGCGGAACGGGGCTCTCGGGCGGACAGGCGCAGCGGGTCGCCACCGCGCGGGCCATCCACCGGGTCCTCGCAGGCGGCGCTTCGGTGCTCCTCCTCGACGAGCCGACGTCGGCGCAGGATCCCGCCCGGGAGGCGGCGTTGGCCCACGGCCTGCGCGAGCTCGCCGACGAGGGCGTGACCGTGCTCGTCGCGACCCACCGTGCCGCGCTCGCGGCGGCATCCGATCGGGTGCTCGACCTGGAGGGTGCCCGTGTCTGAGCCTCGCACCGCCGTCATGCGGGCCGCGCTGCCGTCCGCGGGCCGGCTCGCGCCGTCGATCCTCGCCGGCATCGGATCCGCCGCCTCGGCCATCGCCCTCCTCGCCTGCTCCGCGTGGCTGATCGCGCGGGCCGCCGAGCAGCCGCCGGTGCTGTACCTCTCCGTCGCAGTCGTCGGCGTGCGCGCGTTCGCGCTCGGCCGCGCTGCGTTCCGCTACCTCGAACGGCTCACCGGGCACGACGCGTCGTTCCGACAGCTCGCGAGCATCCGCACGGGCGTGTTCGAGCGGATGCTGCCGGTCGCCCCCGACGGGATGGCCGGCATTCGACGCGGTGACCTGCTGGCACGATTCGTCGACGACGTCGACGACCTGCAGAACGTGGCCCTGCGCGTCGTGCAGCCGGTCGTGAGCGCGCTCGTCGTGCTCGTCGCCGCGGTGGTCGGCGTGGCGATTCTCGCACCGGGGTCCGCGTTCGCGATCCTCGGATGTCTCGTGGCCGGCATCGGCCTCACGCTGCTCGCCCAGCGCGGGGCGGCGCGGCGCGCCGACCGCGAGTTGGCGCCGCTCCGCGGCGAGATGCAGGCCGCGGTCCTCGAGCACGTGCAGGCGGTGGACGTGCTCGTCGCGTTCGACGCGGCCGACGCGAGCCGGCGTCGCATCGAACGCCTCGGCGAACGACTCGCGCGAGCGACCCGCGCTCGCATCGCCGTCGCCGGCGGGGCATCCGCGGCCATGACCGCGATCGGCGGCATCGCCGTCGCGGCGAGCCTCGCAGCGGCCTCGCCGCTGCTCGCCGACGGCCGCATCGACGGGCCGACCTTCGCGGTGCTGTGCCTCGTGCCGCTCGCCATCGCCGAGGTCGCCGCCGCGATCCCGCTCGCGGCGACGTCGTGGCGCATCGCCCGGGCGAGCGCCGAGCGGGTCGAGCGGGCCGTGCCCGCGGACGTGCCCGCCGGCATCCCCGTCGCGCCGGCGGACCCGGTCGCGTTGCCGAGCGGCGACCGGCCGCCGCGAGTGCGCCTGCGCGGCATCCGGGCGACCTGGCCCGCGACCGCGCCCACCTCGGACGACGGTCCGCCGCCCATGCTTCCCGAGGCCTCCGGAGCCGCACTCGAACGCGTGGACCTCGATCTCCTGCCGGGGGAGTGCGTGCTGCTCCGCGGGCCTTCGGGCGCCGGCAAGACCACGCTCGCGCACGTGCTCGTGCGGTTCCTCGACTACGAGGGCTCCTACCGACTCGACGACGTCGAGGCCGAGGAGCTCGACCCCGACGCGCTGCGCACCGTCGTCGGCCTCGTGGAGCAGCGACCGTGGCTGTTCGACGAGTCCGTGCGCCAGAACCTCGTGTTCGCACGTGAGGAGGCCACCGACGCCGAACTGCTCGACGCCCTCGACCTCGTGGGCCTCCGCGAGTGGGTCCTCGAGCGCGGCGGACTCGATGCCGCCGTCGGCGAGCGCGGCTCGCTCGTCTCCGGCGGGCAGGCGCAGCGCATCGCGCTCGCGCGCGCGACGCTCGCCGGGTTCCCCGTGCTCGTGCTCGACGAGCCCACGGCGAACGTCGACGCGGCGCAGGCCGACGCGCTCATGCGCGACCTCGTGGCCGCCGCCCGCCACGACGGCCGCACGGTGCTCGTCATCTCCCACGCGCCCGTCGACGGCGCGCTTGTAGACCGGGAGTTCGCCATCGCCGACGGACGCCTCGAGGGCCGCACGACGACGTAGGGTGAGGGGATGCCGCGCCGAATCCGACGCCGCCGGCTCGACGGGTGGATCGATCCGCACCTGCTCTTCCGCGCGCTGTACTCCGATGCCTCCCATGTCGTCTGGCTCGACGGCGGACCCGGCGCCGCCGACGGCCTCAGCATCCTGGCCGCCGCGCATCACGGCAGCGAGTTCGTCACGGCGGATGTCGCGACGGGCACGGTCTCGCGAGGCCCGCTCGCGGCATCCGATCGCACGACCTCGACGAGTCCGGCCTCGGTCGACGACGTCTTCGCCGTGCTGGCTGAGCACCTCGGCGAGCACCGCGTCGAGGCCGAGGCCGAGGGCGACGGCGCGCGCGACGCCCCGCTCGGCTGGTTCGGCTGGTTCGGCTACGAGTTCGGTGCGCACGTGGTCGGGGTGCCCGCCGCCCCGACGGATGCCCCGGACGCCGCGTTCCTCTGGGTCGATCGCGCGGTCGTCTTCGATCACGCGACACGTTCGGCTGAGCTGGCCTGGCTCGACGGCGACGACGAAGGTGGTCACGAAGACGACGGCGACGCCTCCGTCGGGTCCTGGTCGCGCGAGGTGGCCGCGACGTGGACGCGACTCGTCGAGGGTGCCGAGGCCGACGCCGAGCCGGCCCGGTCGGCGACGGCGCCGGCGCCGCACGTGCGCTGGCGGCACACGCCCGAGGCCTACGCCGGACTCATCGCAGCATGCCAGGACGCGATCCACCGAGGAGACGCCTACCAGCTCTGCCTCACCAACCGCATCGACGTCGACGTGACGCCCGATCCGGCCGCGACGTACCTCGCGCTCCGCGCGTCGAGCCCCAGCCACCACGGCGGGTACCTGCGATTCGGCGAGCACGCGCTGCTCAGCGCCTCGCCCGAGCTGTTCCTCCACGTCACGCCCGACGGCGTCGTCTCGACCAAGCCGATGAAGGGCACCCGGCCGCGCCATCCCGACGCCGAGGAGGATCGTCGCCTCCGGCGCGAACTCCTGGAGAGCGAGAAGGAGCGCGCCGAGAACCTGATGATCGTCGACCTCATGCGCAACGACCTCGGCCGCGTCGCCGAGCTCGGCACGGTCGAGGTCCCCAGCCTGCTCGCGGTGGAGGAGTACCCCCACGTGCACCAGCTCGTCTCGACCGTGCGCGCCCGGCTGCGGCATCCGCTCACCTCGCTCGACGCCGTGAGGGCGGCGTTCCCGGCGGGGTCGATGACCGGCGCTCCCAAGCACAGCGCGATGCACATCCTGCACGGGCTCGAGGCCGGACCGCGCGGCGTGTACTCGGGCGCGTTCGGCTACCTCGCGGTCGACGGCAGCGTCGACCTCGCCATGGTCATCCGCTCGATCGTGCTCGGTCCGAGCGGCGCGTCGATCGGCACCGGCGGCGGCATCACGGCCCTCTCCGACGCATCCGAGGAGATCGAGGAGACCCGGGTCAAGGCCCGCGCGCTGCTCGCGGTCCTGGGCGCGGCGAGCGCACAGCCCGAGTGAGTAGGCTTGACTCTCGGTGCGTCGACGTCTGGCGTGCCCAGAAGCTGTGCGGGCAACCGCATCGACACGATTGAGAGTCACGTGGCACACGATCAGCACGAGGTCGACCCCGGCGCATACGACTTCGCCGCCATCCAGGCGAAGTGGCTTCCCGTGTGGGAAGAGGCGAAGCCGTTCACGGCCGGCCGCCCCGGTGACACGAAGCCGCGCAAGTACATCCTCGACATGTTCCCGTACCCGTCGGGCGACCTGCACATGGGCCACGCCGAGGCGTTCGGCTACGGCGACACCGTGGCCCGCTACTGGCGCCACCAGGGCTTCGACGTGCTGCACCCCATCGGCTGGGACTCCTTCGGCCTGCCCGCCGAGAACGCCGCCATCAAGCGCGGCGTCGACCCGCGCGGATGGACCTACGAGAACATCGAGCAGCAGAAGCGCTCGTTCCGCCAGTACGCGCCGTCCTTCGACTGGTCGCGCGAACTCCACACGAGCGACCCCGAGTACTACCGCTGGAACCAGTGGCTGTTCCTGAAGCTCTACGAGAAGGGCATCGCCTACCGCAAGGCGGGCCAGGTCAACTGGTGCCCCAACGACCAGACGGTGCTCGCCAACGAGCAGGTCGTCGACGGGCACTGCGAGCGCTGCGGCGCCGTCGTCACGAAGAAGGCCCTCACGCAGTGGTACTTCCGCGTGACCGACTACGCCGACCGCCTCATCGACGACCTCAACCAGCTCGAGGGCGCGTGGCCGTCGAAGGTGCTCTCGATGCAGCGCAACTGGATCGGACGCTCGGCCGGCGCCGACGTCGAGTTCGAGATCGAGGGCCGCGAGGCGCGGATCCCCGTGTTCACGACGCGCCCCGACACGCTCTTCGGCGCGACCTTCATGGTCGTCGCACCCGACTCCGAGCTCGCCGCCGAGCTCGCGGCCGGGGCATCCGACGAGGTCAGGACCCGGTTCGAGGGCTACCTCGACTCGGTGCGCGCCGAGAGCGACATCGACCGTCTCGCGACCGACCGGCCCAAGTCGGGCGTGTTCCTCGAGCGCTACGCGATCAACCCCGTCAACGGCGAGCGCCTGCCCATCTGGGCGGCCGACTACGTGCTGGCCGACTACGGCCACGGCGCCATCATGGCCGTGCCCGCGCACGACCAGCGCGACCTCGACTTCGCGCGCGCCTTCGACCTGCCGGTGCGCGTCGTCGTCGACACGAACCAGCCCGTGACGGGCGTGATCCCCGTGATCCCGCTCGACGAGAACGGCGTCCCGTACCTGCCCGACGACCTGCCGTCGCTGAACCCGGCCGAGACCGGCGAGGCGCTGACCGGCGAGGGCCGACTCATCAACTCGGGTCCGCTCGACGGGCTCTCCAAGTCGAACGCGATCCGGCGGGTCATCGACCTGCTCGAGCACCGCGGCCTCGGTCGTGCGGCGAAGAACTACCGGCTGCGCGACTGGCTGATCTCGCGTCAGCGCTACTGGGGCACGCCCATCCCGATCATCCACTGCCCCGACTGCGGCGAGGTGCCGGTGCCCGAGAGCGAGCTCCCGGTGCGACTGCCGGATGCCGCGGGGCTGGACCTCAAGCCCAAGGGCTCGAGCCCGCTCGGCGCGGCCGAGGACTGGGTCAACGTCGCCTGCCCGAACTGCGGGGGAGCGGCGCGTCGTGACTCCGACACCATGGACACGTTCGTCGACAGCTCCTGGTACTACCTGCGCTACCTCAACCCGAACGACGAGGGCCGCGCGTTCGACCCGGCCGAGGCCGAGAAGTGGGCGCCCGTCGACCAGTACGTGGGCGGCGTCGAGCACGCCATCCTGCACCTGCTGTACTCGCGCTTCATCACGAAGGTGCTCTTCGATGCGGGGTACCTGAGCTTCACCGAGCCGTTCACCTCGCTGCTGAACCAGGGCATGGTCATCATGGACGGCACCAAGATGAGCAAGTCCAAGGGCAACCTCGTCGAGTTCGCGAGCGAGCTCGGCGCGCACGGCGCCGACGCGCTGCGCGTGACGCTGGCCTTCGCGGGTCCGCCGGAGGACGACATCGACTGGGCGGATGTCTCGCCGGTGGGTGCGGCCAAGTTCCTGGCACGCGCGTGGCGCATCTCGGGCGAGGTCACCTCGAGCCCCGATGTCGAGTGGAAGACCGGCGACACCGCGCTGCGTCGGATCACCCACCGACTGCTGGCCGACGCACCCGGCCTCGTCGAGGCGTTCAAGTTCAACGTGGTGGTGGCTCGGCTCATGGAGCTCGTCAACGCCACGCGCAAGACGATCGACTCGGGAGCCGGTGCGGGCGACGCCGCCGTCCGCGAGGCGGCCGAGGTCACCGCGATGATCCTCGACCTGTTCGCCCCGTACACCGCCGAGGACATGTGGGCTCGGCTCGGTTACGAGCCGACCGTCGCCCTCGTGCCGTGGCGCAAGGCCGACCCGGCGCTGCTCATCGAGGAATCGGTGACGGCCGTCGTGCAGGTCGACGGCAAGGTGCGCGATCGTCTCGAGGTGTCGCCGAAGATCTCGGGCGACGAGCTCGAGGGCCTCGCCAGGGCGTCGGCCGCGGTGGCGCGATCGATCGGCGACCGCGAGATCGTCAACGTCATCGTCCGTGCGCCGCGTCTCGTGAACATCGCCACGAAGGGCTGACCGGGCTGAGCGCTCCTCCACAGCACTGAGACGGCGACGGCCGCCCGGGTTCCGGACCCTGGGCGGCCGTTCCGCGTCCAGGGAGCCGTAGCGTGCGGGCATGCCCGCACGCACTGCCGTCGATCCGGCCGCCGCCGAGCCGCACGCATCCGCCGAACCGCCGGCATCCGGCGATCCATTCGAGGCGCTCGATCCGTCGGCGCGTCGGTCGACGCCGAGGGTGCGCATCGCCGTGGGGGCCGCGGTCGTGCTGTTCGTCGGGGCGGTCGCCGTGGCCGCGGTGATGTCCTTCTTCGCCGGCGGCGGCGGCGAGCAGGCCTCGATCGGAGTGCCGCCGGCATCGCAGGGCCCGGCCGGTGACGCCGAGGGCGGCGTCGTCGACGTGCAGGCCACGCCGCTGCTCGTCCACGTCTTGGGCGCGGTCGCGGAACCGGGACTCGTCGAGCTGGACCCGGGCGCGAGAGTCGTCGACGCGGTCGCCGCGGCCGGCGGGTTCACCGCCGACGCGGATCCCGCGGGCGTGAACCTCGCGCGGCCGGTGGTCGACGGCGAGCAGCTCGTGGTGTTCGCGATCGGCGAGCTGCCGGCCGCACCCGCTGCCGGCGGAGCCGGTGCCGCGTCGGGCGGCGGCGCGGCATCCGACGGACTGGTGCACCTGAACACGGCCGATGTCGCCGCACTCGACACGCTGCCGCGCATCGGGCCGGCGCTGGCCCAGCGCATCCTCGACTACCGCGAGGCGAACGGCCCGTTCACGAGCGTCGACCAACTGCTCGACGTCACGGGCATCGGCGATGCGGTGTTCTCCGGGCTGGCCGAACTCGTGGCCCTCTGAGTGCGCGACCTCCGCCTGCTGGGTCCGGCGTGCGCGGCCTGGGCGTTCGCGTGGATCGCGGTCGTCGCGCCCGATCTCGGCCTCGACCCCGCCGGGGTGTCGGCGATCCTCTGGGGCGCGGGGGCCGTGCTGCTCGTCGTCCTCGTGCTGCTCGTCGCACGGAGCACGCGCGCAGGACGACCGCGCCATCCCGGTTCGAGGCGGGTGCACGCGTCCTCGCTCATCGCCACGCTCCTCGTCGTGACGGCCTGCGCTGCGCTCGCGTCCACGAGCGCGACGATCGGGCACGGCATGCGCGAGACGTCCCCGCTCGCCGAATCCGCCTCGTCGCGGAGCACGGTCGACGTCGTCATCGAGGTGACGAGCCCGCCGCGCCAGATGCGCGCGGGCGTCTGGGCGGACGCGACGCCGCTCATGCGCGTGGACGGCACGCTCGTCGCCGTCGACGGATCCGCCGTCGCGGGCGTTCCGGTGACGGTCGGGCTCAGCGCGTCCGATCGGGTCGAATGGGGCTCGCGCATCGCCTTCGCCGCGAGGGCGCAGCCGCTCCCGGCCGTCGAGCCGAACGCGTTCCGCCTGGTGAGCCCCGGGGAGGTCGCGCTCGCGTCGCCCTCGCCGGCATGGCTCGGGTGGGCCACCGGCCTCCGCGAGCGGTTCGCGGAGGCCGCGACCTCGCTCGGCGGCGACGGCGGGGCGCTCGTGCCCGGACTCGCGATCGGCGACACGTCCGCGGTCGGCACCGACCTCGACACCGCGATGAAGACGAGTTCGCTGAGCCACCTGACCGCCGTGTCCGGGGCGAACTGCGCGATCGTGACCGCGGCCGCATTCGCGCTGGCCGCGCTGTGCGGGCTCGGGCGAGGCGCGCGCATCGTCGTGTCGCTCGTCGCGCTGGCGGGATTCGTGGTGTTGGTGACTCCGCAGCCGAGCGTCATCCGCGCCGCGGCGATGGCCGTCGTGATCCTGATCGGCATGGCGCTGGCCCGCGGCTCGGGCGGCGTATCCGCGCTCTCCCTCGCGGTCGTGGTCCTCCTGACGGTGAACCCGTGGCTGGCCCGCGACTACGGGTTCGCCCTCTCGGCGGCGGCCACCGCGGGGCTGCTGCTCCTGGCCGGGCCGCTCGCCCGCCGGCTCGCCGACGTCATGCCGACGCCCCTCGCGGTCGTGCTCGCCGTGCCGATCGCGGCGCAGCTCGCGTGCCAGCCGGTACTCGTCCTGCTCGACCCGTCGATCGCCCTCTACGGCGTGCCGGCGAACCTGCTCGCCGCGCCGGCGGCACCGGTCGGCACCATCGTCGGCATGATCGGATGCCTCGTGCTGCCGGTGCTGCCGTCGGTCGGCTACGCGCTCATGCAGGTCGCGTGGCTGCCCGCCACCTGGATCGCGCTCATCGCGCACGGCGCATCGGGACTGCCGGGCGCTCGCCTGCCGTGGCCCGCAGACGCCTGGGGGGCCGTCCTCCTCGTCGCCGCGACGGCCGCGACGCTCTGGCTCGCGCTGTCCCGCAGCGCGGGCGGGCCGACGCGACGCATCGTCGCGGCGCTGGCGATCCTGCTGATCGCCGTCCCGGTGGGCATCACGGTCGGCCCGGGGCTCGTGGCACGAGCGCAGCATCCGGTCGACTGGGATGTCGCGAACTGCGACGTCGGGCAGGGCGACGCCGTGCTCGTCCGGTCCGAGGGGGCCACGGCGCTCATCGACACCGGCCCCGATCCTGCGGCCCTCGACCGGTGCCTCGCGCTCCTCGGCGTCGAGGCCATCGACCTGCTGGTGCTCACCCACTGGGACGCCGACCACGTGGGCGGCAGCAGCGCGGTCGTCGGAACGGTCGGCGCGGTGATCCACGGGCCGCTCGACGCCGAGCGCTCGGCGCGCGTGCTCGAGCCGCTCCGGGATGCCGGGGCCGAGACGATCCAGGTCGCCGCGGGACGCAGCGGGTCGCTCGGCGATGCACGATGGCGCGTGCTCTGGCCGCCCGCGAAGGCGCAGCCCGGCAATGACGCGAGCGTCGTCCTGCAACTGGACGGCGTACTCGGCCGGGCGATCTTCCTCGGGGACCTCGGCGAGGAGGCGCAGGCGCGCATGGCGGCCTCGGCGAGGCTCGGGCGGGTGGATCTCGTGAAGGTGGCCCACCACGGTTCGGCCGACCAGAGCGAGCGCCTGTACGAGACGCTGCAGGCCACGGTCGGCGTCATCGGCGTCGGCGCCGACAACGGCTACGGTCACCCCACCGACCGGCTGCTCGACCTGCTCGCGCGCGTGGGCACGGTGCCCGTCCGCAGCGATCGCACGGGAACGTCCCTCCTCACCGCCGAGGAGGGCGGCGGCTACCGCCTCTGGGTCGAGCACGACTCCGGCGATGTCGCACCCCGACCGTAGACTGGAGCCGAATGGGAGGTGCCGTGGCGGCTCGAACCGGTGCACGTGGCGGGACTCGTGCGAGTGCGGCGATCCCGCAACTCCCATGGAATCAGGTCAGGCCGGCACCGGTCGTCCTCATCTCCGGTCCAGAAGACGTGCTGGCCGATCGCGCGTCCGGCATGCTGCGAGACCTGCTCCGCGCCGAAGACCCCGACCTCGAGGTCAGCGAGATCTCCGGAGACGCCTACCAGCGCGGCGAGCTCATCACGCTCGCCAGCCCGTCGCTCTTCGGCGAGGCTCGACTCATCCGCATCGACGGCGCCGAGAAGGCGACCGACGACCTGATCCTCGACGTCCTCGACTACCTCTCGCAGACGGCGGAGTCGACGACCGTCGTCCTCCGGCACCGCAGCGGCGTCCGCGGCAAGAAGATGCTCGATGCCATCCGGTCGGGGCAGGGCGGGGCGATCGAGATCGTGTGCGCCGAACTGAAGCGCGAGTCCGACAAGCAGGAGTTCGTGCAGGCCGAGATCCGCGCGGCCGGGCGCAAGATCGCCCCGAGGGCGCTGCGCTCCCTGGTGGCGGCCTTCAGCGACGACCTCGGCGAGCTCTCGGCCGCATGCCGGCAGCTGCTCGCCGACACCCCGGGCGACATCACCGAGGCGGTCGTCGCGAAGTACTACGGCGGCCGCGTCGAGACGAACGCGTTCGAGGTGGCCGACGCCGCCATCGCGGGTCGGCACGGCGACGCGCTCGTCGCTCTGCGCCATGCGCTCGACAGCGGCGCAGACCCGGTGCCGATGGTCGCGGCGTTCGCAATGAAGATCCGCACGATGGCGAAGGTCTCCGGCGTCCGCGGGGGAGGGCAGGCCGCGGCATCCCTCGGCCTCGCACCGTGGCAGGTCGACCGTGCCCGTCGCGATCTCGCGGGATGGAGCGATGAGGGCCTGCAGCGCGCGATCGTGGCGCTGGCCCGCACCGACGCCGCGGTGAAGGGTGCCGAGCGCGACCCGGTGTTCGCACTCGAGCGGCTCATCGGCGTCATCGCCGCGCGGGGGCGCGACCTCGCCTCGTAGGTCGACGGCGCCACCGGGCGGATTCGCCGCACGACCTGTCGGGCGACGAACGCAACTGGAGATGACGAACGCGCCCGGAGATGACGAACGCGCCCGGAATCGACGAACACCTCGGAATCGACGAACGCGCCGGAAACGACGAACGCCCCGCACGAAGGTGCGGGGCGTTCGATCAGGCGACGTGCGTCAGAGCGCAGCGACCTGCTTCGCGATGGCCGACTTGCGGTTCGCGGCCTGGTTCTTGTGGATGACGCCCTTGCTGGCGGCCTTGTCGAGCTTGCGGCCGGCGACGCGGACGGCGGCGGTGGCCTTGTCCTTGTCACCCGTCGCGATGGCCTCGCGAGCGGCGCGGACGGCGCTCTTGACCTCGCTCTTGACGGCCTTGTTGCGCTCCTGCGCCTTGAGGTTGGTCTTGATGCGCTTGATCTGCGACTTGATGTTTGCCACGTGGTTCGTCTTTCGTTCTTGTGCGGGTACCGGATGTGCCGAGCGAAGGTAGAGGGGCCTCGCGCGGCGAATCGTGCGGGGTGGGACCCACACGCAAGCCAACAGGCAACGATACCAGCAACGCGCACGCGGCACCAATGCGCCGGCTGGGAGTCCGCGCAGACGTGCGACGGCGCCGGCGGACGATGCGCCGCGCCGAACCGTGCGGTCGACCGGGCGCGCCCTTCGGGGCGTCCGCCGCGGCATCCCTCAGTCGGACCGGATGACGCCGAGGTCGCGAGCCCGCGCGACCGCCGCCGTGCGCGACCCGACCTCGAGCTTGGCGAAGATGTGCACGAGGTGCGACTTCACGGTCGCCTCGCTGAGGAAGAGCGCCTTGCCGATGTCGCGATTCGAGTTGCCGCCGGCGACGAGCTGCAGCACCTCGACCTCGCGGCCGGTGAGCCGTTCGAGGCCCGAGTTGGCCTCGAGGCGGGAGGACACGCCGGGTGCGAACGCCGGCTCCCCGCCGGCCGCCGTGCGGATCGCCTCGACGAGCTCGGCGGGAGGCGCGTCCTTCAGGAGGTATCCGCTCGCGCCGGCCTCGATGGCCCCGAGGATGTCGGCGTCGGTGTCGTAGTTCGTGAGCACGAGCACTCGCGGCGCGTCGAGTGCGGAGCGGATGTGCCGAGTCGCCTCGGCGCCCTGCATCCGCGTCGGGAACTGCAGGTCCATGAGCACGACGTCGATGCCGCCCTGGCTCGCGCGTCGCACCGCGGCATCCGCCGTGTCGACCTCGTCGACGACCTCGAGGTCGGGTTCGGACTCCAGCATCGCCCGGACCCCGGCCCGGACGACCGGGTGGTCGTCGGCCAGCACGAGCCGGATCGTGTCGCCCCGCCCGCCCGTTTCGGGCACGTCGTCGGCGCCGCTGATGCCGCTCGCGCCGCTCATGCTGCTCATGCCGTGACCACCGGGATGCGCACCGAGATCGCCGTGCCGTCGCCCGGCGAGGACTCGAGTTCGACGGTGCCGCCCTCGCGCTCGGCGCGCTCGCGCATGGCCCGCAGCCCGAAGCGGATGCCGTCGCCGTCGCCGGCCGCGACCTCGACGGGATCGAAGCCGATGCCGTCGTCGACGATGTCGAGCGCGACCTCGTCGCCGAGGTAGCTGAGCGTGAGCTCGGCGCGGGTCGCGCGGGCGTGCCGCAGCACGTTCGCCAGGGCGCCCTGGGCGATGCGGAGGAGCGTCGCGTCGATCGCCATCGGCAGCGTCACCGGCGTTCCGCTCGTGGAGTACGAGACGCGGGTCGCAGAGCCCGCCTGCGCAGCCTGCTCGTCGACGGTCGCGGCGAGGCGGCGCAGGGCGGCGGGCAGCGTCTGCTCGTCGAGCGACGGAGGGCTGAGCTCCCGGATGAACCGGCGCGTCTCGGCGAGGTTCTCGGACGCCGTCGACCGCGCGAGCTCGAGCTTCTCGAGGGTCGCCGGGTCGGCGATGTCGCGCTCGGCCGCGTGCAGGAGCATCTGGATGCTCGAGAGGCCTTGGGCGACGGTGTCGTGGATCTCGCGGGCGATGCGCTGGCGCTCGGCGAGCGTCCCGGCCTCGCGGCTCGCGGTGGCCAGTTCCTCCCGTGTGGCGATGAGGTCGAGGATCAACGCCTGGCGGTCCTTCGTCTCCTGCGCCATGGCCCGGTAGCCGAGGCCGATGACGATCGCGACGCCGGCGCTGATGAGCGGGCCGAGCACGGTGCCGACGGCGAACCCCTGATGCGTCGCGGTGCCCCACACCGAGAGTCCGAAGGTGATGACCACGAGCGGCACCGCGAGGGGTGCGGCGAGCACGTGCAGCTCGAGGAAGAAGAGGGGGAACGCCAAGAAGGCGGCGTCGGGGGTGATGGCCGACATGCCGACCCAGAGCGCGAGGAGGGACGTGAGCCAGAGCACGCGCGCCCACTGCGGGAGGTTGCGATGGGCGGCGGCGATGCCGGCGCCGTAGCAGGCGAGGAACGCCAGGGTGAGCACCGTCAGCGGCACCTCGGATGCGTCGTCGGCGAGCAGGGCGCGGATCATCACGAACAGGGCGAGCCCGACGACCAGCACGTGCAGGCCGAATCGAAGCGTGATGAAGACGGGGCGGAGGGCGAACGGCGCCACCCGCCCGGCGTCGAAGGCGGGCATCGGCGACGGGACTGCGGACACGGTCATGATGCGAGCCAGCGTAGCCCGGGGCCCCTGCGCGGGGCATCCGTCGAAAGTGCGAAGCCAAGTCATGGGAGAATCGACGGGATGTCTCCGAGAGCCGTAACCCCGCCGGTGCCTGCCGCCACCGATCCCGCGCTGATCCGCAACTTCTGCATCATCGCGCACATCGACCATGGCAAGTCGACCCTCGCCGATCGCATGCTCGGCATCACGGGGGTGGTGAGCGACCGCGACATGCGCGCGCAGTACCTCGACCGCATGGACATCGAGCGCGAGCGCGGCATCACGATCAAGAGCCAGGCCGTGCGCATGCCGTGGCAGGTGGGCGACACCGCCTACGCCCTGAACATGATCGACACCCCGGGTCACGTCGACTTCAGCTACGAGGTCTCCCGGTCGCTCGCGGCCTGCGAGGGCGCGATCCTGCTGGTCGACGCCGCGCAGGGCATCGAGGCCCAGACGCTCGCGAACCTCTACCTCGCGCTCGAGAACGACCTCGAGATCATCCCGGTGCTGAACAAGATCGACCTGCCTGCCGCCGAGCCCGAGAAGTACGCGCGCGAACTCGCGGAGCTCATCGGCGGCAACCCCGACGACGTCCTGAAGGTGTCGGGCAAGACGGGCCTCGGTGTCGAGGACCTGCTCGACCGGGTCGTCGAGCGCATCCCGGCGCCGGTCGGCGATGCCAGCGCACCGCCGCGGGCGATGATCTTCGACTCCGTCTACGACAGCTACCGCGGCGTGGTCACCTACGTCCGCATGATCGACGGCCACCTGAAGCCGCGCGAGCGCATCCAGATGATGTCGACCAGGGCGACCCACGAGATCCTCGAGATCGGCGTCAGCGCACCGGAGCCCACGCCCACGAAGGGCCTCAGCATCGGCGAGGTCGGCTACCTCATCACGGGCGTGAAGGACGTGCGCCAGTCGAAGGTCGGCGACACGGTCACGACGGCCCTGAAGCCCGCGACCGAGGCGCTCGCGGGGTACACCGAGCCGCTGCCGATGGTCTTCTCCGGCCTCTACCCGATCGACGGCAGCGACTATCCCGAGCTGCGCGAGGCGCTCGACAAGCTCAAGCTGTCGGATGCCGCGCTCGTGTACGAGCCCGAGACCTCCGTCGCGCTCGGCTTCGGGTTCCGCGCCGGCTTCCTCGGCCTGCTGCACCTCGAGATCATCACCGAGCGCCTGCAGCGCGAGTTCGGGCTCGACATCATCGCGACCGCGCCGAGCGTGATCTACGAGGTGACCACCGAAGACAAGAAGACCGTCACCGTCACGAACCCGAGCGAGTTCCCCACGGGCGCGAAGATCTCCGAGGTGCGCGAGCCGATGGTGCGCGCCGCGATCCTCGCGCCGAAGGACTACGTCGGCACCATCATGGAGCTCTGCCAGTCGCGTCGCGGCGCCTTGCTCGGCATGGACTACCTCGGCGAGGACCGGGTCGAGATCCGCTACACGATCCCGCTCGGCGAGATCGTGTTCGACTTCTTCGACCAGCTGAAGTCGAAGACCGCCGGGTACGCGTCGCTCGACTACGAGCCGGTCGGCGACCAGGCCGCCGACCTCGTCAAGGTCGACATCCTGCTGCAGGGCGAGCAGGTCGACGCGTTCAGCGCGATCGTGCACCGCGACAAGGCATACGCGTACGGCGTGCTCATGACGGGCCGTCTCCGCGAGCTCATCCCGCGCCAGCAGTTCGAGGTGCCGATCCAGGCCGCCATCGGCGCGCGCATCATCGCCCGCGAGTCCATCCGCGCGATGCGCAAGGATGTGCTCGCCAAGTGCTACGGCGGTGACATCAGCCGCAAGCGCAAGCTCCTCGAGAAGCAGAAGGAGGGCAAGAAGCGCATGAAGATGGTGGGCCGTGTCGAGGTTCCGCAGGAGGCGTTCATCGCCGCCCTGAGCGGTGACGTCGAGAAGAAGGACGCGAAGAAGTAGGCCGAAGATGACCCGTCGCAGCTCATTCACCGACCAGTCCGTCACCTACGGCTCGATCGGGGCGACACTCGACCCCGACCTGCTCCGCTACCCGCCGGTCGGCTACCTGCCCGCCGAAGACCGGGTGCGCATCGGCAGCGGCGTCGAGCGCTTCGACCGCACGGCCGAGGCGCTCATGACCTGGGGCGTCCAGCGCGGCGCGGGCTTCGAAGTGGTGGATGTCTCCGCCGGCACGGGCGCGCAGTATCCGGGCATCGTCTACGACGTCGACGGGTCGCCGCTCACGGAGCAGCCGGGTCCGCGCACGGAAGACCGCTTCGGCGCCGACGGCACCCCGTACATCGCGGCGGGCATGCAGGCGACACTCGTACGCCACGATCGCCTGGGCGCCAAGCGCACGCCGGTGCTCGTGGTCTACGTGATCGACGAGCCCGGCCGCGTCGGCTATGCGTTCGGCACGACCGGCGACGGACTCGAGGGCGGCGAGGAGTCGTTCGTGCTCGAGCACCGCGACGACGACACGGTGTGGCTCACGATCCGCTCGTTCCGCGAGATGCCCACCGGGGTCCAGCGCACGATCGCGCCCGTCATCCGCCGGCGCCGGCGGGAGCTGACGCGACTCCAGCTGCGCGCCCTGCACCCCGCAGGCGGCGTGTAGGCGTGGGCTCCGCCCTCCCGCTCGGCGATCCGGCGCCGCTCGACGGCCTGCTGCCGACCTCGGCCGCCGTCGGTGCTGCCGACCGGGCGTTCGGCGTCTACGTGCACGTGCCGTTCTGCCGCGTGCGATGCGGCTACTGCGACTTCAACACCTACACGGCGAGCGAACTGCGCGGTGCCCGCCAGGTCGACTACGCCGACCAGGCGATCGAGGAGATCCGGATGTCGCGGCGCGTGCTCGCGGCATCCGAGCTGCCGGGGCGCGAGGCCGAGACCGTCTTCTTCGGCGGCGGCACCCCGACGCTGCTGCCCGCCGACGACCTGGTTCGCATGCTCGGCGCGGTGCGCGACGAGTTCGGGTTCGCCGACGGCGCCGAGATCACGACCGAGGCCAACCCCGACTCGGTCGGGCCCGAAGACCTGGTGCGCCTCGCCGAGGGCGGGTTCACGCGGGTCTCGTTCGGCATGCAGTCGGCGGTGCCGCACGTGCTCGCGGCGCTCGACCGCACCCACGACCCCGCGCGGGTGCCGCTCGTCGTGCGCTGGGCGCGCGACGCGGGGCTCGACGTCAGCCTCGACCTCATCTACGGCACGCCGGGGGAGTCGCTCGACGACTGGCGTCGCAGCGTCGACGCGGTCGTCGCCGAGCGCCCAGATCACGTCAGCGCCTACGCGCTCATCGTCGAGGACGGCACGAAGCTCGCACGGCAGATCCGCCGCGGCGAGCTCGCGCAGCCCGACGAGGACCTCGAGGCCGACATGTACGAGTTCGCCGACGAGGCCTTCGGCGCCGCCGGCTTCGAGTGGTACGAGGTCAGCAACTGGGCGACGGATGCCGCGCACCGATCGCGGCACAACCTCGGCTACTGGCGGGGCGACGACTGGTGGGGTGTCGGGCCGGGCGCCCACAGCCACGTCGGCGGGGTGCGCTGGTGGAACGCGAAGCATCCGGCCGCGTACGCCGAACGGCTCGCCGCGGGGCACTCGCCGGCGGTCGGTCGCGAGGTGCTCGATGCGCCGACGCGCGAGACCGAGCGCGTGCTGCTGCTCACCCGCATCCGGGAGGGCATCGACATCGCCTCGCTGCACACGGGCGGCCGTCATGCGGTGGCGGGCCTCATCGCCGACGATCTCATCGACGCGAAAGCCGCCCTCGCCGGCGGATTGACGCTCACTCGGCGAGGGCGGCTGCTCGCGGACGCCGTGGTCAGGCGCCTGCTCGAGGACTGACCCCGATCAGCTCACGAACTTGATCGAGAGCGGGTACGTGTAGGGCTGGCCCTGGTTGGCCTTGACCGCGGCGATGATCGAGAAGACGACCACGACGACCGCGACGGCGATGCTCAGCAGGATGCCGACGACGATGACCCACAGGATCGCGGCGATGATCGAGGCGATCGTCATGGTGATCTGGAAGTTCAGGGCCGTGGCGGTGTGGGCCCGGACGAACGGTCCCTTGTCCTTCAGGATCAGGTAGCCGAGGAGCGCGGGGATGAATCCGAAGAAGATCCCGCCGATGTTCACGAGCGTGGCCCAGAGCTTCTCGTCGTTCGGGCTGAGCTGCGGGCTCTGCTCGTAGGGGTTCTGCGGCGGGGGAGGAGGGGGCAGGTCGGACATCGTGGACTCCTGGTTCGGGGCGCCGGAGCGCGGGACTGCGGACGCCACCATGGTGGCACAGCGACGCCCGTCGCGGGAGGGTGACGCTCCCGCGACGGGCGAATCGCGGGCGCGCCTACTTGATGAGGCGGATGGCGAACGGGTAGCGGTAGTGGTTGCCGTCCTTCGTCTGGAGGAACGCGATGATCGAGAAGATCACGCCGACGATCCAGATGGCCCACGAGAGCAGCCCGAACGGGCTGAGCAGGCCGAGGGTGATGACCGTGAGGATCGTCGTGACGATGAAGAGCGCGATCTGCGCGAAGACCAGCGTGATCTGGAAGTTCAGCGCCTCCTTCGCCTCGGTGTCGGTGAACCGGCCGCGATCCTTGAAGACCAGCCAGATGATCAGCGACGGCAGGAAGCCGAGGATCCCGCCGAGGTGGGCGAAGGAGCCCCACTGCACGTCCTGCTCGCGCGAGAGCGGTGCGGCGGGTGCGGCCTGCTGGGGCGGCGTCGGCGGGAGGTTCGGATCGGAGGGACCTGCGTTGGGGTCTGACATGAGCGTGCCTTTCGAGGTTCGGGGTTTGGTGAACCGCTGCTGCGGGAGGGGAGTGCGCAGCCGTGGTGACGCGCGGATCACGCCCACGGTAGCGTCGGGCCTGAGTGTCGGCAATGGGGTTTACCCTGAGTTGCGCGGTATGATTGGCACTCGCAGTGAACGAGTGCTAAATGGTCGGCGAAAGCGAGGAACATGGTCTCCGAACGCAGCCTCGCCGTCCTCAGGGCGATCGTGCAGGACTACGTCGCGTCCCGCGAGCCCGTCGGCTCGAAGGCGATCGTCGAGCGGCACGCGTTCGGCGTGTCGGCGGCGACGATCCGCAACGACATGGCCCTCCTCGAGGAGGAGGAGCTGATCGCCGCGCCGCACACCTCGTCGGGGCGCATCCCCACCGACAAGGGGTACCGCGTCTTCGTCGACCAGCTCACCGACGTCCGCCCCATGACGCGCGCGCAGCGGCACGCGATCGAGACGTTCCTCGGCGAGTCCGCCGACCTCGACGAGCTGCTCGCCCGCACGGTCCGGCTCGTGTCCCAGCTCACCAAGCAGCTCGCGGTCGTGCAGTACCCGAGCTTCGGCAGCGCGCGGGTGCGCCACGTCGAACTCGTCTCCCTCGCGCCCGATCGGGTGCTCTGCATCCTCATCACCGATTCCGGCCAGGTCGAGCAGCGAGTCGCCGAGCTGCCGCATCCGATCGACGACGACAAGCTCGGCGGGCTCAGAGCGCGGCTCAACGAGATCGTCGGCGGTCGGGCCATGGCGGATGCCGCGGTGGCGCTCTCGGGCACGTTCGACGACGTCGCGCCCGCCGACGCCGAGGTGCTCGGCACGCTCGCGGCGACCTTCGCCGACCAGGCGCGCGCGCAGCGGCAGGATCGCCTCGTCGTCGCGGGCGCCGCGAACCTCGTGCGCACCGAGCAGGACTTCGCCGGGTCGATCCTCGGCGTCATCGAGGCCATCGAGGAGCAGGTCGTCCTGCTCCGGCTCTTCGGCGAGATGGCGGCCGACGAGCATCCCGTGGCCGTGCGCATCGGGCGCGAGAACGCGTCGTTCGGCCTCGGCGAGGCCTCCGTGCTCTCGAGCGCCTTCGAGATCCCGGGCCGCGACGTCTCCCGCCTGGGGGTCGTCGGTCCGACGCGCATGGACTACTCGCACAGCATCGCGGCCGTTCGCGCGGTCGCCCGCTACCTCTCCCGCACGCTCGGCGAGAACTGAGCAGGCCGGCCCCTACCGGCTCTTCCGCAATCGAAAGGACACGCCCTCCGTGGCAGACCACTACGAGGCCCTCGGCGTCGCGCGCGACGCCACCCCCGACGAGATCAAGAAGGCCTACCGCCGTCTCGCCCGAGAGCTGCATCCCGACGTGAACCCCGGTGCCGAGGCATCCGAGCGGTTCAAGTCGGTCACGCACGCGTACGACGTCCTCTCCGACCCGAAGCAGCGCCAGCAGTACGACCTCGGCGACCAGGGCGGCTTCGGCGGCGGACAGAACTTCGGCGGGTTCGGCGACATCTTCGAGACGTTCTTCGGGGCCGGCCAGCAGACGCGCGGGCCGCGGTCGCGCCGCGAACGCGGCCAGGACGCGCTCATCCGGGTCGAGGTCGGCCTCGACGAGGTCGTGTTCGGCACGCACCGCGAGATCGAGGTCGACACGGCCGTCCTCTGCCAGACCTGCCACGGGTCCTGCTGCCAGCCCGGCACGTCGCCCGTCACGTGCGACATGTGCCACGGCACCGGGTCGATCCAGCGCGCGGTGCGCTCGCTGCTCGGCAACGTCATGACCTCGAGCCCCTGCGGCACCTGCCGCGGGTACGGCACGGTCATCGCCACGCCCTGCGTGACCTGCCAGGGCCAGGGCCGGGTTCGCGCGCGCCGCACGGTTCCCGTCGACATCCCGGCGGGCGTCGACACCGGCGTTCGCCTGCAGATGCCCGGCTCGGGCGAAGCCGGCCCGGCCGGCGGTCCCAACGGCGACCTCTACCTCGAGATCAAGGTCAAGAACCACGACGTGTTCAGCCGCAACGGCGACGACCTGCTCGCGACGCTCGAGGTGTCGATGACCGACGCGATCCTCGGCACGACGGCGAAGATCGAGGCGCTCGACGGCGACGTCGAGGTCGAGATCCGCTCCGGGCTGCAGAGCGGCGAGATCCTGACCGTCAAGGACCGCGGGGTCACCAAGCTCCGCGGCAGCGGCCGAGGCGACCTCAAGGTCGGCGTGCAGATCGTGACGCCCACCAAGCTCTCCTCGAAGGAGCGGGAGCTCATCCAGCAGTTCGCCGCCTCGAAGAAGGCGCCTGCGCCCGCGCTCAGCCACTTCCAGCAGGGCCTGTTCGCGCGCCTGCGCGACCGGTTCCTCGGCTAGGCGACCCCGATGAGCCACCTGTACCTCGACGAGACCCTCGACCTCGCCGCCGCGACGACCGGTGACGAGCTCCGCCTCACCGGCGACGAGGCCCGGCACGCCGTGACGGTGTCGAGGCTCCGCGCCGGGGAGCAGGTGGCGATCGGCGACGGACGCGGCGTCCTCGCCCAGTGCACGGTCCTCGAGACGGCCCCGCGCGAGCTCGTGCTCGAGGTCGTCGCCGTCGAGCGCACGCCGGCCCCGAGTCCGCGCATCACGCTCGTCCAGGCCCTCGCCAAGGGCGATCGCGACGAGCTCGCCGTGCAGGCCGCGACCGAACTCGGCGTCGACGCGATCGTGCCGTGGTCGGCCGGGCGCTCCGTCTCCCGCTGGGAGGGCGCGAAGGCCGAGAAGGGGCGCGCCCGCTGGGCCGCCATCGTGCGCGAGGCGACGAAGCAGTCCATCCGACCCTGGATGCCGGAGGTCGCGCCGCTCACCTCGACAGCCGGGCTGGCGGCGCTCGTCGAGGGCGCCCGCGTGCTGCTCCTCGAGCCCACCGCGCAGGCGCCGCTCACCGGCATCCGTCATGACGGCCGCGACCTCGTGCTCGTGGTCGGTCCCGAGGGCGGCATCTCGCCGGCCGAGATCGAGCGCCTCGTCGCATCCGGGGCCGAGACCGTGCGACTGGGCGCGTCGGTGCTCCGCACCTCGACGGCCGGCCCGGCGGCGATCGCCGTGCTGAACGCCGAACTCGGGCGGTGGTGAGGCATCCGTCGGTACGATGGGGGGATGACCGAAGCCGAGGCCGAGCCGACCATCTTCGAGCGCATCGCCGCGCGTGAGATCCCCGCGAGCATCGTCGCCGAGACCTCGCGCGTGATCGCGTTCCACGACATCGCGCCCAAGGCGCCGGTGCACGTGGTGGTCACCACGAAGGCCGGCACCTACCGCGACGTCGTCGAGCTCGCGGCCGGCGACCCCGAACTGCTCGCCGAGCTCGTGGCCGTCGCGCACGACATCGCGGCCGAGCTCGCCGACGGCGAGTTCCGCCTCGTGTTCAACACGGGCGCCGCAGCCGGCCAGACCGTCTTCCACGTGCACGCACACGTGCTGGCCGGCGGCCTCGAGGAGGCCTCGCTTGGCGGATGACGCGCAGGGCGAGAACGTGATGCACGACCCGCGGCGTGCCGAGCCGGCCGGTGCCGGATCGGACGCGGTCGAGTCCGACACGACGGCGAGCGCGACCGAGGCCGACGCGAACGCGGCCGAGCGCGACGGCGAGGAACGCCTCAGTATCGACGGCATCGCGATGGTCCGGCTGCTCGGTCCTCAAGACCGACTGCTCTCCACGGTCCAGCGGGAGTACCCGGGCGTCGAGGTCCACGTGCGAGGCAACGAGATCGGCATCCGCGGACCGGCCGACGACCGACTGAAGGTCCGCCGACTCATCGAGGAGCTCCTGGAACTCGTGCGAGCGGGCCAGGACCCGACACCCACAGAAGTGAGGAGCTCGGCACGCATGATCGACGCCGATCCCGATTCCCGACCGTCCGAACTGCTCGCGCAGGTCATCGTCTCCTCGCGAGGCAAGACGATCCGACCCAAGACCGAGGGCCAGCGCGCCTACGTCGACGCGATCGACGAGCACACGATCGTGTTCGGCATCGGCCCCGCCGGAACGGGCAAGACGTACCTCGCGATGGCCAAGGCCGTCCAGGCGCTGCAGCGCAAGGAGGTCAGCCGCATCATCCTGACCCGTCCGGCCGTCGAGGCCGGTGAGCGGCTGGGGTTCCTGCCCGGTACGCTCACCGACAAGATCGACCCGTACCTGCGCCCGCTCTACGACGCGCTCAACGAGATGATGGACCCCGAGATGGTCCCGAAGCTCCTCGCCTCGGGCACGGTCGAGGTCGCACCGCTCGCCTACATGCGCGGGCGCACGCTGAACGACTCGTTCGTCGTGCTCGACGAGGCGCAGAACACGACCCCCGAGCAGATGAAGATGTTCCTCACCCGGCTCGGATTCGGTTCGAGGATGGTCGTCACGGGCGACATCACGCAGATCGACCTCCCCGGGGGCGCGAGCGGGCTGCGCACCGTCACGCGCATCCTCGACCACGTCGAGGACATCCACTTCTCGCGGCTCACGAGCGAGGACGTCGTGCGCCACACGCTCGTCGGCCGCATCGTCGACGCATACACCGAGTACGACCAGCGCGCGCAGGCGCAGCGATTCGAGCGCGACCAGGCGCGCGAGTTCGCGAACCGCGCCGAACGCCGCGGGCACGCCGCCCCGCGCGACCATCTCCCTCGAAGGGGCAGCAACTCGTGAGCATCGAGGTCAACAACGAATCCGCCATCGAGGTCGACGAGACCGTGCTGCAGCGGCTCGCCGTGTACGTGCTCGACGCGCTGCACGTGCACCAGGATGCCGAGCTCGCGATCGTGCTCGTCGACGAGGGCGCGATGGAGCAGCTGCACGTGCAGTGGATGGACGAGCCCGGTCCGACCGACGTGCTGAGCTTCCCCATGGACGAGCTCCGTCCGGGCAGCGACGAGAACCCCACGCCGCCCGGGCTGCTCGGCGACGTCGTGCTGTGCCCGCAGGTCGCCGAGACGCAGGCGCGCGCCGCGGGGCATCCGCTCGTCGACGAACTCACGCTGCTCACGACGCACGGCATGCTCCACCTGCTCGGGTTCGACCACGCCGAACCTGAAGACGAGAAGGAGATGTTCGGGCTGCAGCGCGACCTGCTCGTGGGCTTCACGATGCAGGAACGCCGCCGCTGACCATGCAACCCTGGCTCTTCCTCGGCGCGGCACTCGTCCTCGTCGCGTTCGGCGGCCTCATGGCCGCCGTCGACTCGGCCCTCGCGGCGACGAGCCGGGCGGATGTCACCGACCTCGCGGCCGGCTCCCGCGCGCGACGTTCGCTGCTCGCCATCGCCGACGACACCGGCGCCCATATCAACGCCGTCAACTTCGTGCGCATCATCTCCGAGACGACGGCGGCCGTGCTCGTGACCCTGGCGTTCGTGTCGTTCCTCGACAACGTGTGGTGGGTGCTGCTCTGGTCGGCGCTCATCATGACGGCGGTGTCGTTCGTGCTGGTCGGGGCGAGCCCGCGAAGTGTCGGGCGCGCGCACGCCGACGCGGTGCTCCGACTCACCGCACCCGTCGTGCACTTCCTCCGGGTGCTCCTCGGACCGCTCGCCGGCGCCCTCGTCGCCCTCGGCAACCGGGTGACGCCCGGCCGCATCCGCTTCGCGGGGGTGTCCAGCGAGGAGCAGCTCCTGAGCATGGTCGACGAGGCCACCGAGCTCGACGTGCTCGAGGAGGGCGACCGAGAGCTCATCCACTCGATCTTCGAGTTCAACGACACGGTCGCCCGCGAGGTGATGATCCCGCGCACCGACATGGTGACGATCGACTCGACCGCGCACCTGGCGCAGGCGATGGCCCTGTTCCTGAACGCCGGCTACTCGCGCATCCCCGTGATCGAGCACGATGCCGACGACGTCGCCGGCATCCTGTACCTGCGCGACCTCGCCCGGCTCGGCTTCGAGCGCCCGCTCGACGCCGGTGACCTGCGGGTCGGCGAGCTCGTGCGTCCGGCCGTCTTCGTGCCCGACTCGATGAAGGCCGACGCGCTGCTGCGTCAGATGCAGCTCGACAAGAACCACCTCGCCATGGTCGTCGACGAGTACGGCGGCATCGCCGGGCTGGTGACCCTCGAAGACGTCATCGAGGAGCTCGTCGGCGACATCTCCGACGAGTACGACCGCGAGGCCGTGCAGATCGAGGACCTCGGCGGCGGGCGGTTCCGGGTCAGCGCCCGACTGCCGGTCGACGAGCTCGGCGAGCTCTTCGGCCTCGTGCTCGAGGACGAGGACGTCGACTCGGCGGGCGGGCTCCTCGCGAAGGGCCTCGGCCGACTCGCGCAGCCGGGCGAGCGCGCGATGGTGTCGGGTCTCGTGCTCGAGGCCGAACGCACCGAAGGACGCAGGAAGCGCATCTCGACGATCCTCGTCGAACGCGATCAGGCCCTCATCGACGCGCAGACCGCGTTCGAGCCCGGGGACCCCGATGGAAGGAAGCACCGTGGCTGAATACCGCGCCGGATTCGTCTCGTTCGTGGGGCGGCCGAATGTCGGCAAGTCGACGCTCACGAACGCCCTCGTCGGCGAGAAGGTGGCGATCACCAGCTCGAAGCCGCAGACCACCCGCCGGGCGATCCGCGGCATCGTGCACCGTGAGAACGGCCAGTTGATCCTCGTCGACACCCCCGGGCTGCACCGCCCGCGAACGCTGCTCGGCGAGCGCCTGAACTCGCTCGTGCAGTCGACGCTCGGCGACGTCGACGTCATCGCGTTCTGCGTGCCGGCCGACGAGCCGATCGGGCCGGGCGACCGGTTCATCAACGAGCAGCTCGACCAGTACCCGCGGGCCAAGAAGGTCGCGATCGTGACGAAGACCGATGCCGCGTCGAAGTCGAAGGTCGCCGAGCAGCTGCTCGCCGTCTCCGAGCTCCGGGAGTGGGCCTCGATCGTGCCCGTCTCGGCACCCGAGGGCGAGCAGCTCGAGGTGCTCGTCGACGAGCTGCTGACCCTCGTGCCCGAGTCGAGCCAGCCGTTGTACCCGGCCGAGACGCTCACCGACGAGGACACGTCCGAGCGCATCGCCGAGTTCATCCGCGAGGCCGCGCTCGAGGGCGTGACCGACGAACTGCCCCACTCGATCGCCGTCGTCGTCGACGACATGGTCGAGCGTGAGGACAAGGACCTGTTGGAGATCTACGCGAACCTCTACGTCGAGCGCGACAGCCAGAAGGGCATCATCATCGGCAAGGGCGGTGCGCGGCTCCGTGAGGTCGGCGCCACGGCGCGGGCGCAGATCGAGGGGCTCCTGGGGCGCAAGGTGTACCTGGCCCTGCACATCAAGGTCGCGAAGGACTGGCAGCGCGACCCGAAGCTCCTGGGACGCCTCGGGTTCTGATCCGCGGTCGGTCTCGGAGGCGCGCGGAGCGCACCGTACGACTCGAGGATGATTTCGGGCGCGATCCGCGGCGCACCCGGCGGCGGGCGCGTACGGTGGATCGGTGACCGAGATCCCGATCAGCCGCGCGAAGCTGAGGACCGACATCGTCCTCGCCCTCGTCTTCGGGCTGATGGCGCTGCCGTTCGCGCTGCTCGGCAACGCCGCAGACCTCTTCGCGCTCGTGCTGTTCGTCGGGGCGCTCGCGGTGCGCCGGCTCTCCCCGCCCTGGTCGCTCGGCGTCGCGTGGGCCGGCGCCACGGTGCAGATGGCCGCGCTGCGCGACCTGCAGTTCTACGACTTCGCGGTGCTCGGCGTGCTCTACTCGTGCGCCGCCCACGGCGGCCGACTGGTCAAGTGGCTGGGGCTCGCGTCGGCGATCGGCGGGGCCGCCATCGCGACGGCGTACCTGCAGTTCGTGAAGCCGCTCGCCGACGGCGTCAGCCCGCTCGGCACGAACGTGCTGATCGGCGCCGCCTTCGTGTTCGTCGCGTCCGTCGCGCTGCTCGTGCTCGCCTGGACGGCGGGGCTCCTCGCACGTTCGGTCCGCGACGGTCGCGAGGTGCGCCGCCGCGAGGAGGTCGCCAACCGCGAGCGGTCGCTCGCGGAGTACCGGTTCTCGGTCGAGCAGGAGCGCAACCGCATCGCCCGCGACATGCACGACGTGGTCGCGCACTCGCTGGCCGTCGTGATCGCCCAGGCCGACGGCGCCCGGTTCGTCTCCAAGACCCGTCCCGAGGCGGCGTCCGAGGCGCTCTCGACCATCTCGGGCGTCGCTCGCGGCGCGCTCGGAGATGTGCGGTTGCTGTTGGCCGAGCTCCGCCACCACGAGGGCGGCGCGCCTCAGCCCGTGCTCGACGACCTCGGCGGCCTCATCGACGGAGTCGCCGGCGCCGGGCTCGAGGTCGTGTTCGAGGAGGTCGGCGAGCGCCGCGAGCTCGGCACGGGTCACCAGATCGCCGTCTACCGCATCGTGCAGGAGGGCCTGACGAACGCCCTGCGCCACGGCGACACGGCGCGCCCCGTCGCACTGCGACTCGCGTGGCGCGACGAGGGCGTCGACCTCGAGGTGTCGAACTACCTCAGGCCGGATGCCGCGGAGTCGGCCTCGACGTCCGGATCCGTGGCGACACGGCACGGCATCACGGGCATGCGCGAGCGCGCGCAACTGGTCGGCGGCACGCTCGTCGCCGAGGCGCAGCCCGACGGCGTGTTCCGCGTGCTCGCCAGGATCCCGGCGCAACCGGGAGGTGCGGCATGAGCGCGATCCGCGTCGTCCTCGTCGACGACCAGGCCCTCTTCCGGGCCGGCGTGCGCATGCTCGTCGAGTCCCAGCCCGACCTCGAGGTCGTCGGCGAGGCCGGCGACGGTCTCGCCGCGGTGTCGCTCCTGGCCGTCGCGCGCGCCGACGTCGTGCTGATGGACGTGCGGATGCCGCAGCTCGACGGCATCCAGGCGACGGAGCGCATCCTCGCCGAGGCCGACCGCGACGGCCGCACGCCGCCGCGCATCCTCGTGCTGACGACGTTCGACCTCGACGAGAACGCGGCCAGGGCGATCCGGGCCGGCGCCAGCGGGTTCGTGTTGAAGGACGCCGATCCCGAGTTCCTGCTCGCGGCGATCCGCACCGTGCACCAGGGCAACCAGGTCATCGCGGCGAGCGCGACGCGCCAGCTGTTCGCGCATGTGGCGCGGGGGAGCGGGCGCCGTCCGGCGCCGCCCTCGTGGGCGGAGCTCACGCCGCGCGAGCGGGAGATCTTCGGGCTCGCCGCGCGCGGGCTCTCCAACGGCGAGATCGCGGGTTCCGAGTTCCTGTCGGAGGCGACCGTGAAGACGCACGTGAGCCGGATCCTCGCGAAACTCGGTCTCCGCGATCGGGTGCAGCTCGTCGTGTTCGCCTACGAGCACGACCTGGGCATCCCGGATCATCCTGGAGGATGACGCCGGACCATCCCGTCGCCCGATGACCGCCGGCTGCGGCATCCGTAGCGTCGAAGGCATGCAGATCACACCCACCGACCTCGGCCTCATCGCCCGTGTCGTCTCGCTCGGCAAGCAGTACGGTTCCGGATCCGGCGCGGTCACCGCGCTCGACGACGTGTCGATCGGGCTCCGCCGCGGCGAGTTCACCGCCATCATGGGCCCGTCGGGTTCGGGCAAGTCCACGCTCATGCACATCATGGCCGGGCTCGACTCGCCGACCTCGGGTCGGGTGTGGCTCGGCGACACGGATGTCACGGAGCTCTCGGACTCCGCGCTGACCGTGCTCCGTCGGCGGCGCGTCGGGTTCGTGTTCCAGTCCTTCAACCTCGTGCCGACGCTCGACGTGCGCGGCAACATCACGCTGCCGTTCGAACTCGACGGGCGTCGCCCGAGCAACGACGAGCAGGCGTGGATCGACGCCCTCGTCGACTCCCTCGGCCTCGCCTCGCGGATCCGTCACCGCCCGCACGAGCTCTCGGGCGGGCAGCAGCAGCGAGTCGCGATCGCGCGTGCGCTCGCGACGCGTCCCGACCTCGTCTTCGCCGACGAGCCGACCGGCAACCTGGACTCGCGCACCGGTCGCGAGGTGCTCGGCCTGCTGGCCGAGGCGTCGTCGCGCTACGGCCAGTCGATCGCGATGGTCACGCACGACCCGGTGGCGGCGAGCCACGCCGATCGCATCCTCTACCTGGCCGACGGCCGTATCGTGCGCGACTCCGGGCGGTCGACGCCCGAGGAGATCAGCACGTACATGCTGGCGATGGAGCAGGCCGCGTGACCCGCCTCCGTGACCAGGGGCCGACCCTGCTCGTGGCGACGCTCGCGGCGGCCTTCGGCGTCGCCCTGCTGCAGATCACGGGCATCCTGGCGGCCGTCATCGAGGTCTCGGGCGCGGCGGAGTCGGGCACGGTCCGCCTCATGCTCGGGCTCGTCGCCGGCATCTTCATCACGATCGCCGTCTACGTCAGCGCAGTCGTGACGGCGAACACGGTGGCCACGGTGGTCGCCGGGCGCACGCGCCTCATCGCGCTCTACCGGCTCATCGGGTCCAGCGCCCGTGCGCAGCGGGCGGAGATCGCACGCGAGGGCCTGCTCGTCGGGCTCGTCGGCGCCGTGCTCGGCGGGGCGATCGGCACGGGCGTCGCGTGGGCCATCGGCGAGATCGGCGTCGCGCTGGGGAGCATTCCGGCGTTCGAGCGATCGTTGCTCGATCCGGCCGTGCTGCTGCCCATGGGCGCCGTGGTGCTCACGACCTGGCTCGCCGCGTGGACCGGCTCCCGTCAGGTGCTCGCCGTGCGCCCGTCGCAGGCGCTCGGGAACGCCGCGGAGGCCGACCTCGACGAGGTCTCGCGTCGCACGGGCCGGGCGGTCGTCGTCTGGGTCCTCGGGATCCTCGGGCTCGGCCTGCTCGTGCTCGGCGTGCTCGTGGGGCTGGTGCGGCCCGAGGGCGTGCTCCTCGGCCTCGTCGGCGGCATCCTCTCGTTCACGGCGATCGTGCTCGCCGCGCACCGCATCATCCCGCCGGTGCTGCGCGCCGTCGGCCGGGTGTTCGGCGACGGTCCGGTCGCCCGGCTCGCCGCCGAGAACGCCGTCCGCCACCCCGAGCGCTCGGCTCGCATGACGATCGGCCTCGTGATCGGCGTGACGCTGGTGACGACGTTCGCGGTCACGATGGAGTCGTATCGCACCATGGCGATCGCCGCGACCGCGGACCAGCCCGCGATGCAGGACGCGCTCGGCCCGCTGATCGACGGCACGGTCGCGGTGTTCTCGACGCTCATCGGGTTCAGCGCCGTCATCGCGGCGGTCGGGCTCGTGAACACGCTCTCGATCAGCATCCTGCAGCGCACCCGCGAGCTGGGCCTGCTGCGCGCCCTCGGGTTCGATCGCCGGCAGATCCGCGGCATGGTGATGCTCGAGGCGGCCGCGCTCACGGTCGCGGCGACCCTCACCGGGCTCGTGCTCGGCGTCGCATACGGCTGGGTCGGCGCGCAGTCGATCCTCGGGTCCGTCGGCGGTGCGCCGGGCCTCGTCGCGCCGACGATCCCGTGGCCGATCATCGCGATCGTCGTCGGCGCCGCGATCGTGCTCACGCTCCTGGCATCCGTCGCCCCGATGCGACGCGCAGCGCGCGTGTCGCCGGTGGTCGCGCTCGCCGTCCAGTAGCGTCGCAGAACTCTCGCACGGGGGTGCGAGATGGGGAAGGTGCGAGCGGATGCCTCGGGGGAGGCATCCGCTCGCACCGGGTCGTGCGGAGCGGGGCGACCGGGTCAGGTGCAACGGGGTTGTGCAACAGGGGCGGAGGCGGTGTTAGCCTTGATGTGTGTCTTACGGCCTGCTTCTCCTTAGCTGCCGCAGCGAGTCCTAGTTCTCAGGCCTCCCTCGCTGCGGAGTTCGTCGTCGGCTGAATCACCCGCGAAGCGAGAGAAGCACCTCATGAAGAACACTCAGAAGCCGTCCGCGATGCCCGTGCATCGCTACCGCCCGTTCCACGAGCAGATCGCCGTCGACCTGCCCGATCGCACGTGGCCGTCCAAGCGCATCGAGGTCGCGCCGCGCTGGTGCGCCGTCGACCTGCGCGACGGCAACCAGGCGCTCATCGACCCGATGAGCCCCGAGCGCAAGCGCATCATGTTCGACCTGCTCGTGAAGATGGGCTACAAGGAGATCGAGGTCGGGTTCCCGAGCGCGAGCCAGACCGACTTCGACTTCGTGCGCAGACTCATCGAGGAGGGCGCGATCCCCGACGACGTCACGATCCAGGTCCTGACGCAGGCGCGCGACCACCTCATCGAGCGCACCTACGAGTCCATCCGGGGCGCCAAGCAGGCCATCGTGCACCTGTACAACTCGACGAGCATCCTGCAGCGCGAGGTCGTGTTCCGCACCGACCGGCAGGGCATCATCGACATCGCCCTGCACGGCGCCCGCAAGTGCCGCGAGATGGAGGCGACGGTTCCCGGAACCGCGGTGTACTACGAGTACTCGCCCGAGAGCTACACGGGCACCGAGCTCGACTTCGCCGTCGACGTCTGCAACCAGGTCATCGAGATCTTCGAGCCCACGCCCGAGCGCAAGGTCATCATCAACCTGCCCGCCACGGTCGAGATGACGACGCCCAACGTCTACGCCGACTCGATCGAGTGGATGGGCCGCCACCTCGCGCACCGCGAGAACGTGATCCTGTCGCTGCACCCGCACAACGACCGCGGCACCGCCATCGCGGCCGCCGAGCTCGGCTACCTGGCCGGTGCCGACCGCATCGAGGGATGCCTGTTCGGCAACGGCGAGCGCACCGGCAACGTCGACCTCGTCGCGCTGGGCGTCAACCTGTTCACGCAGGGCATCGACCCCCAGATCGACTTCTCCGACATCGACGAGGTCAAGCGCACGGTCGAGTACTGCAACCAGCTGCCGGTGCCCGAGCGGCACCCGTGGGCCGGCGACCTCGTCTACACCGCGTTCTCCGGATCGCACCAGGACGCCATCAAGAAGGGCTTCGAGGCCATGGCGGCCGACGCCGAGGTCCGCGGCATCGAGGTCGACGACCTCGAGTGGGCCGTGCCCTACCTGCCGGTCGACCCGCGCGACCTCGGCCGCAGCTACGAGGCGGTCATCCGCGTGAACTCGCAGTCGGGCAAGGGTGGCGTCGCCTACCTGCTGAAGAACGACCACGCGCTCGACCTGCCGCGCCGCCTGCAGATCGAGTTCTCGGGCGTCGTGCAGGCCAAGACCGACGAAGAGGGCGGCGAGGTCTCCAGCGACGAGATCTGGCGCGTCTTCAACGACGAGTACCTGCCGGCACCCTCCGACCGACCCGACGAGAAGTGGGGCCGGTTCGAGCTGCTGTCGCTGCGCACCGAGAGCGAGCTCACGGGCGAGGTGCGCGTGCGCTGCGGGCTGCGCGACGGCGCCGAGCGCGTCGAGGCCGACGGCACGGGCAACGGACCCATCGCGGCGTTCCTCTCGGTGCTGGGCGCCGAGGGGGTCGACGTGCGCGTGCTCGACTACAGCGAGCACGCCATGTCGTCGGGCGGCGACGCGGTCGCGGCCGCCTACGTCGAATGCCAGGTCGGCGGACGCACCCTCTGGGGCGTGGGCATCGACGCCGACATCTCCACGGCGTCGCTGAAGGCCGTCGTCTCCGCCGTGAACCGCGCGATCCGCACGGGTGTCGCGGTCGAGGAGCTCGAGGCCGTCACGGTCTGACCACCGATCGAAGCGGATGCCGCGTGCCGACCACGGCACGCGGCATCCGTCGTTTCCGGCATCCGTCGTTCCACGCGAGGCGCGGGCCGGGCGAGCGCGGGAGCCGTTCAGCTGCGGCGCCACACCTGCCAGGAGCCGAGCGCCCGCTGCTCGGGCAGGCTCCAGCCGTACCGCACCGAGCCGAGCCGGATGATCGTCGTCGCGACGACGCACGCGATGCCGGCGACGACGATGTTGACCCCGGCGAGTTCGAGGGCCACCAGCAGGATCGACCCGAAGGTCGCGGCGATCGCGTACAGCGATCCCACGTGCATGAGCGCGATCGGCAGGTTCAGGGCGACGTCGCGCAGGATCGAGCCGCCGACGGCCGCGAGCACGCCCACGAACACCGCCGGCACGACGGGCACGCCGTACGCGAGCGCCTTCGAGGTGCCGATGGCGCCGAACATGCCGATCGTGATCGCGTCGAGGGCGATGATCAGGCCGTTCAGCCGCGTGAACACCCTGAGGAGCAGCATCCCGAGCAGGGCGGCTGCGACCGCGACGAGCAGGTACCAGTTGCTGTCCAGGGCCGCGGGGCGCAGGTTCAGCAGGAGGTCGCGCAGGAGACCGCCGCCCAGGCCGACGATGACCCCGATGAGCGCGATCCCGAGCAGGTCGATGCGGCGTTCGGTGAGCCGCGCCGAGAACATGGCGCCCTGCACAGCGCCGATGCCCACGGCGGCGAGGTCCAGCCAGAGGGGGATCGAGAAGAGGGAGTCGCTCACGCACTCAGTGAACCATCCGTCGGCAGGCCGCGCTGGAGGACACGAGGGCGGATGCCGCGGCATCCGACGATCGAACGCCGGTCCGCCCGTGTCGGGCGGGCATGTCGGTTCCGCGCGGGATAATGAAGGGTGCCCGTCTACCGAGATGAAGCGGTCGTGCTTCGCACCCACAAGCTGGGCGAGGCCGACCGCATCCTCACGCTCCTCACGCGGCGGCACGGCAAGGTGCGCGCGGTCGCGAAGGGCGTTCGGCGCACGGGCTCCAAGTTCGGCGCCCGCCTCGAGCCGTTCATGGTCGCCGACCTGCAGCTCTACGAGGGCCGCACGCTCGACGTCGTGACGCAGGCCGAGTCGCTCGGCTCCTACGGCGCCGACATCAGCGCCGACTACGAGGCCTACACCGCGGCCAGCGCCATGGTCGAGGCCGCCGACAAGCTCACCGAGTCCGAGGGGTCGTTGCAGCAGTACCTGCTGCTCGTGGGCGCGCTGCGCTCGCTCGCTCGCCGCGAGCACGGCGCCACGCTCACGCTCGACTCCTACCTGCTGCGCGCGCTCGCCCTCGCGGGCTGGGCGCCGAGCTTCGAGGACTGCTCCCGCTGCGGCCGGCCGGGTGAGCACACCGCGGTCGTGGTGCAGCTCGGCGGCGTCGTGTGCGACGAGGAGTGCGCGCCGCCGGGCACCCCCCGCATCGCCCGATCGACCGTGGCCCTGCTCGGTGCGCTGCTCGCGGGGGATTGGGCGTTCGTCGACCGGTCTGCCACCGGAGACCGCAACCAGGCCAGCGGCATCGTCGCCGCGTACACCCAGTGGCACCTCGAGCGGGGCCTCCGTTCGCTGCCGCACGTCTCGAGAGAACCCACCGCACCGTGACTCCCAAGCCCTACACCCACCGCGACGCGGTGCCCTATCGCCCGCTCGACTGGACGGGCGTGCATCCGCCCGCGTTCCCGAAGGGGGCGGTGCCGAACCATATCGCCATCGTCATGGACGGCAACGGCCGCTGGGCGAACCGCCGCGGCCTCACGCGCATCGAGGGCCACAAGGCCGGCGAGGCGGCCCTCCTCGACGTCGTGGCGGGCGCAATCCAGGCCGGCGTCAAGCACCTGTCGGTGTACGCGTTCTCCACCGAGAACTGGAAGCGCAGCCCCGACGAGGTGCGCTTCCTCATGGGGTACAACCGCGACGTGCTGCACCGGCGTCGCGACCAGCTGAACGAGTGGGGCGTGCGCATCCGCTGGGCCGGTCGCAAGCCGCGGCTGTGGGCGTCGGTCATCAACGAACTGCAGTTCGCCGAGAAACTCACCGCGGGCAACGACACGCTCACGCTCACGATGTGCGTGAACTACGGCGGCCGCAACGAGATCACCGACGCCGTGCGCTCGATCGCCGACGACGTGGCATCCGGTCGCCTGAAGCCGTCGGCGGTCTCCGAACGGCTCATCGCGAAGCGCCTGTACGTGCCCGACATGCCCGATGTCGACCTCTTCGTGCGCAGCTCGGGCGAGCAGCGCACCTCGAACTTCCTGCTCTGGCAGTCGGCCTACGCCGAGATGGTGTTCCTCGACACGCTCTGGCCCGACTTCTCGCGCACCGACGTGTGGGAGGCCATCGAGCTCTACGCGTCGCGCAACCGCCGCTTCGGCGGGGCGGTCGACACACCCACGGCCTCGGCGTAGCGGGCGAGCCGCCGCCCGCGGCATCCGTTCACCGTGTCGTCCGCGTCGCGCGCACCTGGTCGTGCAGGAGCCTCGCCGCGTACCCGAGCGCCTGCTCGGCGCCCGGCTGGATCCTCGCGGGCACGGACGACTCGCTGAGCACGGCGATCGCGAGACGCGCGCCGTCGGCGTGCTCGACGACGCCGACCTCGTGTCGCAGATGGAGGAATGTGCCCGTCTTCGAGAACCATGCCGCGTCGTCGGACTCGAGGTCGGGCGCGAGCCGGTGGCGCATGAGGTTCATGCCGAGCAGGCGCGTGAGCGGTTCGCGCTCGTCGGCGAGCACGGGGTCGGTCCAGACCAGCTCGAGCAGGTCGACGAGGGCTCGTGAGGTGCCGCTGTTCGCATGGGTGACGTCGAGTTGCGGGATGAGGTGGCCGCCGCCGCGGGTCGACGCCTGGATGGCGAGGGTCAGCGCCTGCGGCATCTCGTCGGGCTCGAGGCGGTTCGCGAGCGTCTCGTGCAGGTCCTGGATGGAGTGCCGGACCGTGACCTCCTGGATGCCGAGCTCGCGGAGCAGCTCGGTGACCCGTTCGGGCGGGCATCGCGCGAAGAGCGCATCGGCCGCCGTGTCGTCGCTGGCGCACACGGCCAGGTAGAGCAGGTCCTCGATCGCGACCGTGGTCGGATGCTCGAACCGGCAGAGCCCCGTGAGTCCCGGGGTGCGCTTCGACGGATCGATGCCGACCGGCTCGGCGAGGTCGAGTGCGCCCTCGTTGGCGGCCCGCAGGATCGCGAGCGCGAGCGGCAGCTTCACGACCGAGGCGAGCGGGTACGCCGCGTCGGGGTCGAGCGCGAGCTCGCGACGGGTCTCGAGGTCGCGCACGGTGATCGACGCCGAGAGGCCGGCCTCGGCGAGGGCCTCGGAGGCGTCGCGCAGCACGATCCGGTCAGGTCGCATCCGCGGGCGTCCTTCCGGCCGTGCTTCCGGCCGTGCCGAGCAGGTCGGGCAGCAACTCGCCGGTGGCGGCGAGGAATCGCGTGGCGAGGTCGGCGTCGCGATGCACGAGCGTGTAGCCCCGCATGAGGTGCAGGTCGCCGAGCGGATGCCACGCGAGGTCGGCCTCGCCCGCCTCGGATCGGGTGCAGAGCACGAGGTCGCCGTCGGCGATCGCCCGGGCGATCGCGGTGACGAGCGACGTCGCCTGCCGGAGGTGACCCGCCGCGAGTCCGGCGCCGTTGCGCACGCGTTCGAGGCGGTCGCGCACGTTCGGCACGTCGTCCTCTGGCTGCAGCCAGAGCCGGCGGCGTTCGGGCGTGCCGCGGCGCGGGCGCAGCTCGGCGAGGTAGAACGGCTCCTCGCCGGAGTCGGTGCGCTGCGCGAACCCGACGCCCAGCGGGGTCGACCAGTCGGCGCGATCGGGTTCGACGTGCTGGAGGGCCAGTTGGGCCCGCCCGGAACTCATCCACTCCGCGCGCTCGCGGGGGATGCCCTCGAGGAGCTCGACGGTGAGCGACTGGTCGGCGGCCGCGGCGCAGACGCGAGCGGCGGCTGCGGGGGAGAGGTGGCGTGGCACGGCGAGTGTGATGGGAAGCGCGCGGGCGTGGTCGGCGTCGTCGGCGAACTCCTGGGCCGCGACGACGAGCCGGATCGCGCCCGGGAGCACGCTGCGCCCGAACGGGGTGAGTGCGACGTGCCGTGAGGTGCGCTCGAAGAGGCGTGCGCCGAGGTGGGCTTCGAGGGCCGCGATGCGACGACTCGCGACGGATTGCGTCACTCCGGCGCCGACGGCGCCCGCGGTGAAACTCTCCCGTTCCGCCACGGAGACGAAGGCCTCGCAGGCCGCCATGAGGTCGAAGTTCCGCGGCATGCATGCGATTCTGGCATGAATACGGATGTTTCGTGCTTTGCCTGCATGCATCGCGCATCGAAAGACTGCCGGTCATGACCTCATCGCATGAATCGACGTCCCTGTCCCGCCGTTCACTGCTCGCCTTCGGAGGTGCCGCGACCGCCGGGATCGCAGCGGCGACCCTCACCGCGACCCCCGCATGGGCGACCCCATCGAATGCGGGCATCGACCGCCCGAAGGACCAGGGGCGGATGTTGCGCGAGCTGCGCGAGCTCGAACAGTCGTCGTCTGTGCGCATCGGCGTCCACGCCGTGGCACGGGGCGAGCGCCGGGCGTTCCGCTACCGCGCCGACGAGCGGTTCCCGATGTGCTCGCTGTTCAAGCCGATCGCGGCCGCCGCCCTCGTGCAGGAGCGCGGCTACGACGACGAGTACTGGAGCACGCCGATCCCGTTCACGGAGGACGACCTCGTCCAGGACTCGCTCGTCCTCGCCGAGCTCGACCCCCGACAGGCGAGCCCCGAGCAGCTGGCCGACGCCGCGATCCGCTTCAGCGACAACACCGCGGGAAACCTCCTCCTCAGGGAGCTCGGCGGCCCTTCGGCGATCACGGCGTTCGCGGCATCGCTCGGTGCGACCGACACCAGACTCGATCGCTGGGAGCCCGAGCTCAACGACGCGGTGCCGGGCGACCTCCGCGACACGACGACCCCCGACGACATCGCCCTCCTGTACTCGGCGCTCATCCTCGAGGACGCGGCCGGCGTGCTGGCCTCCTCGCGGCTGCGCGAATGGATGCTCCGCTGCCAGACCTCGGGGCCGCGGATTCGCGCCGGCCTGACGCCGCCCTACGAACTGGCGGACAAGACCGGTGGAGGCTCGTACGGCGTCGTGAACGACGCGGGCGTGCTCTGGCGGCCGGGAGCCGCGCCGCTGACGCTCGTCATCCTGACGCGCACCGACCGCCCCGACGCCGTGCGCAACAACGAGGTGGTCGCCGAGGCCACGCGGATCGTCGTCGGCCGCTGACACGGCGGCGGCCGGGCGGTCGCGTGATGGGGGAATACCGATGCGGATGCATGCGTTGCATTCCGTCGTGACTTCCCCCATCAAGATCGACATCTGGTCCGACATCGCCTGCCCCTGGTGCTACATCGGCAAGCGCCACCTCGAGGCCGGCCTCGACGCCCTCGGCGCCGACGCCCCCGACGTGGAGATCGAGTACCACTCGTTCGAGCTCTCGCCCGACACCCCCCTCGACTTCGAGGGTTCGACCGTCGAGTACCTCGCCGATCGCAAGGGCATGCCGGTCGAGCGCGTCGAGCAGATGCTCGAGCACGTCACGGGCGTCGCCGCGAACGCCGGCCTCGAGTACCACTTCGAGAAGGTCGCGCACACGAAGACGCTGAAGGCCCACGAACTGCTGCACTTCGCCAAGGCGAACGGCAAGCAGCTCGAGCTGAAGGAGCGCCTGCTCAAGGCGTACTTCACCGAGGGCGGTCGCGTGAACCGCATCGACGAGCTCGTCGCCTACGCCGAGGAGGTCGGCCTCGACGGCGACGCCGCACGCGAGGCGCTCGAGTCCGGTCGCTACGCCGACGGTGTGCAGGCCGACATCGCGCAGGCCGGTGCGTACGGCATCAACGGCGTGCCGTTCTTCGTGATCGACGGCAAGTACGGCATCTCGGGCGCGCAGCCGGCGGAGGTCTTCTCGCAGGCGATCAGCCAGGTCGCCGGCGAGCGCGCGGCATGAGCGGGCAGCTCGCGGATGCCGCGGCCGTGCCGGTGACGGCTGCCGCGGCGTCGCCCTTCACGATGGTGACGGGCGATCCGTCGGCCATGGTGTGCGAGGGCGACGTCTGCTTCGTGCCCGGCGCCGCGCAGGCCGAGTAGGCGCGAAGCGCCGCATCGAGACCAGCGGCTCCGTCGCGCGCTCCTCGACGCGGCGCTACTCCGGATCGCTGAGGTCGGCCACCGTCGCGCCGAACGCCTCGACGAGGCGGTCGGCGTCGACGAACAGGCTGCGACCGTGCTCGCCCGCGCCCATCGAGACGCGTCGACCGACGACGGACTCGTCGATGTAGACGGGCCACGCGGTCGTGGACCCGAGCGGCGTGATGGTGCCGCGTTCGTAGCCGGTCGCGGCGAGCGCGAGCGAGGCGTCCGGCAGCTGCAGCTTGTTCACGCCCACGAGGGCCCGCAGCTTCGGCCAGGAGATCTTGCGGCCGCCCGGCACGAGCACGAAGAGGTACGTGTCGTCGCTGCGCTTGACCACGAGCGACTTGACGATGTCGCCGGGCTCGATGCCCATCAGCTCGGCGGCCTCCTCGAGGCTGCGCGCCGCCGGACGCTCGATGATCTCGACGTCGAGGCCCCTGGCCGCGGCATCCGCTCGCACGCGTTCGGAACCCGTCAGCACCTCGTCCATGTCGTCCTCCCCAGCCTCGTCTGAGGAGATCCTAGGTGCGGGATTCGACCCGTGGGCGGGATGTCGCAGGATTCTGGGAGAATCGACGGTGATGTCACTCACTTCCACGACGCCCACCGGCCCGCTGACCATCGGCGGCCTCGAACTCGACGTGCCCGTCGTGCTCGCCCCCATGGCGGGCATCACGAACACCGCGTTCCGCCGGCTCTGCCGCGAGTTCGGCGCCGGCCTCTACGTCTCCGAGATGATCACCTCGCGTGCGCTCGTCGAGCGCACGCCCGAGTCGATGCGACTGATCACGCACCACGAGTCCGAGACGCCGCGGTCGATCCAGCTCTACGGCGTCGATCCCAAGACCGTCTCCGAGGCCGTCACCATGCTCGTCGCAGAAGACCGCGCCGACCACATCGACCTGAACTTCGGATGCCCCGTGCCCAAGGTCACGCGCAAGGGCGGCGGTGCCGCGCTGCCCTGGAAGAGCGGGCTGTTCCGCGACATCGTCGAGGGCGCCGTGAAGGCCGCGGGCGACATCCCGCTGACCATCAAGATGCGCAAGGGCATCGACGCCGACCACCTCACCTACCTCGAGGCGGGCCGCATCGCCGAGGGCGCCGGCGTCGCGTCGATCGCATTGCACGCGCGCACGGCTGCGGAGTTCTACTCGGGCCACGCCGACTGGTCGGCCATCGGTCGCCTGAAAGAGACCGTCACGGGCGTTCCCGTGCTCGGCAACGGCGACATCTGGTCCGCCGAAGACGCACTCCGCATGGTGGCCGAGACCGGCTGCGACGGCGTGGTCGTCGGGCGCGGGTGCCTCGGCCGGCCGTGGCTGTTCGGCGACCTCGCGGCGGCCTTCCGCGGCGAGTCGCAGAGCTTCCAGCCGTCGCTCGGCCAGGTCGCGCAGACCTTCCGCCGCCATGCCGAGCTGCTCACCGAGTTCTTCGACAGCGAAGAGCGCGGGTGCCGCGACATCCGCAAGCACGTCGCCTGGTACTTCAAGGGCTATCCCGTCGGGGGCGACCTCCGCGCGAGGCTCGCGACGGTCGAGTCGCTCGCGCAGCTCGACGACCTGCTCGGCACGCTCGACTGGTCGATGCCGTACCCGGGCGAGGGGGCCGAGGGGCCGCGTGGTCGCGCGGGCACGCCGAAGAACCCGTCGCTGCCCGACGGCTGGCTCGACTCGCAAGAACTCGCCGGACACGACCGCACGACGCTCGTCGACGCAGAGCTCGACACGAGCGGCGGCTGAGGTGGCATCCGAGCGACTCTTCGGCGGCTACCACGACGTCGACACCGAACGCCTGCTGCCCGAGGAGCACACCAACCGTCGCAGCGACTTCGCGCGCGATCGCGCCCGGCTGCTGCACTCCAGCGCGCTCAGGCGCCTCGCCGCGAAGACGCAGGTGCTGAGCCCCACCGCCGGCCTCGACTTCGCGCGCAATCGGCTCACGCACTCGCTCGAGGTGGCCCAGGTCGGTCGCGAGCTCGCGGACTCGCTCGGGCTCGATCCCGATGTCGTCGACACGGCCTGCCTCGCGCACGACCTCGGTCACCCGCCCTTCGGCCACAACGGCGAGAAGGCGCTCAATACCTGGGCAGACGACATCGGCGGCTTCGAGGGCAACGCGCAGACCCTGCGCATCCTCACGAGGCTCGAGCCGAAGATGTTCGGCGCCGACGGCCGCGGCTACGGCCTCAACCTCACCCGGGCGAGCCTCGACGCGAGCTGCAAGTACCCCTGGCCCGAGGCGACGTCGGTGGCAGACCCCAGCGGTCGTGCCAAGTTCGGCTTCTACCGAGACGACCTCGACGTGTTCACCTGGCTCCGCAAGGGGGCGCCCGAGCGCCGTCTCTGCATCGAGGCGCAGGTCATGGACCTCTCCGACGACATCGCCTACTCGGTGCACGACTTCGAAGACGCCGTCGTCAACGGCTACATCGACGTCGCGAGCCTCGGCGAGCGCGTCGACCACGATGCGCTCGTGAGCTCGATGTACGAGTGGATCGGCGGGGCGTACTCGCACGACGAGCTCATCGCCGCGTTCGACCGCCTCGACTCGCTCGACGGCTGGATGGACTCCTACGACGGCGGCCGGCGCGACCAGGCGCAGCTGAAGAACCTCACGAGCCAGCTCATCGGCCGCTTCGCCCGGGCGGCCACCGAGGCGACGCGCTCCGCGTTCCCGCTGGCGAGCCTCATCCGGTTCGACGCCGACGTCGTCGTGCCGCGAGAGGTGCAGGCCGAGATCGCCGTGCTCAAGGGCATCGTGGCCGCGTTCGTGATGTCCCGCAACAGCCGCCAGCCCATCTACGTGCAGCAGCGCGAGGTGCTCGTCGAGTTGGCCGACGCCCTGCTCTCGACCGGTGCCCGCGACCTCGACCCCGGGTTCGCCGAGGACTGGGCCGCGGCGGCCGACGACACGGCCCGCAAGCGCGTCGTCGTCGACCAGGTCGCGAGCCTCACCGACCAGTCGGCGCTCGCCTGGCACGAGCGCCTCATCCGCCACTGAGCCGATCGAGCCCGTCGAGTCAGTGTCGGCCGGGGCCAAGCACCTCCCGCGCGATCTAGGATGAGAGCCATGGCCGGCCGAATTCGACAGAGTGACGTCGATGAGGTGAAGGCCCGCACGAACATCGCCGACGTGGTCGGCGATCACGTGAGCCTGAAGTCCGCCGGCGTCGGATCGCTGAAGGGCCTCTGCCCCTTCCACGACGAGCGGAGCCCGAGCTTCCACGTGCGTCCCGCGCTCGGCTACTACCACTGCTTCGGCTGCGGCGAATCCGGCGACGCGTACACGTTCCTGCAGCGCATGGACCACGTGTCGTTCACCGAGGCCGTCGAGCGGCTCGCCGGCCGCCTCGGCTACGAACTGCACTACGAAGACGGTGGCCAGGCGAGCGACCACGGCAACCGGGCGCGACTGCTCGCCGCCAACCAGGCGGCATCCGAGTTCTTCCTCGAGCGGCTCTCGTCGCCCGAGGCGGAGGTCGGCCGCAGGTTCCTCGGCGAGCGCGGATTCGACGCCGAGGCCGCCAAGCGCTTCGGCGTCGGCTTCGCGCCGAAGAGTTGGGACGCCCTCACCGACCACCTGAAGGGCCGCGGGTTCACGACCGAGGAGCTCTCCGCCTCCGGACTCGTGTCGCAGGGCGACCGCGGCGTCTACGACCGCTTCCGCGGACGGCTCGTCTGGCCGATCCGCGACGTCACGGGCCAGACCGTCGGCTTCGGCGCCCGACGCCTGCTCGACGACGACAAGGGCCCCAAGTACCTCAACACCCCCGAGACCGCGGTCTACCACAAGTCCCAGGTGCTGTACGGGCTCGACCTCGCCAAGCGCGACATCTCGAAGTCGCACCGCGTGGTCGTCGTCGAGGGGTACACCGACGTCATGGCGTGCCATCTCGCGGGCGTCACGACGGCGATCGCGACGTGCGGCACGTCGTTCGGCGTCGACCACATCAAGGTGCTCCGACGGGTGCTCGGCGACGACTCGGTCGGGGGCGAGGTCGTCTTCACGTTCGACGGCGACGCGGCCGGCCAGCAGGCGGCCATGCGCGCCTTCGGCGAGGAGCAGCGCTTCTCCGCCCAGACGTTCGTCGCGGTGGCCCCCGATGGCCTCGACCCCTGCGACCTGCGCCTCGCGCGCGGCGACGCGGCGGTCCGCTCGCTCGTGGAGTCGCGCACCCCGCTGTTCGAGTTCGTGCTCCGGCACACCATCGAGCGCTACGACCTCGAGACCGTCGAGGGGCGCGTGGGCGCGCTCCGGGCCGCCGCGCCGGTCATCGCCGACATCCGCGACCCCGCGCTCCGGCCCGGGTACACGCGTGAGATCGCGCGCATGCTCGGCGTCGAGCTCGGCGAGGCGACCCGGGCCGTGCGGCAGGCCGGCTCGCAGGGTCGCGCCGCAGCGGCCGGCCAGCGCGGCGAACCGGGTGCGGCCCGGCAGACGGTGGGGGAGCGCAGCGCGCCCCGGCACGACGGCGCGGTCGCCACGGTTGCGGATGCCGCGGCCCGGCCGTTCTCGATCGCCGACCTGCCGAACGACCCCGCCACCCGGCTCGAACGCGACGCGCTCCAGGCGATGCTGCAGTACCCCGACGAGATCGGCCTCGACCTGCTGCGGCACGCGGTCGACTGCCAGTTCACGAACCCGTCGCTGTCGGTCGTGCGCGACGGCGTGGCATCCGTGCTCGCGACCGGCGAGGCCGCCGTGCGGGTCGACGCCGTCGTCGGCGAGGTGCCCGAGCCGTTCGGCGGCGTGGTGCGCCAGCTCGCGGTGGCGCCCATCCCGCAGCGCGGCAACGCCGAGCTCAGCGTGTACGTGCGCGGGGTCGTCAGCGCGCTCGTCGACCGCGAGCTGCTGCGGCAGAAGTCCGAGCTCCTCGGCCGCCTCCAGCGCACCGATCGGGCCGACACCGAGACGTACGCCGCGCTGCAGCGCGGGTTGGTCGAGCTCGAGCTCGAGCGCCGGGCCCTCCGCGGCGACTGAGCGCCGGCTGGCCGAACGATCGACGTCGCCTTTGAGTGTGCTCGACGTTGCCCCTGAGCTGTCGTCGACCATCACGGTCGCGTTGCAGAACGATAAACATTCAGGCACGAAATCCGCAGCCCCTGCGACGTGCGCGCACGTTTGTGCTACTTCTTGGGGAATACGCACACGCGCCGCGGTTGTCCGCGCCCGCGTTTCCTGACAGGAAGAGGTAGACGGATATGACATCCGCATCCACGAACCGGCGCCGCACGCTTCTCGCGGCCGCCGGCGTTTCGGTCGCCGCGCTCGCGCTGGCCGGTTGCACCGCGTCCAGCGGCGACAGCGACGCCTCCGGCACGCTGACGATCGGCACGACCGAGCAGGTCACGGCGCTCGACCCCGCCGGGTCGTACGACAACGGCTCGTTCGCCGTGATGAACCAGGTGTACCCGTTCCTCCTGAACACGCCGTACGGCAGCCCCGACGTCGAGCCCGACATCGCGGAGTCCGCCGAGTTCACCGCGCCGACCGAGTACACGGTCAAGCTGAAGCCCGGCCTGAAGTTCGCGAACGGCAACGACCTCACGGCATCAGACGTGAAGTTCACGTTCGACCGCCAGGTCGCCATCGCCGACGCGAACGGCCCGTCGTCGCTGCTCTACAACCTCGACTCGGTCGAGGCCGTCGACGACACCACGGTCGTCTTCCACCTGCTCAGCGAGAACGACCAGATCTTCCCGCAGATCCTGTCGAGCCCGGTCGGTCCGATCGTCGACGAAGATGTCTTCTCGGCCGATTCGCTCACGGCAGACGACGACATCGTCGAGGGCAACGCGTTCGCCGGCCAGTACGTCATCACGAGCTACGACTTCAACAACCTGATCTCGTACAAGGCCAACGCCGACTACGACGGCCTCCTCGGTGCTGCCAAGACCGACACGGTCAACGTGAAGTACTACACGGATGCCTCCAACCTGAAGCTCGACGTCCAGGAGGGCAACATCGACGTCGCGAACCGCACCCTCAGTGCGACCGACATCGAGGACCTCCGCGGCAACGACAACGTGAAGGTCGTCGACGGCCCCGGCGGCGAGATCCGCTACCTGGTCTTCAACTTCAACACGATGCCGTTCGGCGCGACGACCGACGAGGCCGACCCGGCGAAGGCGCTGGCCGTGCGCCAGGCGATCGCCGACCTCATCGACCGCGACGCGATCTCCGAGGACGTCTACAAGGGCACGTTCACGCCGCTCTACTCCTACGTCGCCGAGGGCCTGACCGGCGCCAACGAGTCCCTCAAGGGCCTCTACGGCGACGGCAACGGCGCGCCCGACGCCGACAAGGCGGCGGCGCGACTCGCGGATGCCGGTGTCACGACGCCGCTCGACATCTCGATCCAGTACGTGGCCGAGCGCTACGGACCCAGCTCGAGCGACGAGTACGCGATCATCAAGGAGAACCTCGAGGAGAGCGGCCTGTTCACGGTCGACCTGCAGTCCACGGAGTGGGTGCAGTACTCCGAGGACCGCGTCGCCGACCTCTACCCGGCCTACCAGCTGGGTTGGTTCCCCGACTACTCCGACGCCGACAACTACCTCACGCCGTTCTTCCTCAAGGAGAACTTCCTGTCGAACCACTACGACAACCCCGAGGTCAACGACCTGATCCTCGAGCAGGCCGTCACGGCCGACCCCGCTGCGCGCGAGAAGCTCATCGGGGAGATCCAGGACAAGGTCGCGGCCGACCTGTCCACGATCCCGTACATGCAGGGCGCGCAGGTCGCGGTCGTCGGTTCCGATGTCGAGGGCACCGAGGACACGCTCGACGCGTCGTTCAAGTTCCGCTACGCGGCGCTTTCGAAGGGCTGATCCGACCGTCTAGGCTCGGTTGAAGCTCGACGACGGGGACGACTCGCACACCAGCGGGTCGTCCCCGTTCCCCTGTACCCCCTGAGGAACCCATGAGCACTCTTGACACCCTTGCGCCCGCCGACGGCGCGCCCACGGCGGGCCGGCCGAGAACCAAGTCGCAGGGCGGGGGGTTCGCACGCTACCTGCTCGTGCGATTCCTGCTGATCTTCCCGACGATCTTCATCCTCGTCACGCTCGTGTTCTTCCTCATGCGCACGACGGGCGACCCGATCACGGCGCGGCTGGGCGACCACGCGACCCCTGCCGAGATCGCCGCCGCACGTGCCGCCGCCGGCTTCGACCGGCCGATCTTCGTGCAGTACTTCGAATACCTGGGCAAGATCGCGGTGCTCGATTTCGGCACGACGATCACCAACAACCGTCCGGTCTTCGAGGTGCTCACGACCTACGGCCCCGCGACCTTCGAGCTCGTGTTCTACTCGCTCATCATCGCCTTCGCGGTCGGCATCCCGCTCGGCTTGGCCGCCGCCTACTTCCGCGACAAGGCCCCCGACGCGTTCTTCCGAGTGCTCGCGATCTTCTGGTATGCCATTCCGATCTTCTTCGCCGGCCTGCTGCTGAAGCTCGTCTTCGCGGTGTGGCTCAAGTGGCTTCCGGTCGCCGGGCGCGCAAGCGTCGGCGCCGAGCTCCAGATGCAGGTCCTGCCCAACAAGACGGGCTTCTACACGATCGACGCGATCATGACGGGCAACCCCGCGGTGCTCGGCGACGTGCTCGCGCACGCGGTGCTGCCGTCCGTCGCGCTCGGCCTGCTCACGGCGGGCATCTTCCTGCGCCTCGTGCGCACCAACGTGATCGGCACGCTCTCGACCGACTACGTCGACGCGGCCCGCTCGCGCGGCGTCGCGGAGTCGCGACTCCTGCGCAAGCACGCGTATCGTCCGGCGCTGATCCCGATCATCACCGTGATCGGCCTGCAGATCGCACTGCTGCTCTCGGGCGCCGTGCTCACCGAGACCACCTTCGAGTGGAAGGGGCTCGGCTTCATCCTCGCGGAGTTCCTCGAGTCGCGGGACTTCGTCGCGGTGCAGGGCATCGTCGTGCTGCTGGCGATCATCGTCGCGCTCACCAACTTCATCGTGGACATCATCGCCGCGTTCATCGACCCGCGAGTGAGGTACTGACATGACCGCGGCATCCGCCCCCATCGCGCCGCCGAAGCGGCGCCTGCGCGACCGGATCCCCGTCGTGCACCAGGTGCGCCAGAGCGTCGGCCTGCAGCGCGGCATGCTCGTCGCCGGTCTCGTCATGGTCGGCGTGTTCATCCTCACGTCGTTCCTCGCACCGGTGCTCGCGCCGTACGGATTCGCCCAGCGCAAAGACGAGTCGGGCGCATTCGGCACGCAGCAGCCGCCGTCGATCGAGCACCCGTTCGGCACGACGGTCGGCGGCTACGACGTGCTCTCCCGGGTGATCTGGGGCACGCAGACCGCGATCGTCGTCATCATCGTCGCAGTGCTGCTCTCGATCTTCATCGGCGTGGCGCTCGGCCTGTACTCGGGGTACTTCGGCGGCTGGCTCGACCGCGTGCTCGTCGTCGTGTGCGACGCGATCTACGCGTTCCCGTCGCTGCTGCTCGCGATCGTGCTCTCGATCGTCATCTCGGGCGGGCAGTCGGGCCTGTGGGCCGGCGTGCTCGCGGCCGCCGGATCGATCACCGTGGTGTTCATCCCGCAGTACTTCCGCGTGATCCGCGCCGAGACCGTGCGCATCAAGGCCGAGGCGTACGTCGAGTCCGCCAAGGTGCTCGGCGCGTCGAACTCGCGCGTCGTGTTCAAGCACGTGCTGCGCAACGCGACCCGCACGCTGCCGCTCATCATCACGCTGAACTCGTCCGAGGCGATCCTCACGATGGCCGCCCTCGGCTACCTCGGCTTCGGCATCGAGCCGACCGCGGCCGCCGAGTGGGGCTACGACCTCAACAAGGCTCAGTCGGATGTCACGAGCGGCATCTGGTGGACCGCGCTGTTCCCGGGTCTCGCGATCGTCTTCACGGTGCTCGGCATCACCCTCGTGGGCGAGAGCCTGAACGACCTCGCCGATCCGCGCCTGCGCGGGCGCCGACGGGTCGCCAAGGCCGCGGGCCAGGTCGCCGAGACCTCGGTCGTGCCCGGCGGCACGCTGGTCGCCGGACCGGGAGGCATCGAGGGCCTCGAAGACGGGGAATCGTTCGACGAGCACGGAATCGAGGTCAAGCGATGAGCACGGTGGTCGACATCAGGAACCTCGGCGTCTCGTTCGCGACGGATGCCGGCGCGGTGAAGGCCGTCGACGACGTGTCGCTCACCGTCCAGCGCGGCGAGGTGCTCGCGATCGTCGGCGAGTCGGGCAGCGGCAAGACCGTCACGGCGAAGACGATCCTCGGGCTCCTGCCCGAGACGGCCACCACCAGCGGTGCGGTCGTGCTCTCGAACCGGGCGGGCACGCGGGAGAGCGACGTGGTCTCGCTGTCGAAGCAGCGGCTCCGCGACATCCGCGGCACCGATGTCGCGATGGTGTTCCAGGAGCCCTCGACGGCGTTGAACCCGGTCTACACCGTGGGCTGGCAGATCATCGAGGGGCTGCGCGCGCACGGCGAGATCTCCAAGCGCGACGCGCGGGCGAAGGCGATCGAGATCCTCGGCCGGGTCGGCATCCCCGACCCCGAGGAGCGCATCGACCACTACCCGCACCAGTTCTCGGGCGGGCAGAAGCAGCGCATCGTCATCGCGATGGCGCTGGTGCTCGAGCCGGGGCTCATCGTGGCCGACGAGCCGACGACCGCGCTCGACGTCACCGTGCAGGCCGAGATCCTCGACCTGCTGCGCCGGTGTCGCGACGAGTTCGGCGCGGCGATCGTGCTCATCACGCACAACATGGGCGTCGTCGCCGACCTCGCCGACCGCGTCGCCGTGATGTACCAGGGCAACCTCGTCGAGCAGGCTCCGGTCGGTGCGCTGTTCGCGAACCCGCAGCACGAGTACACGAAGCGCCTGCTCGCGGCGGTGCCGTTCGTCGGCCATGGCACGGTGCAGGCCCAGGCACGCGCGGCGGCACGGCCCGAGGGCTGGGCCGAGCAGACCCCTGTCGTGCAGGCGACCGGCCTCGAGATCGAGTATCCCGGCCGGTTCGGCAGCTCCGGCTTCCGCGCGGTGCGCGGGGTCGACCTCGTCATCCGCCCCGGTGAGGTACTGGGCCTCGTCGGCGAGTCCGGGTCGGGCAAGACCACCATCGGTCGTGCGATCGCCGGCCTCACCAAGGTGACCGGCGGGTCGCTGAACGTGCTCGGGGCAGAGATGAACGGCATCCGCGAGCGCCAGTTCCGGCCGCTGCGGAGCCGCATCGGGTTCGTCTTCCAGGATCCGGCGTCCAGCTTCAACCCGCTCCTCACGATCGCGGAGTGCGTGGCGGAGCCGCTCATCATCCACGGCCGTGCGCGCGACGCGCGTGCCGCCCGTGCCCGGGTCGACGAACTGCTCGAGGCCGTGCAGCTGCCCAAGGCCTACGGCGACCGCTACCCGCACGAGCTGAGCGGCGGCCAGCGCCAGCGTGCGAGCCTCGCCCGCTCGATCGCCCTCGAGCCCGAGCTGCTCATCGCCGACGAGCCCACGTCCGCGCTCGACGTGTCGGTGCAGGCGCGCGTGCTCGAGCTCTTCGCGGAGTTGCAGCGCGAGTTCGGCTTCGCGTCGCTGTTCATCAGCCACGACCTCGCGGTCGTCGACATCCTCGCCGACCGCATCGCGGTGCTCTACCACGGCGAGCTCGTCGAGGAGGGCACGGGCACCGAGGTCCTCGGGGCGCCGCAGCAGGCCTACACGCAGCGGCTGCTGGCCTCGCTGCCCGTGCCGGATCCCATCGTGCAGGCCGAGCGGCGCGAGCAGCTTCGTCTCCTGCGGGAGGCCGACTGATGGCCCCGACCGAGCACGGCTATCCGATCGTCCTCAGCGACCTGACGCTGGAGTATCCCGCCAGGGGGCCGAGCCCGGCGCACGTCGCGCTGCACGGGCTCAGCCTCACGATCGCCCCGGGGGAGGTCGTGGGCCTCCTCGGCAGCGCCGGCAGCGGTAAGAGCACGCTCGCGAAGGTCCTCTCCGGAGCGGCCTTCGATCCCAGGTCGAGCGACTCGCGACCCGTCATCACCGGCGGCGAGGCGTCCGTGCTCGGCCACCGGCTGCGTGGCCTGCCGAAGCGGCGGGTTCCCGAACTGCGGTTCCACGTCGGCTACCTCGCGCAGGATGCGGGCTCGCGCCTTCCGGCCGACCGCAGCGTCGCCGAGATCATCGCCGAGCCGATCCTCGAGCGCGACCGACGCTACAACCAGCGGGCGCTCACGACCCGCGTCGCGACCATGCTCGACAGCGTGCGGTTGCCGCTCGGCTTCCTCGAGAAGTACCCCTACGAGCTGAGCGGCGGGCCGCGCCCGCCCCCGGGGCCCCCCCCCGCGCCCGCGCCGGGGGCGCCGGGGCGCCCCCCCCCCCCGCCCCCCCCCGCCCCCCCCCCCCCCCCCCCCCCCCCGCCGGCCCCCCCCCCCCGCCCA
>NZ_JBPEJF010000007.1:0-209968 GCF_051016555.1 Agromyces sp. Marseille-Q5079 | reverse complement strand
GTCGCCGTGCGCGGCGAGCAGGTGCTCGACCGCCGTCAGGATCGCGGCAACGCCCGCCTTGTCGTCGGCGCCGAGCAGGGTGTCGCCCGAGCTCGTGACGAGGTCGTGGCCGACGTGGTCGAGCAGGTCGGGCATGTGCTCGGGGTCGAGGGTCGTGCCGCCGCGAGGCAGCTCGATGACGGCGCCGTCGTACTCGCGGTGCACGATCGGCTCGACGGCGTCGCCGGGCGCGTCGGGGCTCGTGTCCATGTGCGCGATGAGGCCGATGACGGGCACGGGACCGGATGCCTCGTCGATCGTCGCGGGCAGCGTGGCGTAGACGTACCCGTCGCCGTCGAGCACCGCGTCGTCGAGTCCGAGCGCGAGCAGGTCCTCCACGAGCACGCGCCCGAGGTCGAGCTGGCGGGCGGAGCTCGGGCTGCCCTCGCCGTCGCGATCGGACTGCGTGCCGACGCGCACGTAGCGACCGAAGCGTTCGAGCAGCGCGGGCGCGAGCGACTCGGCGAGGGGAGAGGTGAACGGGGCGGGGGATGCGGCGGCCATCCCTCCAGCGTGCCACAGGGCACGGCGAGCACGACGGCGGATGCCTCGGGGCGCGAGCACCCCGAGGCATCCGGTTCTCCGTGATCGCAGCGGTCAGCAGCGCTGCGACCCGGTCTCAACCGCAGATCACTTGGTGACCTTGACCGTGATCGGCGCGCTGGTCGTGACCCCGGCGGCGTTGCGGAACTCGACCGCGTACTCGTAGGTGCCCTTCGGCTTGCCGGTGACCTCGAGCGCTGCGCGCTGCGCACTCGGGGTGGAGGCCGCAAGCTCGCCCTGCTCGACCACCACGCCGTCCTCGAGGAAGGCGTAGGAGGTCGCGTTCTGGCCCCACCAGAGGTTCGCCGTGACGGTGTAGCGGCCGTCGCGGTCGCGGTTGTCGTGGCTGAGCACCGGCTTGGACGGGTTGGCGTCGCGCACCTTCACGGTGAGGGGCTTCGTCGAGGTCGTGCCCTTGGAGTTCAGGAGCTCTCCGACGAAGACGTACTCGCCGTTGCCGAGGCCCTGCACCGGCACGACCACGCGTTGCGCCTTGGGCGTGTGCGGCTCCAGCCGTGCTGTGTGCACGAGTTCGCCGTCGCGGTACAGCTTGAACAGGCTCGCGTTCTCGCCCCACCACAGGTTCATCGTGACGTCGAAGTCGCCGTCGTGCAGTCCGGTGTCCCACCCGTTGTCCGAGGAGAGCGCGCCGGCGCCCGGTGCGGCAGTGGCACCGTCGTCGGTGGGCACCTCGGGCTCGGCCGGGAACATGGCCGTGGCCAGCGGCGTCACCGTGAGGGAGACGAGACCCGCGGTGCCGCCCTCGGCCCAGAGGCCGAGCTCATCGGCGCCCGTGTTCGGGAACACCTGGTCGGTGATGGTCGTGCGGCCGTCGGCCGAGAAGACCTCGACGGAGGAGCGATCGACGTAGACCGTGACGGCGAGCCGGCCGTCGTCGAGCGCAACCGGCGCGTCGTCGAGCGACGCGAACGCGGGATGGAAGTCGGTGTTCCCCGACTGCCGCCGGTCGACGAAGAGCCGGCCGGCGTCGGTGTCGTACCCGATGCGGGTCGACGCCTCGCCGTCGCCCAGCACGCTGAATCCGAACGACTCGGCGTCGCCCGGTTCGAACACCGCGTCGACCTTCAGCACGTCGCCCGCGATCTCGTCGAGCGTCGTGGCACCCGCCTCGATATCGCGCGGGCCGACGGTCACCGCGTCATCCGCTCGCTCGAGGCCCTCGAGCTCGGGCGCGACCCGCTGCACGAGACGCGGCCCGCGGTCGGTCGACGCGAGGGAGACCTCGCGTGGCAGCGCCATGGCGCTGCGCCACGAACCCGTGGGGATGTCGTTCGCGTAGTCCCAGTTGTTCATCCAGCCGAGCATCACCCGTCGGTCGTCGGGGGCGTTCGAGAACGAGACGGTCGCGTAGTAGTCCTTGCCCCAGTCGAGCCAGTCGTAGCCCTCGATGCGCGGCGCGGCCGCGGCATCCGAGAACATCACCTGGTCGACGAGTACGTGCCCCCATCCGAAGCGGTTGTTGTCGACGATGCGAACGGATGCCTCGCGGCCCGCGTACTCCGCGACGTCCCAGCTCACCCAGTCGAGGTTCTCGCTGTTGCGTCCGGTCGCCGTGCGCACGACCTCGCCATCGACGACGAGGTTGACGGAGGTCTCCTCGGATCGGGGCAGCGCCGCTTCGGCGCCGAGCACGAGGTGGTCGATCGTGAGGTGGCCCCAGCCACCGTTCGTGCCATCGTGCACCTGGAACTGCGCGTCGCGGCCGGCGAACTCGGAGACGTCCCACGCCTGCCAGTTGAGGGCGCCGCCGTCGGCGCCGGTGGCCGTGCGCACGACCTCGCCATCGACGACGAGTCGAGCCTCGAGCGTGCCGTCGAGCCGCTTGCCGCCGCCCAGGAGGAACGAGAGGTGGTCTTCGCCCGGCTGCACGGTGAACGCGGGCGAGGTGAGGTCGCCGAGGTTGTCGTCGCCCCTAGGACCCGACTCGAAGGTGTTGATCCGCTTCGCACCGAGGTAGTAGTCGCCGCCCTGCGTGGAGGGGCTGCGGGTCGGGTCGGTCGCGAAGTCGCCGGTAGCCGTCCAGCCGGTGTCGGCGAGCGTCGTGCCGTCGGGGAACTCGAAGCCGTCGAAGAGCAGACGTCCGGCGGGTGCCTCGTTGCCCAGCCGGGTGCCGTCGACGTGGGGGTGGTTGCCGCCGCCGACGAGCAGGTTCACGAAGGGATCCTCGATCGTGAGGGTCGGGGACTCCACGGTGCCGACCGGCCAGTCGAAGTCGTTGAATCCGTTGACCAGCCCGGCGCCGACGTACCCGCTCACCGCGTTCTGGCCGGGCAGGGTTCCGGCCGCCGGGGTGTCCGCGAACGGGCCGTTCTTCCAGTTGCCCGGTTCGTTGGCCACGGTCCAGCCGTCGTAGGTGCCGTCGTCGAACCCGGCGAAGACCTCGCCGGCGGGCAGTGCGTCATCGGTGACGGTGCTCTCGGACGTGAAGGTGGTGCCGTCGAAGTCGCCCACGAAGTACTGGCCGCCGGAGCCGCCGGCGACGCTGCCGGGGTTGAGGTTCACGACGAGCACCCACTTGGTGTTCGCCGGGTCGCCGTCGACCGCGAGTGGGAAGAGGTCCGGGCACTCCCAGATGCCGCCGGTCGCGTTGGCCGGTCCGAAGTCGCTGAGATGGGTCCAGGTCTTCAGGTCGTCGCTGCGCGAGAGCACCACCTGGTACTGCAGCGCCTCGACGGCCGCCATGACCCAGTAGGACTCGCCCGTCCCGGGGTTCGTGTAGCGGAAGACCTTCGGGTCGCGAAAGTTCGCCGACCCGCGGTCGTACACCGGGTTGCCGTCGTACTTCGTCCAGGTCTGGCCGTGGTCGGTGCTGTACGCGAGCGATTGCGCCTGCCGGCCCGCGAGCGTCGGATGCGCCGCCGTGTAGGCGCTCGTGTAGACGGCCACCATGGGCGGGTTCTCGGCGGTGCCGAAGCCGCTCGTGTTCTGCTCGTCGACCACGATCGAACCGGAGAAGATGTCCTCGATGGCGACGCCGTCGGCGTCGAAGGTCTGGGGGATCGCGAGCGGCTGCTCCTCCCAGTGCGCGAGGTCGTCGCTGGTGGCGTGGCCCCAGCTCATGTTGCCCCACCGCGTGCCGGACGGGTTGTGCTGGAAGAACAGGTGCCAGGTGCCGTCCTCGTAGACGAGCCCGTTCGGGTCGTTCATCCAGTTGCGCTCAGGTGAGAAGTGCACCGCCGGCCGGTACTGCTCGGTCGCCGGGTCGGGTGCCGCGTCGTCGCCGGATGCCGCCGCAGCCGGTCCTCCGAGGAGGGAGGCGGTGAGTGCGGCGATCGCGGCGATCGCCGCTGCCAGCCCGCGCGTTGATATCGTCGTCATCGATCGATTCGCCTTTCATCACGTGGCTCTCAAGCGAGCCATGACATCGTTGTCAATTGACGAGCGCGACACTACGCAGTGTCCGGCGGACATTGCAAGCCTTCGGTCAGCTCGCGATCGGCGGCCGGCCGACTGCCGGCGGTCAGCTGGTGAAGGCGGGCCCCGCCGACGGGCGGCGCAGCAGTGCGCCCTCCCGCCGCACAGTCGCGGCGGCGATCGCCATGGCGTCGGCGAGTGCGGCGGACCACGCGGCATCCGACTGCGGCATGCCATCGACCGCGATGCGGTGCACGACGGCCGAGAGCGTCGCGTCGCCGGCTCCCATCGTGTCGACGACCGGGCCGGGGAGGTCGACGATGCCGGCGCGGACCTCGATGGCCCCATGGTGCACGCGGGCTCCGTCGCTGCCCGCCGTCGCCAGGACGGCCGGTCCGGATGCCGTGGTGTCGGCGCCCGATCGGAGGCGCCCGACGAACTCGTCCAGCGGTGCCTCGAGCAGGAGTGCCGCGTCCTCGTCGCCGACCTTGACGAGCAGCGCGTGGCTCGCGAGCCGCTCGAATCCGGCCAGGAACCCGGCACGGTCGTGCATCATGCCGTCACGCGGATTCGCGTCGATGACGAGCCGCTCGTGCGGGCGAGCAACGGCTGCGCGGAGCTCCGCCGCCTGATCGGCGTCGTCGAACGGGAAGCAGCTGACGACGACCAGGTCGGCCGCGTCCAGCGCTGCACGGGACTCCTCGCCGAACGAGATGCGCCTCGCCCGGGCGGCGTCGTTGAACTCGTACCGCGGTTCGCCGCCGGCCGTGCGGTCGGACACCGCCCGAGACGTGCCCGATGGCGACGGACTCGCGACCAGTCGCACCCGGTGATCGGCGAGGTACTGGCGGATGCGGCGACCGGGCTCGTCGTCGCCGACCATGGCGAGCAGCGTGACGTCCTCTCCGAGGAGGGAGAGGCCGACGGCCACGTTGAGTGCGGCCCCGCCGACGAACTCGCGGGTGCCCGACGGGCCGCGGAGTTCATCGATGAGGGCGTCGCCGATCACGACGACGCGGGGTGTGCGGGTGTCGGCCGTCGCCTCGGGCGTCATCGGGCGCTCGCCCGCGGCGGCAGTTCGCCGCTTCCGCGCTCGATCAGCCGAGTGGGGACGATCGTGCGTTCGGCGGGGGACTCGTCGCCGTCGAGGCGCGCGAAGATGCGCTCGGCGGCGATGCGGCCGATGGCGTGCGGATCCTGGGCGACGACGGTGATTCCGGGCACGATCAGGTCGCCGAGCGGCACGTCGTCGAAGCCGACGAGCGCGGTGTCGAGGTGGCGGTCCAGCTCGCGCAGCGCCCGGATCACGCCGATCGTGACGAGGTTCTGCGCACTGAAGATCGCGGTGGGCGGTTCGTCGGCATCGAACAGCGCGAGCGTCGCCCGCCTCGCGGTCTCCTCGTCGTGGAGGCCCTCGATGACGGGGGCGTCGCCGGTCGCGATGCCCGCGCGACCGAGCTCGTCGAGGAACCCGCGCCGGCGCTCCTGCGCGGTGCGGATGTCGTGCCGGTCGCCGAGGTAGGCGAGGCGCCGATGCCCGTGGGCGATGAGGTGACGGGTCGCCAGCGCAGCGCCGGCCGTGTTGTCGCTCACCACGGAGTCGGAGGCGATGCCCGCGGGCTGCCGGTCGACGAAGACCACCGGCGTGCCGCGCCGGAGCTCGGGGGCGAGGTAGGCCTGGTCCTCGGAGACGGTGGTGAGGATGAGCCCGTCGACCCGGCGGCGCAGGAATGCCGAGACGGCGGCCTGCTCGCGTTCGGGGTCGTCGTCGAGGCTCGAGGCGAAGACCGCGACGCCGCGGGCGAGTGCGGCATCTTCGACCGCCCGGTGCACGGCGCCCGCGAACGGGTTGTCGACGCTGCCGACGAGCAGCCCGAGCGTGCGCGTGCGGCCGTCGGCGCGCCGGAGGTTGCCGGCGTGCAGGTCGGGTTCGTAGTCGAGCGACCGTGCCGCCTTCAGCACTCGCTCGATGGTCGCCGCCGAGACGTTGGGCTCGCCGTTGATCACGCGAGAGACGGTCTTCACCCCGACGCCCGCCAGCGTGGCGACGTGGCGCATCGTCGGCCGGGCCCGGGAACGCGCGTCGGCCGGGAGGGACTCGTCCGTGCGCCCGGCGCCGCGCTCGGCTGACGTCGGATCCACGTTTGACAACGGTGTCACGATTTGATCTCCAATGTGCGGTGTCGGCTTGACTATACACACGGGGATGGGCTAGACCTAACGCTGACATCGTTGTCAATTGGGCAACGGTTCCCAGACACCAGAGGAGATTCACCGATGAATCACGCAGCATCCGTCGCACTCCGGCGCCGCCTCATCGTCGCCGGTTCGCTCACGGCGGCCGCGGCGCTCGCCTTCACCGGTTGCGCCACGTCGGGCGACAGCGCCGATGGCGGCTCGGGCGGCGACGAGGCGATCGGCGTCTCGCTCATCGTCAAGACGACCACCAACCCCTTCTTCGTCGCCATGCAGGAGGGCGCCCAGACGGCCGCCGAGAAGCTCGGCGTCGAGCTCACGCTCGCCGCAGGCAAGGAGGACGGCGACGAGGACACGCAGATCCAGGCCGTCGAGAACGCCATCTCGAAGGGCGACGCGGGCATCCTGATCACCCCGAACGGCCCCGGTGTCGAGGACGCGCTCGTCAAGGCCCGCGACGCCGGCCTCTACGTGATCGCCCTCGACACGCCGCCCGCCGACCCGGAGGCCGTCGACATCACCTTCGCGACCGACAACTTCGAGGCCGGCCAGGAGATCGGCGCGTGGACCGCCGCCAAGCTCGGAGGCGAGAAGGCCACGATCGCGATGATCGACCTCTTCGACGACAAGATCGTCTCGGTCGACGTGCAGCGCGACCAGGGCTTCCTCGACGGCATGGGCATCGACCTCGGTGACGACGCCGCCAACGGCGACGAGGACCCGACCGGCAGCTACAGCGGCGGCGACTACGAGATCGTCGGCAACGAGGCGTCGCAGGGCGCCGAGGACGGCGGCCGCACCGCAGCAGAGACGCTGCTCTCGAAGAACCCCGACATCAACGTCGTCTACACGATCAACGAGCCGGCGGCCTACGGGGCCTACGAGGCCTTCAAGGCGGCGGGCAAGACCGACGGGCTCATCGTGGTCTCGGTCGACGGCGGCTGCGCGGGCATCGACGCCGTCGAGCAGGGCATGATCGGCGCGACGAGCCAGCAGTACCCCGTCAAGATGGCCGAGCTCGGCGTGCAGGCGATCTTCGACCTCGTCGACACCGGCACCACGCCGGAGGTCTCCGAGGGGCTGGACTTCTTCAACACCGGAGTCGCCCTCGTCACCGACGACCCCCAGGACGGCGTCGAGTCGATCGACACGGCCGAGGGCGCAGAGATCTGCTGGGGCTGATCGCCGCAGGCCGCATCGCGCGGTGATTCCGGGAGGGCGGATGCCTCGATCGGGGCATCCGCTCTCCTGAACCTCCATCCCGCCCCACGAAATCGGAGCACAACGTGAGTCAGCACACGACCCCTTCGCCGGCAGCGCCGGCGAATCGCACCCCAGAGGGCGAGCCGCCGACGTCGGCCCTCGACCTGGCCGAGGAGTTCCTCGACCGCACGACCCCGCTCAGCCGCATCCGGAACACCCTGCATCGCTACCCGGCCATCAGCCCGGCCATCGTGCTCACGCTGTCGATCATCGTCTTCGGCCTGCTCAACGACCGGTTCCTGAACCCGGCGAACCTCTCGCTCATCACGCAGCAGGTCGCCGTGGTCGGCACGCTCGCCGTCGCGCAGACGCTCATCATCCTCACGGCGGGCATCGACCTGTCGGTCGGCGCCGTCATGGTGCTGAGCTCCATGGTCACCGCGCAGACGACCGTGCACCTCGGCGTGCCGGCCGTGATCGGGCTCCTGCTCGGCCTCATCGTCGGGCTCGGTGCCGGAGCCCTCAACGGACTGCTCGTCACCAGGCTGAAGCTGCCACCGTTCATCGTGACGCTCGGCACGCTCAACATCTTCATCGCGCTCACCCTGCTCTACTCGAGCGGCGCCACGGTGCGCGGCGGCGAGATGCCGCCGCTGCTCACCTGGACCGGCTCCGTGATCGCCCTCGGCGGCGTCAACATCACGGTCGGCGTGCTCATGATGCTGCTGCTCTACGTCGTGATCGCGTTCATCCTGCAGAAGACGGCCTGGGGCCGTCACGTGTACGCGGTCGGCGACGACCCCGAGGCGGCCCGCCTCGCCGGCATCAGCGTGAACCGCGTGCTCATGAGCGTCTACCTCGCCGCCGGGGCGATCCTCGCGCTCGGCGCCTGGATCCAGATCGGACGCACGAACGCGGCCTCGCCGAACGCCGGCGCCGACCTCAACCTCGACTCGATCACGGCCGTCGTCATCGGCGGCACGAGTCTCTTCGGCGGTCGCGGCACCGTCTGGGGCACCCTGCTCGGCGCGCTCATCGTCGGGGTCTTCCGCAACGGGCTCTCGCTCGCCGGACTCGACGTCCTGTGGCAGACCTTCGCCGTGGGCGTGCTCATCATCGTCGCCGTCTCCGTCGACCAGTGGATCAGGAAGGTGCGGAAATGACCACCGAAGACCAGGGCGCGGTGCGCCCCGACCAGCCCTCGCACGCCGGACACCCCGACCCGTCGGCCATCGGCGCGCTCGCGGACGGCACGGCACCAGGGCGCGACGCGACATCCGCTCGCGCCGCGGTCGCGGAACGCGAACCGATCCTCAGGGCGCGACGGCTCGTGAAGACGTTCGGCCGCGTCGTCGGCCTCGACGGCGTGAGCCTCGAGCTGTACCCGGGCGAGGTCCTCGCGATCATCGGCGACAACGGCGCCGGAAAGTCCACGCTCATCAAGTGCCTCACCGGCGCGGAGATCCCCGACGAGGGGGAGATGTGGCTCGAGGGCAGGCCGGTGAGCTTCAAGCGTCCGCAGGACGCCCGTGACGCGGGCATCGAGACGGTGTACCAGAACCTCGCCGTCTCACCCGCGCTCGACGTCGCCTCGAACCTCTTCCTGGGGCGCGAGCTGCGAAAGAAGGGCGTCCTCGGCTCGGTGTTCCGGATCGTCGACCAGAAGGGCATGCGACAGCGCGCTCGCGAGGAGCTGCGTGCACTCGGGATCTCGACGCTGCAGGACGTCACGGTACCCGTCGAGAACCTCTCGGGCGGTCAGCGCCAGGCGGTCGCGGTCGCGCGCGCCGCGGCCTTCGGATCGCGCGTGGTCGTGCTCGACGAGCCGACCGCCGCGCTGGGCGTTCGCGAGTCGAACCAGGTGCTCGAGCTGATCCGTCAGCTTCGGGAGCGCGGGATCCCGGTCATCCTCATCTCGCACAACATGCCGCACGTCTTCGACGTCGCCGATCGCATCCACATCCAGCGGCTCGGCAAGCGGGCGGCGACGATCACCCCGCAGTCGCACTCCATGACCGACGCCGTCGCGATCATGACGGGTGCGGCGACCGGATGAGCGAGACCGTGCGAGCGGATGACCCGCAGCAGGTCGTGCGGCTCGTCGCCGAGTTCACGGCTCGTTCGGGTCGCGAGGAGGAGGTCGCGCGCCTCCTCCTCGCGCTCGCCGACGACGTGCGACGCGAACCCGGATGCCTCGAGTTCGCCACGCATCGCGTCGTCGCGCCGCCGGCCTCGATCGACATCGCCCACGGGCCGGCGCCGATCGGTGCGCGCTTCATCGTGACCGAGGCCTACCGCGACGAGGCGGCGTTCGCAGCGCACCTCGCGGCGCCGTACGGCGCGACCTTCAACGCGGCGCTCGGCCCGCTCATCGTCGAGGACGGGTCTGTGCTCACGTTCCTCGCGCGCGACTGAGCGAACCCACCGGCACGGAGGCCGTGCGCCGGCCGCGCGCGGCCTCCGCGGCGCGGGGCGGGTAGCGTTGTCGCGACCCCGAGGAGCACCACCGCATGAAGCCCGGACCCAGGCGCAGCATCAGCCAGGCCGACATCGTCGACGCCGCATTCGAGATCTTCGAGGAGAAGGGCGGCGACGCCGTCTCGATCCGCGGCGTGGCGGCGCGCCTCGGACTCACGCCGACGGCCATGTACACGTACTTCACCTCGAAGAACGCCCTGCAGCGAGCCATGGTCGAGCAGGTGTTCTCGGGGGTCGACCTCGCCGGGGCGTCCGACCCGTCGCTGCCGTGGCGCGCCCGCGTGCAGCGTCTCGCCGCCGATGTCCGTGCGCGCTTCGCGGAGCATCCCGGCGCGATCGTGCTCGTCGCGAGCGGCCCGCTCGACGGACGGAACGCCCTGTCGTTCGGGGAAACCCTGCTGGAGGGTTTCACAAGCGGTGGGATGCCGCTCGCCGACGCCGCCCGTGCAACGGCCGTCGTGCGCGCCTACGTGCTCGGCGCCGTGACGCTCGACGCCTCCGATGCGGGTCGCGACACGGATGCCGCCGACGCGCCGGCCCCGCTCTGGACCGAGGCCACGCAGCATCCGCTCACCGAAGCCGCCCGGTTGCTCGACGCAGACAGCGCCGGCGACCCGTTCGCGACGGGCCTCGACCGCCTGCTCGACGGCTGGTCGGTCGCGTAGGTCACCATCGCGCCCCATCCGGCATCCGGCGAGACCGCGGCGACCGGCGGCCCGCTCGCCCGCTCGCCCGCACGCCCGCTGGAACGACACCGTGACATGCGACGAGGCGCCGACCCCGAAGGGTCGACGCCTCGCCGTGGCATCCGCTCGGATCAGCCCTGGGGAGGAGTGATCTTCACGAGTGCCGCGCGGTTGCCGAGAAGCGGCAGCTGCACGTCCATTCCTGTGCCGTACGCGACGCCGGAGTCGGCCGGGTTGCCGGTGCCGAGCACCGAGAATCCGAGGTCCGTCCCGTAGACATCGGTGGCGGGGGTGCCATCGGGGTTCACGACGCGCGTCGTGTACGGAGCGCCGGCCACCGAGGGCACGACGACCGAACCGTTGGCGTAGCGCCAGAACAGGCCGCCGTCACGGAACTCGAGACCCGGCACCCAGCCCTGCTTGTCGGTGAAGGACTTCACCGCGGGCAGTGCCGGCACGTCGGTGCAGTACTCCGTGTAGGCCGCGTCGGTGATGCACTCCTTGAAGGGGTACGTCTTCACCACGCCGAATGCCGCGTTGGAGGACTGCGTCCGCGACGGCATGTTCTTCAGCCTCGTCGGGTCGACCGTGGCGGCTTCACCGGTGCGACGCAGCGGGTCGAAGTGGCTGTCGACGATCAGCAGGCCGCCCTTGGCGCCACCGCTGGGCAGTGCCGTGAGGTTGGTCTGCACCTGGTTCGAGTCACCGTAGGTGGTGTCGCGGTACCAGACCAGCGCGCCGGGGGCGTTGTACTTGATCTTGTCGACCTTCCACGCGCCCTCCTCGTCCTGGTAGACCGTGTCGTACGCGTACTTCAGGCCCTCGTCGAAGCCGTCGAAGTTGCGCCACTCGACCAGGTAGTACTGCGCCTGCGTCGAGGTGCCCGAGTCGATGCGCCAGCCGGGACCGGTCGTTCCGGCCCACGAGGCCACGGTCTTCGTCCAGCCGTTCTCGCCGGCCTCGACGTCGTCACTCCACGGAGTGGCGCCGTCGGCGACGAGCGAGAAGTCGTCGGCGAACCAGCCGCGGTCCTGGTAGGCCGCATCGGTCGCGAGACGCAGGCGCACGCCGATCGTCTGCCCGGCGTAGGCCGAGACGTCGATGTAGTCGTGACGCCATCCGTCGGACGAGCCGGTGAGGCCGTACTTCTTGCCGCCGAAGGTCGCGAGGTTGCCGTTCGGGTCGGGGTAGCCGTCGGGCGTCGTCACTTCGCCGCCCGCCTCGGTGAACACCTTCTGGTCGGTCCAGGTGGTGCCGCCGTCGGTCGAGACCTCGACGAAGCCGAAGTCCCAGTCCTCCTCGATGATGTAGTCGTTCCACATCCAGAACTTCGCGTCGGTCGCGCCGGCCGGCACGTCGACATTGCGCGAGAGGCGGATGTCGCCCCAGTCCTGGTCGGCGCCCGTGTACCAGGCGTTCTCACCGCTGTGCGGCTCGGACAGCACGGTCACCTTGTCGGGCAGGTTGATCTTGACGCCGTCTTCAGTGCCCTTCAGCGGACGCGAGTTCTGTCCGAGCAGCACGGACTTCGCCTTGTCGCCCGGGTTGAACTCGACCGGGTCGGCCCAGCCGAGCACCCACTTGTCCCAGAGGCCCATGTGCGTCGGCATCGACTGGAAGATCGGTCCGGAGTGCGAACCCGAGGACATGAGGTCCCAGAAGTCGACGTCGGAGTCGCCGACACCCGAGGTGTCGTAGAGGTCGGGCAGGCCGAGGTCGTGGCCGTACTCGTGCGCGAACACGCCGACGCCCGAGTCCTCGGGCTGCACGATGTAGTTCGACAGCTTGAGGTCGGTGCCGGGGATGGCCGCGCCGCCTGCGACAGCGGAGGAGTGCGCCCAGATGGCGTACGTGCCCTCGTCGCCGCCGCCGCCGGACTTGTCGGCACCGGCGTGCACGAGCACGACGTGGTCGATCACGCCGTCGGGCTCGCTGTAGTTGCCGTCGCCGTCGCGGTCGCCCTGGTCCTCGATGTCGTAGTCGGCCCACGGGAAGTCGGGCTGAGCGGAAGCGAGCGCCTGGACCGCGTCGATCGGCAGCTGGCCGGGGCCGAGCGGGTTGTCGGGGTGGCCCTGCATGTCCTGGACCGCGCCGGCCTCGTAGACGCCTTCGTCGTTGAGGTGGCAGACGCTCGCGCCGTAATAGGCCTCGGAGTGCGGGACGGTGACCCACGGGGTCGCCGTGCCGGTGACCGTGTAGGCCCCCTGCGACATCTCCTCGTACATGGCCTTCATCGTGTAGCCCGAGATGTCGACGCCCTTCTTGCCGTCGGGGCCCTTGAGATCCTTGCGGACCCGCTCGGTGATGCCCTTCTTCGAGAAGAGCATGTCGTTGTAGTGCTTCGGCGAGAAGTCGGGCACCCACATCGAGTTGTTGTCGGCCCGCGACAGCGTCGCCGGGTCGGGGAGGCCGTTGTGCAGCGGGCCGCTCTGGACGTCGCCGGGCTTGCAGTCGGCGGCGCCGAAGGCCGTCGGGACCTGCACGTCGGAGAAGTCGTCGGTCGCGTTCGGGTCGAACTCGACGAGGATCGTGAGCAGCTTCGCGGTCTGCGTCTCCTTCGCCGACTTGTAGAGGCTCTTGAGCCACTTGGGGCTCTTGCCGGTCTGGATCGACTTCGACTCGAGCTTCGCCAACCCGTTCGCGGCGACCGGGTTGCCCGAGGTGAACTTGCGTTCGAGCGCGTCGGCCTTGATGAGCGCGGCCTGCTGCTGCTGGGCGGCGACGGCATCTTCGGAGACCTGCAGATCCGTGCCGAACGCCGCTTCCGCGCGGGGTTCGACGTAGTTCATGTAGTACTCGGAATCGCTGATCACGGGTGGTTCGTACTTCGGTGCTGCTGTGGCCGCGCCCACCGTTCCCGTTGCCGCCAATGTGGCTGCAGCGAGAGCGAGGATTGGAACGACCGCCAATGCGCGCCGCCTGGCGCGCTTGGAGATTCCAGACATGCTTCTCCCCTCGATGCGACCGCGGGGGGTGCCGTCGGTCGCGACGTCGCCCGTCGGGTGGACGGACGTAAGGGGGAATCTAGCCGTGCCCCGAATGAGGGGTAAACCCTCCACCTATGAATTCGCAGAATATTTGCGTGGAAGGCCCTGTGGCGTTGATCGTGCGCGTGAAATCGTGTGCCCACGCACGACCCATGTTGTGATACGGGCAGATCGAACATGCCGCGACATCCGCTCGCCCGCGGATGCCGCGATGGCGGGCGCGACGGGGTGCGGATGCCGCGATCAGCGGAGGCGGCCGCCCGCGGATGCCGCGGGTCGGCCGGCGCGCGTCAGCCGACGAGCAGCGTGCGCAGCTGGTCTGCGCTGTGCACGACCGCGATGGCGCCGTCGGCCTCGGCGGGGGAGCCGTAGCCCCACTCGACGAGGATCGTCGGCACGCCGTTGGCCTCGGCGCCGAGGGTGTCGTACCCGCGGTCGCCCACCATGACGGCGTGGGTCGTGTCGACGCCCTCGGCCTGCAGGCGGCGCAGCGCCTCGGCGACGACGTCGGCCTTGGTGCTGCGGACCTCGTCTTCGCTGGCGCCCGCGATGACCGTGAAGTACTGGGAGAGTCCGGCGTGGTCGAGCACGATGCGCGCCATCGACTCGGGCTTCGAGGTGGCCAGGGCGATGGGGATGCCGGCGGAGTGCACGCGCTCGAGCACTCCCGCGACGCCCGGGAACACCGGCGACTGGGTGAGTCGCACGGCGTAGTCCTCGCGGTAGACCGAGAGGGCGTGCTCGGCGCCGGCGTCGTCGAAGCCGGCGAGGAGGCGCAGGCTGTCGAGCAGCGGCGGGCCGACGTACGCGAGCAGCTGGTCGCGGGTCGGAACCTCGAGGCCGAGCGACGCGAACATGTGCGCGAGCGAGTCGGTGATGTCGGCGGCCGAGTCGACGATAGTGCCGTCGAGGTCGAAGAGTACGGCGGCCCACGTCCTCGTGGGCGCGATGGTGCTGGTGTGGCTGGGGGAGATCACCGTGACATCATATGGCCCGATAATCCGAGTGCCACTCAGGTTTCGCTGAGGTCGCTCGGGCCCCGGGTTGCGCCGCCGCCCGCGACGGGCTCAGGACTCGGCGGGCGCGAGGATCTCGACCCGGTTGCCGAAGCCGTCCCTGGCGTGGAACCGGACGTACCCCTCGAACGTGTCGCGGTCCTCCCAGGACACGTCGAATCCCGCGTCGGCGACGCGGCGGCCGACCTCCTCCAGCTCTCGAACCGAGTCGAGGAGCAGGGCGGGGTGGGCCTTCCTCGCCGGGACGAATGGATCGTCGACGCCCACGTGGATCTCGGCGGTGATCACCTCGCCCGTGAAGGACCGGAACCAGCATCCGCCGCGGCCGGCCAGCGACGGCGCCTTCGGCACCTCGACCATGCCGAGGGCCTCGCCGTAGAAGCGCCGCGCCTCCTCCTCCTGGCCGCGCGGCATCGAGACCTGGACGTGATGAAGGCGCACGTTACTCTCCCTTGGAACTCGCAGTCGCGCCGACCGCGACCGCGACCACAAGATATCGCGCGTCCGCTGCCTCGAAGGGTGCCGTCGCCGCCCGCGGGCGCATCAGAACAGGCGCGAGTCGCTGTCGTCGAGGCCGCGCATCGCGTCGTAGTCGAGCACGACGCAGCGGATGCCGCGGTCCTCGGCGAGCGTGCGCGCCTGGGGCTTGATCTCCTGCGCCGCGAAGATGCCGGTCACGGGCGCGAGCAGCGGATCGCGGTTCATGAGCTCGAGGTAGCGCGTGAGCTGCTCGACGCCGTCGATGTCGCCGCGACGCTTCAGCTCGACCGCGACCGACGCGCCCGCGGCATCCGTCGCGAGGATGTCGACCGGGCCGATCGCGGTCATGTACTCGCGGCGCACGAGCCGGTGGCCCTCGCCGAGGAGCTCGATCTGCTCGGCGAGCAGCTTCTGCAGGTGCGCCTCGACGCCGTCCTTCTGCAGGCCGGGGTCGATGCCGAGCTCGTGATTGGAGTCGTGCAGCACCTCGTGGATCGAGACGATGAGCTGGTCGGCGGTCTTCTTGTGCGTGACCTTCCAGACCTCGGTGACGCCCGCGGCGGCCTGGGCCTCATCGGGGAGGACGGTCTCGAGCACGCACGGCGGGCTCATCCAGTTGAGCGGTTTGTAGCTGCCGCCGTCGGAGTGCACGAGCAGCGAGCCGTCGCCCTTGACCATGAGCAGGCGCTGGGCGAGAGGGAGATGGGCCGAGAGCCGCCCCGCGTAGTCGACGGAGCAGCGGGCGATGACGAGACGCACCCGTCGAGTTTAGGCGTCGGATGCCGCGGCGGACGCCCCGCCCGACGTGCCCGTCGCATCGGGGTGGTCCTCGACGCCCGTCGCACCCGGCTTGTTCGACCGCTCGCGCGCCGCGGGGGCCGCGAGTCCGGCGATGACCATGAGCACGAGGACCACGAGCAGCGCGTTCAGCAGCCCGAACTGCTCGCCGAGGAACCCGATGAAGGGCGGCCCGACGAGGAACGCGCAATAGCCGATGATCGCGACGGCGCTCACGCGAGCCGCGGCCCGGGCGCGGTCGGGAACATCGGCCGCGGCGGACATGCCGACCGGGAAGCCCATCGATGCGCCGATGCCCCAGAGCACGGTGCCGATGATGATGACCCAGAGCTCGCTGCCGAAGATGAACATGCTGAGGCCGATGACCCCGGTCGCGGCGAGCACGCGCAGCGTGAGCACGCGCCCGAAGCGGTCGATGAGCGGCCCGCCGAGCACGCGTGCCGTGGTCATCGACACCGCGAAGACCGTGAAGATCGCGGCGCCCGCTGCGGGCTCGAGGCCGTGCCCGTCGACGGCGGCGAGCGTGAGCCAGTCGTTCGCCGATCCTTCGGCGAACGACATGCCGAGCATGATGACGCCGATGAGGAGCAGCTGCACGTCGCCCCACACCTTCAGGCTGTCGCGGAGGCGCTCGGTCCAGGGGCGAGCCGGTGCGGCATCCGCTCGCCCTGCTGCGGCCGCGTCGGCCGGGTCGCCGAGTTCGGTGCGATGCGGCACGAACCGCACCGCGACCACGGCGCCGACGGCGATGAGGGCGGCGATGACGCCCAGGTGGGCGAAGACGACGATGTCGAGGGCCGCCGCGGCGGCCGCGATGCCGGCGCCGGCGACCGTGCCGAACGAGAAGAACGCGTGCATGAGCGGCATGACCGTGCGGCCGATCTCGCGCTCGGCCTCGGCGCCCTCGACGTTCATCATCACGTCGACCGCGCCGTTGCCGAAGCCGGCGAACGCGAGGCCGATCGCGATGAGCGGCACCGAGGGGGCGAGCGACCCGCCGATGCCGATGAGCACGAGGCCCGTCGAGACGGCGATGAGCGTGCCCGCCATGCCGATGCGGGCGCCGAAGCGGGCCATCAGCGGGGGAGCGGCGATGAGGCCGATGACCGAGGCGATGGAGCCCGAGAGGATGACGAGGCCGACGCCCTGGGTGCTGAGCCCGGTCTCGTCGCGCACCTCGGGAAGCCTGGCGACCCAGCTCGCGAGGCTGAGCCCCGAGAGGAAGAAGATCGCGAAGACGGCGTTGCGCCACGCGGTGAGGCCACGGCGGGTCGTGGTGGGTGCGGTCATGGTGCTCGGCTTCATCGTCGGGGTGGGGCTGGGAGTCCTGCGCGTGTGTGGGTCGCCCCTGTGCGCGGACGGGTCGAATCGATTCGACCCGGCTTCAGAAACCCTACCCACCGGCTCCGGATGCTGCAACACGAGGGGGACGGCGAGCCGGTCGTCCCGATTTCGGATCGAGCGGATGCCGCGGCCCGCGGAAACGCGCAGGCGGGCTGCGCGCGGTGACGCCCCGTGTTCCCGGCCCGAGGCGGCGTCGACGGGTGATCGCGAGCAGGAAAACGCGCAGCCGGAGTGCGCGAAACTGCGGTTTTCCCGCAGTTGCACGCAGCGCCGAACCGTGGGTATGGTCCCCTGCTAAACGATTAACAATCCGGGTGAAAGCCCTGACCGCTCGATCGAACCGCGTCCAAAGGAGGACCATGCGTCACGTCCCGAAGTCCCGCATCACGGTGTCACTCGCCGTCACGGCCACCGCGCTCGTCGCGCTCGCGGGGTGCTCCGCCCCGTCCGGATCGGCCGACGCCGACGGTGACGTCACCCTCACCTACGCGATCTGGGACCAGAACCAGCAGCCCGCGATGGAGCAGATCGCCGACGCGTTCACGGAGGAGCACCCGAACGTCGACGTCGAGATCCAGCTCACGCCCTACAAGGAGTACTTCACCAAGCTCCAGACCGCGGTCTCCGGCGGGGCGGCCGCCGACGTCTTCTGGATGAACGGCCCGAACTTCCAGCTCTACGCCGGCAACGGCGTGCTCGCGCCCCTCGATGGCGACGGTCTCGACCCGGCCGACTACCCCGAGGGCCTCATCGACCTCTACAGCTACGAGGGCGACCTCTACGGCGCACCCAAGGACTTCGACACCGTCGCCCTCTGGTACAACAAGGCCCTCTTCGACGCAGCCGGCGTCGAGTACCCGAACGCCGACTGGACCTGGGACGACCTGAAGGCCGCCTCCGCGAAGCTCACCGACCCGGCCAAGGGCCAGTACGGCATCGCGGCGAGCCAGTACGGCCAGGAGAACTACTACAACTCCATCGCGCAGGCCGGCGGCGAGGTCATCTCGGCCGACGGCACGACGACGGGCTACGACACCCCCGAGGCGCTCGCCGGCATCGAGCTCTGGACCGACCTCATCGCCGACGGCTCCTCGCCGACCGCGCAGCAGATGACCGACACGAACCCCGAGGACTTCTTCCTCTCGGGCAAGGTCGCCATGTTCCAGAACGGCTCGTGGGCCGCCATCGCCTACGCCGACAACCCCGACATCGCCGACACGGTCGACGTCGCGCCCCTGCCCGCCGGCGCCACCGGCAACCAGAGCGTGATCCACGGCGTCGCGAACGTCGCCAACGCCAAGAGCGCGCACGTGGACCTCGCCAAGGAGTTCGCCGAATTCGCGAGCTCGAAGGCCGCCGCCGACATCCAGGCCGACTCGGGCACCGTGATCCCCGCGTTCAACGGCACCCAGCAGGCCTGGGTCGACGCCCTGCCGCAGTTCGACCTGCAGGTGTACATCGACGCCCTCGAGACGGCCGTGCCCTACCCGGTCTCGAAGAACACGGCCGCCTGGACCTCCATCGAGAGCGAGGTGCTCTCGCAGGTCTGGGCCGGCAGCGTCACGCCGGAGGACGGCCTCGCGCAGCTCGCCGAGCAGATGCAGGCCGCACTGGACGCAGAGTCGGAGTGACCCGATGACCGACCTGATCGCGCAGCGCACCGCGGCGCCGATCTCCGAGCTCGACCGGGGCGGTCCGCCGCCCCGGCGGGCCAGCCGCCCCGCGCTCCGGCCGCCGTCGCGGCCCCGCCCAGTCGGCCTGGTGGGCGCTGCTCTTCATCGGCCCGACGGCCGTGGGCCTCCTCGCCTTCTACATCTGGCCCACCATCCGCACGTTCATCCTGTCGTTCACGGAGTCGGGTCCCTTCGGCGGCTCCGAGTTCGTCGGGCTCGACAACTACGTGCGCCTGTTCCAGGACCCCGAGCTGCTCGGCGCGCTCCGCAACACCGCCCTCTACACGGTGATCGCCCTCGTCGGCATCCCGATCGCGGTCGCCATCGCGGCCCTGCTCAACACGGCGGGCCTGCGCGGCCGCAGCGTGTACCGCACCCTCTACTTCATCCCGGTCGTGACGATGCCGGCCGCGATCGCGCTCGTCTGGCGCATGATCTACAACGGCGACTACGGCGTGCTGAACGAGATGCTGGCCGTCTTCGGCATCGACGGCCGCTCGTGGCTGACCGACCCGAGCACCGCGCTCGTCGCCATCGCCGTCGTCGGCATCTGGGCGGGCCTCGGCACCAACATCGTGATCTTCCTCGCGGGCCTGCAGGGCATTCCCGACACGATCATGGAGGCGGCCGACCTCGACGGCGCCGGTCCGGTGCGCAAGTTCTTCTCGATCACCATCCCGCTGCTGAGCCCGAGCATCTTCTTCGTGAGCGTCATCAGCGTGATCGGCGCGCTGCAGGTGTTCGACCTCATCTACATGATGCTCGGCGTCAGCAACCCCGCCATGCCGAACACCCGCACCATCGTCTACCTGTTCTACGAGGCCGGGTTCATCGACAACGAGCGCGGCTACGCGGCCGCCATCGCGTTCCTCCTGCTGATCATCATCCTGCTGCTCACGGTCGTGCAGTTCCGGCTCCAGAAGAAGTGGGTGCACTATGAGTGACCTCTCGCTCGACACGAGGGCGATGACGGGCGCGGATGTCGAGCTCGAGACATCCGCGGACCTCCGACGCCCAGCGGGGCGGGGCAAGCGCCGTGGTCACTGGCTCGTGCACCTGCTCCTGGCACTGGGGGCGATCGTCATGGTCTTCCCGTTCGTCTGGCAGACCCTGACCGCGTTCAAGACGTTCCAGGACTCGGTGCAGGTGCCCCCGGTCGTGATCCCCGACCCATGGGTGTTCACGAACTTCGCCGAGGTCTTCGACTCGATGCCGTTCGGGCAGATGTTCCTGAACTCGGTGCTGCTCACGGTGGGCCGTACGGTCGGCCAGGTCGTGCTCTGCACGATGGCCGGCTACGCGTTCGCCCGCATCCCGTTCCGGGGCCGCAACGTGCTGTTCGTCGTGTTCCTCTCCGTGCTGATGGTGCCCTCGCAGCTCTACCTGCTGCCGCAGTACGAGATCATCCAGACGCTCGGATGGCTGAACACCCTGCAGGCGCTCATCGTGCCCGGGCTCTTCAGCGCCTTCGGCACCTTCCTCATGCGCCAGTTCTTCATGTCGATGCCGTCGGAGCTCGAGGAGGCCGCGCGCATCGACGGCGCCAACCCGTGGCAGACGTTCTGGCGCATCATGGTGCCGCTCGCGAAGCCCGGCATCATCGCGCTGACGGTGTTCACGGTGCTGTGGTCGTGGAACGACCTGCTGTGGCCGCTCGTGGTCACGACCGACCCCGAGAAGATGCCGCTCTCGGTGGGCCTGTCGCAGCTCGTCGGGCTGCACGGCACTGACTACCCTGTGCTCATGGCGGGCGCCCTGCTCGCGACGCTGCCGATGCTCGTCACGTTCATGATCCTGCAGAAGCAGTTCATCCAGGGCATCGCATTCTCCGGGTCGAAGGGGTGACGGATGCCGCAGACAGCTGACTCCGGCGCGGCGAAGCGCCGCCCCACCCTCCGCATGGTCGCCGACCTCGCGGGCGTCTCGACCGCGACCGTCTCGTACGTGTTCTCGGGGCGCTCGGGAGCGAACGGCTCCGGCGTCGCCGAGGACACCGCGCGGCGCGTCCACGAGGCCGCCGACGAGCTGAACTACCGTCCGAACCGGTCGGCGCGGGCCATGCGCACCGGGCGCACGGGCATGATCCAGCTCTCGCTGCACATGCTGAGCGACCCGTGGTCGCTCGCCGTCGCCGACGCGGTCAACACGGAGGCGAACCGGCACGGCCTGACCACGCTGATCCTCGCGGACGGCGACTGGCACACCGCGCTCGACCGGGTCGAGAGCGACGTCGCGTACCTCGACGGCGCGGGGCACGACGACCTCTCCCGGCGTCACCTCGCCGACCTGGTCGGCCACGGCCAGCGGCTCATCGTGTTCTCGGAGCACCTCGAGCCCGAGGGCTTCGACGTGGTGCGCTCCGACGCGATCCCCGGGTGCCACCTCGCGATGGAGCACCTGCTCGAACGGCACACGGACATCGGATGCCTCGTGGCGGAGTCCGCGATCGCCGGCGCCGAGCACGGGGTCACGAGATACACGCCGTACCTCGAGCGCCTGCGCGCGCACGGCATCGAGCCCGACCCGGCGTTCACGGCGCCGTTCGCCGACACGCAGGCCAGCGCGTTCCAGGCGGCCGTGCGGCTGCTCTCGGGCGGACGACGGCCGACGGCGATCTACGCGTCGACGGACTTCGCGGCGATCGCGGCGATCAACGCGGCGCACATGCTCGGGCTGCGGGTTCCGCACGACGTCGCCGTCGTCGGCGTCGGGAACACGCCCGACGCGCAGCTCGTCGCGCCGACGCTGACCACGGTCGGCCCGACCGACTTCTACGAGCGCCAGGCGGAGCTCATCGTCGCCCGGGCGCTCTCGCCCGAGCCCGCACCGGGCGAGCTCCACGAGTTCCCGTGGTCGCTGTTCCCGGGCGGATCGACCGACCTCGACGCGCCCGCGGTGCGACCCGTCGCCTGAGCCCGGGCCTCGCAGCACCGGCGCTCGCCGCGCGGCATCCGCCCGCGGCATCCGCGTCTTCACCTCAATCACGACCTGTAAGGAGCACCACCCGTGGATCTCAAGATCGGCATCGTCGGCTTCGGCGCCCGCGCCACCCTCCGGCACGAGGCGCATCGCCCCGGTGAGGGCAGCCGCGTCACCGCGGTCTGCGACCTCTCCGAACGCGCGCGTGCCGCCGCGCACGCCGAGTTCCCCGACGCCCTCGTCACCGACTCGCTCGACGAGCTGCTCGCATCCGGCATCGACGCCGTGATGGTGCTGACGCCCGACGACCGGCACGCGAGCATCGCCATCCCGGCCCTCGAAGCCGGGGTCGCGGTCTTCTGCGAGAAGCCCCTGGCGATCGACCTCGCCGACGCCGACGCCGTGCTCGAGACGGCGCGCCGCACCGGCACGCGCCTCTACGTCGGCCACAACATGCGCCACATGCCCGTCATCGCGCTCCTGCGCCGCCTCATCCTCGACGGACGCATCGGCGAGGTGAAGGCGATCTGGTGCCGGCACTTCGTGGGCAACGGCGGCGACTACTACTTCAAGGACTGGCACGCCGACCGCCGGCGCACCACGGGCCTGCTGCTGCAGAAGGGCGCGCACGACCTCGACGTCATCCACTGGCTCGCGGGCGCCTACGCCGACCGGGTCGCCGCGATGGGTTCGCTCAGCGTCTACGGCGACATCGACGACCGCCGCGACCGATCGGGCGAGCGGATGCCGGACTGGTTCAGCCTCGACAACTGGCCCCCGGCCTCCCTCACCGGGCTGAACCCGGTGGTCGACGTCGAGGACGTGTCGATGGTGAACCTGCACCTGTCGAACGGGGTGCTCGCCTCGTACCAGCAGTGCCACTTCGCGCCCGACTACTGGCGCAACTACACCGTCATCGGCACCGAGGGGCGCATCGAGAACCTCGGCGACACCGCCGGCTCGACCGTCGCGCTCTGGAACCGTCGCCACCAGGGCGCGGCCGAGCCCGACGAGTCCTTCGTCGTGCCCGAGGTGGCCGACGCCGGGCACGAGGGCGCCGACGCGCTGCTCATCGCCGAGTTCCTGCGCTTCGTGCGCGACGGCGGCCTCACCGAGACGTCGCCCGTCGCGGCCCGCGAGGCGGTCGCCGCCGGCATCCTCGCGACCGAGTCGCTCCGCGGCGACGGCTCGGCGCTCGCCGTGCCGGCCCTCGACGACGACCTCGTCGCGTACTTCGAGCGCGGGCAGGTCGAGGCCGACGCCGAGGCCCCGGCGGAGGCATCCGTCACCGTCTGACCGCGTGCAGGAGATTCGGCTGCGTCCCCGCCCACAGCGGGGATGCGGCCTGATCTCCTGCACGGCGAACCGGCCCCGGGCGGAAGGCGTCGGGCCGGCGCCGGCAGGCCGCACACGCCCACCCGCGCCCGATACGATGGCTCTGCCATCCGGCGCACCCACCGGACCACTTCGCAGTGGCCGCCGCACCCAGCGGCCCCTGCACCGAACAACGAGGTATCGATGAAGGCCCTCTTCAAGCGCGCTCCCGGCGCAGGTTTCGAGTACACCGACCGTCCCGAGCCCGAGCCGGGCCCCGCAGACGTGAAGATCCGGGTGCTCCGCACCGGCATCTGCGGCACCGACCTCCACATCGAGGCATGGGACGACTGGGCGGCGTCGAACATCGCCACCCCGCTCGTACCCGGACACGAGTTCTACGGCGAGGTCGTCGAGGTCGGCGAGCTCGTGCACGACGTCGCCGTCGGCGACAAGGTGTCGGGCGAGGGGCACGTGGTGTGCGGCATGTGCCGCAACTGCCGGGCCGGTCGTCGCCAGATGTGCATCCGCACGCTCGGCGTCGGGCTCCACCGCGACGGCGCCTTCGCCGAGTACATCGTGATCCCCGGCGAGAACGTCTGGGTGCACCACTCGCCCGTCGTGCCCGAGGTCGGTGCGATCTTCGACCCGTTCGGCAACGCCGTGCACACGGCGCTCGCGTTCTCGGTCATCGGCGAAGACGTGCTCGTCACGGGCTGCGGCCCCATCGGCCTCATGTCGATCGCGGTCGCCCGTCACGTCGGCGCCCGCTACATCGTGGCGACGGATGTCTCGCCCGCGCGCCTCGAGCTCGCGGTGTCCATGGGAGCCGATGCCGTCGTCGACGTGTCGAAGGAGCGCGTGGCCGAGGTGCAGGGACGGCTCGGTATGCGCGAGGGCTTCGACGTCGGCTTCGAGATGTCGGGCTCGCCCCGTGCGCTGCCAGAGATGATCGAGAACATGAACCACGGCGGCCGCATCGCGATGCTCGGGCTGCCGAGCGAGCCGTACGCGATCGACTGGGGCAAGGTCGTGACCCACATGCTCACCGTGAAGGGCATCTACGGGCGCGAGATGTTCGAGACGTGGAACTCGATGAGCGCGATGCTGCAGACGAGCCCGGTGCTCGGCGAGCGGGTCGCGTCGATCATCTCGGAGCGGTACCCCGCGCACGAATGGCGGGCGGCGTTCGACACGGCCAGGTCGGCCGGCGTCGGCAAGGTCATCCTCGATTGGACGGAGGCGTAGGCATGTACGCATCGATGAAGGAGCAGCTGCGAGCCGAGCTCGACGAGATCGAGCAGGCGGGGCTCACGAAGCGGGAGCGCGGCATCCGCGGCCCGCAGTCGTCGGAGGTGTCGGTCGGCGGCGCAGAGGTGCTGAACTTCTGCGCCAACAACTACCTCGGCCTCGCGAACGACCCGCGCATCGTCGCGGCCGCGCACCGCGGGCTCGACGAGTGGGGCTACGGACTCGCGAGCGTGCGGTTCATCTGCGGCACGCAGGAGCAGCACCTCGAGCTCGAGCGCCGCGTCTCCGAGTTCCTGGGGTACGACGACACGATCCTCTTCTCGTCGTGCTTCGACGCGAACGGCGGCGTCTTCGAGACCCTCTTCGGGCCGGATGACGCGATCATCTCCGACGAGCTCAACCACGCGTCGATCATCGACGGTATCCGCCTCTCCAAGGCGAGCCGGTACCGCTACAGGAACCGCGACATGGCCGACCTCGAGGCGCAGCTCGTCGCCGCAGCGGATGCGCGTCGACGCGTGATCGTGACCGACGGCGTCTTCTCGATGGACGGCTACATCGCGCCGCTCGCCGAGATCTGCGACCTCGCCGACCGCTACGACGCGCTCGTCTTCGTCGACGACTCGCACGCCGTCGGGTTCGTCGGCACGCACGGGCGGGGAACGCCCGAGCTCTGCGGCGTCGAGGGCCGGGTCGACATCACGACCGGCACGTTCGGCAAGGCGCTCGGCGGGGCATCCGGAGGGTACGTCGCGGCACGCCGGGAGATCGTCGACCTGCTGCGCCAGCGCGCGCGCCCGTACCTGTTCTCGAACACGCTCGCGCCGGCCATCGTCGCCGGCACGCTCGAGGCGCTCACGCTCGTCGGCGAGTCGGGCGAGCTGCGCGAGCGGCTCAACGCGAACGCCGCGCTGTTCCGCACGCTGATGGCGGATGCCGGGTTCGACCTGCTGCCCGGCGAGCACGCGATCGTGCCCGTCATGTTCGGCGACGCGGTCGTCACGGCGCGCATGGCCGAGGCCCTGCAGGAGCGCAGCGTCTACGTGACCGCGTTCTCGTTCCCGGTCGTGCCCCGCGGGGCCGCCCGCATCCGCGTGCAGCTCTCGGCCGCGCACTCCGAGGACGAGATCCGTCGATGCGTCGAGGCCTTCGTGGGGGCGCGCGCCGCGATCTGAGCGGATGCCGCGAGGCGCTGCTGGCGCCCCTGGTTCAGCGGGCGCTGGTCAACGTGCCGAGGTGCAGGAGATTGGGCTCGATGTGCCGCCACAGCCCGGATGACGCCTGATCTCCTGCATTTCGACGGGCGGTCGCGGTCGGCGGGCCCGGGTCAGCGCCCGCGCTCGCCGAACCGGATCGCGACGGACGCCGGCACCAGCCGGGTGAGGGCGATCAGCGCGCGATAGCGCAGCGACGGCACCGAGACGGCCTTGCCGTGCGCTGCGTCGCGGAGCCCCTCGGCGACGACCGTGCGCGCGTCGAGCCACATCCAGGCGGGAACGCCCTCCTTGCCGGGCGCGAGTCCCATGCGCTGGTGGAAGTTCGTGTGCGTGTATCCCGGGCACACCGCCGTCGTCGTGACGCCCCGCGCCGCGTACCGGTCGTTCGCCCAGCGACTGAAGCTGATGAGCCAGCCCTTGCACGCGCCGTACGTCGCCCGGGGGATGAACCCCGCGACCGAGGCCACGTTGATGATACGCCCGCGGCCGCGCGGGAGCATCTGTCCGAGCGCCGCATGGCTCAGCCGCATGGGCACCTCGACGTGCAGGTGCAGGTGCTTCACCTCGTCCTCGATGTCGTTCGCGGCGAAGTCGAGCCGCAGCCCGAAGCCCGCGTTGTTCACGAGCAGGTCGATCGGACGCTCGGCGTCGGACACCCGGGCCACGACCCTGGCGAGGTGGCGGCGCTTCAGCAGGTCGGCCGGCAGCACCTCGACGGCGACGCCGTACCTGGCGCGCACCTTCGCGGCGACGCGGTCGAGCGCCTCGCGATCGCGGGCGACGAGCACGAGGTCGGCTCCGGTGGCGGCGAGCTGGCGGGCGAACTCGGCGCCGAGCCCCGAGCTCGCGCCGGTGATGAGTGCGGTCTTCGGCATGCGGCCAGCCTAGGCGGACGTGCGCCGGGAGCGCTGCGCCGCGGCATCCGCGGCTCTCGAATCGATTCGAGATCGATGATCTATGATCGGGCGTGTCGGTGACCCCTGCCGACGAGCCCGACCGCCCCACCTGAGGACCGATCCGCATGACCGAGACCGCGCGACCCACTCTCGCCGACGTCGCCGCACGCGCCGGCGTCTCGGCGTCGACCGCGTCGCTCGCCTTCAGCGGCTCGGGCCCCGTGTCGGATGCCACGAAGCAGAAGGTGCACGCCGCCGCGGCCGAGCTCGGGTACGCCGGCCCCGACCCGCGGGCGCAGTCGCTGCGCCGCGGTCGCTCCGGCATCGTGGGCGTCGTGCTCGAGGAGCGGGTCCGTGCGGCCTTCCTCGACCCCGTGAAGATCCAGATGCTCGACGGCATTACCGAGGGCATCGGCTCGCTCGGCGCCGGACTGCTGCTGCTCACCGACACCGGCGAGGCCGGCGGTCACGCCGTGGGCATCGAGAGCGCGCCCGTCGACGCCGTCGTGCTCGTCGGATGCAGCCCGAGGCTCGGCCAGTCGGTCGAGGTGCTCCGACGACGCGGCATCCCGGCGGTCGCCATCGAGGGCGATGCGGGCGACGGCATCCCGAAGATCTCGATCGACAACCGCGAGGCGACCCGCCGAGGCGCCGAGTACCTGCGCGAGCTCGGCCACGCCGACGTCCAGGTCGTCACGCTGCCGTTCGACCCCGCCCGCACGCGCGGCCCGCTCACGCCCGAACTCGAGCACGGCAGCGCCTCCGACACCGCGAGCGAGCGCCTCGCCGGCGCCCGCGACGTGTTCCCTCACGTCACCGGCCGCGTGGCCGGCGCGAGCTCGATCGAGGAAGGGCTCGAGGCGGGGCGCGCGCTGCTCGCCGACCCGGCGCGGCGCCCCACGGCCGTCATCGCGCAGAGCGACCTGCTCGCCGCCGGCGTCATCCAGGCGGCCGACGAGCTCGGCATCGCGGTGCCCGCAGAGCTCAGCGTGCTCGGCTTCGACGGCATCCGCGTCGACGGGCTGCAGCACGACCTCACGACGCTCGTGCAGCCGTCGGTCGCGAAGGGCCGCGCCGCCGGCGAGGCCGTCGTGAGCCTGCTCGCCGGCGATTCGCCCCGCTCGGTGTGCTTCACGAGCGTGCTGCACGTCGGCGACACGACGGCGCCGCCGCGCGCCTGATCCGCGTCGCTCGCGATCACGCGCGACGACACGGCCGTGCGAACGCACTTCGGGATTCAGGCATTCGCCCGCGCGTCAGGCCGGGGCGCCGGTCACCATCCACGTCGCGCCCCGGGCACGCAGCGACAGCGTCACCGCACGGGCGGCGAGGTAGCCGATCGCGAACGCGCCGGTGAGCAGCGCGAGCGAGGTCGCGCTCGGCAGGCCCGCGGCATCCGACCACCACACCGTGCCGAGCGCCAGCGGAACGAAGACGACGAGGTTCACGAGGCCCGTCCAGGCGAGGTAACGCGCATCGCCGGCGCCGATGAGCACCCCGTCGAGTACGAACACGAGGCCGCCGAGCGGGGCCGAGAGTCCGAGCACCACGAGCGAGGGCGGCAGCAGCGCCGCGACCGCCGCAGAGGATGTGAACAGCGCGGGGAGCACCCAGGCCGTCGCGATGATCAGGCCGCCGAGCACGACGCCCGACCAGATGCCCCACTGCACGCAGCGGCGCAGCACGGCGCGCACCTGCTCGACGTCGCCCTCGCCGAGGCCCTTGCCGATGAGGGCCTGCGCGGCGATCGCGAGCGCGTCGAGGGCGAACCCCAGCGTGAAGTAGACCGTGATGGCCACCTGGTAGGCCGCGAGCTCGTCGGGGCCGAGCGAGGTCGCCGCCCAGGTCGCGAGCAGCAGCGCGGCGCGGAGGCTCGCCGTGCGCAGGAACAGCCAGCCGCCCGACACCGCCCCGCGGAGCACGCCCGCATGGTGCGGCCACGGGCTCGCGCCGGCGCGCGCCGCGTGGCGGGCGACCACCACGAGGTAGACGAGCACCATGCCCCACTGGGCGATGACCGTGCCGACCGCGGACCCCGCGATGCCCCAGCCGAGGCCGTAGATGAACACGAAGTTCAGGCCGATGTTGGCCGCGAACCCGATGCCGGCGACCCAGAGCGGGGTGGTCGTGTCCTGCAGGCCGCGCAGCAGTCCCGTGGCCGCGAACACGAGCAGCATGGCCGGGAGCCCGGCCATCGAGATCGACAGATAGATCGACGCCTGCTCGGTGACCTCCGGCGAGGCGCCGAACACGCCCACGAGCCACGGCGTGGCCAACCACCCCAGCAGGGCGAGCACGGTGCCGAGCCCGAGTGCGAGCCACAGCCCGTCGACGCCGGATGCCACGGCACCGCGCTCGTCGCCCGCGCCGAGTCGCCGCGCGACGGTCGGTGTCGTGGCGTACGCGAGGAACACCATGAGCCCGATGATCGTCTGCAGCACGGCGCTGGCGAGCCCGAGACCGGCGAGCGGCGTCGCCCCGAGGTGCCCGACCATGGCCGTGTCGGCCAGCAGGAACAGCGGCTCGGCGATGAGCGCGCCGAGCGCGGGCACCGCGAGGCGCAGGATGTCGCGGTCGACGGTGCGGGCCGGGGGAGCTGGGGGCGGGGTTACGGCGTCCATGTGCGGACTCGAGCCTATGCCGGACGGCCGACGCGGCATCCGCTCGCTCGTGGACCCCGATCTTCGGTCGGCATCGGCGTGCGGCTCGCGCTCGACGCCGGCCCGCGGCATCCGCTTCGTCAGATGTCGACGATCTCCTTGCCGAGCGGGGCGAGTGAGACGGGGATGAGCTTGAAGTCGGCGATGCCGAGGGGGATGCCGATGATGGTGATGCAGAGCAGCACGCCCGAGATCAGGTGGGCGATCGCGAGCCAGATGCCGGCCAGCAGGAACCAGATGACGTTGCCGATGAACGACCACGCGCCGCTCGTCGGCTTGGCGACCACCGTGCGGCCGAACGGCCAGAGCGCGTAGAGGCCGATGCGGAACGACGCGATGCCCCACGGGATCGTCACGATGAGCACGCACATGATCACCCCGGCCGCCAGGTACCCCAGGAACAGCCAGAAGCCCGAGAGCACGAGCCAGATGATGTTGAGCACGGTGTTCATGCGTCGATTCAATCAAGTCCGGCCGTGCCACCGCCATCCGCGCGTCGGCGACGCCTGTCGTTCACGCCTGTCGTTCACGCCCGTCGTTCACGCGGGCGGGCGCTCGCCCTCGTCGGCCGCACGCTCGAACGCGCGTTCCCACTCCTGCAGCTCCGAGCGCTTGCCGATGAGGCCGTCGAGCGAGACCTGGAAGTGCAGCCCGCGACGGGCGTTCACCTGCCTGATGTTCTGCACGAGGTCCGCCGACACCGCGGTGACGGCGTTGCGCACCTCGCGGATGCGCTCGTCGGGGTCGTCCCAGAGGTGCGGGTGGGTGAGGATGTCGAGCAGGTAGTCGCGGTCGAGTGCCGCCGTGAGCTTGCGGAGCGTGGCGTCGAGCTCGATCGCGGCGAGCCCGCGCTGGTCGGCGCCGCTGCGCTGGTCGAGTCGGGCGAAGAGCTCCTCGACGTTGACTGCGATGCCCGCGACGTCGGTCGCGGTCTGCGCGGCCACCGCGTTGCCGGTGGCGCCGACCTGCGCGTAGGCGGAGCTCAGCGAGCGCAGCGTCGCGACGTGCCGCCGGATCGGGTCGGGCAACCGTGCGTCGATCGAGCCCCGGCGACGTCGCGCGCGGATCACGCCGACTGCGGCCGCGGCGCCGGCGACGATCACGGCCGCCCCGATCGCGAGCCCGAGGACCAGCGAGCCGCCGCCGTCGGCTCCGCCCGCACCGGATGCCGCCGGCTCGGCCGCTTGCACGTCCTGAACCGTCGTGGTGAGCGCCGCCTCTACGCTGTCGGAGTTCTCCTGGGCCACGTTCGCGATACGCATCGCCTCACCGCCAGCCAGGGGGCTGACCTTCGACGCGGCTGAAAGGTCGTCGCCGATAGCCACGATGATCGTGTCGTAGCCCGTTTCCTGACCCAGCTGGATGGCGATGTTCAGCCCGGTGTCCTCCAGCTCGGCGTTCGGGGAGAGCACAGCGATCCCGATCGAGTCGCTCCCGATCTGGCCGACGAGCCGTGCCTGAAGCGCCTGCGCGTCGATGCCGGTCGCGTCTGGTGCGACATAGACCGTCGAGGTCTGCAGTGCCTCCACGGCATCGTCGACGTACCCGCCGTCGGATGCGGAGAGCGAGACATCCATCCGTCGCCCCTTAGAAGTTGTTGATGACCGACGCGAACACGAGGTCGATCTTCGCGGGGTCGGAGGCGTCGAACCACTGGCCGCCCGTCGCCTCGGCGATGCGCTGCAGCGCCCCGGTGTCGGCGCCCTCGCCGTACGCGATCGGGAAGATGCGCACGGGCGCGTCGTCGCCGCCCTCGCCGCTCGCCTCGCCGATCTTCGCGATGAGCGAGTCGATCGAGATCGACGAGTCGGTGTCCTGCCCGTCGGAGAGCACGACGACCGCGTTGATGCGGCCCGGTTCGGCGCGCGCGGTCATCTCCTCGTACGTGGCGGCGACCGCGTCGTAGAGGGGCGTGCCCTGCCGGTTCGCGTAACGCAGGTCGGCGATCGAGGAGCGCAGCGTCTCGCCGTCGGAGCCGAGCGGCGAGACTCCCCGCAGGTCGATGAGGTTCTTCCCGGCGGCGGATTCGACGTCGGTCGTGAACGCCCAGACGCCGACCTCGTCGGTCGGCCGGAAGTGGCCGAGCGTCGCCTGGGCGCCTTCGATCGCGCCGTCGAGCTTGGATCGGCCGTCGCCGATCGGGTCGTCCATCGACCCCGAGATGTCGATGACCTCGAGCACCGAGGAGGGCTTGCGGATCTGTGTCCACTGGTCGAGCGCCGCCGAGACGACGTCGACGCCGGGTCGCGGCAGCGTGGTCGCCGGGCCGGCCGGGTCGACGCCGTACTCTGCGGTGAACAGGTCGCCGAGCGGCACGGACTCGTCGAGCGGTCGGAACCCGTACTCGGGCAGGATCTGCTGCGCCTTCGCGGTGGCGAGGAAGGCGATGAACGCCTCACCCGCGGTCGCCTGCGCCTCGGTCACCCAGTCGGCGCCGAGCACGGTCACCGGGTTGTCCGACCAGATCGAGCCGCCTGACGGGTACACCGCGACGAGCTTCTCCTTCGGCGGGGTCAGCGTCTCACCGGGCTGCACGGTGTGCGAGTCGGGGTTGCCCTGGTTGTAGTTCAGCAGCGAGGTCTCCTCGAGCGCCACGGCCGAGACGTAGCCCGAGCCGCCCGAACCGTGCTGCGTCTCGTCGTAGAGGGTCGTGAGCACCTTGCCCGTGGTGTCTCCGTAGTGGATCACGCACTCTTCGAACACCCGCGAGAACTCCTCGGCCGCGGCGACGTCGTCGGCCGAGAGGTCGGCGGTCTTGCCGGATGCCTCGTACGACTGCATCAGGATCGCCGACAGCCCCGTGGTCGACGTGTTCGGGTTCGTCTTCGAGATCTTGAACGAGCCCCAGATGGGCTTGCCGACGCTGCCCCATCCTGCGGGATCGGCGCACAGCTTCTCGAAGTCGGCGATGCCGATCTCGGCGTCGGGCCAGCCGAGCGCCTTCGCCATGGTCTCGGGCACGCCGAACACGACGGGCGTGTGCGTGAACGACACCGGCTCCCCGACGAGCGAGGCGGATGCCGCGGCCGCGACGCGCTCGGTCCACACCGTGGATGCCGGCGACCACAGGGTCGGCCAGCGCCGCGGGTCTTCGTCGGGCCAGTCGCCGCCCGCCGTGAGGAAGCGGGTCGCGTCACCCGAGGACACGTTCACGGGCCGCACCGTCGCGCACTCGTCGAGCGCCTCGTGCTCGGGCGACTGCTTGAACGCGTCGGCCAGCGCCTCCAGCATGTTGACCTTCTCCGATGACGTCGCGACGACGACGCTCGTGCAGCCGTCGTCGGCGAAGTCGCCCCCGTCGACGGGCGACCCGTCGACCGTGTTCTCGCCGAACGTGCACGCGCTCAGGGCCACCGCGGCCACCGCGACGATCGAGATCGCGAGCGACGCGCGCACACCCCGCCTCGAGGTCGTCGGGAACGGGGAGCGGGCGGCCGTGCGCCGCGGAACGGGTGCCATGGGAACAGGGTACGTCTCCGGCTCGCGCCGTGGGGACGCTCGGATCCGGACGGGACGGGGAATGCTCGGCGACGCCCTAGAGCTTCGACTTCCGATACCCGGCATTCACAGCCGCAGACTCCGAGGAGAAGCATTCCTCTGGGTTCGTCCGGGTGTAGTAGGCGCCACTGGGCACGTGGTAAATCATCGAGTCGGCATTGCCCTTGATCGGTGCCCAGCTCGGGCAGTTCCACGTCCCGCTGATCGGCGGGGCGCTGTCGGGCGGGCGCACGGCGGCCGTGGCACCGGAGCGGGCCGTCAGCGTTGCGTACCCCGCCTTGCGGGCCGTGATGGCGACGGCGAGGGTCTTGCCGATGTCGGAGTTCGACGGGTTGTAGGTTCGCCCGGTCGCGCCACTGATCAACACGCCGCTGCGGTACCACTGGTACGACAACGTCGCCCCGGACGCTGCCGTGGCCGTCGCGGCGACGGTGTAGCCGACCTTCGCCGTGCCGCTGACGCCTGCCGTCAAGGACATGGTTCCGGCGACGACGTTCGTGATGGCGCCGGAGGTCTTGGTGAGGGCGTTGTAGCCCGCCTTCTTGCCGGTGACGATCACGGTCAGGGACTTGCCGAGGTCGGACGCGGTGAGCACGTAGGTCGACTTGGTCGCCCCGGTGATCGCGATGCCGGCGCGCTTCCATTGGTAGGTGAGTGCGACACCGGACGGGCTCCAGGTTCCCGGGGCGGCGGTGAGGGTCTTGCCCACTGTGCGGGTGCCCGAGATCGTGGGCGTGGAGGCTGCGAGCGTTCCTGCGGCGACAGCGGTCGTCGCGACTGAGGTCTTCGCGAGGGTCGAGTAGGCGGCCTTCTTGCCCGTCGTGGTGACGGTCAGGGTCTTGCCGAGGTCGGCTGCGGTGAGCACGTAGGTCGACGCGGTCGCTCCGGTGATCGAGACGCCCGCGCGCTTCCACTGGTAGGTGAATGCGACGCCGGAGGGGCTCCAGGTTCCGGGGGCCGCGGTGAGGGTGCGACCGACCGCGCGGATGCCCGCGATGGTGGGCGTGGGTGCGGTCAGGGTGCCGGCGGCGACGGTGACCGGGGTCGAGGTCTTGGAAGCGGTCGTATAGGCGGTCGCGGTGCCGGTGACGGTCACGGTGAGGGCCTTGCCGAGGTCGGTCGCCGTGATCGGGTAGGTCGATTTCGTCGCGCCGGTGATCGGCACGCCGGCGCGCTTCCACACGTAGGTGAAGGATGCGCCGGGCTTCCACGTGCCGGGCACGGCCGTGACGGTGCGGCCGACCGCGACCGTGCCCGACACGGTCGGGACGGGAGCGACGAACGTGCCGACGGCCACAGTTGCGGTCGAGGCCGACGTGAGGGTGACGGCCGTGTAGCCAGTGAGAGCGCCCCTGACGGTGACGGTGAGCTTCGCGCCGAGGTCGGCAGAGGTCGGCGTGTAGGTCACCTTGGTCGCACCGGTGATCGCGGTACCGTTGCGCTTCCACGTATACGTGTAGGCGATGTTCGAGGGCGTCCATCCGGGCGCTGCCGTGAGGATGGATCCGACCTTCACAGCGCCGGTGATCTTCGGCGTCGCCGTCGTCAACGTGCCGCTCGCGACGAGCGCGGTTGCCGCCGAAGTCTGCGTGGTCGTGGTGTGGCCTGCGAGCGCGCCGGTTGCGCGCACCGAGATGGCCGTTCCGAGATCGGCTGCCGTCAGGGTGTAGGTCGACGCGACTGCGCCGCTGATCACGTCGCCATTCCGCAGCCACTCGAACGACAGGACCGTCTCGACGGGCGACCATGCGCCGCCGGCGGCCGTGAGCTGCTGGCCGACCTTCGCCGTGCCGGAAATGGTCGGAGTGTTCGACGTGATCGGGAGCGCGGTCACTGGCGCGCTCTCGACGGACGTGGCCGTGGCAGCCTCCCATCCGATTCGGGACGCGGTGACGGCGACGGAGAGTGTCGCGTCGATATCCTCCGCGGTGACGACGTACGTGTCGCCCTTCGCGCCGACGATGGGCGCGCCGTCGCGAAGCCACTGGTACGTGAACTCCAGGTCCTTCACGCTCCAGATGCCGTGGTCGGCAGTAAGCGTCGCCCCGAACTGCGCGCCGCCCGAGATGGTCGGGGCAGCGAGTGCTTCGACCGCCGCCGGCAGCACTTGGATGTCGGCCGTGGTGGTCGAGTCCGCCGAGACGACGATGCCGTCGGCGGCGACCGTGCCGTCGCTGATCGCAGGCTGTGCCGCGAGCGACGGGGCCCAGGTGCGGAGCGTTTCAGTGGAAGCGGTGCACGAGTCGGCGCTGACGGCGTACGTGCCGGTGCCGAGTCCGGTAAGGATGTACGCGCCCGTGGCATCCGTGCGCACCTCGACGCCGAGGTCGACGGGTGCCCATGCAGCGTCGTCGAACACCTCCGCGGTGATGCAGAGGGCTTCGGCTGGAGCACCGGCGGGATCGGTGACGACGCCGGCGATGGAGCCGACGGGCGTCGTCGGATCGTCTTCATCGGCGAACGCGGGCGACGCCGGGATGAGCGCGGCGATGACGAGGGCAGCGGCGGCGGTCGCGACGAGCGAGAGCCCTCGAGATCTGAGCAGTGTGTTCAACGTTCTCCAATTCCGGGCGGACCGATCGAGCCTAGGCGGAACACCTGATGAAGTGCCGGAAACACGCCTCCCCAGAACGGGGGTGGTGTCCTGCAATGCGCACCATCGGATCGGGTCACCAGTTCAGAGGTCATGAGCATCTCGGACTGGGGAGTGGGCGCTGGACATCGGTGCCCGTACGGGCCACGCTGCGAGTGCGCCATGAGACCGGCCCCGGGGCATCCGCTCGGTCGGCGGGCACGCATAGGGTGGGACGCATGACCGACGTCTCGCTCACCTCCGGCATCGCGCACGACGAACTCGACGATGCGGTGCGACCGCAGGACGACCTGTTCCGTCATGTCAACGGCAAGTGGATCGAACGCACCGAGATCCCGGCCGACAAGGCGCGATTCGGGTCGTTCATCGAACTGCACGAAGAGGCCGAGAAGGCCGTGCGCGAGATCATCGAGGAGTCGCAGGTCGCCGAGCCCGGCACCGAGGCGCGCAAGGTCGGCGACCTGTACGCGACCTTCCTCAACGAGGAGCGGGCGAACATGCTGGGCGCCACGCCGATCGCCGGCCAGCTCGTCGAGGTCTCGCTCATCAACGACGTGCCGTCCTTCCTCGACGCGCTCGGCCGCCTCGAGCGCCAGGGTGTCGCGGGGCTGCTGCAGCTCTTCGTCGACAACGACCCGGGCGACCCCGAGCGCTACCTCGTCTTCTTCGAGCAGGGCGGCATCGGCCTGCCCGACGAGAGCTACTTCCGCGAAGAGCGCTTCGCGCCGATCCGCGAGGCCTACCGGGCGCACCTCGAGCGCATGTTCGGGCTCGCCCGGCTCGACGACCCCGCCGGTCGCGCGCAGCGGGTCTACGACCTCGAGACCGCGATCGCGGCCGCGCACTGGAGCAACGTCGAGACGCGCGACAGCGAGAAGACGTACAACCTCACGAGCTGGGCGGATGCCGCGGCCGCCGCATCCGGCCCCTCGTCGTCCGTCGACCTCGACGTCTGGCGCGACGCCATGGGCGTGCCCGCGAGTGCCTTCGACGAGGTCGTGCTGCGCGAGCCGTCGTTCGTCGAGGCGATCGGCACCCTCCTCACGGCCGACTCGCTCGACGCCTGGAAGGACTGGCTCGCGTGGCAGGTCATCCGCTCGAGCGCGGCCTACCTCTCGAACGACTTCGTCGAGGCGAACTTCGACTTCTACGGCCGCACCCTGAGCGGCACGCCGCAGCTGCGCGAGCGGTGGAAGCGCGGCGTCTCGCTCGTCGAGGGCGCCATGGGCGAGGCCGTCGGCCGCATCTACGTCGAGCGGCACTTCCCGCCGACCGCGAAGGAGGCGATGGACGACCTCGTCGCCAACCTCGTCGAGGCGTACCGGCAGTCGATCGACGCCCTCGAGTGGATGGGCGACGAGACGCGGGCGAAGGCCCTCGAGAAGCTCGCGAAGTTCACGCCGAAGATCGGGTTCCCGGTGAAGTGGCGCGACTACTCCTCGCTCGAGATCGTCGCCGACGACCTCGTGAGCAACGTGCGTGCGACCGCCGAGTTCACCTTCAACCGCGAGCTGGGCAAGATCGGCCGGCCGATCGATCGCGACGAGTGGTTCATGACCCCGCAGACGATCAACGCCTACTACAACCCGGGCTTCAACGAGATCGTGTTCCCCGCGGCGATCCTGCAGTACCCGTTCTTCGACGAGTCGCGCGACGCCGCGGCGAACTACGGCGCCATCGGCGCCGTGATCGGGCACGAGATCGGCCACGGATTCGACGACCAGGGCTCCAAGTACGACGGCGACGGCCGCCTCACCGACTGGTGGACCGAGGCCGATCGCGCCGCCTTCGAGCAGCGCACCAAGGCGCTCATCGCGCAGTACGACGCGCTCGTGCCCGCCCAACTGGTCGGCGTGACGGTCACCGACGCCGACGCCGACAGCGTTGCCGAGGCCGAAGACGACGACCAGGCCGCCGATGCGAACCACGTCAACGGCGCGCTCACGATCGGCGAGAACATCGGCGACCTCGGCGGTCTCGCCATCGCCTGGCGTGCCTATGTCATCTCGCTCGCGGGCGAGGAGCCGCCGGTCATCGACGGGCTCACCGGCGTCCAGCGGTTCTTCCTCTCGTGGGCGCAGGCCTGGCAGATGAAGGGCCGCGATGCTGAGGTCATCCGGTTGCTGGCGATCGACCCGCACTCGCCCAACGAGTTCCGGTGCAACCAGATCGTGCGCAACATCGACGAGTTCTACACTGGATTCGAAGTGACCCCGAATGACGCGCTCTGGCTCGACCCGGCCGACCGCGTCACGATCTGGTAGCCCCGGCCGCCGACGACCCGCTTCATCCGACCCGTCCGACCCACCCGAGCGTGCCGACCGCCGTGGCCCAGCACGCCGACCAGCCCAGAGAGTTCGTGCAAGCACCGTGGTGACGCCGTCGCAGGGATCGGAGCGCCGAGCGCGCCATTCCAACGTGCACCGCGGCAAGCACCGCGGCGAAGAGGTCAACGAGAACTTCGCGCGCGGGTTCCAAGCGCTGAGCGACCTCGCACTCGCGGGCGTGCAGGTCTCGGCCCGCGCGACCGACCTGGCGACAGGCAAGGAGCTGTTCTCGGTCGACGACCACGTGGTCATGCCCACGGCCTCGATCGGCAAGGTGCTGCTGCTCGTCGAGGTCGCGTCCCGGCTCACGGGCACGAGCGCCGAGACGTTCACGGTGCTCGATCGCGCACCGCGCGACGCCGTGGGCGACTCGGGCATCTGGCAGCACCTGCAGTCGCCGTCGCTGCCGCTGGCCGACCTGGCGGCCATGATCGGTGCGACGAGCGACAACCTGGCCACCAACGTGCTGCTCCGGCATGTGGGACTCGAGTCCGTTCGTGCGCGTACCGAGGCGCTGGGGCTCACCCGCACGGCCCTGCTCGATCTCGTGCGCGACCACCGCGGTCCCGACGACGCACCGCAGCTCTCGATCGGCTCGGCCAAGGAGCTCACCTGGCTGTTCGCGTCGCTCGCGCGCGGCGAGATCGTGAGCCCCGAGGTCTCGCAGCGGGTCATCGGATGGCTCTCCCTGAACTCCGACCTCTCGATGGTCGCCAGCGCGTTCGGCCTCGACCCGCTCGCGCACCGCACGCCCGATCACGGTGTGCTGCTCGTGAACAAGACGGGCACCGACGGCGGCGTGCGCAGCGAGGTGGGCGTGCTTCGCGGGCCGCGCGCGAGCGTGTCCTACGCGGTGTCGACCTACTTCGCCGACACCGGCCTGTCGTCGCGCCTCGCGGTGCTCGACGGCATGCGGCAGCTCGGCATGGACCTGCTCGAGTACGTGCACTGACGCGCGGCTCGGCGTGCCGGTCGCGTTCGCGACCGTCCGCCTCGCGACCGACCGTCCGCGACCTGAGAACACCGTTCTCGAATCGTGATCGGGCGGGTTCGGAAGGGTTCCTTTCGTGTCTTAGAGTCTTCATCGTCCTGCCCCTCGGCGGACGATGGCGTCCGACCCGAAGGAACTCCCCGTGCGTGTGAACCCCTCCCGACTCGGTGCCGGCGCGCTCGCCCTCACCGCCGGCCTCATGCTCGTCGCACTCTCGTCCGCTCCGGCGACGGCCGACGAGCAGGTCGTGCCCGCGACGGGCCCGGCGGTCTCCGAAACCGACCCCGCGCTCGACCCGAGCGCCTTGCCCGAGGCCGAGGCCGAGACCGAGGCCGATGCGCCGGCGTCGCCGGCTGCTGCCGAGGTCTTCGAGCCGGTCATCCAGGTCGAGAACACCGTCTACCCCGAGGGTGACTGGCTCGACGGCATCCACGTGACCGGCTCGGGATTCGTCACCGACGCCCCGCTCACTGGCATCGGCGTCCGGGCCGGGCAGGGAACGGTGGGCTGGGAGCTCATCGACGTCGCACCCGACGGCACGATCGACGCCGTGATGACGCCCGGCGACTTCGCCGCCGCGGATTCCCCCGACCGGCTTCCCTTCACGGTGAAGGTCACGCAGGGCCTGGCCGACGGCTCGAACGTGTTCTCGAACGAGGTGCAGCTGACCATCACGGCCGCCGTCCCTGCGGAGCCGGTCGATGGCCCCCCGGTCGTGGCGCCGTCAGCAGAGACCGAGAGCGAGGCGGGGCCCCGGCTCGCCGAGACCGGAGTCGAAGGCGGCATCCTCACTGCTGCGCTCGCGCTGGTGGCCGGCGGACTCCTCGTGACGATGGTGGGTGCGCGCCGCCGCCTCGCCGCCGACTGACGAGCCGACGCGCAGCGCGCCGCCTCGGCCGCCTATCCCTCGGGCAGCGCTCGCTCGGCGAGCAGGGCGATGCCGTCGCGCACCGCGGCGAACGTCTCGGGCGCCCGCAGGATGCGGAAGTGCCCGGCGACCGGCACCTGCACGTTGGTCGCGCCGATGAGCTCGCTGCCCTCGGGCACGTGCGGATCGAAGATCCCCGAGATCGAGACGATGCGACCGTTGACGGATGCCGCTGCGGCGAGCCGCACGATGGTCTCGTCGCGGGGCATGAGCGCCCGGATGGTCGGGTCGACGAACAGCCTGGCGTAGCGGGACCCGGCGAACGGCGTGCAGATCGCGACGAGCCCGAGCACTCCGGGGCCCTCCGTGCCGTCGATCACGTCGGCGGCTCCGGCGGTGTCGGCGATCCCGGGGGCCACGGCGGTGTCGGCGACCTCGGTCGAGGCCCCCGTGACCCCGCCGCCGGCGGTCGAGTCCGAGAGTGCCGGCGACGCCAGCAGCTCGGCATCCCGGTCCATGAGCAGGTGCTTGCCGACGAGCCCGCCCTTGCTGTGCGCCACGATCACGAACCCCGAGGCCGGGGCGGTGACCTCCGCGAGGGCGAGGGCGGCGCGCCGGGCGGTCTCCGCGATCGGGATGCGGTTGGTGCCGAGGCCGCGCACCACGCGCACGCGGTGGCCGGCCGCGTTCATCGCGTTGCCGAGCGGCCGCAGGAACGTCCAGTGCTCGTAGACGCCGGGCAGCAGGACGACCTCGGGCAGTGCATCGTCGCCCTCGCGCCACGCCTTCGGCCGGCGATTGCCGCCGAGCAGCGCGAGCTGGCGCCACCCGGCGTAGAGCTCGTCGGCCAGGGTCCACCCGATGAGTCGGAGGATCGACGGCCGCCGGGCGGGCTCGGACATCAGTCGATGGTTCCGGATGCCGCGAGGAGCCGGAGCACCTCTGCGCCCGCGGGCGGGCATCGGTGGGTGTCGGCCGAGGTGACCCAGTGCAGGGCGCCGACCTCGGCGGATGCGACGGGCGCGGCATCCGTCTCGGCCCGGAAGACGCGCATGCGCACCAGGCGGCCGTCGGGTTCGCCGTGGGCCTGGGTGACGACCTCGAAGAGTTCGACGAGGCCGTCGGGGTCGAGGTCGAGGGCGACCTCCTCGAACGCCTCGCGGGCGGCGGCCTGCGCGGGCGTCTCGCCCGGATCGATCTTGCCGCCGGGCATGTAGTGCACGTCGCGGCCGCGCGCCGTCACCATGAGGACTCGGCGGTCGCGCACGAGCGCGATCGCGGCGACGAGCAGGTCTGGCAGCGGCATCCGTTCCACCCTATGTCTCAGGTCGTCGCCCTTGAGCGCGCGGCGCGCAATGCGGCGTCGGCCGAGATCGGTCGCGACTCGCTCGCCCCGGCCGGGTAGGCGCGTTGCCGGCTACTTCGTCAGCGTGCGCACGAGCGCGACGGCCTCCTTCGGCGAGACCTCGGGCAGGTACGCCCGGCCGATCGCGAGGCCGATCGTCGGCAGGGCCAGCGGATCGGGGTAGGCCATCGAGATGGTCTCGTAGTCGGGGTTGAACTTCGCCTTGAAGCGGAAGAGCGACGAGAACCCGTAGGCGGGCTCGAGGGTGCGCGCGAGGAACTCGAGCAGGCGCGACATGACCGTCGGCTCGGGAGCCTCGGCGCCCGGCGCCAGCGGCTTCGTCGCGAGCGGTGCCCCCGAGAGGCTCAGCACCTCGGCGCCCTCGTCCTTCATGCGGAGCGCGGCCGAGGCGATGAGGAACTCCATGATGCCGTTCATGCTGTCGTCGGCCCGTCGCATGAAGTCGATGGTCCACCCGATGACGGCGCCGTCGCGGTACACGGGCAGCCAGCTCGTCACCGCCTGCAGGCGCCCGTCGGGCCCGACCGCCAGCATGAGCCGCACGTCGGGGTCCTTCAGCTCCTCCATGCCGCCGAGGGTGAAGCCCATCTCGGGCATCTCCTTCTCGGCGACCCATTCCTCCGAGATCGCGTTGATCTCGGCCACCGTCGCGCGGGGCAGCTCGTCCCAGCTCGCCCAGACCGTGGTCATGCCCTCCTTGACACCCCGGTTCAGGGCCTGGCGCACCTTCTGCCACGGCTTGCCGGTGAGCTCGAGGCCCTTCGTGCGCACGATCGTCTCCTCGCCGACCGACATGTGCTGCCAGCCGAGCTCCTCGAAGATCGGCAGGTACTGCGGGTGCACGCTGTAGAAGACCGGCACCCAGCTGTTCGTGTCGCAGAAGGCGGTGAACTCGCGGATGACGCGGTCGGCGTCCTCGTCGCGGCAGATCGGGTCCGACAGGGTGATCGCGATGCCGTTGATCACGCGGTACGCCACGGCGGCGTCGGCCGTGGGCGAGGTCCAGATCACGTTGCCGGGCCAGGTGGCCATGAACCCGAGGGTGCCGCCGCCGTTGCGTCGGAGGAGCTCGCGCAGGCGCGCGGCATCCGCCCCCGCCCCGACCTCGGTGCGGGTCATGAGCCAGACGGCCGCGACGATGAAGACCAGCCAGAAGACGACGCCGACGCCCTGCCAGAGCACGCTCGTCAGGTCGTGGCCCGGCACCACGATCGGGTCAACCACCGCGAGGAAGTGCGGGGGCACGAAGCGCTTGAGCGTGTCGACGACGAGGTCGACTTGCGTCGTCGCGGGCCAGAACTCGTCGATGGTGGCGAGGGCGACCACGAAGTAGACGCCCGCGAGCACGACGAACGTGCCGGCGACGACCGCGAGGAACCTCCGGAACGCCCGTCGGGGGGAGCGGATCCCGAAGTGGCGGCGGGTGACCGTCAACAGGACGATGAGCCCGATCGGCAGCGCGAAGGCCGCGACCACCCAGACGAGCAGTTCGCCGATGTCGAACGCCGACCAGTCGTCGTCGATGTCGTTGGCGGTGAACGTGGCGTCGAGCGAGGTGCGGGCGAACAGGATGATCGCCAGGTTCACGGCGATCGCGAGCCACCGGGCGAATCGACGTCCGCGGTGCAGCCCCCACGAGGCGAGCAGCAGGAGCACCACGGGCACGAACGAGAGCAGGAACATGCCGAAGCCCTGCGACGTGAGCACGGCGAGGTCGCCGAGGCACGCGGCGCTCAGGGACGACGCCGTGTCGCCGCATCGCGAGACGAGGTCGTCGAGCGAGACCGGCTGCTCGGTGAAGAGGTACGAGCTGAAGGCGAACGGGGTCAGCTCGGTCGCGTTGACGAGGGCGACCACCGGGCCGACGGCCGTGACCGCGACGACGGCCGCGACGAGCGTGCGGGTCTCGGCGTGGGAGCTGCGCCGCACCGAGAGCTTGGACGCGTCGCCGGCCAGGAGGGCGCCGAGCAGGTACCCGGCGACGGCCGCGATCAGGCGGTACGCGTTCGAGGAGTCGCCGTCGTAGAGCACGAACGTGAGGATCGCGGCGAGCGTCACGAGGCGCACGCGTCGGCGCCACAACGCGCCCATGAACGACGTCGACGCGATGAGCGCCCCGACGATGCCCGCGAGCGGATCGAGCGTCAGGTCGGCGGACGTGCCGGTGGCCCACCACTCGCCGACCTCGGCGCCGAACCACTGGAGCCACGCGCCGAGCGCGGTGCCGATCACGCCGGTCACCGTGAACGCCACGATCGCGCGCCAGGTTCCCATGCGGCGTTCGGCAACGCCCAGGAGCGTGAGTGCGGCGAGCACGCCGAAGACGAGCTGGAACGGGTCCTGCGGAATCACCACCGAGGTGCCGACCGTCCACCACTGCGCGCCGTCGAAGGTGCTGATGACGCCGGCCGCCCAGAACAGGAGCGTGTCCTGCCCGGCGGGTCCGAACATCGTGCCCGTCACAGCGGAGGTGACGACGAGCAGAACCGCGACCACGATGCTGAAGGGGATGCGCCGCACGAACGCGCCGAGGAGTTCGCCCGTCGTGCGCAGGCGTCCCTTCGGCTCCACGTCGCCTGGGGCCTGCGGGTCGGCGGGGGCCGTGTTCTCGGTCATCGTCGCTCCATGAGGTCTGGGGTGAGGGCCGTCGTCATCCGGGGTCAGTTCTCGGGAGGGGGCGCGAGTCCGAGTCGCGGGTACAGCGCCTCGAATCCCGCCTCGAGTCCGGCGGTCAACGTGGACGCGCCGTGGTCGCCGTCCGGCACCTCGACGTAGGTCGCGGCCATCCCGGCGGCCGTCGCGGCCTCGGCCAGGCGCTCCGTGCCGGGCGCGAAGGCATGGTCGTCCTCGCCGACGGCGAAGATCGCGGCCGAGTCGGCGTACGGTGCCTTCGCGTCCATGATGGTCGCGGGCTTCACCGCGTCGTAGGCCGCCTGGTCGCCCTTGAAGACCGTCGTGAGCACCTCGCCGCGGTGCTCGACCCCGGCGTACTCGGTCGGCGCGATCGCGATGATGTTGCCGAAGGTCTCGGGGTACTTCGCACCGAAGTAGGCCGCGCATCCGCCCCCGTTCGAGTACCCGGCGACCGTCGTCGACGTCGCGCCCTGCAGCACGTTCAGGTGCAGCTTCGCCCACGGCACCACGTCCTGCATCACGTAGGTCTCGACCATGCCGAGGTCGGTGTCGAGGCAGAGCGGGTCCTCGGAGGGGTCGCCCAGCTGGTCGATCACGAGGGCGATGGGCGCGAGGCCGTCGTGCTCCGCGGCGAACCCGTCGAGCACCTGGGCGATGAAGGTCGCATCGGGATGCCCCGGCTGGCCCATCATCATGATCACGAGCGGGAGGCGCGGCGGGTCCTCGACGAGCGCCGCCGGCGGCAGGTAGAGCTCGGCCTGTCGCGCGGGGAAGCCGGAGATCGTGTTCGGCACGGCCGGGACGGGTGTTCCGATCAGCCCGGTCTCCGGCATCCCAGCCGGGGCCTTCCACGTGGCGTACAGCGCCTCCGCGGGGTCCGCGGGAGGCGGATCGACGCCGGGGTCGCGGATGTCGAGGTCCTTCGCCGTCGAGATGCCGAGCACATCGCCGACCGTGCGATCGATGCCGTACGCGGCGTTGACGCCGAGCACGGCCGTGAGCACGAAGACGGGGATCGCGAGCACCGCGATGAGCTTGCGCCACCACCGCGAATGCCACAGGTTCCACACCGCGAGCGTGATCGCGGCGAACGCTGCGGGCACCCACAGCCAGGCCTCGTCGGCCACCGGCCCGCCGAAGAGGTCCAGCACGTGCACCGCCGCCCAGAGCGCCGCGCCGCCCACCATCGCGCCGACCACCAGCACCACGATCGCGGTGAGGGCCCATCCGCCCGATCCGCCGCGGAAGAGCAGGTACACGAACAGGACGGCCGCGATCACGTACACCGTGAGGAGCGCCGGCCCCTCGACGATCACGACGTCGAGCACTGCATCGGGCATCCGCCACCTCCGCCCCCGGCCGCCGATGGGCACAGCGTAGCGCCCGTGCGGGCGTTCGCGCGGATGGCGCACCCGATCGCCGCACGTAGGATGGAGGCACCGTTTCTTCCGGGCCGATCGGCCCGAACTCTCGACCATTGGAGCCACCGTGGCCGCTGCCAGCCGTCTCGAATCCGTCATCGCCCTCGCTCAGCACCGGGGCTTCGTCTTCCAGGCGGGGGAGATCTACGGCGGATCCCGGTCCGCGTGGGACTACGGCCCCCTCGGCGTCGAGCTCAAGGAGAACATCAAGCGCCAGTGGTGGCGCTACATGGTGCAGAGCCGCGACGACGTCGTCGGCCTCGACTCGAGCGTCATCCTCCCGAAGGCGGTGTGGGAGGCATCCGGCCACGTCGACGTCTTCACCGACCCGCTCATCGAGTGCCTGAACTGCCACAAGCGCTACCGCGAGGACCACCTCATCGAGGCCTACGAGGCGAAGAAGGGCCGCGCCCCCGAGAACGGCCTCGCCGACATCGTGTGCGCCAACTGCGGCACGCGCGGCCAGTGGACCGAGCCGCGCGCGTTCTCGGGCCTGCTGAAGACCTACCTCGGCGTGCTCGACGACGAGTCGGGCCTGCACTACCTGCGTCCCGAGACCGCGCAGGGCATCTTCGTGAACTTCGCGAACGTGCTGCAGGCGGCCCGCATGAAGCCGCCGTTCGGCATCGGCCAGATCGGCAAGAGCTTCCGCAACGAGATCACGCCGGGCAACTTCATCTTCCGCACCCGCGAGTTCGAGCAGATGGAGATGGAGTTCTTCGTCGAGCCCGGCACCGACGAGCAGTGGTTCGAGTACTGGCTCGACCAGCGCTGGAACTGGTACGTCGACCTCGGCATCGACCCCGAGAACATCCGCCGCTTCGAGCACGCGCAGGAGAAGCTGTCGCACTACTCCAAGCGCACCGTCGACATCGAGTACCGCTTCGGGTTCACGGGCGGCGAGTGGGGCGAGCTCGAGGGCGTCGCGAACCGCACCGACTTCGACCTGTCGACGCACACCAAGCACTCCGGCAAGGACCTCTCGTTCTTCGACCAGTCCAAGAACGAGCGGTGGACGCCGTACGTCATCGAGCCCGCGGCGGGCCTCACGCGGTCGCTCATGGCGTTCCTCGTCGACGCCTACCACGTCGAAGAGGTGCCCAACGCGAAGGGCGGCGTCGACAGCCGCACGGTGCTCCGCCTCGACTCGCGCCTCGCGCCGGTCAAGGTGGCGGTGCTGCCGCTCTCCCGCAACGAGAAGCTCTCCCCGCTCGCCCGCGAGGTCGCCTCGAACCTGCGCAAGAACTGGAACGTCGACTTCGACGACGCGGGCGCCATCGGTCGCCGGTACCGCCGCCAAGACGAGATCGGCACCCCGTTCTGCATCACGGTCGACTTCGACTCGCTCGACGACGACGCGGTGACCGTGCGCGAGCGCGACACCATGGCGCAGGAGCGCGTGCCGCTCGCCGAGCTGCAGGCCTACCTGGGCGCTCGGCTCGTCGGCGCCTGACGCCCACCGCGTTCGCGACAGCCCCGTCGCCGGCTCAGCCGGCGGTGGGGCTGTTCCGTTGCGCCCACTCGCGGTGCAGGATGCCGTACATCGCGGTGTCCTGCCACTCGCCGTCGTCGTACTGCTCCTCGAGGATCGTCGCCTCTCGGCGCATCCCGAGTCGCTCGCAGAGCGCGGCGGATGCCGCGTTGCGGGCGTCGAGCAGGGCGTGCACCCGGTGTGCGCGGAGCGTGTCGAACGCGAGGCCCATGACGGCGGCGGCCGCCTCGCGCGCGAAGCCGCGCCCCTGGAAGTCGGGGTGCACGACCCACCCGATCTCGAGCCGGCCGTGCTCGATGCGGTCGGTGCGCAGCATGACGTCGCCGATCACGCGTCCGCCGGCGGCATCCGCTCGCCCCGCGGCATCCGCTCGCGCGTCGGCGGCCGGGGCGACGCGGGGCTCGCCGACGAGCTCGATCGCGAGGATGATCGCGTCCTCGTCCTTCTCGAGTCGGCGCAGTCGTGACCGCTTCACGGTGTGCGCCCGGCCCTCCTCGTACGTTCGCTCTGGCCACGGGATGTAGCGCAGCACCTCGGGGAGGCGCTGGTACTCCCACACATCGTCGGTGTCGGATGCCTCGAGCGGGCGCAGCACGAGGCGATCGGTCTCGACGGGTGCGAACGGCGGGTCGTCGAGGTCGAACGGGAGGGCGAGCTGCGGGGGCCCGTCGAACGGGAGCGGCGCGTCGGTCATCCTCCGACGCTATCGCGCCGAGCGCTCGACCTGGAGAGGTGCCCGCCGTGCCCCGGTGTCAGCCGGCCGAGCGGGCGTCGCGCGCGACATCCGCAGATGCGGGGTCGACCGCGGACGCGCCGGCGGCCTCGTCGACGGGGGTGATGCCGAAGATGGCCTCGAGCCCGTCGATCCAGGACTGCTGGTCGCCGGAGCGGGCGAGCTCGCGCGAGCGGACCATCGGGGTGTGCAGGAGGACGCCGGCCATGTGCCGCAGCGCGGCCTCGGCGCGGCCGTCGTCGTCGCCTCGGGAGGCGGCGCGCTCGATCTCGGCGTCGAGGATGTCGAACACGTGCTTGCGCAGGGCGACGACGGCAGGCGCGAGCCGCTGCTCCTCACCGGACTCGCCGAACGCGCGGGCGTCGCGCAGCACGATGGCACGGGCGGCGTCGGTGGCCCCGAACTCCTCGAGCGGCGCGTGGATCTTGATGGTCTCGAGGTCGAGCAGTTCGACGCCGGGGACCTCGATGACATCGGGCGCCACGTTGCGCGGCAGGCCGAGGTCGATGACGAGCTGGCGGCGCTCGGGCTCCGCGGGCTCGGGCACGAGTCCGATCGTCGGCAGGGCCTCCGCGGCCGCGAGCGTCGCACGCCCGGTGAGCAGCAGGTCGCGGTCGACGACCTGCCGGTCGGCGGTGGTGCACGTGACGATGAGGTCGACGGATGCCGCGACGCTCGCGTATGCGGCGGGCGCGACCGGTTCGAGGTCGTGGCCGACCGCGAACTTCTCGGCGCGACCGGAGGGTGAGTGCACGACGACGTCGGTGACGCCGCGGTCGCGGAGCGCCGCGAGGGACGCGCCGGCGAAGCGGCCGGTGCCCACGAGGAGCACGCGGGTCTGCGCCCAGTCGGTGATGCGGCTCTCGGCGAGGTCGAGCGCGAGGCGCACGAGCGACCGCCCCTCGCCGCCGAGCTCGGTCTCGTTCTTGACGCGGCGCGAGGTCTGCGACGCCCGCTGGAAGAGCCGCTCGAGTTCGGGGGTGGTGGTGCCGTCGGCGCGGGCCTGCTCGAGCGAGCGACGGACCTGGCCGGCGATCTCGCCCTCGCCGACGACGACGGACTCGAGGCCGGATGCCACGGAGAACAGGTGCCCCGCCACGGCGTTGCCGTGCACGAAGCCGAAGGTCTGGCGGAGCTCGGCCGCGTCGAGGTCGGCGACGGCGCCGACGGCGCGGACCGCCTCGTGCACGACCTCGACCGGCGACGTGTCGTCGGGCGCGTCGAGGTCGAGGTAGGCCTCGAAGCGGTTGCAGGTGGCGACGACGACGGCACCCTTCACGGCGTCGTGGCCTTCGAGGATGCGCGGTGCCGCTTGGTTCGCGTTCGCCGAAAGACGCTCGAGCATGTCGAACCCGGCGTTCTTGTGACTCGCGGAGAAGCAGATGAGCACGGAGAGATTCTACCCGCCGCCGGAGGAGGTCCTGATCAGCGCTGGCACTGAGGCCCCTTCGGCTACCGCGAGGCGAGTGCGAGGGCGCGCGCTTCGGCGTCTTCGCGGGCCATCGCGGCGGTGATCACGGGGATCGGCGCGGTCAGCGGCGGCACCTCGAGGCCTTCGGCCGCGAGGGCGACGCGGTGCTTCGCCTTCCAGTCGCGCACGACCGCGAAGAACGCGGCATCCGACATCGCGTAGCGTCCGGGGCGACCTGACGCGAGCACGACCGGCAGTTCGACGCTGTTCTTGTGGCGGCGCACCCGCAGCACCAGCACGCAGAGCACCGTGGTGCCGGCGATCATGGAGTCGGCACGGATGTTGCGCACCTCGCGCCACGGGTAGGCGTCGACCCGTCGTGGGCGGCGACCGCCGTCCCAGAAGGTGACGCCGTGCTCGTCGGCCACGATCGAGTAGCGGCGGCTGAGCCGCAGCCGCTCGGCGTCGTCGAGCCGGAGTTCGTTCATCTGCCGCGCCATCGGGCCGACGCGGATGGCGCAGGCGAGCCCTTCGGGGTGCAGTCGGAGGAGTGCGGTGCGGCGTGCCCGGATGCGCGCGTCGCGCACGAGCAGGGTGATCGCCGACACCACGGCGCCGACGAGGCAGACGACGGCGACCACCGACGCCATCGCCTCGGACGGCACCGACGGGAGTCGGGACACGAGTCGGTGGATGACCGGTGACCCGGCGATGAGCGCTGCCACCACGAGGGTGGCGGCGACGGCGACGAGCACGGTCAGGACCGTGCGGTGCCGCACATCAGCGCTCATCGCCGAGCTCCGCTCGCGTCGAGGCGGACTGCAGGCGAACGCCTGCCCGGTTCGGAGGACCCTGCTTCGATCGAGTGCGCGCGCGCGGCGGAACGGCCACGGCTCGCACGGTCGAACATCGGCGAGGGGGACAGAGGGGGACACACGAACCAGGACACGTCGTCAGTTTCTCCGGGGGGACGGAGGCACGCCGCCTTCGGCGCGTCGTCGTGCGAGGGGGGCGCACAACGTGTCCGACTGTAGACCCTTCGCGCGGTCCTCGACAAGCGCGGTCCTGTGCTTTGCTCATGTGCGCATGGGGTCGCCGCGACGGCCGGCCGGAACGCCGCGAGGCCTCCCAGCCCGATGCGGGAGAATGGCCCGCGTGATCCTCTCCTCGCAGCATCCCCTCTCCGCCGGCCTCACGGGTGACTCGCGCCTCGTGCGCGCATATAGAGGAGAGCGCGCCGACACGACGCCGGTGTGGTTCATGCGCCAGGCCGGTCGCTCGCTGCCCGAGTACCGCGACCTGCGTGTGGGCACCCGCATGCTCGACGCGTGCCTCGATCCGGCCATGGCGAGCGAGATCACGCTGCAGCCGGTGCGTCGGCACAAGGTCGACGCGGGCATCTTCTTCAGCGACATCGTCGTGCCCCTGAAGCTCGTGGGCGTCGACGTCGAGATCCAGCCGGGCCGCGGTCCCGTCTTCGGCAGGGGCTACGCGGATGCCGCGGGCGTCGCCGAGCTGACCGCCATCGATCCCGCACGGCTCGACGAGGCATCCGCCCCCATCGCCGAGGCGGTGGCGCTCACGATCGCGGAGCTGAACCGCACCGACAACGGATCCGGCACCGCAACCCCCTTGATCGGTTTCGCCGGCGCCCCGTTCACGCTCGCCGCGTACCTGGCCGAGGGCGGCCCGTCGAAGGACCACCTCGCGGCCCGCACGCTCATGCACGCCGACCCCGGCGCGTGGCGCGCCCTCATGGACTGGACGGCCGAGCTGACCGGGCGCTTCCTGCGCGCACAGGTGCTGGCCGGGGCATCCGCCGCACAGCTCTTCGACTCGTGGGCGGGCGCGCTGTCGCTGGCCGACTACGAGACGCACGTCGCGCCGGCCTCGGCGAACGCGCTCAGCCACGTGCACGACCTCGAGTACGAGACGACGGATGCCGCGGGCGCGTCGGTGACCCGAGCGGTGCCGGTCGTGCACTTCGGCGTCGGCACGGGCGAACTGCTCGGCGCGATGCACGCCATCGGCGTGGACGCGGTCGGCGTCGACTACCGGGTGCCGCTCGACGTGGCTGCCGAGCGCATCGGCGAGGGCGTGCCCCTGCAGGGCAACCTCGACCCGGCGCTGCTCAGCGCGCCGTTGCCGGTGCTCGAGTCCGCGGTGCGCGAGGTGCTGCGCCGCGGCGACGCCGCCCCGGCGCACGTGTTCAACCTCGGTCACGGGGTGCCGCCCGAGACCGATCCGACGGTGCTGACCCGCGTCGTCGAGCTCGTGCACGAGGCGGGCGCATGACCGAACGGCCGACCGCGTCGCCTGCGGACGCCTCCGCCCCGAGCGAGCACCGCACGACCGACGTCGTCGTGGTCGGCGGCGGCGTCGCGGGGCTGGTCGCCGCGCTCGAGTGCGCGAGGATCGGCCTGGGCGTCACGGTGCTCGAGCGCCGAGAGCAGCCCGGCGGATGCGTCGGGCGCATCGAGCTCGCCGGCATCACGCTCGACTCGGGGGCGGAGTCCTTCGCGACGCGCGGGGGCGCGGTCGCCGACCTGCTCGACGGGCTGGGCCTCGCCGACGCGGTCGAGAAGCCGAACCCCGCAGGAGCCTGGCTCGTCTGGCCCACCGGCCGCGGCGGTGCCGGGCTCGACGCCGCACCGCTCCCGCGCACCGGCGTGCTCGGCATCCCGGCCAATCCGCTCGGCGATGACGTGCGCCGCATCATCGGCTGGAGCGGGGCCTCGCGCGCCTACCTCGACCGGCTGAAGCCGATCCTCAGCATCGGCCGGGCGCACAGCCTCGGCAAGCTCGTCCGCGATCGCATGGGCGACCTCGTGCTCGACCGGCTCGTCGCACCCATCTCCTCGGGCGTCTACTCGACCAACCCCGACGACCTCGACCTCGACGTCGTCGCGCCCGGCCTCAACGAGGCCATGACGCGCACCGGATCGCTGTCGGGCGGGGTCGGCCAGCTGCTCGAGGAGCGCAAGGCCGGCGGCGCCGTGCTCGGGCTCGACGGCGGCATGCACCGCCTCGTCGACGCGCTGCTCGCCGAGCTCGCGCGCTTCGGCGCCGAGGTCGTGACGGATGCCGCGGTCGACTCGCTCGTGCGCCCCGACGCCGACGGCGGCGACGCCGGATGGCGGGCGACGGCCCTGCGCGACGGATCCGAGCTCGTCGTCGACGCCCGGTTCGCGATCATCGCCGCCCCGGCCGAGGCCGCCCGCGGCCTCCTGTCCGGCGCCGTCGACGGATGGGTCGACGACCTGGCCGGCGGCCCGTCCGCGGCCTCCGTCGAGATCGTGACCCTGGTGCTCGACGCGCCGGCACTCGACGCGGCCCCTCGCGGCACGGGCGTGCTCGTCGCGACCGGGGCACCCGGGGTGACCGCGAAGGCGCTCACGCACTCGACCGCGAAGTGGCCGTGGCTGGCACGACGCACCGACGGACGCCACGTCGTGCGCCTGTCCTACGGTCGGGCGGGCGAGGCGAACCCGCTCGACGGCCTCGACGAGGACGCGGTCCGCGAGACCGCGCTCGCCGACGCATCCGCCCTGCTCGGGGTCGACGTGCCCACCACCGCCCTGCTCGACCTCGGGCGGGCGAGCTGGCGCGACGCCCTCTCGCAGGCCACGATCGGGCAGCGCGAGCGCGTGCAGGAGCTCGAGGCCGCGCTCGCCGCGGAGCCCGGGCTCGAGGTCACGGGTTCCTGGGTCGCCGGTACCGGGCTCGCCTCGGTCGTGCCGCACGCGACCGAGGCCGCGGCGCGCATCCGGCACCTCGTCGTGAACCCGGGCGCCGACGCATAGCCGGAACGGCATACTTTCTGCGCAACCCCCTTGCGCGAACCTTCACGGGGTCTACGCTGGAATGACGTCGCGCTCTCGCGCAGTGGGGAATGGGGTGCACATGAAGGGCAAGGTCCTTTTCGTCGTCGGTCTCGGCGTCGGCTACGTGCTCGGCACTCGTGCCGGCCGGCAGCGCTACGAGCAGATCAAGGGTGCCGCCGAGAGCGTGTGGAACACGCCGACGGTGCAGAACGGCGTCTCCACCGTGAAGGACTTCGCCATGGCCCGCGTCGGAGACGTGAGCGACTCGGTGCTCGACGGCGTCAAGTCCCTCATCGGCAACGCCACCAAGGGGTCGGGCGCCACCAAGCAGGACGTCCGGTCGTCGGCGCAGTCGGCGAAGTCGAACGTGTCCAAGGCGGCCGATGCCGCGCGCGACGTGATCGACGACACCGCCTCCAAGCTCGAGGAGGCCATCGACGACGCAGCCGATGTCGCCGCGAAGTCGGCCCCGGCCAAGAAGTCCGCGAGCAAGCCGCGCACGGCGAAGTCCGGTTCCTGAGGGGAGCGATCATGGCTGTCCCCACGAACGACGACCGCTCGCTCTTCCAGCTGATCGGCGAACTGCCCGACACGGTCTCCACGCTGATCAAGGCCGAGATCGACCAGATCAAGGCCGAGATCTCCTACAAGATCAAGCACTTCGGCATCGGGTCCGGCCTCGTCGCCGGGGCGCTCGTCGTCGCGGTGTTCCTACTCTTCACGCTCATCACCGCGGCGATCTTCGCGCTCGCGCTCGTGATGCCGGCCTGGGCGGCCGCGCTCACGGTGTCGGGCATCCTGCTGCTCATCATCGCGGTGCTGCTCTGGATCGCCTACGTCAACTTCAAGCGAGGCGCGCAACCGCTCGAGTCCGTCGAGAGCCTCAAGGCCGACCTCGACGCGCTGAAGGGAACCGGTGACTATGACCGCCGCTGACGCCGCGCAGATCTCCAAGCGCACCGAGAAGGAGCGCGAGCGCAACCTCACCCGCGTGCAGGCTCGCGTCGCGTCCGAGCGCGCACGGGCCGACTTCGCCGAGACCCTGAACGCCCTCGAAGACAAGCTCAACCTGCCCAAGCAGGCCAAGCGCAAGGCGGGCCAGCTGAAGGTGAAGCTGCGCCGACTCGCCGACGAGCAGCCGGGCACGGTCGTCGGCGGTGCCATCGGTGCGGTCGCCGTGGTCGGCGTCGTCGTGTGGCTCATCGTCCGGTCGGCGGCATCCGACGACTGACCCCGAACGTCACGCCGAGCGCATGCACGCCGCCATGGTGAGCGACGCCGCATGAGGAATGCGGATGCCGCGCCCAACGCCACGGCCGTCGAGCGGGTGGCCGGAGCGCTGCGCGACGAGATCCTGAGCGGACGTCTCGCGGCCGGGTCCCCCCTGCGCGAGGAGCCCGCGGCCGCGCGCTTCGGGGTCTCGCGACACACCGTGCGAGCCGCGTTCCAGCGCCTCGCGGCCGACCGCCTGGCCGTGGCCGCCCCGTATCGCGGCGTCCGCGTCGCCGCGTTCGACCGCGATGCGATCACCGCCATGCAGCAGTACCGGTCCGCGCTCGAGGTCGAGGCGGTCCGCCTCGCGCACCTGCGGTACGGCACGGGCTGGCCGGCCGAGGTGCTCGCCCCGGCGCTCGATGCGCTCGACCGTCTCGCGGCATCCGAAGACTGGCTCGAGGCCGAGCGCGTGCACCTCGAGCTGCACCGGGCCCTCGTCGCGGCATCCGAGAGCCCCCGCATCATCGAGGCGCACGCCGCCATCGGCAGCGAGATGCTGCTGTTCGTGCTGCACATCCGCCCCCACTACACGGTCGAGAGCCTGGTGGCCGAGCACCGCGAACTCGTCGAGCAGGTGCAGGCCCGGGGGCCCGATGCGATCCGCGAGCACCTCGCGCACTCCCTGGCGCTGCTGGTCGACGACTGAGTACTTTTGGCCGTTCGCCGCGAAAGGGGGAGACTAGGAGCATGTCTTCCCCCGCTGCCGAGGCGGCAGCCGACGCGCTCCAGACCGAATCCGACGCCGAGCAGTCTCCCGAGGGTTACACGGTGTTCGCGGTGCTCCGCCGCGACCCCGCCCGCCCCGACGACCTCGACGGCCACGACGTGCCCCGTTTCGTCGAAGAACTCGACGGGATGATCGCCCTCGTCGAAGAGGAGGGCGTGACCCTCCGCGGCATCTACGACGTCTCCGGCCTCCGCGCCGACGCCGACGTGATGCTGTGGCTGCACGGCGACACCGCCGAGGGCCTGCAGTGGGCGTTGCGCGAGCTCCGCCGCGCGCGACTGCTCCGTGCGCTGCTGCCCACGTGGAACGCCATGGGCGTGCACCGCGACGCCGAGTTCAACAAGGCGCACGTGCCGGGGTTCCTCCGCGGCATCGAGCCCAAGGAGTGGCTCACGATCTACCCGTTCGTGCGCAGCTACGAGTGGTACCTGCTCGACCCGGCCGAGCGCGGGCGCATGCTCGCCGAGCACGGCCGCAAGGGCGCCTCGTTCCGCGGCGTCGTCGCCAACACGGTCTCGGCGTTCGCGCTCGGCGACTACGAGTGGCTGCTCCCGATGGAGGCCGACGAGCTCACCGACCTCGTCGACATGATGCGCGAGCTCCGCGCCACCGACGCCCGCCGCCACGTGCGCGACGAGCTGCCGTTCTACACGGGCCGCCGCATCTCGACCGCCGAGCTCGTGGAGGTGCTGCAGTAATGGCTGCCGTGAACCTCGGTTCGACGGGCGCGGATGCCGCGGGCACGACGCCGCGCGGCCGCAAGCCGGCGCCCGCGGCATCCGCACCGTGCGTGGCGGGTGCGATCGTGCCGGGCGCGACGCCGGCCGCGCAGGGCGGCGCCGAGCACGTGACCGAGCCCGTCGCGTACGACGCGATCCTGCTCGCCGGGTTCGGCGGGCCCGAGGGCCAAGACGACGTGATCCCGTTCCTCCGCAACGTCACGAGCGGGCGCGGCATCCCCGACGAGCGCCTCGAGGAGGTCGCGCACCACTACCGGCACTTCGACGGCACCAGCCCGATCAACGAGCAGAACCGCCGGCTGAAGGCGGCCCTCGAGGCCGAGCTCGCGGGTCGCGGCATCGACCTGCCCGTGCTGTGGGGCAACCGCAACTGGGATCCGTACCTCAACGACGCGCTCGACGAGGCGAAGACGGCGGGCTACACGAAGCTCATCGCCATCGCGACGAGCGCCTACAGCTCGTACTCGAGCTGCCGCCAGTACCGCGAGGACTTCGCCGACGCGCTCGCCGACACCGGCACGGGCGAGGGCGAGCACGTGATCCAGATCGACAAGGTGCGCCAGTTCTTCGACCACCCCGGCTTCGTCGCCCCCTTCATCGAGGGTGTGCGCGACGGCATCGCCGGCCTCGTGGCCGACGCGCCGGGGCTGAACCCCGCGACCGACGTCGAGGTGCTGTTCGCGACCCACTCGATCCCGTCGACCGACGCCGCGAAGTCCGGCCCCGCCGAGCGCGGGTTCGGCGAGGGCGGCGCGTACGCGGCCCAGCACCGGGCCGTGGCCGAGGTCGTCATGCGCGAAGCGGGCGCATCCGACGTGCCGTGGCAGCTCGTCTACCAGTCGCGCAGCGGCCCGCCCTCGATGCCGTGGCTCGAGCCCGACATCAACGACGCGATCGCCGAACTGCCCGCAGCCGGCCGCAAGGCGGTCGTGATCGTGCCGCTCGGATTCGTGAGCGACCACATGGAGGTGCTCTGGGACCTCGACAACGAGGCGCTCGAGAGCGCCGCCGAGCACGGGCTCGCCGCAGTGCGCGTGCCCACCCCCGGCACCCACCCGGCCTACGTGGCGGGTCTCGTCGACCTGGTGCTCGAGCGCGTCGACGGCACGCCGGTGGCCGAGCGGCCCGCGATGACCGACCTCGGCCCGTGGTACGACGTCTGCCGTCCCGGATGCTGCGAGAACGTGCGCCTCGGCTTCCGCCCGGCGCTGGCCGGGATCGCGCCGTGAGTGCCCAGGGCGGTTCCGTCATCCGCGTCGGCACGCGGGCGAGCGCGCTGGCGATGGCCCAGACCCGGCAGATCGCCGATCGCATCGCGACCGCCGCGAAGGCGGAGGTCGAACTCGTTCCGGTCACGACCGAGGGTGACATCTCCCGGGCGTCGCTCGCCTCGCTCGGCGGCACCGGCGTGTTCGTCACCGCCCTGCGCGAGGCGCTCCTCGACGGCCGCTGCGACCTCGTCGTGCACTCCATGAAGGACCTGCCGACCGCGGAGCACGAGGGGCTGCGCCTCGGCGCCGTGCCCAAGCGCGCCGACGCCCGCGACGCGCTCTGCGCCCGTGACGGCCTCACGCTCGCGACGCTGCCCGAGGGTGCTCGCGTCGGCACCGGGTCACCGCGTCGCATCGCCCAGGTGCGTGCCGTGCGACCCGACCTCGAGGTGCTCGACATCCGCGGCAACATCGACACCCGGCTCGGCAAGGTCGAGTCCGGCGAGCTCGACGCGGTGCTGCTCGCGGCCGCGGGCCTCGGCCGCCTCGGACGAACGGATGCCGTCACCGAACTGCTCCCGCTCGACGAGTGGCCGACGGCCGCGGCCCAGGGCGCGCTCGCGATCGAGGTGCGACGGGCGCGCGGCGACCGGGCGCTCGAGCAGGCGCTCGAGGCGGTCGACCACCGTTCGAGCCGGGCCGCCGCGCTCGCCGAGCGGCTCGTGCTCGCCGGCCTCGAGGCCGGATGCGCGGCCCCGGTCGGCGTGACGGCGTTCCTCGACGACGAACTTCTGTTCCTGAGCGCGAGCGTGTACAGTGCCGACGGGACGCGGCGCATCACCAGTTCGCATGCCGCGACCCCCGAGAGTCGCTCAGCCGCCGATCTGGCGGAAGCGGCTCGTGATGTCGCCGATCGCGCCGTCGCAGAACTCCTCGGCAATGGTGCCGCTGAACTCGCTGCCGCCATTGAGGAGACGCCGTGACAGAATTCGAACCGGTCACCGGGGCCATCGGCCTGCCGTCGCATGCGGGCAAGCCGCTGGCCGGATGGCGCGTGCTCGTGCCGCGCGGCGGGCCCTGGGGAGACGGCGTCGCCGGCGCGCTCCGCGCTCGGGGGGCGACCCCGATCATCGCCCCGCTCATCAACTTCGCGCCGACCGACGACCAGCCGGCCCTCGAAGCCGCGCTGGCCAGGCTCGCCGCCGGCGCATTCGACTGGCTGACCATCACGAGCGCCACCACGGTCGACGTGCTCTCGTCGTACAACGCCGTGATCCCGGAGACCACGAAGGTCGCCGCCGTCGGTGAGACGACCGCGGCCGCCCTCGTGGCCGCCGGATACCACGCCGACATCGTGCCGTCCGAGGAGAACTCCGCCAGGGGCCTGCTCGAGGAGTGGGATGCCGCGACCGGCGGCGCTCGCGGGCTCCGCGTCCTCGCACTGCGCTCGGCCATCGCCAAGCAGGTGCTGTCGATCGGCCTCGCCGAGGCGGGCCACACCGTCGAGGCGGTCGTCGCCTACCGCACGGTGGGCGTACCGGTCGAGCAGAAGGTCGTCGACGACGTGCGATCCGGTCGGGTCAACGCCGTGCTCGTCACCTCCGGCAGCGTCGCGGAGCAGGTGCAGGAGCAGCTCGGCCCGATCCCCGAGTCGATCCTCGTGGCCGCCATCGGCCCGCAGACCCAGCGCGATGCCGGCGAGCTCGGGCTCCGCGTCGACGTCGTGGCGCGCGAACGCAGTGCGGAGTCGCTCATCGACGCCGTCGTCGACGCGGCCATCGCCCACGCCTGATCCGCTCCGCCGCGTCCCGGCCACCTGGGCGGCCGCTGCCATTCGTGCTGCAGGAGATCAGCCGGCATCCTCGCTGAGCGCGGGCATCGGAGCCGAATCTCCTGCACGGGCCGAGGTGTCAGGCCGTCGTGAAGCCCCGCCTTCACGCGCTCCCGGCGCCTCCCCAACCGGGGCGACGTAGGCTTGTGCGGTGACTTCCACGCCTGCCCCCCGCATCCGCCCGCGACGCCTCCGCGAGACCCCGGCGCTCCGCCGCCTCGTCTCCGAGACGCGCCTCGACCCGGCCGAGCTCGTGCTGCCCGTGTTCGTGCGCGAGGGGGCGAGCGCGCCCCTGCCGATCGCCTCGATGCCGGGCGTCGTGCAGCATTCCCTCGAGAGCCTCCCGCAGGCCGTGGCCGAGGCCGCTGACGCGGGTCTCGGCGGCGTGATGCTCTTCGGCGTGCCCCAGGAGCGCGATGCGCGCGGATCGGGCGCGACCGACCCCGACGGCATCCTCAACGTGGCCACGCGCGTCGCGGTCGAGGCATCCGCCGGCTCGCTCGTGGTGCAGACCGACCTCTGCCTCGACGAGTTCACCGACCACGGGCACTGCGGCGTGCTCGACGACCGGGGCCGCGTCGACAACGACGCGACGCTGCAGCGCTATACGGCCATGGCCCTCGAGCAGGCGCGGGCGGGCTCGCAGCTCCTCGGGCTCTCGGGCATGATGGACGGCCAGGTCGCCGCGGTGCGCGACGCACTCGACGCCGGCGGCCACGAGGACGTCGTGCTCATGGCGTACTCGGCGAAGTACGCCTCGGCGTTCTACGGCCCCTTCCGCGACGCGGTCGAGTCCACGCTCGAGGGCGATCGCCGGTCGTACCAGCTCGATCCCGGCAACCGCCGCGAGGGGCTGCGCGAGGCGATGATCGACATCGACGAGGGCGCCGACATCGTCATGGTCAAGCCCGCCGGCAGCTACCTCGACGTGCTGGCCGACGTCGCCGCCGCATCCGACGTCCCGGTCTGGGCGTACCAGGTGTCGGGCGAGTACGCGATGATCGAGGCCGCCGCCGCCCACGGCTGGATCGACCGCAAGCGCGCGGTGATCGAGTCGGTCCGCGGCATCCGCCGTGCCGGCGCCGACGCCGTCCTCACGTACTGGGCCGTCGAACTGGCCGAGTGGATCCGCAAGGGGGACCTCGCATGACCGCCCGCCACGCCGAGGAGTCGGTCGCCTCCGGCAACGCCGAGGCCTTCGCCCGCGCGCAGGCCGCGATCCCGGGCGGCGTCAACTCGCCCGTGCGCGCGTTCCGCTCGGTGGGCGGCACGCCCCGCTTCCTCGTTTCGGCACGCGGCGCGTACGTCACCGACGTCGAGGGTCGCGAGTACGTCGACCTCGTCGCCGGCTGGGGCCCCGCGATCCTCGGGCATGCCGACCCACGCGTCATCAGGGCGGTGACGGATGCCGCAGCTCGCGGCCTCTCGTTCGGCTCGTCCACGCCCGCCGAGACCGAGCTCGCCGAACTCGTCGAGGCGCGCGTGGCCCCGGTCGAGAAGCTCCGACTCGTGAGCACCGGCACCGAGGCGACCATGAGCGCCATCCGCCTCGCCCGCGGATTCACGGGCCGCGACCTGCTCGTGAAGTTCGCCGGGCACTACCACGGCCACTCCGACGGCCTGCTCGCCGAGGCCGGTTCCGGCCTCGCGACGTTCGCGCTGCCAGGCTCGGCCGGCGTGCCCGCCGACATCGCGGCGCTCACGCTCGTGCTGCCCTACAACGACCTCGACGCGCTGCGTGCGGCGTTCGCCGAGCACGGCGACCGCATCGCGGCCGTCATCGTCGAGGCCGCCGCCGCGAACATGGGCGTCGTGCCGCCGCTGCCCGGCTTCAACGCCGCGCTCGTCGAGCTCGCCCACGCGAACGGCTCGCTCGTCATCAGCGACGAGGTGCTCACGGGCTTCCGGGTGTCGGAGGCCGGGTGGTGGGGCCTCGAGTCGGGCACCGAGCACGCGTACACGCCCGACCTGCTCACGTTCGGCAAGGTCATCGGCGGCGGCATGCCCGTCGCCGCGCTCGGCGGCCGCGCCGAGATCATGGAGCAGCTCGCCCCGCTCGGCCCCGTCTACCAGGCGGGCACGCTCTCGGGCAATCCGGTCGCGGTCGCCGCGGGCGTCGCCACGCTCCGGGCCGCGGATGCCTCGGTGTACGCGCACCTCGACGAGGCCGCCGCGACGATCAGCGGCGCCGTCTCCGAGGCGCTCGCCGCCGAGGGCGTCGCGCACGGGGTGCAGCGGGCGGGCAACCTCTTCAGCTTCGTGTTCGGCGAGGAGGTCGCCGGCGGCGTTCGCGACTACGCGAGCGTGCAGCGCCAGGAGGCCTTCCGGTACGCGCCGTTCTTCCACGCGATGCTCGACGCGGGCGTCTCGCTCCCGCCGTCGGTGTTCGAGGCGTGGTTCGTCACGGCCTCGCACGACGAGGCGGCGATCGCCCGCATCGTCGACGCGCTGCCCGCGGCGGCGCGCGCTGCGGCATCCGCTCATCCTGGCTGAGCCGGTGTAACCGGCATCACCGGAATCAGCTGGACGACGGCGTGGCCGAGCCGCGGTGCTCGTCAATGCGGCGGACTTGCTGACAGTCTGGACGCATGGACGAACTGATCATCCTGGGCGTGATCGCGTTCGTGGTGATCGCCGCCGCGACCGTCCTCGGCCCCAGGCTCGGCATCGCATCACCGCTCGTCCTCGTCGCGATCGGCATCGCGGCGAGTTTCCTGCCGATGTTCGACTCGATCGAGATCAATCCCGAGCTGATCCTGGCGGGCGTCCTGCCGCTGCTGCTCTACTCGTCGGCCGTGTCGATGCCGACGATGAACTTCCGGCGGGAGTTCGGCGCGATCAGCGGGCTCTCGGTGATCCTCGTCGTCGCGAGCTCACTCGTGCTCGGCGTGTTCTTCATGCTCGTCATCCCCGACCTCGGGTTCGCGTGGGGCGTCGCGCTCGGCGCGATCGTCAGCCCGACCGACGCCGTGGCGACCTCGATCATCAAGCAGACGCCCGTGTCCAAGCGCGTCGTGGCGATGCTCGACGGCGAGAGCCTGCTGAACGACGCGACCGCGCTCGTGCTGCTGCGCACCGCGATCGTCGCGACCGCCGCATCGTTCTCGTTCTGGGGCACGGTCGGCACCTTCGCGTACTCGGTCGTCGTCGCGGTCGTCATCGGGTGGCTCGTCGGCTGGCTGAACCTCGTCGTCCGAAAGCGGGTCACGAACCCTGCCGTGAACACCGTGCTCTCGTTCACGGTGCCGTTCTTCGCGTCGGTGCCGGCCGAGCTGCTGCAGGCGTCGGGGCTCGTCGCCGCCGTCGTGGCGGGGCTGGTCACCGGCATCCTCGCGCCGCGCCGGCTCTCGCCGCAGAACCGACTGTCGGACTCGCAGAACTGGCGCACGGTCGAGCTCGTGCTCGAGGGCGCGGTGTTCCTGACGATGGGCCTGCAGATCCAGGCGATCGTCGCCGACGTGCAGCGCGACCATGCCGGTGTCGCCCCGGCGATGCTCGTCGCCGCCGGCGCCCTCCTGCTGACGATCCTCGTGCGGGCGGCGTACGTCGCGCCGCTGCTCGGCGTGCTCGGCCGGCGTGCTCGCCGCAACGAGCGGATGCAGGAGCGGCTCGAGGGCATGCAGGAGAAGATGACCACGCCCGAGGGTCAGCAGGAGTTCCTCGAGCGGGCGAACACCGGGCGCGGTCGGTCGGTCACGACCCGCGACCTCGATCGCTTCGCCCGCCGGGTCACCCACGCCCTCGGCGACATCGAGTACTTCCGGCGGCAGCCGCTCGGCTGGCGCGAGGGCGTCGTCGTCGTGTGGGCCGGCATGCGCGGCGCGGTGACCGTCGCCGCGGCGCAGACCCTGCCCGAGGACACGCCCCAGCGCTCGGTGCTCGTGTTCATCGCGTTCGCCGTCGCGGTGATGTCGCTGCTGCTGCAGGGCGGCACGATCGGCCCGCTCGTGCGGCGCATCGCGCCGAAGGTCGACCAGGCCGTGCTCGACGCGCAGGCCCTCGACGAACGAAGGCGGCTCATGATGACCCTGCGCGAGAGCGCTGAGGGAATCACGCAGCCCGAGCGCACCGAGGGCGAGCCGCGCATGGAGGCGTTCCTCGCCGAGCGGCGATACCGGCTCGACGTCATCTCCGAGCAGCGGTCGGCCCTGCTCGATGCCCGCGACAACGGCACGTTCGACGCCGACGTGCTCGCCGACGAACTGGCGAACCTCGATGCCGCGCAGATCGCGCTCGAGATGCGCGCCAAGACGGCCGACTGACGGGGCGACGGCTGCCGCGGCATCCGCTCGCCCGTCCTGAGGTCGGTGTAACCGCGATCACCGGTTACGGAAGGATAACGGTATCGAACCGTTTCCTCCTTGTGGAGCGTCGGCACCCATCGGGCGAGACGACTCGGGCAGGATGGATGCATGGCTCAGCTTCGCGTGCACCCCGACCGGATCGAGGTTCACCTGACCCCGGCCGAGAAGGCGCTCGCCCTGCGTGCCGACGACATCGTGGTGCAGCGCGACGACATCCGCTCGGCGACCATCACCGATGACCCGTGGGTCTGGATCCGCGGCATCCGCACCCGGGGCAGCGAGCTGCCGCTCGTGGTCGCCGTCGGCGCCTGGAAGTACCACGGCGGGCTCGACTTCGTCATCGTCAAGGGCAAGCGGCAGGCCGTCGTGCTCGAGCTGGCAGGCGGCGAGTTCGCCCGCATCATCCTGAGCACCAACCACGCGGCCGCCCTCATCGACCGGCTGAAGCTCGGCGAGACCCCGGTCGACGCCGACTAGGCGTGCGAGCGTCCGCCCGCGGCTGATTCGGACCAGCGCGCGGCGTCGCTTAGGATATCCGCGGATGCCGCGGCGCGGCCGTTCTCCGCTCGACCGGGTCGCACCCGGGCCCCGCGATCGCACGCATCCGGTATTCCGAATCGAACCGCTTCGCCGGTGACTCGACGCAACACCGGCAGAAGGGGGCCACGTCCGTGCCGAAACGCCTGCCGTCCGCGCCGCCGGTGATCGCCGGCTACAGCTACGTGCGCCCGCTCGGGGCCGGCGGATTCGCCGACGTCTTCCTCTACGAGCAAGATCTGCCGAGGCGGGTCACCGCGGTCAAGGTGCTGCTCGTCGACGTCGTCGACCCGGCGGCGCGCCGCGCCTTCACGGTCGAGGCCGACGCGATGGCGAGGGTCAGCGCGCACCCCTCGATCGTGACGATCCACCAGGCGTCGATCTCCTCCGACGGCCGCCCGTACCTGGTCATGGAGTACTGCCCCGAATCGCTCGGCGCGCGCGTCAAGCGCGGGCCCATGCCGGCCGGCGAGGTGCTCGACATCGGCGTCCGCATGGCCGGCGCCCTCGAGACGGCCCATCGCTCGGGCCTGCTGCACCGCGACATCAAGCCGTCCAACCTCCTCGTCAACTCGCTCGGAGCCCCCGTGCTCGCCGACTTCGGCATCGCGGGCGCGATCGCCGACGGCGGCGACGGCGGCGACACGTTCGCCATGTCCATCCCGTGGAGCGCCCCCGAGGTCCTCGGCGAACGCACGACCGGCACCGTCGCGACCGAGGTGTGGAGCCTCGGAGCGACGCTGTACACGCTGCTCGCCGGCCACAGCCCGTTCGAGCTCGCCGACCGCAGCCGCAACTCGGTCGACCAGCTCTCGCGCCGCGTGCTCGGGGCCAAGTACACGCCGCTCGCACCGCGCGGCGTTCCCGCCCGCATCGACACCGTGCTCTCGACGGCGATGCAGCGCGACCCGGCCCGGCGGTACGCGTCGATGGCCGAGTTCGGCGAGCAGCTGCGGTGGGCGCAGTACGAGCTCGGCGTCGCCCCGACCAGCCTCGAGGTCGCGTCCCCCGAGTGGGCCTCCGCGGCGCACATCTCGTTCGGCGACGCATCCGACCGCGGGCCGATCGTCACCACCGTGAACGCCGATTCGCGTCGCGCAGGGCGCGCTGCCGCCCGGGCCGAGGCCCGCCCGAGCGCACCGGTGGTCGACGCCGGCGGCCTCGCGCCGGCGCGGAGCCGGAGCGGATGGGTCGCGCCGGTGCTCATCGGCGTGGGGTCCGCCGTCGTCGTGCTCGCCGCGGGCGCCGGCGCACTCCTGCTCGCGGGCGGGATCTGATGGCCGAGCGCAGGCCCGCGGCGCGCACTGGCCGCCGGAGCGCGATCATCGCGTCCGTCGCCGGGGTCGCCGCCGTCGCGGTCGTGGCCACGCTCGCGGTCACCGCGAACGGCTACGAGGCGCAGGAGGTTCCCCGTGTCGAGACCTCGGTGTGGGTCACGCGCGACTCCGGCCAGTACGCGCGGGTCAACACCGACCTCGCCGAGATCGACGTGGTGCGCGACGTCGACGACCCGAGCACGGTCGTGCAGGCGGGCGCCGAGGCATCCGTCTACAACCAGGGGGCGCGCCAGCGCTGGCCGATCGACCCCGCCGACCCCGCCGACCTCGTCTCCGACGACGGCGGCGGATCCCTGCCGACCCCGGCGGGCACGCGCGACGTCGTCACCGCCGGCGAATGGATCGCGTATCGCACCGACACCGGATCGGTGCACACGGGCCGACTCGACGGCGACGACGTGGCGCCCGTGGACCCGTACGCGGAGGACGCCCCTTCTGACGGCGACGAGGAGGGCGACGACGGCGGCGACCAGACGTACGCGGCCGCGGCGGTCGGCGTCTCACCCGACGGGCTCCTCGCGCTGTACTCGGCCCGTGAAGAGGCCGTGCGGCTGTACGACGCCGCGACCGGCGAGTTCGAGGGCGACGCGGAGGGCATCTCCGACGCTCCCGCGGCGGACGCCCGCCTCGACCTGACGGTGGTCGGCGGGCGATGGGTGCTGCTGGATGCCGCCGACGGCCGCGTCTGGATCGCGGGCTCGTCCGAGCCGGTCCCCGTCGACGTCGCGGCCGACGCCCGACTGCAGCAGGGCGCCGGCACCGCGGCATCCGTGGTCATCGCCGACTCCGACGGCCTCGTCGAGCTCGCGGTCGACGGCAGCACCGCGGCCGAGCGCATCGTCGACGCCGTCGGCACCCCGGCGCAGCCGATCGTCGTCGACGGCGCGGTCCTGGCCGCCTGGCTCTCGCCCGACGGCGGCACGGCCTGGTCGAGCCGCACCGGTGACACGGTGCCGCTCGAGCTCCCGGCGGGCGACCGCGACCAGGACGGCGCGCAGTCGCTCACGCCGGTGCTGCGCGGCAACGGCGATCGTGCGGTGCTCAACGAGACCTCGACGGGCGTGGTCTGGACGGTGCCCGACGGCCGGCTCGTCCCCATCGAGCAGTGGGAGCTCGACGACGAGGTCCAGGACCGCGTCGGCACGGAGGAGGTCGAGGACCTCGCCCGCCAGGAGCCGCCGGTCGCGGTCGCCGACAGCTTCGGCGTGCGGGCGGGCCAGCAGGTGGAGCTCCCCGTGCTCCTGAACGACCACGACCCGAACGCGAAGGACGTGCTCACCGTCGACCCCGCGTCGATCACCGGCGGGCTCGCCGACCCGGCGTTCGGCGAGCTCGCCCTCGTCTCGAACGACCAGACGCCGACCGTCCGCGTGCGGGCGACGTCGGGATCGACGACCTTCAGCTACGCGGTGACGGATGGCGCCGCGAGCTCGGCGACCGCCACCGTGACGCTCACCGTGATCCCCGACGACGTGAACAGTGCGCCCGCGTGGTGCGGCGTCGCCGACTGCGTGCAGCGCTGGCCCGCGCCCGAGCTCATGCCCGGCGGCACCGCGCTCGTCTCGGTGCTCAACGGGTGGGTCGACCCCGAGGGCGACGCGTTCGTCCTGGCCGATGCGCAGCCGGTCGACCCCGCGGCACCCATCTCGGTCGTGCCCATGGCCGACGGCCGCGTCGCGGTGCGCCACACCGATCCGAACGCTGCCGCCGAGAAGGTCCAGGTCCGCCTCACCGTCGCCGACGAGCGCGGGGCGACCGCCGAGGCCACGCTCGACCTCAGGGTCACCTCCAGCGCGGCCCTCGACCTCGCTCCCGTCGCGGTCACCACCGGTGCCGGCGAGGCGGCGACCGTGCAGATCGCCGACCACGTGAGCGGCGGCTCGGGATCCCTCCGACTCGTCGACGCGGTGCCGACCGCGGCGGCCGCGAGCGGCGGCCTCTCCGTCGTCCCGAACGCCTCGTCGGGCGAGATCGAGCTCTCGGCCGAGGCGCCGGGCGCCTACCTCGCCACGTTCACCGTGCAGGACCTCGTGACCAGGGCCGAGCAGACGGCCTCGATCCGGGTCACGGTCGCGGCGGCCGGCGCGCCGCTCGGCATCGCGCCCATCACGGCGTTCGTCCGTGCGGGCGAGGACGCGCTGATCGACATCCTCGACGCGGCGCAGAACACGACCGGCCGGGTCCTCATCGTCACGGGTGCGGTGTCGACGACGCCCGAACTCGGCGTCGGCGTCGTCTCGCAGTCGCTGGTGCGCGCCACCGGCACGACCGCCGACGGGCAGCCCGGACTGGTCGGGCGGGCCAAGGTCACCGTCGCCGACGGCTCGGGCGGCACCGCCGTCGGAGATCTCGCGGTGTTCCTCGTCGCCCCGTCGGTCGGTCTCAGCCCCATCGCGATGCCAGACACGGTCACCGTGCGCGTCGGCGAGCTCGTCGACATCCCCGTCACCGCCAACGACGTGAGCCCGCGCGGTGAACGCCTCGTGGTGCATCCCGAGGTCAGCTCCTCCGGCGCCGACGGCGAGCTCGCGTTCGCCTCCGGCGACCGGGTCCGCTACCTCGCCCCCTCGACGCCCGGCACCTACGAGCTCGGCTACGCCGTGGGCCTCGAGCAGGCGCCCGAGCGGCTCGACCACAGCACGGTCACCGTGACCGTCCTCCCCGACGGGGCGAATCGGGCGCCCGAGCCGCGACTGCTCCTCGCGCGCGTCCTCAGCGGGCAGAGCGTGCACGTGCCGGTCCCCTCGGTGGGCATGGACCCCGACGGCGACCGCACGGTGCTCACCTCGGTGACCCAGCCCGCGGCCGGGCTCGGCATCGCCACGATCTCCGCCGAGGGCGACGAGATCGTCTACACGGCGCCCGAGAACGGCACGGGCGCCGAGCAGCCCGCCTTCGAGTACACGGTGCGCGACGCCTCGGGAGACGAGGGCACCGCGCGGGTCCGCATCGGCGTGCTCACGGCCGCGGTGACGGATGCCGCACCGGTGACCTTCAGCGACTACGTGCGCGCGCAGCAGTCGGCCGCCTCGCCGGTGACGGTGCAGCCGGCCGGCAACGACGTGGACCCGGCGCAGGGCGAGCTCGCGCTCGTGGGCCTCGTGCCGAACGCCCCCGAGGGCAGCACGGAGTACGCGCGGCTCGAGGCGCTGGTCGATGCCTCGACCTCGCTCGACGAGGGCCGCGTGGTCCTGCATCCGGGCGACGTCGCCGGCACGAACTCGTACCGGTACACCGTGAAGTCCGCGCGCACGTCGAGCACGGCTGAGGGCCTGGTCGTCGTGAACGTCACCGAGGCCGAGTCGCCCGACGCCCCGGTCGTGTCCGACACGATCGTCACCGCGCGCACGCGCGCACAGCTCCCCGACGGCGGACTCGACGTCGTCGCGGGGCATGTCGAGTGGGCGTCGGGCGAGCTCGGCGAGCTCGAGGTCGAGATCTGGGGCGACGGCTCCGCCGACTACCGCGTCTCGGGGCAGCGCATCGTCGGTCCGACGCCGGCCGCCGGGGCGCTCGTCCCGTTCCGGGTGCACGGGACCGATCGGGCCGGTCGCGACGCGGAGGCGTTCGGGTTCCTCGTGGTCCCGGCGTCCGACGACCTGCGCGTCCAGCTGCGCCCCGACGTCGAGCCGATCGAGGTCGGCGAGGAGCAGTCGGCGACGTTCGACGTGCGGGACCTGCTCGACCTCCCCTCCGGCGACGCGGTCGAGGTCGATGCCGCAGACCAGTACGCCGTGCAGCGTGCGGCGGCGACCTGCCGCCCGGCCACCGGCGACGAGGTCGAGTACGCCGCCGGGCGCGAGGCGCCGTGGAGCGACCACTGCCTGGTCCCGGTGCGCCTCGACGGCCAGAAGCGCTGGTCGTGGGTCGGCGTGCCGATCGCGATCATCCCGAAGGATCCGCAGGCCATCCTCTCTGCCGTGAGCCGCACGATCGCGCCCGGGGCATCCGAGTCGGTCGCGCTCTACGACGAGATGACCACCTGGGAGGGCGGCCGTGAAGGCGACCCCGGGAAGCTCGACTACTCGGTCTCCTACTCGGGCACCGCGTTCACCGTCGAGCAGGCCGGCGACCACGTGACCATCGCGGCCCGCGCCGACGCCCGGCCCGGCACCCGGGAGACCGCGACGGTCGCCGTCGGCGCGTTCGGCGGGCTGACCTCGGCCATCTCGCTCGTCGTCGGCTCCGCGCCGGCGGATGCCCCGCGCGGTGCCGTGCTCACGCAGCAGTGCTCGGTCGGCGACGGCACCTCGTGCTCGGTCGCCGTGGTCGGGGTCGGCGGGGAGTACGACCCCTTCGCGGGCAAGACCGGGTCCGGCCTCAAGCTGACCGGCCTCGGGGCGGGTGCCTCGTCGTGCCAGGTCGCGAGCGTCCGCGCCGCCGACGACCGGTCGATCGTGGTCACCTGGCCGAGTGGACAGGACGCCTTCGGCGGCGAATGCGTCGTGCCGTTCACCGTGGCCGACGCGCAGGGGCGCACCGGCACGGGTCGCCTCACGGTCGACCTGCTCGGCCTTCCGCAGGCACCGGCGGCCGTGTCCACGGCCGACTACACGGCCTCCAGCGTGACCCTCGAGGTGTCGCTCGGCGAGGCGCTGCGCGCCCACCCGGCGATCACGGGCCTCGAGGTCCTCGAGGGCGGGCGCACGGTGCCGGCCGACTGCGGGCCGCGTGGCCCGGGCGCCTGGTGGTGCACCGTCTCCGGCCTCACGCCCGGCGACCGGCACGACCTCGCGGTGCGCGCCGTCAACAGCGTCGGCGTCTCGACGAGCACGAACGCGGTGACGACCTGGAGCTACGAGGCGCCCGACATCGCCTCCGCCTCCGCCGAGCCCGTGTACCGCCAGGGCACGACCTCGCCGAGCAGCGGCGTCGCCCTGCTCAGCATCACGGCCGACCGCGATGCGCGGTCGTTCCGCGTGCTCGAGACCGGACAGGTCATCGACCGCCGCGGTGTCACGACGACGGCCGAGCTCACGCTCGCGCCCGGACCCCAGATGCTGACCCTCGTGCCCGTCAGCATCTTCGACCCGCCCACGGGTCGCGGCGGCAACGAGGGCGGGGCGACGTCCGTCCCGGTCACGGTCGCGGGCGCACCGACGTTCAGCCCCGACGCGATCACCGCGGCCTCCGCCTCGAACACCTCGATCTTCGTGTCGGGCATCGGGCTCGACCCGAACTCCAGCGCGCGCGCATCCGACGTGCGCTACCTCGCGTGGCGCAACGGCGACGTCCGGTGCTGGGCCGACGGCGACGGCGGGCTGCAGACCTCGGGCGCCGACATCGAGTCGACGTCGGCGACGATCTCGGGGCTCACCGAGCGCGAGCGGTACTACGTCAAGGTCTGCGCGTCGAACGGCTTCGGCGTGGTGGAGTCCGGCACGGTGCGCGCCGACACCATCCACGACGTCGACCTGCCGAGCGGCACCCTGAGCTACACGGTGGCCACCACGCCGTCCGGGGGCGGCAGCCACTTCGAGTACCGCCTGCAGCAGGCGCCCGTCGTCCAGGCGAGCGGCGGGTTCAGCCCCGTCTACTGGATGTACGGCGACTGGCGCGGCGACTTCGTGCTGCAGACCGGGGACTCGCCGGGCGACGTGCGGGTGAAGACCTGCAAGCAGTCGTGGTTCAGCACGAAGTGCTCCGACGAGGTCGCCGTCACGGCGGCCACCGCCCCGACCGAGGTCACCGTCGACTTCGCCGAGCAGTGCCTCGCCCAGCCGGCGAACACGGCGGCGCCGTCGCTCGACGAGGTCTTCGCGACCGTGTCGCCTGCGGCGGCGGGCTCGGCCGAGATCCGCAACTGGCGGGTGCCCGACGCCGTGAACGCGCCGCTCGCCGTCGCGTACGACCTCGTGTTCACCGGCGACTACGTCGACCTCGCGCCGATCGCGCGCACCGGCTCGCTCTGCCCGCCGCCCGAGCCGACCGACCCGCCCGAGTCGACCGACCCGCCGACCGAGTCGCCCGACCCGACGGACCCGGCCGCCCCGCCCGGCGGCTAGCCGGTGGGCCGACACCGGCCCGCGGCATCCGCCCATCGCCCTGAACCCACCGCAGACCCCTTCCGAGAGGAACACCCCGTGACGATCGCACCGGAGCAAGCCGCCTGGTTCGCCGAGACGTTCTCGCTCATCGCCGACAACATCGAGCAGGCCGTGCTCGGCAAGCGGCACGTCGTCGAGCTCGTGCTCGCCACGGCCGTGAGCGGCGGCCACGTGCTGCTCGAGGATGCGCCGGGAACGGGCAAGACCGCGCTCGCGCGCGCGATGGCCGAGACGATCCACGGCACGTCCTCGCGCATCCAGTTCACGCCCGACCTGCTGCCCGGCGACGTCACCGGCATCACGGTGTACGACCAGAAGGCGGGGCGCTTCGAGTTCCACGCCGGGCCCGTGTTCGCGAACATCGTGCTCGCCGACGAGATCAACCGCGCGAGCCCGAAGACGCAGTCCTCGCTGCTCGAGGTCATGGAGGAGGGCAACGTCACGATCGACGGCGTCACGCGTCCCGTCGGCAACCCGTTCCTCGTGATCGCGACCCAGAACCCGATCGAGCAGGCGGGCACCTACCGCCTGCCCGAGGCCCAGCTCGACCGCTTCTCGGTGAAGACCACCATCGGATACCCCGACGAGGCCGCGACCATGCGCATCCTCCAGGCGGTCGGCGCGCCGAAGCCGAAGCTCGAGGCGATCGTGGGCACCGACACGATCGTCGCGATGAACGAGCTCTCGCGCGGGGTCTACGTCAACCCGCTCGTGTCCGACTACATCATGCGGCTCGTCGACGCCACGCGCCGCGCGTCCGAGGTGCGCCTCGGCGTCAGCGTGCGCGGGGCGATCGCCCTGTCGCGCCTGGCCATGACGTGGGCCGCGGCCGCGGGCCGCACGTACGCCACGCCCGACGACGTGCGCTCGCTCGCCGTGGCGGCGCTCGCGCACCGCCTCGTGCTGGAGCCCGAGGCCGAGTTCGACGGGGTGACCGCCGTCGCCGTGATCAACCAGATCCTGCTCGACGTGGCCGCGCCTCGGGAGAACGGCGTGGCGTGACCCCTCAGAACGCCCTCCTCCGCGAACCCGCGACCACCGACACGGTCACCTCGACCCGTGGCGCGACGGTCACGCGTCTCGCGCGCACGCGCCGCGGCCCGGTGGCCGCGGGCGCCGCACGGCTGCGCCGCACCGCGCGCGTCGCCGGCGGCCTCGCCGCGCGCGCGGGCGCCTGGGTGCGGGAGACCGTCTCGCCGGCGGGCATGCTGCTCGTCGGGGTGATGGTCGGCGGCGCCGTCGCGGGGGCCGCGTTCGGGTGGTTCGAGGCCTGGGTCGTCGCCGCCATGGCGGCGGCGCTGCTCCTCGTCTGCGTGCCGTTCCTGCTGGGGTCGCACGAGTACCGCGTGCGGCTGGAGCTGGACCGCGAGCGCGTCGTCGCCGGGTCCGAGATCCGCGCGACCCTCGACATCGTCAACGACGGCTCGCGCCCCTCGCTGCCGGGCGTCGTCGACATCCCGGTCGGCCCGGGCCTCGTCGAAGCGCACGTGCCGCTGCTTCGCGGCGGCGGCCACCACCGCGAGGAGCTCGTCATCGCCGCGCATCGGCGCGGGGTGATCGACGTCGGCCCGATGACCGTCTCGCGCGGCGACCCGCTGCGCGTGCTCCGGCGCGCGATGAGCTGGCCCGAGGTGCAGCGGGTGCACGTGCACCCCGTGACCACCGCCCTGCCGTCCTCGAGCGCCGGCCTCATCCGCGACCTCGAGGGCGCCCCGTCGAACCGGCTCGTCGACGCGGACCTCTCGTTCCACGCCGTTCGCGACTACGTGCACGGCGACTCGCAGCGCCACGTGCACTGGAAGTCGACCGCGCGCACCGGCAAGCTCATGGTGCGCCAGTACGAGGAGTCCAGGCACGCCCGCATCGCGGTGCTGCTCGACCTCGACCTCGAGGGCTATTCCGGCGACGACGAGTTCGAGGCCGCGGTGAGCGCTGCGGCATCCCTCGGCGTGCGGGGCGTGACCGAGGGCCGCGACGTGCTCGTGGCCGTGAGCGCGAGCCTCGACACCGCCGATCGCGGTGCCGTGCAGTCGATGCGGTCGCTCCCGACGATCACGCCGAGGACCCTGCTCGACGCCGTCTCGGCGCTCGAGGGCGGGCCGGCGTCGGGCACGGAGGCGCGCGTCATCCGCCTCGAGTCGGTCGCCGCCCTCGTGGCCCAGTCCTTCGGCGACCTCTCGATCGCCTACCTCGTCACCGGGTCGCTCGTGCCCCTGCAGCGGCTGCGGAGGGCCGCCATCGCCCTGCCGCTCGGCATCGCCGTCGTCGCCGTTCGCGTCGAGCCCGGAGCGGAGCCAGGCGTGCGGCGTTCCGACGACCTCACCGTGCTCACGCTCGGCGAGCTCTCAGACCTCCCGCAGCTGCTCGCCCGCGGAGCCGCACGATGAGCGCCGCCCGCCGCCGAAGCGACCGGGCCGCGTCGGCACCGGACGGAGACCTGCGCCGCACGGCGCTCGGCATCGGCTACGTCGTCGTCGCCGGCGTGCTCGCCACGGTCGCCGCGTGGCCGATCTACGGCTCGGCCCGCACGCTCCTGGTCGCGGCGGTCGGCATCCTCGCCGGCCTCGGCCTGGTCGCGATGTCCCGCGCCCTCCCGTTCCGGGGCGTGCTGCGCTGGCTGACCGTCGTCGTGGCCGCCGCAGCGGCGTACCTCCTGCTCGTCGTGCCGATCGCGATCCCCAGCGCCATGGCGAGCCCGCAGGCGTGGCTGCGCGGCATCCGCGACGGGGCCGTGGGCATCGTGGTCGGCTGGAAGCAGGTGCTCACGCTGTCCCTGCCGCTCGGCGAGTACCAGGCCGTGCTCGTGCCCTTCCTGCTCGTGATCCTCGTCGGCACCCTCGTGGCCGGGCTGCTCGTCGTCCCCGATCGCCGGTCCTCGCCGGCGGCCGTCGTGGTCGGCCTCGCGATGTCGGGGTACGGCCTCGCGTTCGGCTCGAGCGCGGTGAGCGGATCGCTGGCGGTCGGACCGGTGGTCGTCCCGGCCCCGCGCGAGCTCCTGGTCGCCGTCGGGGGACTGGTGGCGGCGCTCGCCTGGCTGCTGCTGCGATCGCGCTCGAGCAGGGCCACGGCACTGCGACGGGCGACCGCAGGCACCGTGCAGCGTGCGGGCCTCGCGGGCTGGCCCGCACTCCGCAGGCGCTCGCTGGCCGCCGTGCTCGTGGCCGTCGCCCTCGTCGTGGGCGCCGTGGTCGCGCCCGCCGCGGCCGGCATCGTCGACCGGTCGGCGCTCCGAGACGCCGTGGCGCCCGAGGTCGTGCTCCGGCAGACGCCGACGCCGCTCGCGAGCTACCGCGGGGCCTTCTCGGCCGAGCGCATCGACGAGACCTGGTTCGCCATCGAGGGCGACACCGAGGGCGTCGAGCGACTGCGGCTGGCCACCCTCGACGCGTACGACGGCGAGACCTTCCACGTGGCGGCCGCCGAGGACCCCGAGGGCGTCGCCCGCTTCAGCCGGCTGCCTCGCGCCGCGGTCCGAGCGCCGGGCGACTCCGCATTCGCGCTCCGGGTCGGCGACGGGTACGCCGGGATCTGGGTGCCGGTGCCGCTCGGCCTGCGCGCCGCGCCCGACTTCTCCGGTTCGCGTTCCGCCGCCCTCGACGACGGGTTCCACCGGGCGGCCGACGATGCAACCTCGATCGACATCGCCGCGATCCCGGATGCCTCGGGCGATGCCCACGGCCTGGTCGCGGGCGACGAGTACGCCGTCGTCGCGGCGCCCGACGAGGCGCAGGACCTCGACGAACCCGGCACCTCCGTGCTGCTGGATCCCGAGGAGTACCCGGCGCTCACCGCCTGGCTCGACCTCCAGGGGCAGCCGCGGACGGCGGCGGGGTTCCAGGAGCTCGTCGAACGACTGCGGACCCGGGGGTACCTCAGCCACGCGGCCGCCGACGGACCCGACGCGGCGGGGTGGATCGGTCGCCTCGGCGGCGGGTACGCCTTCCTCCCGAGCTACTCCGGGCACTCGAAGGCGCGCATCGAGGCCCTGTTCACCCAACTCGCCGACCAGCAGCGACTGGCCGGCCCCGAGGCATCCGATGCCGCGCTCGTGGCCGGGATCGGCGACGACGAGCAGTTCGCGGTCGCGGTCGCGCTGATCGCCCGCTCGCTGGGATACGAGTCGCGGGTCGTGCTCGGGTTCCGCCTGCCCGGCGCACCCGACCTGCCCGGCGTGGAGACCTGCTCCGACGTGTGCACGGGCGGGGCGCTGACCGCGTGGACCGAGGTGTCCGGCGAGGCCGACGTGTGGGTGCCGGTCGACGCGACCCCGCAGTTCGCGGTGGCGCCGAGCCTCATCCAGCAGGGCGAGCAGCTGCCCGAGCACCCGACGACGCCGGAGCGCCCCGACGCCCCGGTCGTCGATCCGCCGTCCGCGCAGAGCGAGTCGAACGACGCCGCTGCATCGCCCGAGAGCGACGGCGCCGCGATCCCGCCGACCGTTGCCAACTGGCTGCGCTGGGCGGGCCTCGGCACCGCGACGGTGCTGCTGCTGGTGCTGCCGCTGGTCGTGCTGCTGGTCGCGAAGGCGCTGCGGTCCCGTCGTCGCCGCCGCGACCCGTCGCCCGAGGTCCGCATCGTCGGCGCGTGGGAGGAACTCGTCGACCTCTACGCCGACCACGGCCTGCTCGCCGCCGAGCCGGTCGCGCGGGCCGACACCGCGCGCACGGTCGCACGCCCGGCCGCCGCCGCGCTCGCGGCGCTCGTCGATCGCGCCGTCTTCGCGGGCGACCCGCCGACGTCCGACGCGGCGGATGCCGCATGGCGGCTCGTCGACGACGAACGCGCCGCACTCCGGGCCGAGGTTCGTGCGCGCCGCCGACTCGCCGCGCGACTCTCGTTCGCCTCGCTCGCCCGATCCTTCCGCCCCGCACGCGCATCACTCGAGGAGCCCGCACGATGACCCCCGACGAAGCCCAGCAGATCGCAGCTGCCTCCCTCATGGTGACCGGGGTGAGCCTCCTCGTCGCCATCGGCGTGTACGTCTGGTACGCGCTGATGCTCGCGAAGGTGTTCGCCCAGTTCGGGCAGCCCGCCTGGTCGGCGTGGGTCCCCGTGTACAACGAGATGCAGGTGTTCCGGATCGGCGGGCAGCAGCCGTGGCTCGCCCTCCTGCTCTACGTGCCGCTCGCGCAGGTCGTCGGGCTCGTCTTCAAGGTGTTCGCGCTGCACCGCATCAGCAAGCAGAGCTGGCGAGGCGTCGGCACGACGGTGCTCGGCGTGCTGCTGCCGGCGGTCTGGGCCACGGTGCTCGCGCTCGGCCCCTCGCCCGACCCCGAACGAGGGCGGATGCCGCGGGGGCCCGTCACGGGTCCCATCCCGCCCGTGCAGCCGGGCGGACCGCTGGCGAACCCGTATGCGGCAGCCCAGCCCGCAGCGCCGGGGGCGACCCCGCTCCCGGGCTGGCTGGTGCCGGGCGCCGCGGCGGTCGCCGCGCCGGCCGCCGCAGTGGCGGAACCCGTCGCGCCCCCCGCTCCCGTCCAGTCCGTCCAGGCGGCGCCCGCTCCTACGGCGAACGCCCAGGCGACGCCGCTGCCCGCGGCCCCGGATCCCGCCTCCTCGCCGTTCGCACCGCCGTCGGCATTCGCCGCGGCGGAGCCCCAGCGGGTCCCGGGTCGCATCGAGCCGCTCCCGCCGATGCCGGGTTCCGCGCCCACCCCGACGCCCGCTCCGGAACCGGACCAGCACTGGGTGCAGGCCCAGCAGCCGGTGCCGGCCCAGCCGCTGGCGCCCGCCCAGCCCGTGGCCCCCGCCACGCCGCGGGCCCCCGTGTACGGAACCGTGCCGAACCCGTTCATCGCGCCCCAGCACACCGAGGCATCCGTCCCGCAGCCGCTCGTCCCCGCGTCGTTCGCCCCGGCTCCGCCCGGCGCGCAGGCGGTCGCGACGCCGCTCGGCGCGTTCGAGGTCGACTCCGACGAGACCGTCGTCACGGGTAACGACGATCCGTTCGATCGCACGGTCGTGGTCGATCGGCGGCCGGCGTTCGAGTGGCGACTCCTGCTCGGCGACGGCACCGCGTTGCCGCTCGAGGCGCCGACGATGCTGCTCGGACGCAACCCGCGGTCCGGCGATGCGGGCGAGCGCTCACTCGTCGTGCCCGACCCGAGCCGCACGCTGTCGAAGACGCACGCGATGATCCACTTCGACGGCCAGCAGTGGTGGATCACCGACCTCGACTCGACGAACGGCGTGCTGCTGGCCGACGGGTCCGGCACCGATCACTTCGTCGAGGTCGGCGTGCCCACGCCGTTCTCGGGCCGCTTCGTGCTCGGCACGCTCGAGGTGCGGATCGAACCCGATCCGCACGCCGCGGAGGCGCTGCGCTGATGTCCCATCCCCGTGTGCAGCTCACGGCCGCGGTCGCGACCGACGTCGGCCTCGTCCGCCAGGCGAACGAGGACTCGGCGCTGGCGGAGTGGCCGGTGTTCGTCGTGGCCGACGGCATGGGCGGCTACGAGGCCGGCGATCGGGCGAGCGCCGCGGTCGTCGCCGCGTTCCGCGAGCACGTCGCGGGGGCGGATGTCGCGAGCGTGAGCCACGTGCGCACGGCGCTCGCCGCCGCGGGCACCGCGGTCGCGGCCGTCGCCGCGAGCACGGATCGGGGCGCCGGCAGCACGGTCGCCGGGATCGCGCTCGTCGAGGACGAGGACGGGCCCGCGTGGCTGGTCTTCAATGTCGGCGACTCGCGGGTGTACCGCCATCACGGCATCGAGCTCGAGCAGCTCACGGTCGACCACTCGCTCGGGCAGGAGCTGGTCGAGCGCGGCGAGCTGCGTCCCGACGAGCTCGCCACGTTCACGCGCCGCAACGTGATCACGCGCGCGATCGGCGCACCCGACAGCACCGCCGACAGCTGGCTGCTGCCCGTCGTGAACGGCGAGCGGCTGCTGATCTGCAGCGACGGCCTGACCTCCGAGGTCAGCGACGAGGGCATCCGGGCGACGCTGACGATGAGCGGCCGGCCGGAGTCCGCCGCGGCGGCGCTCGTGCAGCGCGCAGTGCAGGCCGGCGGGCGCGACAACGTCACGGTCGTCGTCGTCGACGTGATCGCCGGCGGCATCGACGACCAGTCGGATGCCACGACGGGCGTCCCCTCGCTGGTCGGCGTCGCCGACGTCGAGGACTCGACGACGATCCCGGTGCCGGGGAGGACCCGATGAGCGAGCCCGACCGCGCCGTGCTGGATTCCCTGGCGGAGTTCGACGACCCGGATGAGGCGACCGTGGTCGTCGATCGCGGCCGCGACGCCGATGCCGACGCAGGCACCGACGTCGATGCGACGGTCGTCGTCGACCGGGCCGGAAGCCGGAGCGAGCCCTCCGACGTCGATGCGACGATCGTCGTCGCGCGTCTCGAGGACGCCGACGACGACGAGGCCACTCGCGTCGTCGCCCGCGAGGCGTCCGCGCCGGCGCTGACCCACGCCGCGGAGCAGATCATGAAGGCGCCGACGCGGCGCGACCGCCGCCGGCCGGCCCCGGCCCCGGTGTCCGACGACGTGCTCCGCACGGCCGAGCCGGGCATCGGCCCGGGCCTGGCCGACCACTACGCCGCGCGCGAGGTCGCGGTCGCACGACCTGCGCCGCAGCCGGTCCTGCCCGCCGGTCCGCCGCCCACGCGCGACACCGCCGCCGGCCTGCCTTCGGTCGCGCGGCGTTCGCGACGGTCGGCCGCCGTGGTGCTCGCGGCGTTCGTCACCGCGTGCTCGGTCACGGTCGTCGGCCTCGCGGTCGTCGTCGTGGCGGCGGTCGCCGCGCTGCTCGGATAGCCGTCAGGCGAAGAGGAAGAGCACGAAGCCGATGAGCGGCAGCGTGCCCTGGGTGAGGGCGGCCCGCAGGTAGCCGCGCCCCGTCGTCGTCAGCACGGCCGCGGCGAGGAACATGCAGGCCGTGCTGAAGAGCACGAGCGCCCGCCCGGCCTCGTCGACGCCGGTCCAGACGAGCACCAGGCCGATCGCGGCGCCGATGCCGAGGAACAGGTTGTAGAAGCCCTGGTTGTACGCCATCGGCCGCGTCGTGTCGGCGGCGGCCTGATCGGCGACGCCGAAGCGCTTCCACGTCGCGGGCCTGGTCCACCAGACGCTCTCCATGAGGAAGATGTAGCCGTGCAGCAGGGCTGCGAGGGCGACGAAGACGCTGGCGATGACGAGCATGCCGTGATCGTATCGCGCGCCTGTCGGGTCGCTCAGCCCGGCGCGGATTCGGGTTCGACGGCGACGGCGAGGTCGGTGCCGAGGAACCGCTCCAGTTCGACGACGGATGCCGCGAGCGCGGCCTCCTCGTCGGGCGTGGACGCGACCCAGGGGACGATCCGCACCGTCGGCGTGCCCGATGCGACGGGCGGCGCCCATCGGCCGACCATGACGCCGTCGAGCATGAGCGCGTGCAGGGGGAACTCCGCGTGGACGACCTCGTCGCCGGTCCGGTGCAGGTACGTCCGGGGTGACGCGTAGCCCATGATGTACTCGTCGTACGCCTGCAGGAGGTCCACGCGCGGCGACGGGTCGGGGTGGCTCGGGTCGGATGCCGGCGCTTCGAGCGCGGCCGCCTCGACGAGGTGGTCGACGCCGTCGACGTCGACGGTCGCGAGGGGACGGCCCGCGGCATCCGCTCGCTCGATCGCGTCGGCGAAGGCGCGTCGCGTGTCCGTGAGCGTGAAGCCCGACCATGCGGCGAAGTCGCGATCGGTCACGGGGCCGCGCGAGGCGATGAACCGCATCGCCAGTTCGACGAGCGCGTCGGCGCGGTCCCGGGGCGGCGACGGTGGAACGCGTTCGTCGAACGCGGCGTACGTGCGCTGCTTCCCGGCGTTCGCGCCGCTGATGACGACGCGTTCGAGCTCGGCGCGCATCACCACGTAGGCCATCGGCACGCCCGTCGACGGCAGGCCGGCGGCGGCGAGGGCGACGCTGAGCTCCGCCCTCGTGCGGTGGCCGCCCTCGACCGCCCCGGCCACGACGTCGAGGGCCCTCGCGGCGACGTCGCCCTCGACGCCGGTCGTCCGGTACATCGAGCCGCTCGCCCGGTGCACCCGCTCGGCCGAGAGCTCGAGCACCCACCTGGCGTCGTCGGGGTGCAGGAAGTGCCACGTCGGCCGCAGCACGTGCGTGCGGAGGATGCGGCCCGCGTCGAGGTCTGCGAGGGTCGACGCGGCATCCGGCCGGCGCTCGGCGGGCACCCGCTGCGCGAGCCCCCACTGCGCGGGCAGGAACTCCTGCGCCTGCACGGCGACGAAGCGCCGTACCGACTCGGGGGCGGATGCGTCGAACGGATGCCGCAGCCCCTGCACGCGCAGCCGCAGGTCGCGCAGCGCCGCGAGGTCCATCGCTACGAGACGTCCCGCCGCCAGGTGGTCGCGCCACCGATGAGCGTCGTGACCACGCCGATGCCGAGCAGCACGAGCCCGCCCTGCCACCACTCGAGCATCGTCGAGGAGCCGATCGCGGCGACGCTGTAGAACGACGCGCCCACGAGCGCGTCGCTCGCCGCACCGGGGAGGAACCGGCCGATGTTCGCCGTGACGTCGTTGAGCGAGGCGGCCAGGCGCAGGATCGGCTCGACGAACTGGGTGAACGCGATCACGATGACGATCGCCGCGACCTGGTTCGGCACCAGCGACCCGAGGCCGACGCCGATCGTGCCCCAGAGGGCCATGGCCAGCACGCCGCGGCCGATGAGCGCCCACGTGTCGGAGGAGTCGAGTTCGGTGTCGATGCCGAATGCCGCGAGCGCGCCGGCGCCCGCGGCCACGGACGTCGCGAACGCGGCGACGCCGAGGCCCGCGCCGAACAGCAGCTGCGAGACGAACTTCGCGCTCAGCACACTCGTGCGGTGCGGTTCGGCGAGGAACGTCGGTGTGAGCGTCTTGTGCCGGAACTCGGTGGTGACGGCGAGGGCGCCGAAGAGCACCGGGAACACGTAGCCGATCGAGGACGCGAAGCTGTAGACGAGCGGGGCGAGTCCCTCGGTGGGAAGCGGGGTCCCGGACGAGGCGGCGGCGGCATCCGGATTGTCGATGGACCAGCCGAGGAACGCGCCGAAGCCGCCCGCGAGGAACGCGACGTACCCGACGAGCAGGAGCGTGAGCAGCCACCACATGCGGGTGGTGAAGACCTTCTGGAACTCGGAGCCGAGTGCGCGCATCATGCCATCACTCCTTGGCTCCGTCGGTGGGCGCATCCGGCGCATCGGGGGCGGGTTCCGCCGATGGCGTGTCCGCCGTCGGGCCACCGGGCGGGGCATCGTCGTCGGGCACACCGCCGGCCTCGGGCTCGATCTCGTGGTGGTCGACCTCGCCGTTCACGAGGGCGAGGAAGGACTCCTCGAGTCCCGACTTGAGACGGTGCAGCGACTTCAGCTCGACGCCACCGACGAAGGCCGCGTGGCCGACCAGCCCCGGGTCGGACTCGGCCACGATGAATCCGTTGCGCCCCTCGGTGTACTCCAGCCCCGCCTGCGCGAGGGCCGCGGCGAGCTTCTGGCGGTCGGGGGAGTCTGCGATCGTGCGCGGGGCCGACTCGAGCTCGAGGCTCGAGAGGGTGCCCGTCTTGGCCAGTCGCCCGCGGGAGATGATGACCACGTCGTCGACGCTCTGCTGCACCTCGCTCAGCAGGTGCGAGCTCACGAGCACGGTGCGCCCGTCCTGGGCGAGGCGCTGCAGGAACAGGCGGATCCACTTGATGCCCTCGGGGTCGAGGCCGTTGATGGGCTCGTCGAGCACGAAGACCGCGGGATCGCCGAGCAGCGTGAACGCGAGCGCGAGCCGCTGGCGCATGCCGAGCGAGAAGCCGCCGACGCGACGGTCGGCGAACTCGGCGAGCCCGACCTGCTCGAGCACGACCGGCACCCGCGCCGAGGGGATGCCCGCCGCGGTCGCCGTGATCCTGAGGTGGTTGCGGGCGGTGCGCCCGGGATGGAAGTTCGCGTCGAGCGCGGCGCCGACCGTCTCGAGCGGCTTCTTCAGCGCGTGGTACGGGGTGCCCCCGAAGGTCGCCGTGCCGCTCGAGGCCTTGACCAGGCCGAGCAGCACGCGCAGCGTGGTCGTCTTGCCGGCACCGTTCGGGCCCAGGAACCCGGTGACCCTTCCGGGCTGCACGGTGAAGCTGAGGTCCTCGACCGCGGTGACGCTGCCGAAGTGCTTGCTGAGCCCCGTGATCTCGATGGGGATGCCGCTGTCCATGCGTTCTCCTCGTACCCGGGGGCGTACGGGCCGCGCTTGACCGCACCCCCGTACGGCCCGGCGACGAGTCGCCACACGCTCACCCTAGCGAGGGACGGTCGCGCGCGGCATCCGTCACGCGGGGGATTCGCGAGATCCCGCGCCGGTCGAGTCGGCGCGCAGCGCCGTACCGAGACCTCGATGCGAACGCCGATGGGTCTCGATACGCTTCGCTACTCGACCGGCTACTCGACCGTCGTCGCGTCAGTTCAGCGGCCGGATGCCGTCGGGCAGCACGCCCCCGAGGTAGAGGTCGGTCGCGAGGTCCTGCAGGGCGCCGAGCGCCACGCGCTGCGTGGTCGGGCCGTACGAGAGGCGGGCGACGCCGAGCTCCTGCAGGCGTGCGGGCGCGGGCACGCCGGGCAGGCCGATGAGCGAGACCTTCAGGTGTCCGATGCCCTCCACGAGCTGGGACACGACCTCCTCGCCGAACATGCCGGGCACGAACACGCTCGTGGCACCGGCGTCGAGGAAGGCGCGGCCGCGCGCGATCGCGTCGGCGATGTTGGCCTCGAGCGAGCGCTCGCGCCCGCGGACGAAGGCGTCGGTGCGGGCGTTCAGCGCGAACGGCACGCCCTCTGCCTCTGCAGCGGCGACGGCGGCGCTCACGGCCGCGACCGACTCGTCGAGCGGCTTCAGCTGGTCTTCGATGTTGGCGCCCGAGACGCCCTCGCCGATCGCGCGCCGCACGGTCTCGCCCGCATCGCCGTACCCGGCGTCGAGGTCGGCGCTCACGGGCACGTCGACGGCGCGGGCGATGCGGCCGACCATGTCGAGCATGAGGTCGAGGGGGATCTGCTCGCCGTCGGGGTACCCGAAGCTCGCGGCGATCGAGTGGCCCGCGGTCGCGAGGGCGCGGGTGCCCGGCACGGCGGCGACGGCCTTGGCGGAGACGACGTCCCAGACGTTCACCACCTGGAGCAGTTCGGGGGCGGCGTGCAGGCGGCGGAGTTCGGAAGCGCGTTCGGCGGTGGTCATCGTCCCAGCGTATGGCCGCCGGGAGGGGTGCCGGGCCGGTCGCGCGGATGAGGTCCGGAACTCACAGGTCTCGTCGGTCGCGTCAGGCGAGGGCCGCGGCCAGGCCGGCGAGCAGCCGCTCGACGTCGTCGTCGTCGGTGTACGGCGCGAGCCCGACCCGCAGGCCGCCCTCGTCGCCGAGCCCGAGCCGGCGCGACGCCTCGAGCGCGTAGAAGTGGCTGCTCGGCGCGAGCACCCGCTCCTCGGCGAGCCTCGCCGTGACGTCGGATGCCGCGCGCCCGGCGAACGTCAGCAGCAGGGTCGGGGTGCGGCGTGCCGCCCGCGAGTGCACGGTGACGCCCGGCAGGTCGGCGAGGCCGCCCTCGAGGCGCGCGAGCAGGCGTCGTTCGTGCGCATGCAGGGCCCGATAGGAGGCCACGAGCCGCGCACGGCGCGAGCCCGCGGCATCCGCGTGCAGGGCGTCGATCGACGCGATGCCCGTGCTCGACGGCGCGACGAACGCGGCGAGCACCTCGACCGCGGCCGTCACCCCGGCGAGCTGCTCGTACGGCAGCGTGCCGAACTCGAAGCGCTCTGGCACCGCGTTCGTCGACGCGAGCAGCTTGTCGGGCGAGATCGACTCGAGCAGGTCGGGTCGTGCGGCGAGGACCCCGCAGTGCGGGCCGAGGAACTTGTACGGCGAGCACGAGAAGAAGTCCGCCCCCAGCGACGCGAGATCGGGCAGCTCGTGGGCCGTGGCGTGCACGCCGTCGGCGTAGACGAGCGCGCCGGCATCGTGCGCGGCGGAGGCGATGGCCGCGACATCCGGAATCGTGCCGATGAGGTTCGACGCCGCGGTGACCGCGACGAGCCGGGTGCGCTCGGTGAGCAGCCCGGCCACGGCCTCGACCGGCAGCTCGCCCGTATCGGGGTCGAAGTCGGCCCAGCGCACGGTCGCCCCGACCCGTTCGGCCGCCTGCACCCAGGGGCGGATGTTGGAGTCGTGATCGAGGCGCGTGACGATGACCTCGTCGCCCGGGCCCCAGTCCTTGGCGAGGTGCCGGGAGAAGTCGTATGCCAGCTGCGTCGCGCTGCGGCCGTGCACGATGCCGCGTGGATGCACGTTCAGGAGCTCGCCCATCGCCGTGCGGAACCCGTGCACCGCGGCCTCGGCATTCCGTTCGGATTCGCCCGTCGAGCCCCGGTTCGAGAGCGGACCCGTGAGCACGGCCGCGATGGCGTCGCCGACCGCTCGGGGCGTCTGCGTGCCGCCCGGTCCGTCGAAGTGCGCCCAGCCGCTCGCGAGCGACGGGAAACCGGAACGGATGCGCGCGACGTCGTAGCCCATGCCGTGAGCCTACGGCGAAGGCCGCCGCTACGATGCACTCATGAGCGGGGAGGGCTCCGAGACATCCGGAGCGGGGAGCGAACCGGCGCCGCGTCCGCGTCGGTTCTCCGTCAACGCGCTGCTCGACGGGTTCTTCTTCGTGTACGCCGGCCTCGCCGCGGTCTGGCTCGCATGGCTGGTGTTCACCGAGTCGTTCACGTTCGGCTGGTGGGGCATCGCGTTCTTCCTCGCCTTCTGGCTGCTGCTCGCCTACCTCGTGCTGCCGCGACTGCACCGCATCCTCACCACGATCTACGTGCCCGACTACTTCATGGGGCGGGCTCGCACGAGCGACGGCCTGCTCGGCGACCCCGTGAACCTCGCGATCGACGGGTCCGAGGAGGCGCTGCACGCCGCCATGCTGCGGGCCGGGTGGACGCGCGCCGACGACATCACCCTCGCGACCAGCCGGCGCATCATCACCTCGACGATCACCCGCCGCAGTTACGACGAGGCGCCCGTGAGCCCGCTCTTCCTCTTCGGCCGGCAGCAGGACTCGGCCTACCAGCAGGAGGTCGAGGGCAACCCCGCGAGGCGCCATCACGTGCGGTTCTGGCGCACGCCCGACGGCTGGCTCCTGCCCGGCGGACGCCGCGTCGACTGGCTGGCCGCCGGCACCTTCGACCGCGCGGTCGGCTTCTCGCTCTTCACCCTGCAGATCACGCACAAGATCGACGCCGACACCGACGTCGAGCGCGACCACATCGTCGCGACCGTGCTCGCGGCCAATCCCGCGGCGCGCGTCGACGTGCTGCGCGACTTCTCGACCGGCTACCACTCCCGCAACGGCGGCGGCGACTCGATCACGACCGACGGCGACCTCCCGGTGCTCGAGCTCGATGCGGTTCCGGATGCCGCGATCCCGGCGACCCCGGGGGCGCCTGGCGCCGTGGCCCGCCCCGACGCCGCGGTCGCCGCCGGCCCCGACGCCTCGGCCGTCGAGCCCGCGGGCGCGACGTCGGCGGACCCGGGGGAGGCGACATGACCGGGGAGCCGGAGTCCGTCCCGCGCAAGCGCTCGGCGTTCGAGTCGCCGGCCGTGCTCGCCCGGCGCGAGCCGACGGCGCCCCCGACGATGCGCCGCCCGGTGGCGACCTCGCTCGGCGCGGTGCTCGTGATGCTCCGCGTGCTCGCGGGCGTCATCTGGCTGACCGCGCTCGCGGTCTCATGGCGGCAGGTGATCGGCGAGGAACTGGGGCTCGACTACCCCGCGGGCAGTGCGGAGGACCAGGCGTTCACGTTCGTGCTCGTGCTGATCCTCGTGGTGGGCAGCCTCGGACTGCTCGTCGTCGCACTCTTCGGCTTCGCGGTGTACCGCGGCAGCAACGTCGCGCGCCTGCTCGTGATGACGTTCACCACGTTCAGCATCACGGCGGCGGCGATCGACTACTTCGCCGGCGGCGAGGAGATCACGGTGCGCACGACGCTGCTCACGCTCTCGCTCGACATCCTCGTCATGCTCGCCCTGTCGAGCCGCGCGGCGCGGGCGTACGCGCGGCGCCCCAGGCCGAAGCGCGCGGCGCGGCGCCGCCGTCCCGCGCCGGTCGAGTAGCTTCGCTACCCGACTGGCGGCTCGCGCAGCCAGTGGTCGGCGACGAGCTCGGCGACCAGCAGCTCGGTGAGCGCGGCGATCGAGTCGTCGTCGTCGCCCGCGAACCGCACGGTGCGCTCGGCGCCCGGCAGGTCGCGTCCGATCGACGCGAAGCGGGACCCGCGCTGCGCCATCCAGTCGAGCGCCTGGGCGTCCCATGCCGAGCCGCCGAAGACGAGGGCGCGGTAGTCCTGCGTCTTCGTAAGGTAGACGTCGACGTGCGACCAGTCGCCGGTCTCCGACGCGAAGGCGCTGCGCCGCGGCACCTCGCGCAGCATGAGCGCCGACTGCTGGGCGCTCGACGCGCGTTCGGCGGGCGCGAGCGCCCAGGTGCCCATCGGGCCCGCGAGCAGGTCGGCGAGGGGCGGCATCCATTCGCCGGATGTCGCGAGCAGCTCGGCGTTCGCCGCGGCGGCCGCCCGCACGGCCCTCGCGTCGAACCGCGCCGCCGGCGCCGTGCCGAGCAGTTCCTCGAGCACGGCGTCGAGCACCGCGAACGTCGCGCGGAACGTGCGACATGCGACGCCGGATGCCTCGACGCCCGCGAGCAGCGGCACGACGACGTCGGCGAGGCGACCGAGTTCGGAATCGGGTCGGTTCGTCACGGCGATGAGCCGCCCGGTGCCGCGGTAGCGCCCGACGGCGCGCAGCACCTCGACGCTGCCGCCCGTGGCCGAGACGGCGACGACCGCGAGGTCGGGCGCTGCGGGAGGCAGCAGCTCGGCGCTCGCGAGCTCGACCACGACGTTCGCGCCGACGCTGCGGTAGCGGCGCGCGACGACGTCGGCGGCGTAGCGGCTCGAGCCCATGCCGAGCACGAGCACGCGCGCGGCGCCGAGCATCGGCAGGCGCTCGAGCCCGGGAAGGCCCTGCTCGAGCGCGTCGGCGATTCGCTCGAGCGTCGTGGGGATCAGGTCGAGGTCGGCTCGAAAGGCGGCGGTGTCCACGGGTCCTCCGGGGTCTCGTTCGTCGAAGCGTAGCGGTGCGCGATCGCCGCGTCGGGGGCGTAGCGCCACCCCGGGAGGAACCCGGCCGCGTAGTGCAGTTCGGCGGCGAGCTGCTCGGCCTCGAAGCCCGGCAGTAGGTGCGGGTCGAAGAGCTCGGCCCGCGCGAGCGCGGCGAGGTACGCGTCGAGCAGGGCGGCACGCGCGCGGTCCGCCCACGCGAACGCCGCGGGGTCGGCCCGGCCCAGGCGCTTCTGCGCCACGGCGGCGACGAGGTCGAGCGAGACGAGCAGGTGCGCCACGTCGCGGGCCGCGGCATCCGCTCGCTCCCGGTCGGCCGCGTCGAGCTGGGGGTCGCCGTCGAAGTCGATGATCGTGTAGCGGCGGCCGTCCGGGGCCGCAGCGTCGGGGGAGGCGAGCACCTGCCCGAGGTGCAGGTCGCCGTGGATCGGGAACTCGAGGCCCGGCCGTGTCTTCGGGAGCGAGCGGATGTCACGCGCCAGTGCCTCGCGGCGGTTGCGCAGTCGCACGCCGGTGGGTCCGTCGGTCGTCGCGATCGCCCGGGTCAGGGCGTCGTCGGCTCGGGCGAGGCGTGCCGTCGCGGCATCCGCACCCGCACTCGAGGCGGCGTCGCCGAGCACGTCGTGCATGCGCGCCACCTTGGTGCCGAGCTCGGCCGGCCAGGCGGGGTCGGGTGCGCCCGCGACGGCGGCGACCACGTCGTCGACCGCCCAGGTCCAGCCATCCTCGGCGCCGGGGAGGTACTCGGTGACGATCGCGAGCGTCGAGTCGCCGAGCTGCGGATGCCGCCAGCCCACGCGCCCGTGCAGCCGCGCCACGTCGTGGGAGCCGCCCGCGGCCAGCCGCTCGAGCAGGAGCCCGGCGCGGTCGGCCGCGGCCCAGCGGCCCACGATCTTCACGACGAGGCGTTCGTCGACGATCACGGACGTGTTGGTCTGGTCGACGGCGATGGCGCGCTCGGGGGCGTCGGCCGGCAGGTCGCCGACCACGAGGGCGGCGATGGCGCGGGCGACCCCGTCGCCGGCCGCGGGCCGGGCGCCGTCGACGAGCACGCGACCGTCGTCGGCGACGGACACGCGTCGTCCGCCGACGACCGGATGGGAGCCGTCGAATGAGTTCATTGAATTCGGATTGTAACTATTGTGCAAACTCCTCGCCAGTATGTCCGCACATCCATTGCGGTTTCTTCAGTGCCGGTGCAACAATCGCTCAACCTTTCGACGCCCCAGGAGGAACAGCATGCCCACCACACGACGCATCGTCGCCGTCGCGGCCGGCACCATCGCCGTCGCACTCGCCGCAACATCCTGCTCCACCGGCGGCGGAGAGGTCGATCCGTCCGCCGACATCTCCGAGCAGACGCTCACCGTCTCGATCTGGTCGGACTACTACCCCGAGGACCTCGCCGAGCAGTTCGAGGAGGCGACCGGCGTCAAGACGACGATCGTGAACCACACCACGAACGAGGACATCGTCGCCAAGCTCACCGCGAGCGCCGACTCCGGCATCGACGTCGCGTTCGTGTCCGGCCAGTACGCCCAGGCGCTCGGCGAGCAGGGCCTGCTCGCGAAGCTCGACAAGTCGCTCATCCCGAACGAGGAGAACCTCTACCCCGAGGCGCTCGAGCTCGACTACGACGAGGGCAACGTCTATTCCGAGCCCTACGCCTGGGGCACGACGGGCCTCTGCTACCGCCCGGACCTCACGGGCTACGACCCCACGTCGTGGAACGACCTGCTCACCCCGAAGCCCGAGCTCGAGGGCAAGACCACGATGCTCTCGACCGACCGCTGGCTCGCGATGCCCGCGCTGAAGGCCGAGGGGTACTCGCTCAACACGACCGACGACGCCGAGCTCGACGAGGCGAAGGCGCAGCTGCTCGAGACCAAGCCGACGCTGCTCGCGTACGACGACACGACCTTCTACTCCAAGCTCGTCTCGGGCGAGGCAGCCCTGGTCGAGGCGTGGGACGGGTGGTGCAACTACGGCATCGCCGAGGACCCCACGATCAAGTTCGTGGTGCCCGAAGAGGGCTCCGACCTCTGGGTCGACACCATGACCGTGCTCGAGTCGTCGGAGAACAAGGAGGCCGCCATGGCCTTCATCAACTACATCCTCGACCCCGAGGTGCAGACCTGGGTCGCCGAGAACATCCTCTACAAGGTGCCGAACCAGAAGGCGATGGAGGCGCTCGACCCGTCGCTCATCGAGTCCTACCCGACGCTCGGCATCACGGTCGACGAGCTCTTCGACCAGGAGGTCATCGTCGACCTCGGCGAGGACTCGCTGAAGTACGTCGACCTGAACGCCGAAGTCCTGGCCACCAACTGACGCCGTGACCTCGACGTCCCACCCGACGACCCCCGTCGTGCGCGCGAGCCGCGCGCGACGGGGGTTGGCCCCCGTTCCGTTCCTCGCCCCGGGGATGGCCTTCCTCATCGTCTTCATGGCGATCCCGGTGGGGCTGCTCGCGTTCTACACGTTCTTCAAGCGCGGCCGCTTCGGCGGCCTCGTGTTCGAGTTCACGCTCGACAACTGGGTCAAGCTGTTCGAGCCGCTCTACCTCGGCGTCATCGCCCAGTCGATCGGCATGGCGCTCGTGGTCACGCTGCTCGCCCTGCTGCTCGGCTACCCGATGGCGTACGCCATCGCGGGCCTGTCGCCCAAGTGGCGCACGGTCGCGCTCGTCGCCGTCGTGCTGCCGTTCTGGACGAACTTCCTCATCCGCACCTACGCGTGGATCCTGCTGCTGAACAACGCCGGCTGGGTGAACCAGTTCCTCCAGGGCATCGGCGTCATCGACGATCCGATCAGCATGCTCTACACGCCGCAGGCCATCATCGTCGGCCTGCTGTACATGTACCTGCCCCTCATGGTGCTGCCGCTCTACGCCTCGCTGCAGCAGCTCGACCCGTCGCTCCGCGAGGCGGCGACGAACCTCGGTGCGACGCCGTGGCGGGCCTTCCGCACGGTGACCCTGCCGCTCTCGGTGCCCGGCGCGCTCACCGGCTGCGTCTTCGTGTTCGTGCCCGCGATGTCGAACTTCGTGATCCCCGAGCTCATCGGCGGCGGCAAGACGATCATGGTCGGCAACCTCGTGCGCGACCAGTTCTTCGAGGCGCGCGACTGGCCCTTCGGGGCGACGCTCGCGCTGCTCCTCACGATCATCCTCGTCGTCGTGATCGTGCTGCAGTCCGCGGTCTCGCGCCGCATCACGGAAGGACCCCGCCGTGGCTGACCCCGCCGTCGTCGCGAATCCGGATGCCGCGGCGAACCCGAGCACGACCGCGATGCGCGAGCTCGAGCCGTCGATCCGCCCGCGGCCGGTGCGCCGGCCCCGCGGCATCCTCGTGCCCCTCTGGCTCGGGTACGTCTTCCTCTACCTGCCGATCCTCGTCGTCGTGATCATGAGCTTCAACGACTCCGAGAACCTCTTCATCTGGCGCGGCTTCTCGCTGCGCTGGTACCCCGAGGTCTTCGCCGACGAGAAGCTCATGCAGGGCCTCGGCAACACGCTCATCGTCGCGACCGGTGCGACGGCGATCGCGACCGTGCTCGGCACGCTGCTCGCGTACGGCATCGCCCACTACACGCGCGGCGGGTTCGTGCGGGCGTTCGCGATCGCCCCGGCGATCCTGCCCGACCTGCTGCTCGGCATCGGCCTGCTGACGTTCTTCTCGCTGCTCGGCATCACGCTCGGGCTGCACTCGGTGATCCTGGCGCACTCGGTCTTCGCGACGGCGTTCGTGACCGCGATCGTGCTCGCCCGCATGGCGAGCCTCGACCCGAGCCTCGAGGAGGCCTCCCGCGACCTGGGGGCGAGTCCGACCCGCACGTTCCTCCGGGTCACGCTCCCGCAGCTCGCACCCGGCATCGTGGCCGGCGCCCTGCTCGCCTTCACGCTCTCGCTCGACGAGTTCGTCATCGCCTTCTTCACGACGGCGCCCACCCAGCCCACGCTGCCGATCGTCATCTACTCGATGGTGCGGTTCGGCGTGACGCCCGAGGTGAACGCCCTCGCCACCCTGCTCCTGTTCGTGAGCGTCGTGACCGTGATCGCGGCGCAGAGACTGACCCGACTGACTGGATCCTCGAAATGACCACTGCCCCACTGCTCCGGGTCGAGGGCGTTCGCGCCGTCTACGGCGACACCGTCGCCCTGCACGACGTGTCGCTCGACATCGGCGACAACGAGTTCTTCGCCCTGCTCGGTCCGTCGGGCTGCGGCAAGACCACCCTGCTGCGCTCGATCGCGGGCTTCGAGACGCCCGCCGCGGGGCGCATCGAGGTCGACGGCCAGGACCTGCTCCGGATGCCGCCGCACAAGCGCCCCGTCAACATGATGTTCCAGAGCTATGCGCTCTTCCCGCACATGAGCATCGAGAAGAACATCTCGTACGGGCTCGAGGCCGAGGGGCTCGGCCGAGCCGAGATCCGGCGACGAGTCGACGAGGTGGTCGAGGTGGTCGGCCTGGGGCAGCTCGCGAAGCGCCGGCCGTCGCAGCTCTCCGGCGGCCAGCGCCAGCGGGTCGCCCTCGCCCGCGCGATCGTGAAGCGCCCGCGCCTGCTGCTGCTCGACGAGCCGCTCTCGGCGCTCGACCGCCAGGTGCGCGCGTCGATGCAGCTCGAGCTGAAGCGCCTGCAGCACGAGGTCGGCCTCACCTTCGTGGTCGTGACGCACGACCAGGAGGAGGCCATGTCGATGGCCGACCGCATCGCGGTGCTCCGCGACGGCCGGCTCGAGCAGCTCGCGACCCCGCAGGAGCTCTACGCGAATCCGGCGTCGCGGTTCGTGGCCTCGTTCATCGGCTCGGCCAACCTGCTCGACGGCATCGCCACCGCGACCGGGCTCGACGTGCCCGGCGTCGGCTCGCTCGACGTGTCGCACGCGCTCGCCGCGGGCACGCCAGCGACTGCCGTCGTGCGACCTGAAGACGTGGAGCTGACGGATGCCGCGACCGCGGCACGGCTGCGCGGCACGATCATCGACACGTACTTCCTGGGCGGCGCCTCGACGATCTCCGTCGAGGTCCCGGGCATCGCGGCGCCGATCCTCGCGACCGTGCACGGCGCGAGCCGGCTGGGCCGTGGCGACGCGGTCGGCCTGCGCTTCGGTCGCGTCGCGGTGGTCGGGGCGGATGCGCCCGCGGCATCCGTCGACGAGGGCGGCGCGCCCGCGGCATCCGCAGCCTCTGCCGGGCCGACGGCCGGGCAGGCCGCCGACCAGTCTCAGGAGGGGGTCAGCGCGTGACCCGTGGCGAGCCGCGCGTAGGCCACGATGAGTTGGAAGGCTCCCTCGTGGTCGATCGTCGGGTGCCCCGCGATGATGCGGTAGCCGTAGGCGTCCTCGAGGGCGACGAGGTTGCGGGCCGTCACGAGCGACGGCTGGGCGAGGGTGAACAGGCCGCGCGCGGCGCCCTGCTCGAGCACGACCTGGTACATGCCGACCTGGCGGTCGTAGAGCGTCGTCAGGAGCGAGGCCATGAGCGGGTTGCGGCCGGCCGAACCGCCGAGCTCGCAGAGCAGGCGCACCTCGGTGTCGCCGGGGCCGCTCGGCAGGCCCGACCTCGCGAGGGCGAGCAGGCGCGTCACGGGGTCGTCGTCGAGCTGCTCGAGCATGCGCACGCGCCCCTCGTAGAAGCGCTCCATGCCGGCCCGGTTGGCCTCGAACATCAGCTCGTCGACATCGGGGTAGTAGTAGAGCACCGCGCCCGACGTGAGGCCGGCCTCTTCGGCCACCCGGTTCAGTCGCGCCCCCTCGGGGCCGTGCGCGGCGATCGCACGCTGGGCCGCCGCGACCAGCTGGCTGCGACGCTCCTCTTGACGCTTCGGCCTGGCCATGCGGCTCCTCTCGGCGGACAGATTGTCTGCAACTTCGCTCAATCTTAGGGCTTTGAAGCGAGTTATCGCATAAGTCTTGACCGATCAAATTCGCTATAGCAGTATTCAAAAAACTCAGACGAACGGAGCCAACATGACCGAGGAACGCCCAACCTTCCTCTTCATGCCCGAGAGCGCCTACGGCCCCACGAACAACTGCATCGGCATCGGCAACGAACTGCTGAAGCGCGGCCACCGCGTCGTGTTCGCGGCCGAGCGGTCCTGGCAGGGCAAGCTCGAGGCGCTCGGATTCGAGGAGGACCTCGTCGACCTCGCGCCCGCGCCCGAGCCCGACGAGGGCGAGGCCGGCGGCGACGGCGGAGGCGACGAGGAGCAGGACGCCGGAGCGTTCTGGAAGGAGTACATCAAGGCCGTCTCGCCCGAGTTCCGCAAGACCACGGCCGAGCAACTCGAGACCGTCACCCTGCCGATCTGGGAGGAGCTCGCCACCGGGGCGAAGTACTGCGAGCCCCAGCTGAAGGCGATCATCGAGCGCGTCGCCCCCGACGTGATCATCGAGGACAACGTCATCGCGTTCCCCGCCCTCGTCACGGCCGGCGTGCCGTTCGTGCGCATCACGAGCTGCAACCCGCTCGAGGTCCCGGGCGACGAGGTCGCCCCGGTGTTCTCCGGGCTCGCCAAGGACGACCGCGCCGCGTGGGCCGCGTTCCGCGCCGAGTACGAGCGCACCCACCGCCCGCTCTGGGAGTCCTACAACGCATGGGTGCAGGAGCAGGGCGCCCCCGCGCTGCCCGACCTCGAGTTCATCCACCGCGGCGACGAGAACCTCTACGTCTACCCCGAGGTGCTCGACTACGTCGACGAGCGGCCGCTCGACGAGACCTGGCACCGCCTCGACTCCTCGGTGCGCGAGACCGAGCAGGCGCCCGCCGACCTGCCCGCGTCGTTCACCGACGGCTCACGGCCCCTGATCTACTTCAGCCTCGGTTCCCTCGGATCCGCCGACGTCGAGCTCATGCAGCGCGTCATCGCCGCGCTCGCCGACCAGCCCGTGAACGTCATCGTCTCGAAGGGGCCGCTGCACGACGAGTTCGAGCTCGCCGACAACATGTGGGGCGCCGAGTTCCTCCCGCAAACCAAGATCCTCCCGCTCGTCGACCTCGTCATCACGCACGGCGGCAACAACACCACGACCGAGGCGCTGCACTTCGGCAAGCCGATGATCCTGCTGCCGCTGTTCTGGGACCAGTACGACAACGCCCAGCGCGTGCACGAGCAGGGGTACGGTCTCCGCCTGGCCACGTACGGGTTCACCGCGCCCGAACTGCAGCAGGCCGTGGCCGGGCTGCTTGCCGACACCGGCCTGCGCGAGCGCATCGCCGCCGTCGGCGCCGACATCCGCTCGCGCGACGGCGTCTCCGCGGCGGCCGACCTCATCGAGCGCGTGCGCTCCAGGGAGACCGTGTGAGCCACGACACCACGGTGGCGGATGCCGCGGTCGAGGCCCTGCGCGGCGCCGCGCCCACGGCGTACTGGACCGATCGCGTCGAGGCGCCGGGCGCCCGCGCGAGCCTCGACGGAACCATCGAGGTCGACCTCGTCGTCATCGGCGGCGGATTCACCGGACTCTGGGCGGCGTGGCAGGCGACCGAGCGCGACCCGTCCCGCTCGGTCGTGCTGCTCGAGGCCGAGCACATCGCGCACGGGGCGACCGGCCGCAACGGCGGCTTCGTCGCGGCCTCGCTCACGCACGGCCTGACGCACGGCGAGGCGATCTGGCCGACGCAGGTCGCGGCGCTGCAAAAGGAGGGCGACCGCAACCTCGCCGACCTCGTCTCGGCCATCGAGGGCGCGGGCATCGACTGCGACCTGCGCCGGGCCGGCAAGACGACGCTCGCCATCGAGCCGTGGCAGGTCGACGGCCTCCGCGACGCGCAGGCGCTCGGCGAGAAGTACGGGGTGCCGCTCGAACTGCTCTCGCGAGACGAGGTGCGGGCCGACGTGCACTCGCCCACCTACCTCGGCGGACTCCGCGACCGCACCGGCACCGTGCTCGTCGACCCCGCGAAGCTCGCGTGGGGCATGGCCGCCGAGCTCGAGCGCCGCGGGGTGCGCATCTTCGAGGCATCCGCCGCCACGGGCCTCGCGCGACGCGGCGCGGGCCTTCGCGTGTCGACCGAGCACGGCGGCGTCGACGCCCGCGACGTCGTCATCGCGACGGCCGCGTACCCGGCGCCCCTGAAGCGGCTGGGCAACTACATCATGCCGCTCTACGACCACGTGCTCATGACCGAGCCGCTCAGCGAGGCGCAGCGCGCATCCATCGGATGGGCCGACGGCCAGGGCCTGACCGACGCGGGCAACCAGTTCCACTACTACCGGCCCACGGCCGACGGGCGCATCCTGTTCGGCGGCTGGGACGCCGTGTACTACTTCGGCGGCAAGGTCGATGCGAGCCTCGAGCAGCGCGACAGCTCGCACGAACTGCTCGCCCGGCACTTCTTCGAGACCTTCCCGCAGCTCGCCGGGCTGCGGTTCGCGAACCGGTGGGCGGGGCCGATCGACTCGACCACGCGGTTCACCGCGGCCTACGGCACCGCGCTCGGCGGGCGGGTCGCCTACGCGGTCGGGCACACCGGCCTCGGCGTCGGCGCCTCCCGATTCTCGGCGGATGTCGCGCTCGACCTGCTCGCGGGCGAGCCGACCTCGCGGCTGCGCTACGACATCGTGCGCAAGCGGCCCTTCCCGATTCCGCCCGAGCCGTTCCGCAACCCGATCATCCAGTTCACGCGGCACTCGATCCTCGCCGCCGACGCCGATCAGGGCCGCCGCAACCTGTGGCTGCGCACCCTCGACCGCTTCGGCCTCGGCTTCAACTCCTAGCCCCGGGCGGCGCCCGCCGCCCCGACCGCACGACCGCGACGCGGCATCCGCCACCGGGCCCGTCACCTGAAAGGACCACCTCATGACCACCGGAACCTTCATCGGCGACTACCGCGCCGGCACGGGCGGCGACACCGTCATCACGAACCCGGCGACCGAGCAGGAGGTGGCGGCGTTCACGGCATCCGGCGTCGCCGACGTCGACGAGGCCGCCGCCGCAGCGCGTGCGGCCCAGCCCGAGTGGGCCGCGAAGACGCCGGGGGAGCGCTCGCTCGCCCTGCTGAAGCTCGCCGACGCCCTCGAGGCCGATGCCGAGAACCTCGCCCGCCTCGAGGTCGAGGACTCCGGCAAGCCGTGGACCACCGCCTACGACGGCGAACTGCCGTTCGGCATCGACAACCTGCGCTTCTTCGCGGGTGCTGCGCGTTCGCTCGACGGCACGGGAGCCGGCTCCTTCTCGAACGGCTACACGTCGATCCTCACGCGGCGCCCGGTCGGGGTCGTCGCGGGCATCACGCCGTGGAACTTCCCGCTCATCATGGCGATCTGGAAGGCCGGCCCCGCGCTCGCCGCGGGCAACGCGGTGATCGTGAAGCCCGCGCCCGCGACCCCGCGCACCACGCTGCGCTTCGCCGAGCTCGCGCTCCAGTCCGGCCTGCCCGCCGGGCTGTTCAACGTCGTGACCGGCGACGCGGAGGTCGGCCAGGCCCTCGTGACGCACCGCGAGGTGGACATGGTCAGCGTCACGGGCTCCACCCAGACCGGCAAGGCCGTCATGCGCGGCGCGGTCGAGGGCGTGAAGCGCGTGCACCTCGAGCTCGGCGGCAAGGCGCCGGTCATCGTGTTCAAGGACGCCGACCTGGGGGCCATGGCCCACGCGGTCGCCCTCGGCGCGACGTACAACACGGGCCAGGACTGCACGGCCGCGACGCGCGTGTACCTCGAGCGCTCGGTCTACGACGACGGCGTCGCCGCCCTGCGGCACGCGATCTCGCAGATCACGGCCGGCGACCCGATGGACGCCGAGACCCACATCGGGCCGCTCATCTCGCACGCGCACCGGTCGCGCGTCGAGGGCTTCGTCTCACGCGCCGTGTCGGAGGGGGCCGAGGCCCTCGTCGGCGGCCACGCCCTCGACCGCGTCGGCTCGTACTTCGCCCCGACCCTGCTCGTCGGTGCCGCCCAGTCGTCCGAGATCGTGCAGGGCGAGGTCTTCGGCCCGGTGCTCGTGGTGCTGCCCTTCGAGGGCGAGGCCGAGGGTATCGCCCTGGCGAACGACAACGCCTACGGCCTCGCCTCGTCGGTGTGGACCTCTGACGTCTCGCGCGCCCTGCGCGTCAGCCAGTCGCTCGACGTGGGCGTCACGTGGGTGAACGACCACCTGCCGATCGCCTCCGAGGCGCCGCACGGCGGGGTGAAGGGCTCGGGCTTCGGCAAGGACATGTCGATGGAGCCGCTGCTCGACTACTCGGTCACCCGCCACCTCATGATCCGTCACGCCGCTCCGCCTGAGACGACCGGCTTCCGTCCGGCCTGAGCCGGCGTCTCGGCCGGCAGGGGCAGCTCGTCGCCGTCGGGGCCGGCGAAGAGCTTCTTCGCGAGCGGCCGCATGGGCCGCGACAGCATGAGCCGCACGTTCAGGCGGGCGAGGGCCGACATGATCCGCGTGCGCGGAAGCATCATCGACACGCTGCCTCCGGGGATCTGCCGTGACCTCGCCGTGTGCGGCGAGAGCTGCTCCTCGAACCGGGCGAGGGCCGCCGCCAGCGCGACGGGGTCGCCGAGTCCGTCTTCGGACGACGACGAGGCGGCGGCCGCGGCATCCGCGATCTCCCGTGCGAGCAGGTACGCGGCGAGGATCGCCATCGCCGTGCCCATGCCGGTGAGCGGCGACCCGCAGGTGGCGGCGTCGCCGATGAGCACGACCCGGCCGTTCGACAGGCTCGGCATGTCGACGCGCGCGAGCTCGTCGAAGTAGAAGTCGTCGGCGCGCTCCATGGCGTCGAGGATGAGGCCGGCGTGCCATCCGCCGGCCTCGACGGCCGAACGGATGAGCGCCTGCTGCGCCGCGCGATCGCCGCGGAGTGCAGGGTCGGGCTCGGCGCGCAGGTTGATGATGGCCTTCGAGGTCGACGGGTCGCGGTCGGGTCGCACCCCGAACATCGCGCCGGGCACGAGCCGCATCGCGAACCAGCCGGGCTCGATGCCTGCGGGTGTCGGCATGGTGAAGAAGGCCGCGTAGCCGCCGATGTTCGTCACGAACTCCCCCTCGGGGCCGAAGGCGAGTCGCCTCGTCGCCGAGTGCACGCCGTCGGCGCCGACCACGAGGTCGTAGCGCTCGCGGCGGCCCGAGGCGAAGGTCGCGTCCACGCCGTCGGCGTCCTGCACGAGGGCGGTGAGGTGGTCGCCGTATCGGAGGTCGAGCAGGCCCTCGACCGGGCTCGATCCGGGTGCGGATGCCGCGGCCGCGCCGAGCGCGTCGAGCAGCACGTCGTTCAGGTCGCCGCGCGTGATCTCGACCTCGGCGACCGCGCCCTTGCCGTCGAAGTCCTCCATCGACATGCGACCGTAGACGCGCCCGCGGGCGTCGACGTAGTCCAGGCCGCGCTCGTTGAGCTGGTGGTGGCGGATGCCGGGCATGAGGCCCATGCGCTCGGCGGCCTCGCGGCTCGCACCTCGCAGGTCGACGGCCTGGCCGCCCGGTCGAGGTTCCGCCGCGCGTTCGACGACCGTGGTGCGGATGCCGGCCCGCACCAACTGGAGGGCGAGGGCGTTGCCGGCGATGCCGCCGCCGGAGATCAGGATGCGGGGTGACGTGCTCATGGGTTCGCCCTTCGTGGTGCGCGGAGTCAGAAGTAGTACAAACGTCTTACACGAATGTCTAACAAACGGTTGCACGAATGTCTAGTACATATGTCTCAGACGTTCGGCTATCGTGAGCGCATGGGTAATCGTGAGGACCTCCTGGCCGGCGCTCGCAAGGTGATCGTGGAGCAGGGGGTGGCCAAGGCGACCGCGCGCGACATCGCCGCCGCCGCCGGGGTGAGCCTCGCCGCGATCGGCTACCACTTCGGGTCGAAGGAGCAGCTCATCACCGAGGCGCTCATCGATGCGCTCGGCACGGCGATCGGCGACGGCATGGGCGACCTCATCAGTGCCGGCGCGGGGGAGTCGCCGCTCGACGCGTTCGTGCGCCTCTGGAACGGCATGCCCGAGATCTTCGCCGCGAACCGCGAGGCGCTGCTCGCGAGCCTCGAGAACACGCTGCGCATCGTGCGGAACCCCGCCGGACAGCAGCAGATGCAGGCCGCGGTCGACGGTGCGTTCGAGGGCATCGCCGAGGACTACACGGCCGCGCATCCGCAGCTCGACGACGAGCAGGCCAGGGCCCTGTCCGAGCTCAGCTTCGCGCTCGTGCAGGGCATCGCGATCATCTGGCTGCTGAACCCCGAGGGCACGCCGACGGGCGATCGGCTCGCCTCGGCGATCCGGGCGCTCGCGCCGGCTGCGCGGGTCGAGGTGGCGGGCGCCGCCCCTTCGGCGGACGACCTGACGGACGCGGGGTCATCGGCGTAGCATGCGGTCATGCCCGCGCGGCAGGTGTCGGCTCGAGACGCCCGGGGGATGGCAGCCCTCCTCGCTGGCCTCCTCGCGGTCTCGCTCACCGCCTGCGTCACCGGGGATGTCCTGGAGCTGGACGGCGCGACCCCCAGCCCTACCGAAACGGCACTCGAGCGTGACGTGCACCACGCGTTCTACAACGAGTACGAGCGCGCCGCGGTCGCCGTCATCGACGACGGCGACGTGGAGATCGTCTACCAACGCGCCGACGAGGACACCTTCTACGAGATCGCCTCCATCACGAAGGTCCTGACCGGCGAGCTCCTGGCGATCGCGATCGAGCGCGGCGAGGTCGGGCTCGACGACCCGCTCGGCGCCTACCTGCCGCTCGGTGACGCGCCCGCCGCATCCGTCACGCTCCGCTCGCTCGCCACGCACCGCAGCGGCCTGCCGTTCGAGCCGACCGACCCCGCCTGGGCCGCCGAGTCGGAGTCCGGCGGCAACCCGTACACCGCCACGCTCGACGAACTGCTCGCCTTCGCGCGGGTCGAACCCGTCGCACCGGCGCCGGAGTTCGCCTACAGCAACCTGGGTGCGGCGCTGCTCGGCCACGCATTGGCCGCCGCAGCCGGAACCGACTATCGCACCCTGCTCGAGGAGCGCGTGCTCGAGCCGATCGGCATGGACGACGCCGTGCTCGCCGAGACGCCGGAACAGGTTCCCGAAGGTCACGCGGGGGGTCACGACGTGTCAGGCGACCCCGTCGACCCGTGGTGGGGCGAGGGGTTCGGGCCGGCCGCGATGGTGCACACGACCCTCCCGGATCTCATCGCGCTGGCCGAGGCCGTGCTCGACGGGCCGCTCAGCGACAGCGTCGCCCTGGAGCCGATCGCACCGGGCACCAACCGCTTCGAGCAGATCGGCTACTTCTGGTGGATCATCGAGGAGCGCCCCCGCACGTTCACCGAGCATCCCGGGACCACCGACGGGTTCCGGAGCCACCTGCTCATCGATCGCGCCGCCGGCATCGCCTCGATCGTGCTCGTGAACTCGCAACGCGACATCTCCCCGCTCGCGTTGCGGTACCTCGTCGAGGCCGACACGCACGGAGACTGAGCCCGGACGGAGTGCGTGCACCGCTCGCGAGCCGACGACTCGCCTCGCCCTCAGTGGTTGCACTGAAATTCCCTCCGACCAGCGCATTCCGAGTTGGTTCGCTCGTATCCTGCTGGCATGTCGATCTCGAGGAGAAGCCGTTGGGCCGCGCCCGTCGCACTGGCCATGGGCGGATGCCTCGCGTTCGGCGTCGCGGGCTGCACAGTGCCGACTCACGCTGCCGTCGACGCGCCGACGGCGACTGCTGCGCAGCCCGGCGGCGCCTCGGGCGACGAGGCGCTCGCCAGGCTCATCCGCCCGTCGTTCACGGGTGACACCGACCGCGTGGCCGTGGCCGTGATCGAGGCCGACGGCGACGTGCGCACGGCGTTCCTCGACGCCGATGCGACCACCGCGTTCGAGATCGGGTCGATCACGAAGGCCTTCACCGGCGAGATGCTCGCCCAGGCGGTCGACCGCGGCGAGGTCGAGCTCGACGACCCGATCGGCGAGTACCTCGACCTCGGCGACTCGCCCGCGGCATCCGTCACGTTCGCCGCGCTCGCGAAGCACCGGTCGGGGCTGCCGACCTTCCCCGTCGACGACCCCGAGTGGGTCGACCGGGTGACCACCGCGGTGGAGGCCGGCGAGGACCCGTTCGACGAGACCCTCGACGAGCTGCTCGCCGAGGCGAGGTCGGTCGCCCTGGCGCCCGATCCGGGATTCGAGTACTCGAACATCGGAGCCGCCCTCACCGGCCAGGCGCTCGCTGCGGCGGCCGGCACCGACTACGCGAGCCTGCTTCAGCGGCGCCTGTTCGACCCGCTGGGCCTCGAGCACGCGATCCTGGCCCTCGACCCCGACGACGTGCCGGCGACGCACGCCGGCGGGCACGAGGCCGACGGGCGATCGGTCGAGCCGGCGACCCTCGCGGCCTACGCGCCGGCCGGAGGCATCCACGCGACCGTCGACGACCTCGTAGGCTTCGCGCAGGGCGTCATCGACGGCCCCATCGCCGACAGTGCCGCGCAGCAGGGCGTCGACGACATGGGCTACTTCTGGGGGGTCTCCGACCACGACGGCCGAACCGTGGTGTCGCACAGCGGCATGACCGCCGGGTTCTCCAGCAGCCTGCTCGTCGATCGCACCACGGGCACCGCGGCGGTCGTGCTGTGGAACGGCAACGGCGGGGTCGACGACGTCGGCGAGACGCTGCTCGAGTCGGTCGCGCCGCCCACGGACTAGGGGTTATCGGGCCGGCGTGCCGGCGTGCACGGCGCACTCCGTCGTGTCGCACGACTCGCAGACGACGAGCTGCGTGCGGCACGAGGCATCCGTGCAGTTGACGGTGCGCTTCGTCGCCGTGCCGCACACCGTGCACGTGCCGATCACGGCCGCGTGGTCGCTGAAGTCGATCGAGCCGCGCCCGTCGAACACGTAGAGCGACCCGTTCCAGAGTCCGTCGTCGCCGTAGCGCTCGCCGTAGCGCACGATGCCGCCCTCGAGTTGGTAGACCTCGCCGAAGCCGCGACTCGTCATGAGGCTCGAGAGCACCTCGCAGCGGATGCCGCCCGTGCAGTACGTGACGACGGGGCGCCCCTTGAGCTCGTCGTACTCGCCGGAGTCGAGCAGCTCGACGAAGTCGCGCGTCGTCTCGACGTCGGGCACCACGGCCCCGGCGAAGCGCCCGATCGCGGCCTCGAGCGCGTTGCGGCCGTCGAAGAAGACGACGTCGTCGCCACGCTCGGCCACGAGCTCGTGCAGCGCGTCGGGCGTGAGCCGAGTGCCGCCGCCGATGACACCCGCGTCGTCGACCTGCAGCTCGCCCGGCGCCCCGAACGAGACGATCTCGTCGCGCACCTTCACGCTGAGCTTCGGGAAGTCGAGCGTCGTGCCCTGCTCGTCGAGTCCGGTGCCCTCGCTCCACTTGAAGTCGATGTGCTTGAACGCCGGGTACTCGCGGGTCTTGCGCACGTACCGCTTCAGCGCGCCCATCTCGCCGCCGAGCGTGCCGTTGATGCCGTCCTTCGACAGCAGGATGCGCCCGCGCAGGCCGAGCGACTCCGCGAGGTCGCGCTGCCACAGGCGCACGGCATCGGGGTCGGCCAGGGGCGCGAAGGCGTAGTAGAGGAGGATCTTGGCGAGGGCCACCCGGAGATTCTACGAGCGGATGCCGGGAGCAGGCCGTGCGGGCGCCGTGGTGCTTGGGCGAGGGCGGCGACTCGGGGGTTGCTTAACTCGTAGCTTCATATACTGTTTATGACAGTACGAGTAATACTCCACGCATCACGACGAAGGTGAACCTCGATGACCGCACGCATTCCCGGTCGCTTCAGCGGCCGCACCGCCATCATCACGGGCGCCGGCTCCGGCATCGGCCGAGCCGTGACCCTGATCCTCGCCCGGGAGGGGGCGACCGTGGTCGCCTCCGACATCGCGGCCGACCGCTTGGGCGACCTCGCCGCCGAACTGCCGGGCCACGACCTGCGCGTCGTCGTCGGCGACGTCACCCGCGAGGACACCGTGCACGAGCTCGTCGACGCAGCGAGCGGCCGGATCGACGTGCTCGCCAACGTCGCCGGCGTCATGGACGGCGTGCTCCCCGCCGACGAGGTCGACGACGCGACCTGGCAGCGGGTGTTCGACATCAACGTCACCGCGGTGCTGCGCACCACCCGGGCCGTCGTCCCGCTGATGCGGGCGCGGGGCGCGGGCGTGATCGTCAACATCGCCTCCGAGGCCTCCTTCCGCGGATCGGTCGGCGGCGCCGCGTACACGGCTTCCAAGCACGCCGTCGCGGGGCTGACCAAGAGCACGGCCTTCATGTACGGCCCGCAGGGCATCCGCACGAACGCCGTCGCCCCGGGTGCCGTCGTCACGGGCCTCGATGTCTCGTGGCGATCCGAGTACGGTGCGGCGCGCACCGGCCCGGTCCTCCAGGCGACGATGTCGGCGCCCGCGACGGCCGACCAGATCGCCGGCACCGTGGCCTGGCTCGCGAGCGACGAGGCCGCGAACATCAACGGCGTCATCCTCGCCTCCGACGGCGGCTGGTCGGCGGCCTGAGCGGTCTGACGCGGCGTCACCCGCCCGCTCCGGCCCGCGCCCTAGGCTGGCGGGAGCGGATCGGAGAGGGGCGAGGGTGATCGACGACACGGCGCAACCCGACCTGCCGAGGGCGCTCGCACTGGCCTGGGGGGCGACGCCGTCGCCGCAGCGCGGGCCGAAGCGCGAGTTCAGCCTCGACCAGGTGCTCGACGCGGCCCTGGCGATCGCCGATGCCGACGGCCTCGACGCGGTGACCATGCCCGCCGTCGCCTCGGCGCTCGGACTCACGGCGATGTCGCTGTACCGGTACGTGGCCTCGAAGGACACGCTCGTGCTCCTCCTCCAGGAGCGCGGCATGGGCCTCCCGCCCGCCTCGATCGGCGCGGCGAACGGATGGCGGGCGGGGCTGGAGGCGTACGCCGAGGCATCCGGCGCCGTCTACCGACGCCACCCGTGGATGCTGGACATCCCGATCGAGGGCATCACGAGCACCCCGAACAACCTCGCGTGGCTCGAGGCCGGACTCGCCGCCCTCGCGGACACCGCGCTGACCCGGGCCGAACGCGTCGCCGTCGTGCTCCAGGTCAGCGGCCATGCGAGGTTCCGCGGCGTGGTCGAACGCGGATACGCCGTGCGCGCCGACGAGGCCGGAGCCGGGCTCTCGACGTTCGTGCTCGCCGAGGCGCGACTGCTCGACCGGCTCGTCACCGAGCAGCGCTTCCCCGAGTTGCACGCCACGCTCGGCAGCGGCGCCCTGACCGACGACCGCTTCGAGAACTTCGACTTCGGCCTTGCGCGCCTGCTCGAGGGCATCGCGCAGTACGAGGCCCGCGCCGCCGATCCGACCTGATCGGCTCGCGCCCCCGGCGTCGTGACGGTCGACGGGGGTAGCGTCCAAGCATGAGCGAGTTCCCCGCGATCGAGGAGTACGCGCTGCTCGCCGACGGCCGCACGGCGGCGCTCGTCTCGCGCGACGGCGGCATCGACTGGCTCTGCCTGCCGCGCTTCGACTCGCCGTCGGTCTTCGCCGCGCTCATCGGGGGTGAGGATGCCGGTCACTGGAGCCTGCGCCCCGCCGACGTGCAAGCGACGAGCAGTCGCGAGTACGACCGCGGCACGTTCGTGCTCCGCACCCGCTGGCGGAGCGCCGACGGCACGGCCGAGGCCGAGGTCGTCGAGTTCATGCCGCTGCGCGACCACGGCTCCGCGATCGTGCGCCGGGTCCGCGGCATCCGCGGTGAGATGGCGTTCCGCGAGACCGTGCGGTTCCGCTTCGACTACGGCTCGGTCGTGCCGTGGGTCCGCCGCGTGCACGACGATCGGCACGGCCACGGGCTCCTCGCGGTGGCCGGTCCCGACTCGGTCGTCCTGACCGGCCCGGGCCGCAGCGCCGACGACCGCTCGCACGTCGCGGAGTTCACGGTCGCCGAGGGGGCGACGATCGACCTCCGGCTCGCGTACGCGCGCTCGTGGCGGCATCCGTCCGCACCGGTCGACGTCGACGCCGAGCTCGAGGCGAGCATCGCCGGATGGCGGGACTGGGCCGAGCAGGCCTCGCTGCCGGCCGGGTTCGAGCGCGAGGTCGAGCGGTCGCTGCTCGTGCTGCGCGCGCTCACCCACGAGGACACCGGCGGCATCGTCGCCGCGGTCACGACCAGCCTGCCCGAGGTGATCGGCGGTGAGCGCAACTGGGACTACCGGTTCGTGTGGCTGCGCGACGCGGCCCTCACCGTGCAGGTGCTCGTCGACCACGGATACGTGGAGGAGGCCCAGGTCTGGCGGCGATGGCTGCTGCGGGCGATCGCGGGCGACCCGGCCGACCTCCAGATCATGTACGACGTCGGCGGTGGTCGACGGCTCGCCGAGGTCGAGCTGCCCGGCCTGTCGGGGCACCGCGGGTCCAAGCCGGTGCGCGTCGGCAACGCGGCATCCGAGCAGAGCCAGTGGGACATCTTCGGCGAGGTCATGGTGGCGCTCGACCATGCGCGCGAGGCCGGACTCGACGAGACGGCGTTCTCCTGGCCGCTGCAGCGCTCGCTGCTCGACTTCCTCGCCGAGAACCGGCGTCGCCCCGACCACGGCATCTGGGAGATCCGGGGGCCCGAGCGGGAGTTCACGCACTCGCGCGTCATGATCTGGGCGGCGTTCGACCGCGGCATCCGCGCCGTCGAGCGGCACGGCTTCGACGGCCCGGTCGAGCGGTGGCGCGGCATCCGCGACGAGGTCCGCGACGAGGTGCTCGCGCACGGCTTCGACGCGGACCGGAACACGTTCACCCAGTACTTCGGCGGCCACGAGACGGATGCCGCGCTGCTCCAGTTGCCCCAGGTCGGGTTCGTCGCGGCCGACGATCCGCGCATGCTCGGCACGGTCGCGGCGATCGAGGAGGACCTCCTGCGCGACGGGCTCCTGCTGCGCTACCGCACCGAGACCGGGGTCGACGGCCTCGACGGGGCGGAGCATCCGTTCCTCGCCTGCTCGTTCTGGCTCGTCGAGCAGTACGCGGCGACGGGTCGCCTCGACGAGGCGGAGGCGCTCATGGCGAGGCTGTGCTCGTTCGCGAACGACGTCGGCCTGCTGAGCGAGGAGTACGACGTGGCCGGGCGCACGCAGATGGGCAACACCCCGCAGGCGCTGTCGCACCTCTCGCTCGTGCGGGCGGCCGATGCGCTCGCGAAGGCCGGGTCGCCGGCCGACGTCCGGCGGTCGGGTAGCGTGTGAGCATCATGCGCCCGATGCCGCTCGAGCCCAACAGTCGCCGTGTCGCGATCGGCTCGCGCCTGCGCGCGGCGAGGCAGGCGCAGCAACTCACGATCGACGAGGTCGCCGGGGTCACGGGGCTCACGAAGGGGTTCCTCTCGCGGGTCGAGCGCGACATGACCTCGCCGAGCGTGTCGTCGCTCATCACGCTCTGCGACGTGCTGTCCATCTCGGTCGGGTCGTTGTTCGAGGCGCCCGATGTGCAGTTCGTGCCGGCCGGCACCGGCCCGCGCATCAATCTCGGCGGCATCGACACCGAGGAACGGCTGCTCTCCGCGCGAGGCGAATCGAGCGTGCAGGTGATCCGGTCGGTGATCCAGCCGGGTGGGCACGGCGGCGACGAGCTGTACGCGGTCGCCGCCGAGGTCGATGTGCTGCACGTGCTCTCGGGCGCGATGCTCGTGCGCTTCTCCGACCAGGACTGGGAGCTCGGCCCGGGCGACAGCCTGACGTTCAACGGCCATGAGCCGCACAGCTGGCGGGCCCTCGGCGACCACGGAGCCGAGGTCATCTGGGTGCTCGCGCCCGCGCTCTGGAGCGCGTGAGGCCGGTTCGCCCGTGAGGTGACGGATGTCGCCCGCCCGTGACATCCGCTCACGGATCACTTGACGCGCCCGCACGGCGCGGCTATCTTGGCTCCAGTCGCAGATGCCTGTGGCGAAACAAAAGATTCCCTGCAAGCAACACAAGCAACGAGGAGGTTGCGAGATGACGCAGCCGATCGGTCCCGTCGACAGCTCCAAGACGCCGCGCTACGCCGGCCCCGCGGGATTCGCGCGCCTGCCCCGCCTCGACCAGGTCGAGCACGCCGACATCGTCGTCGCGGGCGTCCCGTTCGACAGCGGCGTCTCGTACCGCTCGGGGGCGCGGTTCGGGCCGACGCACATCCGCGAGGCCTCGCGCCTCCTGCGTCCGTACAACCCGGCGCTCGACGTCTCGCCCTTCGAGGTCGCCCAGGTCGCCGACGCGGGTGACATCGCGGTGAACCCCTTCAACATCGGCGAGGCGATCGACTCGATCCAGGCCGCGGCCCTCGAGCTCACCGAGAACGGCACCCGCCTCGTCACCCTCGGCGGCGACCACACGATCGCCCTCCCGCTGCTGCGGGCGGCGGCCGAGCGCCACGGCCCGGTCGCGCTGCTCCACTTCGACGCGCACCTCGACACGTGGGACACCTACTTCGGCGCCGAGTACACGCACGGCACGCCGTTCCGCCGGGCCTTCGAAGAGGGCATCATCGACACCGAGGCGCTCAGCCACGTCGGCACCCGCGGCCCGCTCTACGGCAAGAAGGACCTCGAGGACGACCGCCGCTTCGGCTTCGGCATCGTCACGAGCGCCGATGTCTACCGGCAGGGCGTCGACGAGGTCGTCGCGAAGCTCCGCGACCGCATCGGCGACCGCCCCCTCTACATCTCCATCGACGTCGACGTCATGGACCCGGCGCACGCGCCCGGCACCGGAACCCCCGAGGCCGGGGGCATCACGAGCCGCGAGCTGCTCGAGATCCTGCGCGGCTTCGTCGGCCTGAACCTCATCGGCGCCGATGTCGTCGAGGTCTCGCCGCCCTACGACCACGCCGAGATCACCGGGGTCGCGGCATCGCACCTCGGGTACGACCTCGTGTCGCTGCTCGCCCTCCGCCACGAGGCATCCGCTCATGGCTGATCGCGAGCACGTCCGCAACGGCGGCGACGTCGTCGTCGAGACCCTCGAGGCGCTCGGCGTCGACCACGTCTTCGGCATCCCCGGCCAGCACGCGCTCGGCCTGTTCGACGCGATCCGCCGCAGCGGGCTCGAGTTCGTCAGCTCGCGCGTGGAGAACAACTCGGCGTTCGGCGCCGACGGGTACTCGCGCGCGACCGGCGAGGTCGGCGTGCTGTTCCTCTCCACCGGGCCGGGGGCGCTCACCGCGCTCGGCGCGCTGCAGGAGGCGTACGCGACGGGCGTGCCCCTGCTCGTCATCACGAGCCAGGTGCCGCGTCGCGGTCTCGGCGGTACGCGCAAGGGCCTGCTGCACCAGCTCGACGACCAGCAGCGCAGTGCGCAGAACGTGACGAAGAGCACCGCGGTCGTCCGCGAGGCGGCGCAGATCCCGTCGGCGCTCGCCGATGCCTGGGCGCTCGCGCAGGCTGCACCGGCCGGGCCGACGTGGGTGGAGATCCCCGAAGACGTGCTCCTCGAGGCCACTGACGTGCCGCCCGTGCGTTCGGCGGTCGTCTCGATCGCCGAGCGGATGCCGCGGGCCGAACTCGTCGACGAGGCGGCGGCGCTCCTCGCCGGGGCGCGCAGGCCGGTGATCCTCGCCGGAGGAGGTGTGCGTCGATCCGAGGGAGGACGTGCCGCCCTCCGGCGTCTCGCGGAGGCGCTCGATGCCCCGGTCGTGTCGACCGTGGGCGGAAAGGGGGCCATCGCCTTCGATCACCCGCTCTCCGCCGCATCCTGGATCGAGGATCGGCACACGACGGAGCTCCTCGAGGAGGCCGACGTGCTCCTCGCCGTCGGCACCGCGATCGGCGAGGTCACGAGCAACTACTTCACGCTCGCGCCGCGCGGCAGGCTCGTCCAGGTCGACGCGGAACCGCGGGTGCTCGGCTCGAACTTCCCGGGACTCGGCATCCACGCCGACGCCGCGCTCGCGCTCTCGGCCATCGCCGACCGGCTTCCTGCACGGCCGGCGGATGCCCCGGCGCGCGGCGCCGACATCGCCGCGCGACTCCGGGCCGACGTCGAGGCACGTCTCGCCGCGCAGGACCTCGGCCCCGAGCTCTCGCTCATGGCCGACGTGCGGGCGGCGGTGCCGGCCGACGCGCACACCTTCTGGGACATGACGATCGCCGGCTACTGGGCGTGGTCGGCGTGGGACCCGAAGGACGGCGAGTTCCACTCCGCGCAGGGATCGGGCGGCCTCGGCTTCGCGTTCCCGGCGGCGCTCGCGGCGGCGATCGGCTCCGGCCGTCGCACGCTCGCGGTCTCGGGCGACGGCGGGGCGATGTACTCCATCGCCGAGCTCGCCACCGCCCGCCAGCACGAGGCCGACGTGACCTGGCTCATCATCGACGACGGGGGATACGGCATCCTCCGCGAGTACATGACGGACGCGTTCGGACAGGCCACCGCCACCGAGCTCGCCCGTCCAGACTTCGGGGCCCTGGCGCGCTCATTCGGCGTGACGGCCCACGAGTCGACCCTCGAAGACGTGGGTGCGACCATCGCCCGCACCTTCACCGAGCCCGGCCCCGCCGTCGTGGTCGTGCCCGCCGTGCTGCGCATGTTCGCGCCGACGCACCTGCTGTAACCCGACCCTTCCCTGACGCAAAGGATCCAACGATGGATATCGCGATCATCATCATCTACCTCGCAGCGATGCTGCTGTTCGGCTGGTGGGGCAAGAGCCGCACCAAGAACTCGGCCGACTTCCTGGTCGCCGGCCGCCGCCTCGGCCCGGCGCTCTACACGGGCACCATGGCCGCGGTCGTGCTCGGCGGCGCCTCCACGGTCGGCGGAGTCGGCCTCGGCTACAAGTACGGCATCTCGGGCATGTGGCTGGTCGTCTCGATCGCCGTCGGCCTGTTCCTGCTCAGCATCCTGTTCGCCTCGCGCATCCAGAAGCTCAAGGTCTACACGGTGGCCCAGATGCTGAAGCTCCGGTACGGCGTGAACGCGACGAGCGCCTCGGGCATCGTCATGATGGCGTACACGCTCATGCTCTCGGTGACCTCGACGATCGCCTACGCGACGATCTTCAACGTGCTCTTCGGCACCGACCGCACGATCTCGGTCATCATCGGCGGCGGCATCGTCATGCTGTACTCCTCGATCGGCGGCATGTGGTCGATCACGCTCACCGACATGGTGCAGTTCGTGCTCAAGACGATCGGCGTCTTCTTCCTGCTGCTGCCGTTCGCCTGGGCCAACGCCGGTGGATACGAGGGCATCGTCGACCGCCTGGGCAGCGCGGCCTTCGACCTCGGCGCGATCGGCGTCGACACGATCATCACGTTCTTCGTCATCTACACGTTCGGCATGCTCATCGGCCAGGACATCTGGCAGCGCGTGTTCACCGCGCGCTCGCCGAAGGTCGCGAAGTGGGGCGGCACGGCGGCCGCGGCGTACTGCCTGCTCTACGGCGTCGCCGGCGCCCTGATCGGCATGTCGGCCGCGGCGTTCCTGCCCGGCATCGAGGCCAGCGACGACGTGTACGCCGCGATCACGCAGCAGATCCTCCCAGTGGGCCTCAGCGGCATCGTGCTCGCTGCGGCCGTCGCGGCGATGATGTCGACCGCGTCGGGTGCGCTCATCGCGACCGCCACCGTCGCCCGCGCCGACGTCATGCCGCTCGTGAAGCGCCTCTTCGGCCGCAGTGAAGCGGATGCCGCGGCGCACTCGAACCCCGAGCACGATGTGCGCTCGAACCGGCTCTACGTCGTGGTGCTCGGCATCGCCGTGATCATCGTCGCCGCGTTGCTCAACGACGTGGTCGCCGCGCTGACGGTCGCCTACGACATCCTGGTCGGCGGCCTGCTCGTCGCCATCCTCGGTGGATTCGTGTGGAAGCGCGCCACGGGAGCCGGAGCACTCTGGTCGATGGGCGTGGGCACGGTCGTGACGCTCGGCACCATGGCGGTCATGGGCAACGTGCTCGCGAACGAGCCGATCTACTTCGGCCTCGCTGCGAGCCTCCTCGTCTACGTCGTCGTCAGCCTGGTCACGCCCCGCACGCCGGCCTCGGTGCTGAAGATCTGGACCGACCGCCTCGCCGGCCGGGACGAGGTCGAGGATGCGGGGACCGCTGCTGCCGTGGAGCCCGCCGCGACGCCGGCCCCGGGGGAGGTTCCCGCTCGGGCCGGGACGCCGAGCGCGACGAACCCGACCGCGGAGTAGCGGCACCGAGCACCCGAGTGGGCCGCGAGGCGGCCGTATCGAGATCCCGTGGGGGCGGGCTCGGTACGGCGCCCTCGCGGCCCACTCCCGTGCGCCGGCCGAGTGGTCCCGACGGTCAGTGCTTGTTGCCGCTGAGCGCGAGCACGCCGCCGAGGCCGATGAGCATCACGCCGCCGCCGGCGGAGAGGTGCTCGATGCGTTTCGGGGAGCGGGCGAACCAGTCGCGGGCCGCGCTCGCCGCGATCGCCCACACCGAGTCGAACGCCAGCGCGAGCACGATGAACACGACGCCGAGCTCGAACAACTGGAGTGGGATCGACCCCGCGGGGAACGACACGAACTGCGGCAGCACGGCCACGAAGAACGCGATCGTCTTGGGGTTGGAGATGCCGACGATGAAGCCCTCGCCGAGCTGGCGCCAGTGCGAGCGGGGAGTCGCGCCGTCGGTCGCCGCGCTCGCGGCATCCGCTCGGTGTCGGATCGCCTGGATGCCGAGGTAGACGAGGTAGCCGGCGCCGGCGAACTTCACGATCGTGAAGACCACGACCGACTGGGCGACGATCGCGCCGACGCCGAGCGCCACGGCGATCACGAGCGGGATCATCCCGATGGCGTTGCCGAGCACGCTGAGCAGGCCGCCGATGCGGCCGAGCGCGAGTGAACGGCCGATCACGAAGAGTACGCTCGGGCCGGGGATCACGATCAGCACGATCGACGTGACGACGAACGCCCAGAGCGACTCGATGGGGACCATCCCCGGATGCTACCCCGTCGTCGTGATCGGCGGTCGGGCGGGTACGGTGGCACGGTGAGCGACCACATCTCCGCGAGCGTCGCCGACGGTGTCGGCCACGTCACGCTCAACCGTCCGAAGGCGCTCAACGCGCTGAGCTACGAGATGATCCTCGCGCTCACCGAGGTGTTCGACGCGTGGCGCGACGACTCCGAGGTCGCACTCGTCGTGCTCGACGGCGCGGGCGACCGCGGCCTCTGCGCCGGCGGCGACATCCGCGAGCTCTACGAGTTCGCGACGAGCGGGCGGGCCGCCGACGCGCGCACGTTCTTCCGCACCGAGTACCGGCTGAACGCGGCGATCGCCCGGTATCCCAAGCCGGTCGTGGCGATCATGGACGGCATCACGATGGGCGGCGGCATCGGCCTCGCCGGCCATGCCTCGATCCGCGTCGTCACCGAGCGCTCGCGCATCGCGATGCCCGAGACGCGCATCGGCTTCACGCCGGATGTCGGCGGTTCGTGGCTGCTCGCGAACGCGCCCGGCGAGCTCGGCGTGCACCTCGCGCTGAACTCCCGCACGATGGATGCCGCCGACGCGATCCACGCCGGATTCGCCGACGCGCTCGTGCCCTCCGAGAACCTCCCGCACCTGCTGCAGGCGCTCGCCGAGCGGGCCGACCCCGGCAGCCCGGCCGAGATCGTCATGCTCTTCGACGAGACGCCGGGAGCCTCGGCGCTCGCCGCGAGGCGCGAGTGGGTCGACGCCTGCTACTCGGCGCCGACCGCGGCCGAGATCATCGCGCGCCTGCGGGAGCGGCCCGAGCCCGATGCCGCGGCCGCCGCGGACGAACTCGAGGAGCTCTCGCCCACGGCGGTCTCCGTGACGCTCGACGCCGTGCGTCGGGCGCGCACGCTGCCGCGCCTCGAGGACGCGCTCGAACAGGAGTTCCGGCTCGTCTCGTGGTTCGTCGAGCAGCCCGACCTGCACGAGGGCATCCGGGCGCAGGTCATCGACAAGGACCGCGATCCGAAGTGGGATCCGGCGGTGCTGGCCGACGTCGAGCCGGGTCTCGCGGCGCGCGTGCTCGACGGGCCTGGCCCCGACCCGGTCTTCGCGTAGCCGGACTCGGCAGCGGTCGCGGGCGCGACGGGTATCGGAATGCCCCGGCATCCGTCAGCCGCATTCGATAGCGTTGCAGGATGAAGACCCACCACCTGCGCACGCACCGGAGCGACGAGAACCTCGCGCGTGAGGGCCAGCTCGCCTGGCAGCTCGCGGCGATCGCCACCGATCCGGTCGAACTCGACGACGACGTGGTCGACATGGTCGTCAACCGGGTCATCGACAACGCGGCCGTCGCCGCGGCATCCCTCGCGCGCGGGCCGGTCGTGTCCGCGCGCAGCCAGGCCCTCGCCCACCCGGTCTCGATCGGCGGCGACGGCGCCACCGTCTTCGGTGCCGATGCCGCGCGCCGCACGAGCCCCGAGTGGGCAGCGTGGGCCAACGGCGTCGCCGTGCGCGAGCTCGACTTCCACGACACCTTCCTCGCCGCGGAGTACTCGCACCCGGGCGACAACATCCCGCCCATCACGGCCGTGGCGCAGCACCTCGCCGCGACGCGCGGACTCACGGGTCGCGACGTCCTGCGGGGCATCGCCACGGGGTACGAGATCCAGATCGACCTCGCCAAGGCCATCTCGCTGCACGCGCACAAGATCGACCACGTCGCCCACCTCGGGCCGTCGGCGGCCGCGGGCATCGGCACGCTCCTCGGCCTCGACCAGGAGACGATCTTCCAGGCCATCGGCCAGGCGCTGCACACGACCACGGCGACGCGCCAGTCGCGCAAGGGCGAGATCTCGACGTGGAAGGCGCACGCCCCGGCGTTCGCCGGCAAGATGGCCGTCGAGGCGGTCGACCGCGCGATGCGCGGGCAGACCAGCCCCGTGCCCATCTACGAGGGTGAAGACGGCGTCATCGCGTGGCTCCTCGACGGGCCGGATGCCTCCTACGACGTGCCGCTGCCCGACGCCGGAGAGTCCAAGCGCGCCATCCTCGACTCGTACACGAAGGAGCACTCGGCCGAGTACCAGGCGCAGGCCTGGATCGACCTGGCCCGCAAGCTCCACGAGGAGTACCCGCTGATCCTCGACGAGCCCTCGCGCATCGAGTCGATCACGCTGCACACCTCGCACCACACGCACTATGTCATCGGCTCCGGGGCGAACGACCCGCAGAAGTACGACCCCGACGCCTCGCGCGAGACGCTCGACCACTCGATCCCGTACATCTTCACGGTCGCCCTGCAGGACGGCACGTTCGATCACGCCGAGTCGTACACGCCCGAGCGCGCGCACCGCGCCGACACCGTCGAGCTCTGGAAGAAGGTCTCGACCGTCGAAGACGAGGAGTGGACCCGCAGGTACCACTCGAACGACATCGCCGAGAAGGCGTTCGGCGGCCGCGTGGTCATCAAGCTCGCCGACGGCGGCGAGATCGTCGACGAGATCGCCGTGGCCGACGCGCACCCGCTCGGTGCCCGCCCGTTCGAGCGCGAGCACTACGTGGCGAAGTTCCGCACGCTCGCCGAGTGGGTGCTCGAGGAGGCCGAGATCGAGCGCTACCTCGACCTCGCCCAGCGACTGCCCGAGCTCGGCCCCGACGAACTCGGCGGCCTCACCATCACGGCGGCGCCCGGCTCGCTCGTCGGCGCGGAGATCCCCACGGGGCTGTTCTAGCCCGATGGCGGGACATCCGCCCGAAACCTGACGGAAGCTCAGAATTCACGTCGCATCGACGTGAAGGTCGATACCGTGGTCGCAGTCGAACCCGACTGCCGATCCGACCTCGACGACGTGGAGCGATCCCATGCCAGTTCAGCAGTCTCGTCGTCCGTCCCCCTTCCGGAGGAGCCGGATGCTCGGCATGGCGGTGGCGCTCGTCACGGTGCCGCTCGTCGCCGTGCTCGGGCTCGCATCGCCGGCCGCGGCGGCGGAGGCCGCGCACCTGCATGGCACGGTCACGGGAGTGCAGGCCGACTCCGACCTCGGTCTCGCGGCCGCGATCGTGGCGGCATACCGCTCCGACCAGCCGGCCTCGCCGGTCGCGATCGAGCTCACCTCGGCCGACGGCGCCTTCGACCTCGCGCTTCCGGCCGGCTCGTACCGCCTCTCGGCGGTGACCGAGTCGCGCGCCACCGAGTGGTCCGGGGGCGGCACGTCGTTCGCGTCCGCCGCCGTGGTCGAGGTGGGGGCCGGGGCGAGCTCCGTCGTCGACTTCGACCTCGACATCCCCGCGCTGTCCTTCACCGTCGACATCGACGATGCCCCGAGGGTGACCGGGCTGGGCGAGCAGGGGTCGATCTCCACCGTGCACCCCGGGTCGTGGTCGCCCGCACCCGACGCCTTCGCTTATCAGTGGCTCTTCGGCAGCGTGCCGATCCCGGGTGCGACCTCGGCGACGTACCGCCTGGGCGTGCCGCCGCAGTCGCTGCTCGTCGCCGTCATCCCGAAGAAGGCCGGCTACAGCGAGTGGCCGAGCATCGGCGGATACACCAGCAGCGAGCCTGTGGCGGGCATCGGAGCCCTGCTCGAGTCGATGGATCCCGACGACGAGACGCACATCAGCGACCGCCTCGACGGGTTCCTCCCGGTGCCGTTCGTGAAGCCCGAGGCGATCGCGGTCGGCACACGCCCGATCCGCGGCTTCCCGACGGCCGGCGACAGCTACGCCGTGCTCTCGACCGGCGTCGCGGCCGAGGCGATCGAACCGGGTGACGCCGCGATCGAGCTCTCGACCGACATCGACTCCGCCCCCTTCGAGTTCTTCGACCAGAGCGATGAGACGCGCCTCCGGTTGACGGTCGCGCCGCCTCCGGGTGCGGCGTGCCTCGCGCTCGACGTCATGTTCGGAACCGAGGACTACCCGAGCGCGCTCGACTACCCGTTCGAACCGGGCTCCATCGACTACTTCACCGTCGAGAGTCCCGTCTTCGACGACGCCGAAGACGGGAACCCGCCGAACAACCACGCCGCCAGCCCTGCAGGTCGCGTGATCGACGCCCGTACCCCGCTCGGGCTCTCGCCCGAACCCGGTTGGCGGGTGAACGGCTGGTCGCCGCCGCTCGAGGTGAACGTGCCGCTCAGTGGCGCCGGGTCGGTCGCGGGCGACGGGTACACCGACGTCATCGTGTCGGTGATGGACATCAGCGACGACTTCTTCGACTCCGTGCTGCTCGTCGACAACCTCCGGTTCATTGCCGCGGCGGAATGCCGCACCGACGGCGTCGCCGTGCCGATCGTCGACGAGTCGCCCGTCATCGAGGGCTCCGTTCCGGTGATCGCGGGCGCGGCCAGGTTCGGCGCACGGCTGACCGCCGACGCCGGAGCGTGGACTCCCGACGGGGTCTCGCTCTCCTACCAGTGGGAGCGCAACGGCAAGGCGATCCCCGGCGCGACGGCGTCGACCTACCGCCTCGGCATCCGCGACCTGTACTCGAAGATCTCGGTCCGCGTCACCGGAACCCTCAGCGGCGCCGACCCGGTCACCCTCGAGAGCGCCCCGACGGCGCGCGTGCGGCTCCGCTGACCATCGGCCCCCCGCGTCCCCGTGGTCGTAGGCTTGGGTGGCGTGCGCATCGTGGCGCCGCCCCGCCAGCACTCACGAGGAGCACGATGAGCGATCAGCAGCAGGCACCCGAGATCTACAAGGGACTCGCCGGAGTCCCCGTCGACTACACGGCGGTCTCGAAGGTGAACCCCGACACGAACTCGCTGCTGTACCGCGGGTACCCCGTGCAGGAGCTCGCGGCGTCCAGGACCTTCGAGGAGGTCGCCTACCTGCTCTGGCACGGCGAACTGCCCGACGAGCGCCAGCTCGCCGAGTTCGAGGAGCTCGAGCGCTCCCAGCGCGGACTCGACCACGCCATCAAGCGCGTCATCGATGAACTGCCCCTCACTGCGCACCCCATGGACGTCGTGCGCACGGCCGTGAGCGTCATCGGCGCCATCGACCCGCTGACCCCCGACGACTCGCGCGAGGCGAACCTCGAGAAGTCCATCCGCCTGTTCGCGAAGCTGCCCTCGATCGTGTCCTACGCCCAGCGGCGCCGGCACGAGCTGGAGTTTGTGGAGCCGCGCGGCGACCTTGGCTACTCGGCGAACTTCCTCTGGCAGACGTTCGGCGAGCTGCCCGAACTGCCCGTGGTCAGCGCATTCGACGTGTCGATGATCCTGTACGCCGAGCACTCGTTCAACGCGTCCACGTTCACGGCCCGAGTCATCGCATCGACGCTCGCCGACCTGTACTCGGCCGTCACCGGGGCGATCGGCGCGCTCAAGGGCCCGCTGCACGGAGGCGCGAACGAGGCCGTCATGCACGCGTTCGAGGAGATCGGCCCGGGCGAGGGCGGCGCCGACCGCGCCGTCGCCTGGCTCGACGCGGCCCTCGCCGAGAAGCGCAAGATCATGGGCTTCGGCCACCGCGTGTACAAGAACGGCGACTCGCGCGTGCCCACGATGCGCGACGCGCTCGAGCGCATGGTCGAGTACTACGACCGGCCCGACCTGCTCGAGCTCTACGTCGCCCTCGAGACGACGATGGGCGAGCGCAAGAACATCAAGCCGAACCTCGACTACCCGGCGGGCCCCACGTACCACCTCATGGGATTCGACACCGAGACGTTCACGCCGCTCTTCGTCGCCAGCCGGGTCACCGGGTGGACCGCGCACATCATGGAGCAGCTCGCGTCGAACGCGCTCATCCGCCCGCTCTCGGTCTACAACGGGCCCGACGAGCGGCACGTGCCCGCCTCGACCGACGACGCCTGACGGCCGCGAACCCGCCGGCCTCGGGCAGCTCGGGCCGGCGGGTTCGCGTCGCGGACGTTCCCAGATCCCACAAGCCGGGCGCGCGGCATCCGCTCACGCGCTGTGGCGACCCGCCAATGTCGGGGAATCGACCACGGAATCGTCGTACAGTCGTCGACCATGCACATGTTCTTCCGCACGCTGCTGCACGTGTTGTTCCTCTCGCGCCGCAAGTCCGACCTGGAGCACTACGAGGTCGCGCGCACGGACTTCATCACGCTGCCGACCGATCTCGACATCAACCGGCACATGAACAACGGCGTGTACTTCTCGATCATGGATGTCGCGCGGTTCGACATGCTCGTGCGCAACGGGGTCTGGCGCATCATGCGCGAGAAGGGCTGGTACCCCGTGGTCGCCAGCGAGACGATCACGTTCCGCAAGTCGCTGCAGCTCTGGCAGCGCTTCACGATCGAGTCGCGGATCCTCGGATTCGATGACAAGGCCGTCTACGTCGAGCAGCGCTTCGTGCGGCCCGGTGCCGACGGGACGCCCGAGATCTACGCGACCGGCTTCATCCGCGGGCGGTTCCTGCGCAAGTCCGGCGGGATCGTGCCGGTGCCGGAGCTCATCGAGGCCTTCGGCACCGTCGAGGGCGACGGGCTCCCCGAGTGGATCGAGCGATGGGGCGCGGATGTCGCGCTGCCGGCCACCCGCGCCGAGGCGCCGTCGACCTGGGCCTAGCGGGACCGGCCTAGAGCCGCTGCTGCTTCGGGATCACGATCTCGCGGATGATGAGCAGGATGCCCGCCGAGATCGGGATGGCGACGAGGGCGCCGAGCAGGCCGAGGAGCGTGCCGCCCGCGAGCGCCGAGATGAGCACGATCGTGCCCGGCACCTGCACGGCCTTGCCCATGACCTTCGGCGTGAGGATGTAGGCCTCGACCTGCATGTACACGAGCATGAAGATCAGGACGATGAGGCCGGCCGTCGGCGAGACGAACAGCGAGATGATCGTCATGAGGATCGTGGTGAGCACGGTACCGATGAGCGGGATGAGCGTGACGAAGAACGCGACGACGCCGATGACGAGGGCGTAGGGGACGCCCACGAGGACCAGCAGGATCGTCGAATAGGTCGCGTTCATGAACGCGAGGATGACCATGCCGCTGAGGTACTTGCCGACCGAGAGCATGATGCGTTCGGCGAGGTCGGAGATCTGCGCCCGGTTCGACTTGCGGATCAGCGTGTAGCAGGCCTGCTTCGTGGAGTCGAGCGTGGCGATGAAGTAGATCGACAGCACGAACACGAAGAAGCCGGTCGAGATCGCGCCGATGACCGAGGCGCCGAATGCGAGCGCGCCGCCGCCGATCGTGGCCCAGAGGTTCGGGTCGGACAGCGCGTCCTCGACGGCCTTCACCACGGTCGCCAGCACGCCGTTCGTCGCGTCGTTGACCTGGTCGTACCAGCCGGCGTCCTGCGCGTTCTTGACCATCGCGGGGATGTTCTTCACGAGGCTGACGGCCTGCTCGACGACCGGCGGCACCAGGATCCACACGATCGCGACGGCCACGCCGACGAAGAGCAGGATCACGACGAGGATCGCCATGCCGCGTTTCAGCCCGCGTCGCTCGAACCACCGGATGAGCGGGTCGAGGCCGAGCGCGACGAAGGCGGCGATGAACACCGAGAGCAACACGCTCTGCAGGTTCGAGATCGTGATGCCGAGCAGGAGCGCGAGCAGCACGCCGAGTGTGACGATGAAGCCCCACCTCAACGGATGGTTCGCGAAGAACGAACCGCTCGAGTCGGAAGGTTCGCGCCGCCGCATTCGCTCTACCGTGTTCACGGCGTCAGTTTAGGGGTGCGGATGCCGCGCGCGGCATGCCCCGCGCCGAACGGATTTCGGCGATCAGGCGTTGCCGACGGAGGCCGCCCCTTCGGCCTCGGCGACCGGCGACACGCCGGAGGCCTCGTCGCCGGCCACGTCCGGTGCGTCATCGGCGTCCGTGGCGCGTGGTGGATGCGGCACCGGCAGGTCGCGATAGTACGAGGTGAAGGCCGGATGGTAGGCCGACCAGTCGGGCATCGGCGCGCCGGTGCGCGCGGCGGTGAGCCGATCGAGGTAGTAGTCCCATCCCGGCCCGATGCTCGCGACATCCGTGTCGGGGTAGATGCGCTGGCCGAACGAGAGCGCGGTCATGCCGCCCCGCTCGGTGAGGTTCGAGAGGAGCCGCATGCGCTGCCCGGCCCCGCCGCCGCCGTCGACGACGAAGTGGTGGGGCGGGTCGCAGAAGAGGATGCTGACGGCCTCCCAGCCCTCGTCTTCGGCGTAGCCCTCCTCGGCGTTCATGCGGAACCGCACGGCGCCCGTGGCCGGGCTGCCCGTGTACGTACCGATCCACGCCTTCATCGCGGTGCGATTCGTGAGGCTGTACCAGACGTCTTCGATCGGGGCGTGGAACAACCGGTCGAACTCGATGTAGAGCCCGTCGCCCCTCAGCTGATAGTGGCCAGTCGGCTTCACGGTCATCTTCGCCCCCCGATACTCGGTGTTTTCAGGCTAAACCCGCGAGCCTCCTACTACTAGAGTTGGCGGCATGAGTTCGAAGACGCAGCACCACGAAGAGGCGATGCACGTCGACGAGGGCAAGTCGGGGCTGTGGGGGTTCCTTGCGGGGCTCGTCGTCGCGGCCTTCATCATGATCCCGCTCTCGGGTGCCTTCGCCTTCGCCACGCATCCCAGCACGCAGCAGCTGTTCTCCGGCCGGCTCGACGAGACGAGCCAGGGCGGGTACACCGCCTTCTGGTGGATCGTCACGATCTTCCTGGTGGCGCTGCCGTTCCTCGTCGGCTACGCCGTCGCGCACCTGTCGGTGAAGACGCTGTCGATCGTCGGCGGCATCATCGTCATCTTCATCATCGCGGCCCTCGTCTTCGGGCAGCTCTTCCTCGTCGTCTGATCTGGCTGGTCGCCGATGCGGCGCCGGTCTCGTCGGCGTCGCTCCCCGTGGCAGGCCTCAGTCGCGCGCCGCGTCGAACGCGTCACGTGCGGTCGTGATGCTCGCGTGGTTGCCCGAGGCCCACTCGACCAGTCCGAGCACGGGCAGCGCGAGCGAGCGGCCGAGCTCGGTCGCCGCGTACTCGACGCGCGGCGGGATCTCGGGGTAGCTCGTCCGCGACACGAGCCCGTCGCGCTCGAGGTTGCGCAGGGTCTGCGTGAGCATGCGGTGCGAGATGCCGTCGATGCTGCGCTGCAGCTGCGTGAAGCGCAGCGGCCCGTCGTGCAGCATCCGGATGACGAGCAGGCTCCACTTGTCGCCGACCCGCGAGAGCACGTCGCGGATGACGCGCGCCTCGCTGCTCTCGGCGCCGCACGGGTCGATCGGCGCGGTCGAGCAGGCGTCGAGGTCGGGGTCGAGGCGGAGCGCGGCATCCGTGATCGTCATGGGGGCCTTTCGGGTCGGGCGTCGGCGGGTGCCGCAGGGGGTCACGCACCTCGAGGTGCGTGACGCACGGTGAAGTGCGGGGCGGCGCTGGGTTAGAGTCACCGATCGTGCGTCACGCACTGATCGTAACCGACTTTCTTTGGAGAACCCCATGATCATCGCCCTCTGGATCGCCACCGGGCTGCTCGCCCTCGTCTTCCTCGCCGCCGGCACCATGAAGAGCCTCACCCCGCGCGAGAAGCTCGTCGAGAAGATGGGCTACATGGAGGACCTCTCCGACGGCCAGGCGCGCACGGTCGGCATCCTCGAGTTCCTCGGCGCGCTCGGGCTCATCCTGCCCGCCGCGACCGGCATCCTGCCGTGGCTGACCCCGGTCTCCGCGTTCGCCCTCGCCCTCACGATGGCGGTCGGCACCGGCATCCACGTGAAGCGCCACGAGACCGCCGTCCCGAGCATCGTGCTCGGCGTGTTCGCCCTCCTCGTCGGGCTCGGCTGGGTCTTCCTCGGCTGATCCGGCCGGTTGCGCGCGCCGGTGCAGGAGATCGGGCGATGTCCTCGCTCACAGGCGGGATGGCGCCTGATCTCCTGCAATCCGATGCACGCGGGCTGCGGATCAGCGCTTGAGCGGACGGTCGATCAGCCGGCGGACGCTTCGAGCACCGCCATGGCGGCGTTGTGCCCGCCGATGCCGCTCACGGCGCCGCCGCGCACGGCTCCCGAGCCGCAGACGAGCACGCGCGGATGCCGCGTCGCGACGCCCCACCGCTGCGCGGGCGTCGCGAGGGTGTCGCCCGGCTCGGCCCACGGCCACGACAACGGGCCGTGGAAGATGTTGCCGCCGGGCATGCCGAGCGCGTGCTCGAGGTCGAGCGTCGTCTTCGTCTCGATGCAGGGCCGGCCCGCGGCATCCGTCGCGATGAGCCCCTCGATGGGGTCGGCGAGCACCGAGTCCAGCGAGGCGAGCACCTCGCGCTGCAGCCGCTCCCGGAGCCGGTCGTTGCCGAGGCGCTCGACGAGCCGGTGCGGCACGTGCAGCCCGAAGACCGTGAGCGTGTGCCAGCCGGCCTCGGCGAGCTCGGGCGCGAGGATCGACGGATCGCTCAGCGTGTGGCAGTAGATCTCGCACGGCAGCGGAGAGGGCACCTCGCCGCGAGCCGCGGTGCGATACGCGGCGGCGAGCTGGCTCTCGAGCTCGTTGATGTGGAAGGTGCCCGCGAACGCGGCCTTGGGCGCGACCGACGCGTCGCGCAGGCGCGGCAGGCGGGTGAGCAGCAGGTTGACCTTCACCTGTGCTCCCTCGGGCTCGGCGAGGTGCCTGAGCCGCTCGCGCACGACCGCCGGCAGCCCGACGGGCACGTCGGGCACGAACGGGGACTGCACGGCGGGGGCGATCGCGGATGCCGCGAGCGTCGCCTGCGCCGCTGCGGCGGCGGCCGCGGCCGCCGCGTCGGCGCCCGCGTCGAGCAGGCGGTCGAGCACGGCGGGGGCGACGTTGGCGAGCACGGTGCCGGCCGTCGCCTCGTGGTCATCGCCGTCGAGCCGGTAGCGCACGACGCCGGCGTCGGCGTCGACCGCCGTCACCTCGGCGCCCGTGACGAGCTCGGCGCCCGCCGCGCGTGCGGCGCGTGCGAGCTCGCCCGTGACGGCGCCCATGCCGCCGACGGGCACGTCCCAGTCGCCGGTGCCGCCGCCGATCACGTGGTACAGGAAGCAGCGGTTCGCGTCGAGCGCCGGATCGTCGAGCTCGGTGAACGTGCCGATGAGGCCGTCGGTCGCGACGACGCCACGCACGAGGTCGTCGGCGAAGCGCGCGTCGATCGCGCCACTGAGCGGCTGCTCCACGAGCTCGGACCAGATGCGGTCGTCGTCGATGAGCGCACGGGCCTCCGTGCGCGTCGGCAGCGGTTCGGTCAGCGTGGGGAAGAGGCGCTCGGCGACCCGGGCGGTGTCGGCGTAGAACGACGCCCAGGCCGCGGCATCCGCTTCGGCCCCGACGCGTGCGAAGGCCTCGGCGGATGCCGCCGGGCCCGCGTCGGCGTCGATGAGCAGTCCGCGCGACGGATCGCGGGGGTCGGGGGTGTACGACGAGAAGCGGCGTCGCACGAGGCGGATGTCGAGGTCGAGGTCATCGATGACGCGCTGGGGGAGCAGGCTCACGAGGTACGAGTACCGCGAGAGGCGGGCGTCGACCCCGTCGAACGCCTGCGCCGACACGGCCGCGCCGCCGAGGTGGTCGTCGCGTTCGAGCAGCAGCACGCGCCGTCCGGCGCGGGCGAGGTAGGCGGCTGCGGTGAGGCCGTTGTGTCCGCCGCCGACGATCACGACGTCGTGCTCGGTGCTGGAGAGGGGCATCTCACGAGCGTAGGCGAAACGGGGGCGGCTGCTGCTGCGGCATCCGCTCCTGGTGGCGTCGAGACGTGCGCCCGCGGCATCCGGTGTCATGTTCCAAACTGCTTACTGACAGGTAAGTAACTTTTCGCTAGGGTGACGAATGCGACCGCGCCGACGACGGCGACGGCGTGCACCATCGCAAGAGATCCACCGGTCGACCGCGGGGCACCGCCGACCGCCGTTCAAGGGAGAACATGTGACGACGCAACGCACGCGTCATGCCGGGGTCGCCGGCATGACACGACGAATCGGATCGGGTGTCGCCATCGCGGCCCTGGTCGCAGGAGGAGTGACCGTGACGGCATCCGCCGCCGCCGCAGCAGAGCCCGACTTCGGGCCCAACGTGACGATCTTCGACGAGACCTGGTCGGTCGACGACATCAACGCGGCGCTCATGGCCGCCTCGCAGGAGGAGGAGTTCAGTGCCGACCGGCACCAGTTCTTCTTCAAGCCGGGAACGTACGGCAGCGCCGCGGGCCAGAACGATCCGTCCACCGCGACGGGCATCGTCAACTCCGAACTCGGGTACTACCAGGCCGTCGCCGGCCTCGGCGCCTCGCCCGACGACGTGACCATCAACGGCGCGATCCACGTCGAGCCCGTGCGCCAGTGCGAGGCGAACCCCTGGGACTGCCAGCAGCCCGGCTCGCTCACGCGGTTCTGGCGCTCGCTCAGCAACGTGAGCATCAACCCCATCCAGCGGCCCGTCGGCGTCGACGCCGACCGTCCGTTCCCGAGCGGCGTGACCGACCCGCACCAGATGCGGTTCGCGGTCTCGCAGGCGGCACCCCTGCGCCGCGTGCACATCCAGGGCGACCTGACGCTGTTCGGCCGCGTGGGCGAGTACGCCTCCGGCGGATACCTCGCCAACTCCAAGGTCGACGGCAAGATCGTCACCGGGTCGCAGCAGCAGTGGTTCACGCGCAACTCCACCGTCGGCACGTGGGACGGCGGCGTCTGGAACATGGTCTTCTCGGGCGTCGAGGGGGCCCCGGCCCAGGACTTCGGCCCCACGGCGAACGGCGGCACCGGCAACAAGACCGTCGTCGACGAGACGCCGATCAACCGCGAGTCGCCGTTCCTCTACCTCGACGGCGACGACTACAAGGTCTTCGTGCCCAAGGCGAAGGCCGACACCCGCGGCCACGACTGGTCGACGGATGCCGCGGCCGGCGACAGCCTCGACCTCTCCGACTTCTTCATCGCGAAGCCGGGCGACACCGCCGCCGACCTCAACGCGGCGCTCGCGAGCGGCCTCGACCTGCTCGTCACGCCGGGCGTCTACGAGCTCGACGAGGCCCTGCAGGTCGAGGACGCCGACACCGTCGTGCTCGGCCTCGGCTACGCCTCGCTCGTCCCGACCGCGGGCAACGCCGCCATCGAGGTCGCGGATGTCTCGGGCGTGAAGATCGCCGGCCTCACGGTCGACGCGGGCACCACGAACTCCGACGTCCTCGTGAAGGTCGGTCCCGACGGGGCATCCGTATCCGACGCGTCCGACCCGACCACGCTCACCGACGTGTTCATCCGCGTCGGCGGACCATGGGCTGGCAAGGCGACCACCTCGATCGAGGTCAACAGCCCGAACACGCTGCTCGACCACATCTGGGCCTGGCGCGCCGACCACGGCGACGGCGTCGCGTGGGACGCGAACACCGGCGACCACGGCGTGATCGTGAACGGCGACGACGTGACCGCACTCGGCCTGTTCGTCGAGCATTACCAGAAGAACCAGGTGATCTGGAACGGCGACGGCGGACGCACGATCTTCTACCAGAGCGAGATCCCGTACGACCCGCCGACCCAGGCGGCCTACATGGACGGCGACCGCAAGGGCTTCGCGTCGTACCGCGTCGCCGACGGGGTCACCTCGCACCTCGCACAGGGGCTCGGCGTCTACTCGTTCTTCGACCAGACGATCAACGGCGGCCAGGACATCCGCGTCGCGAGCGGCATCCAGACGCCGAAGTCGGCCGACGTGCGGTTCGAGTCGATGACGAGCGTGTTCCTGAACGGCACGGGCGGCATCGAGCACATCGTGAACGACGCCGGCGCTCCCGCGGTGGGCTCGTTCGCCTCGCCGCAGCTCGTGTCCTACCCGCCGGCCGACACCACGGCCCCGACGGTCGCGATCGCGGCGGACCCGGGTGCGCCCGGCCCGAACGGCACGTACTCGTCGAAGGTCGTGCTCACGATCACGGGCACCGACGACTACACGCCGCCGCCGTCGCTCGAGGTCAAGGTCGACGCCGCCGCGTGGCAGGCCGTGACCGGCCCGATCGAGGTCGGCAACGGCGCCCACACCGTGCTCGCACGGGCCACGGATGCCGCGGGCAACGTCTCGACCGAGGCGTCCTGGACCGGCACGGTCGCGATCGTGGTCGTGCCCGACGTGCCCCTCGACGTCGCGGCGCACACGCAGTGCCTCGACGAGAAGGCGTACATCGTCGTCTCGGCGGTGAATCGGGCGGCGCTCGCCGCGGACATCCGCCTCACCACCGACGAGGGCACCGTGAAGTTCACCAAGGTCGCACCCGGTGCGACGGTGACCTACCTGTGGAAGGTCGGCAAGAAGGTCGCCGACGGCAAGGCGACCGTCGCCGGCTACACGTGGAAGGACGGCGTGGGCAAGTACTCCACCTACCCCGCCCCGTACACGGGCAGCACCTGCAAGTAGTGCGCTGACCCCGACAGGGGCCCCGCACCGACGAGGGGCGAGCGGATGTCGCATCCGCTCGCCCCTCCGTCGTTCGCGCAGGTCAGCGCGCCCGGCGCATCGACCGCACGCCGACGAACACGCCGATCGCGCACGTCACGACGGCCGCGATCACGCCGCCGAGCACGTTCGGGTCGGTGAAGTCGCCGCTGAGCAGTGCGCGTTCGGCATCGACGAGGTAGCTCAGCGGGTTGATCGCCGCGGCGACCTGCATCCACTCGGGACCGTCCTCGAGCGGCAGGAGCATGCCCGACAGGATCATGAGCGGGAACAGCAGGGTCTGGTGCACCATCCAGAACATCCAGTCCCGGTTGCGGCACGCGAGGGCGAGCGCGTAGCTCAGCGCGCCGAAGCCGATGCCGAAGACCGCGAGCACGGCGAGGCCGGCGACGAGCCCCGGCACATTCAGGCTGAAGCCGAACGGCACGGCGACGAGCACCACGATCGTGCCCTGGATGACGAGCGGCACGACCTCCTTCAGGGCCCGGCCGACGAGCAGCGCACTCCGCGAGAGCGGGGCGACGAGCGTGCGCTCGTGCGATCCGGTCTGCATCTCGAAGAGCAGGTTCGCGCCGGTGGACGCCGTGCCGAACAGGGCGACCATGACGAGGATGCCCGGCACGAACCACTGCAGGGTGCCCGCGACGTCGCCGCCCGAGGCGCCGACCAGCAGCGGGCCGAACAGACCGAGGAAGACGAGCGGCTGCACGAGCGAGAACATCACGCTGAACGGGTCGCGCACGAGCGGACGCGTCTCGCGCACGTAGACCGCGGCGGTGTCGCGGAGGAAGCCCGTCGGGCGGGCGGTGGGATCGATGGTCGTGGTCATGAGACTGCTCCTTCGTGATTCGTCGGTCGAGTGGCGGCGCCGGAGGTGACGCGGCTGCGGTTCATGCGGCGACGGCCTCGGCCGATTCGGGCGCGGATGCCTCGGCGTGGGCCGCCTCCTCGCGGAGGCTCCGCCCCGTGAGGGCCAGGAACACGTCGTCGAGCGTCGGCTGCCGATGCGTCGCCGCGACGACCTCGAGGCCGGCGTCGTCGAGCTCGCGGATCCACGCGGGGAGCGCACGGTCCCCGCCCTGCGCGACGAGGGCGATCGTGCGCGGGTCGCCCGCCACGAGCTCGCCGCCGACGCGGGCGGCCGCCGCCGCGGCATCCGCCGTCGAGGGGAACGACAGGGTGACCCGGTCGCCCGCGAGGGACGCCTTCAGCGCGGTCGCGGTGTCGTCGGCGATCACGGCGCCGTGGTCCATGACCATGACGCGCTCGGCGAGCTGGTCGGCCTCGTCGAGGTAGTGCGTCGTCAGGAAGATGGTCGTGCCGGTCGAGCGCCGCAGGTCGACGATGTGCTCCCAGAGGTTGGCCCGGCTGTGCGGGTCGAGGCCCGTCGAGGGCTCGTCGAGGAAGAGCAGCGCCGGGCGGTGGATGAGCCCGAGCGCGATGTCGAGCCGGCGCTTCTGCCCTCCGGAGAGGGCCTGCACGGTGCGGCCCGCGACCTGGCCGAGCTCGAGCGACTCGATGAGCTCGTCGGCGCGGACCCGGGTCTCGCGGCGGCCGAGGCCGTAGAACGCGCCCTGCGCGAGCAGCTCGTCGCGCACGCGCTGGGTGTGCCCGCCGGAGTTGCCCTGCCCGACGTAGCCGATGCGGCGGCGCACGCCTGCGGCATCCGAGCGGATGTCGCAGCCGGCGACGGTCGCATCGCCCGACGTGGGCGGGAGCAGGGTCGTGAGCATGCGGAGCGTCGTGGACTTGCCGGCGCCGTTCGGGCCGAGGAACGCGACGAGCTCGCCCTCTCGCACGGAGAGGTCGAGCGGACGGACGGCCTCGACGGTGGCTCCCTTGGAGCGGAACGTCTTCGTGAGGCCCTGCGCGGTGATCATCTGGTTCGTCATACCTGCACTCTTCTCCGCAATGCGGTCACCTTCTGTCCGCATTGGCGAGATACTTCAGATATGGCCGCAACCACCTCGAGAACGCTCGAACTGCTCTCGCTCCTGCAGAGCCACCGGCACTGGACGGCGCGCGAACTCGTCGACCGGCTCGACGTGAGCGATCGCACGCTGCGCCGCGACGTCGAGCGGCTGCGCGTCCTCGGCTACGGCATCGAGTCGCTGCGGGGGAGCGCCGGGGGCTACCGGCTCGAGGCGGGCACCGGCCTGCCGCCCCTGCTGCTCACCGACGACGAGGGCGTGGCCATCGCGGTCGGCCTCCGGTCCCAGGCGACCGCGGGCCTCCGCGGCGCCGAGCACACGACGCTCAGCGCGCTCGCGAAGATCGAGCAGGTGCTCCCGGCGGCGCTCCGTCGTCGCATCGAGGCGCTGCAGTCGCACGCCGCGGTCGGCACCGGCGGCGTCGGGTCGGCGCGCTCGGCCCGCCCCGCGCCCGAGGTCGACTCCGAACTGCTCGGGCTGCTCGCGCTCGCGTGCCGTGACGCCGAGCGGCTCCGGTTCCGGTACACGGATGCCGCGGGCGAGGCATCCGCCCGGGTGGTGGAGCCGTACCGCCTCGTTCCCGTCGCCCGGCGCTGGTACCTGCTCGCATTCGACCGCGACCGCGACGATTGGCGCACCTTCCGACTGGATCGCATGAGCGACGTCTTCCAGACCCGCGTGCACTTCGACGCGAGGCCGATGACCGACGAGGCCGCGCGCGAGCGCGTCGAGCGGGCGCTGCGCTGGCGCGTGCGGAGCGTGTCGGCGACCGTGGTGGCCGAGTTGCCGAAGGAGGAGCTCGTCGCGCACCTCGGCTGGTACGGCCGCGACGTCGTGGCCGTCGACGCCTCGACCTGCGCGTGGCCGCTCGAGGCGGACTCGGTCGAGAACCTCGTCATGGCCCTCATGTGGATGCCGCGCGGCGTCGCCTACCGGGTCGAGGGGTCGCCCGAGGTGCAGGCGTTCCTCGCCGAGCAGGCCGGGCGCTTCGCCGCGGCCGCCCGGTCGTGAGCCCGGCGTCCGATCGGGACGGGTGGCGGATGTCGGCGGGCCGGGGTTTCATGGCCGCATGGACATCTCGTTCGTCGCGGGCTTCGGCCCCATCGGCACGGCCGACTCGGCATCGCTCGACTTCTGGCGCGGTGCGCTCGGCATCGGCTTCCACGAGAACGCGCCCGGCTACTTCCACACCGAAGACCTGCCGGGCGTCAAGGCCTTCGCGATCTGGCCGCTGAGCCAGGCCGCCGAGGCGACGTTCGGCACCACCGAGTGGCCGGCGTCGCTGCCGACGCCGCAGGCGTGGGTCGAGTTCGACGTCGCCTCGCCGGCCGCGGTCGCCGAGGCGGTCGACGAACTGCGCGCGGCCGGACACGAGATCCTGGTCGGCGCGCACGACGAGCCGTGGGGGCAGACCACGTCCCGCCTGATGAGCCCCGAGGGGCTGCTGGTGGGCGTCAGCTACACCCCGTGGATGCACGAACAGGCGTGACGGTTCGCCCCGGCGACCGCCATTGCCGGGTCAGGAGCCGGCGAGGTCAGTCGTCGTCGGTGCGCTGCAGGGTGCCGATCTCGGAGCCGTCCTGGCCGAGCACGGTCATCGTGTCGTCGGAGACCGTCGCCTGGCTCAGCCCGACGAGCCAGGTGTCGACGCCGTCGCACGCCATCATCGTCGAGGAGACATCCTCGAACTGCACGTGATCGGCCTCGTCGACGCTCCACGAGCCGTTCAGCTGGTTGCACCCGTCGGTGCCGCTGAAGCTGCCGTCGTCCTCGAGCTCGAGCGACGGCGCCGTCGTGTCGGACGTGTCTCCCCAGGTGCCGGCCGGGTCGATCGACCCGCCCCTGGCCGAACCGTCCTCACCCGCGCATCCCGACAAGAGGAGCAGCCCCAGAACCGCACCCGCGGCGATCGTGATCTTTCGCATCCCACCCATGATCGGAGGGTAGACCCGATGGTCGGCGCGGCGCCAGCGTTCCGGTCAGCGGGCGGCCGGCGTCGCGGTCGCGGCGGCCGCCCGGGTCAGGGCGTCGCGGCACGCGACCACGGCCGGTCGGGCGGCGGCGGCCAGCCTGGTCGACGTGAAGACCTCGCGCTGCGGATGCCCCGGCAGGTCGACGAGCGCGACGCTCGGCGCCTCGCCCGCCCAGACCAGGTCGGGCAGGAGGCCGACCGCGTTGCCCGTGCGGATGAGGCGGATGTGCGCCATGAGGTCGGCCGTCTCGAAGCGCACGTCGGGTTCGAACCCGGCCTCCCGGCAGAGCTGCTCGGCCCAGTCCCGTGAGGCCGTGCCCTTCGGCTCGAGCACCCACGGCATGCCGCTGGCCGCCGCGAGGGCCGCGCGCGGTTCATGAGGTCGCGCGAACCGCTCGCTCGAGCCGTCGGAGGCGTCGCTCCGCGTGACCTCGCGCGTGCCGGGGGACGGGGCGCCCGACGGGTGGGACGGGTGCGGCGGCAGCGCGAGGCGGATCGCATCGGCGGCGAGGTGCACCCGGTCGAGGTCGTCGCGGTGCGCGCGGGTGTGCGCGGGGTACTGCTCGGCGATGACGAGGTCGAAGTCGCGCGCGGCCACCTCGAACAGGCCGGCGTCGGGTTCGCGCTCCGTCACCTCGACGCGCAGGCTCGGGTGCTCGGCGCGCAGCAGCGTGAGCGTCTGCGGCACCATGGCGTGGGCGGCCGACTGGAAGACCGCGATGCGCACGGTTCCGCCGACGTCGGTGAGCGAGCGCGCGACATCCGCCTCGGCCTCCTCGAGCCGGTCGAGCACGGCCCTCGCGTGCCCGACGAGGAGTTCGGCCTGCGGGGTGAGCTGCACGCGCCGCCCGACCTGCACGAGCAGCGGCACCCCGGCCTCGCGCTCGAGCTGGCTGAGCTGCTGCGACACCGACGAGGGGCTGTAGGCGAGCGCCTCGGCGACCGCGGCGAGGGTGCCGCGCTGGCTCAGCTCGACGAGCAGGCGCAGGCGTCGCACATCGAGCATCGGCGGCCTCCGGCATCCATTCGATCATTCGGTTCTGCTGAACAGTATCCGTCAGATTCATTCGCTTTACCGAATGGATGTCGCCAGCGCACACTTAACCCGACAGGCGCAGCGATCCCCGGAGCGCCCGAAGAAAAGGACACTACCCTCGTGACCATGCCGGACCCCGTCACGCTCGCCGCGCCCACCACCGATCGGGTCGTCGCCCTCGTGCGACGCTGGCTCGCCGAGAGCGCCGAGCACCCCGCCGAAGTCTCGGCCGAGCGCCTCGCCGGCGTGCTGAAGGACCCGAACGGCCTCGCCTTCACCGTCGGATTCGTCGACGGCGTCATGCGTCCCGAAGACCTCGGCGTGGCCGGACGCAACCTCGCGCAGGTCGCGAAGCTCACCCCGGCGTTCCTGCCCTGGTACCTGCGCGCGGCGATCCGCGTCGGCGGCGTCGTCGCCCCCGTGCTGCCGTGGGTCGTCGTGCCCATCGCGCGCCGGGTGCTCCGCGCCATGGTCGGCCACCTCGTGCTCGACGCCACGCCCGCCAAGCTCGGGCCCGCGATCTCGCACCTGCGCGAGTCGGGCAACCGCCTGAACCTCAACCTCCTCGGCGAGGCCGTGCTCGGCGAGGACGAGGCCGATCGGCGCCTGCGCGGAACCACCGAGTTCCTCGCCCGCGACGACGTCGACTACGTCTCCATCAAGGTGTCGAGCGTCGTCAGTCAGCTCTCGATGTGGTCCTTCGACGAGGCCGTCGCCAAGGTCGTGGCCAAGCTCACGCCGCTCTACGAGCTCGCGGCGCAGAACGAGGCCAGGGGCAAGGCCAAGTTCATCAACCTCGACATGGAGGAGTACCGCGACCTCGACCTGACGATCGCCGTCTTCACCGCGCTGCTCGACCAGCCGCAGCTGAAGGGCCTCGAGGCCGGCATCGTGCTGCAGACCTACCTGCCCGACGCGCTCGGCGCGATGCAGCACCTCAACGCCTGGGCGACCGAGCGGCGCGCGCAGGGCGGCGCCCCGATCAAGGTCCGCGTCGTCAAGGGCGCGAACCTCGCCATGGAGCACGTCGACGCCGCGGTCCACGGCTGGCCCCTCGCCACGTACGGCACCAAGCAGGACTCCGACACCAACTACAAGCGCGTCCTGCGCTGGGCGATGACGCCCGAGCGCACCGACGCCGTGAAGCTCGGCATCGCCGGGCACAACCTGTTCGACGTGGCCGACGCCTGGGTCACCGCCGTCGATCGCGGCGTCACCGGCCGCATCGAGTTCGAGATGCTGCTCGGCATGGCGACCGGCCAGGCCGAGGCCGTGCGCGGCGACGTCGGCAACCTGCTCCTCTACACGCCCGTCGTGAACCCGAGCGAGTTCGACGTCGCGATCGCCTACCTCGTGCGCCGCCTCGAGGAGAACGCCAGCCAGGACAACTTCATGTCGGCGGTGTTCGACCTCGCCGCGAGCGAGCCGCTCTTCGACCGCGAGATGCGCCGCTACCTCGCGTCGCTCGCCGCCCTCGAGGCCGACCCGACCCCGCCGGCCCCCAACCGCACGCAGAACCGCCGCACCGAGTGGACCGAGGAGTCCTACGCCGCGGCCATGGAGCCCAAGGACGCGCCCGCGCCCGGCAGCGAGCACGGGGGCGACGAGTCGCTCACGAGCGTCGTGCTCGGCATCCGTCGCGGGAGCCTCGGCGACGGCACCGACCTGTTCGACGGCGCCACGGCACTCGACAGCGCCCCGGCGCCCGCGGGCTCCGGGGTGACCCCCGGCTTCCGCAACGAGCCCGACACCGACCCGGCCCTCGCCGCGAACCGCGACTGGGGCCGCCGCATCCTCGCCAGGGTGCCCGACTCGAGGCTCGGCATCGACACCGTCGCGGCCGCCGCGATCTCCGACGCCGCGACCCTCGACCACGTGATCGCCGTCGCCGCCGAACGCGGACGCGCCTGGGGCGAGCGCTCCGGCGACGAGCGCGCCGCCGTGCTGCACCGCGCGGGCCTCGCGCTCGCCGCGAACCGCGACCGCCTCATCGAGGTGATGGCGGCCGAGACCGGCAAGACCATCGCCGAGGCCGACCCCGAGATCAGCGAGGCCATCGACTTCGCGCACTACTACGCCGAGCGCGCCCGCGAGCTCGACCACGTGCAGGGCGCCGAGTTCGTCCCGTCCAGGGTCACCGTCGTCACCCCGCCGTGGAACTTCCCGGTGGCGATCCCCGCGGGCGGCGTGCTCGCCGCGCTCGCCGCGGGTTCGGCCGTCATCATCAAGCCGGCCAAGCTCGCCCAGCGCTCCGGCGCGGTCATGGTCGAGGCACTGTGGGAGGCCGGCATCCCGCGCGACCTGCTCGTGCTCGTCGACCTCACCCAGCGCGAGCTCGGCAGCCGCCTCGTCAGCCACCAGGCGGTCGACCGGGTCATCCTGACCGGTGCGTACGAGACGGCGCAGCTCTTCCGCTCGTTCCGCCCCGACCTGCCGCTGCTCGCCGAGACGAGCGGCAAGAACGCGATCATCGTGACGCCGTCGGCCGACCTCGACCTCGCGGCATCCGACGTCGTGAAGAGCGCGTTCGGGCACGCCGGGCAGAAGTGCTCTGCCGCCTCGCTCGTGATCCTCGTGGGCTCGGTCGCGAAGTCCGAGCGGTTCATGCGACAGCTCGTCGACGCGACGATGTCGCTCAAGGTCGGCTACCCCGAGGACGCCACCAGCCAGATGGGCCCGCTCGTCGAGCCCGCCGGCGGCAAGCTCGAGCACGCCCTCACGCAGCTCGGCATCGGCGAGGAATGGCTCGTCGAGCCCAAGCGCCTCGACGGCACCGGCCGGCTCTGGTCGCCCGGCGTGCGCACCGGCGTCACTGCTGGGTCGTACTTCCACCTGACCGAGTTCTTCGGCCCGGTGCTCGGCGTCATGCACGCCAAGGACCTCGATGAGGCGATCCGCATGCAGAACGCCGTCGACTACGGCCTCACGGCCGGCCTGCACTCGCTCGACTCCGACGAGGTCGCGCTCTGGCTCGACCACGTCGAGGCGGGCAACCTCTACGTCAACCGGGGCATCACGGGGGCCATCGTGCAGCGCCAGCCGTTCGGCGGCTGGAAGCGGTCGGCGGTCGGCGCGGGCTCCAAGGCCGGCGGTCCCAACTACCTGTTCGGCCTCGGTGACTGGATGCCGCGCCACGACGTCACCTCGGAGTCGCTGCACCTGCGCGGGCTCGAGAAGCGCGTCTCCGATCTCATCGAGGCGTCGCAGTCCTCGATCGGGTTCGAGGCGTTCGAGGTGCTGCGCCGCTCGGCGCTGTCCGACCAGATCGCGTGGGCCGAGGAGTACGGCACGGTCAAGGACGTGTCGGGCGTGGGCGCCGAGCGCAACGTGTTCCGCTACCGTGCGCTGCCCGTGACGGTGCGCATCGGGGAGGCGGCGACGCTCGCCGAGGGCATCCGCGTGATCGCCGCCGGCCTGCTCGCCAACGCGCCGCTCACCATCTCGACCGCGCACGAGCTTCCGAAGCGGGCGCGTCAGCTGCTCGCGACCAAGGGTGTCGACATCGTCCGCGAGGGTGACGCGACCTGGCTCTCCCGGGTGTCCAAGCAGGGCGTGGGCGCCTCGCGCGTGCGTCTCGTGGGCGGCGAGCCGTCGGGCCTCGCCGTCGCACTCGACGGGACCCCGGATGTCGCGGTGTGGTCGCACCCCGTGACCCCGTCGGGCCGGGTCGAGCTGCTCCCGTTCCTGCACGAGCAGGCGATCTCGATCACGAACCACCGGTTCGGCAACCCGACGACGATCACCGACGGCGTCATCTGACGCGTCGGGCGGCCAGGCGGCCGGGCGCGCTGGGGCAGAATGGGCCGATGCCCGTCACCATCCAGCGCCTCGGCGCCCCCGTGCGGCGTTCACCGCGCACGCTCCTGCTCATGTCGGTGCTCGTCGGCCTTCCGGCGACGGGCCTCGTCGTCTGGGTCTTCCCCGAGTCGTTCGCGTGGCGCTTCGTCGCCGCCTGGGTGCTGATGGCCGTCGCCACGGCCGTGATCGTGTCCGTCGTGATGCTCCTCATGTTCCCGGGGGTCGTCGTCGACGTCGAGCGGGGCACCGTGCGCATCCGTTCGACGGAGGTGCCGCTCACGAGCATCGCGCGAGTGACGCGATCGATCTCGGACAACGGCGCGGCGCAGGCCCTGCTGTACCGTCTCGTCTCCGACGCAGGCCCGTCGGCTCGGCTGCTCGTGGTCAGTCGGCCGTTCCGGGGCCTCTCCCTCGACGAGGTGCGCGCGCTGCGAGTCCTCGTCGAGCGATCCGGCCTGCCCTCCACCGAATCCGGCGGCAGCGCGCAGGCGGAGCTGCTGCGCGGAGACACGCACGCGAACCTCGCTGCGGCCGCGGTCGGACGCGAGGCGCTGCTCATCGAGCTCGGCCACATCATCGAGGCGCTCGAGGACGTGTCCACCGGAGCCGTCGTCGCCGAGCGCGAGGGTGTCGAGCCTCATGCCGCCGCGACCCCCGCGTCAGCCTCCGCCGCCGCGCCTGCCGAGCCGGGCTCGCGGTCCGTGGTGGCCGCCGCCGTCCTCGACGCGGACACCGGCGCCCCCGAGACCGACGACGGACGGCGCCTGCTGGCCCTCGTGTCCGCGCTGGATGCCGACGACGAGGACGCGCGCCGCGTGATCGCGGATGCACCGGATGCTGCCGGGCGGGTCGCCGTGACGGCGGTGCTCGTGCTCGTGCTGGCCGTCGTTGCCTTCGCCGTCGCGTGCGTCTGGGCGGTGGTCGGTGCCTTCTCCGGCCCGCCGGTCGGCGCGCTCTCGCTCATGGGCTGGTCGCTGCTCATCGGATTCGCCGCGCTCCTCGTGTGGGCGGCGGCAGCCGACCGACGGGTCCGGCGGTTGAGCGAGCTCGGTGCACGCTGGCTCGACGCCGATCCGGCACGGCGACCGCGGGGGCTGGCCGCTCCATTCCTCGAACTCGCCCTCGACCCGTCGAATCGGCTGCTGATGATCGGGGCATTCACGGGGTCGACGCTCGGCGGCATGGGGCTGCTCCTCGGTGTCGCGATGATCGCGACCGAAGCCGAGGCCGGCCTGATCCCGTTCGCCACGACGATCGCGGTGGTCGGCGCGGTCGCCCTGGGCCTCTCGATCTGGGGCTTCGTCGCCGCGCGGCGGCGCCGGATGCGGCTGGTCGCCCGGTTCGCCGAGCTCGCGGGCCAGCGGGGCGAACTGGCCTACGGCCGCTTCTGACGGCTTCGGATGCCGCGGGCCTCGCATGAGCGTCCGGCGTGCGCCGCAGGCCGCTGCACCCACCGGGCCGGGGCTCTCGAACGGTCAGCGGCCGCGGTTCTGACGGCGGATGACGCGGGGTGCGCGCCCGCCGAGGAAGGACTCGCCCGCCGCGACGAGGAAGCCGTGCTGCAGCGCCTCGCGGCCGATGAGCATGCGGAAGCCCATCTCGTCGCGGTTGCTGAGGGTCACCTCGGATTCGACCTTGCGCCCCAGCAGGACGAGGTCGAGCAGCACCACGATGCGCTCCTCGGAGTGACCCGACGAGCTGCGCACCTGCCGCCGGTCGTGCACCCTCGACTCGACGACGACCCCGTCGTCGTCGGAGTTCTGCCACGGGCGCACGCCGAAGCGGACCCAGGCCTCGCCGTCGCGCTCGAACTCCTCGACGTCGAAGGCGTGCAGCGAGGACGTTCGCGCTCCCGTGTCGAGCTTCACCTTGATCCAGTCGACGCCGATCTCGGGAAGGCTCGCCCACTCGCGCCATCCTGCGATGGTGCTTGAATGGTCTGGCTCTCTCACTCGAACCATCATGGCAGGGGCTGACCTTGAAACTGGCGATTCTCTCGCGTGCCCCGCAGGCGTACTCGACCCAACGACTCCGCGCTGCGGCCGTGCAGCGCGGGCACCGGGTCAAGGTGCTGAACACGCTGCGGTTCGCGATCGACCTCACCGGCACCGACCCCGACCTGCAGTATCGCGGCCGCCAGCTGAGCGACTACGACGCGATCCTGCCCCGCATCGGCAACTCCATCACCTACTTCGGCACCGCCGTGGTGCGCCAGTTCGAGCAGATGGACGTCTACACGCCGAACACCGCCAACGGCATCACGAACGCGCGCGACAAGCTCCGCGCGAACCAGATCCTCTCGCGCCACAACATCGGCATGCCCGCGACCGCGTTCGTGCGCGACCGTGCCGATGTGCGCCCCGCGATCGAGCGCGTCGGCGGCGCGCCCGTCGTGATCAAGCTCCTCGAGGGCACCCAGGGCATCGGCGTGATCCTCGCCCCGCAGGTCAAGGTCGCCGAGGCGATCATCGAGACGTTGCACTCGACGAAGCAGAACGTGCTGATCCAGCGGTTCATCGCCGAGAGCCGTGGCCGCGACATCCGCGCCCTCGTCGTCGGCGACCGCGTGGTCGCGGCCATGCGCCGGGTCGCCAGCGGCGACGAGTTCCGCTCGAACGTGCACCGCGGCGGCACGGTCGAGCCCGTCGAGCTCGACCCCGAGTACGAGCTCGCGGCGGTGCGCTCGGCGCAGATCATGGGTCTCAAGGTCGCGGGCGTCGACATGCTCGAGGGCAACGACGGCCCGCTCGTCATGGAGGTCAACTCCTCGCCGGGCCTGCAGGGCATCGAGACGGCGACGAACCTCGACGTCGCCGGCGCGATCATCGACTACATGGCCAACCAGGTCGCGTTCCCCGAGATCGACGTGCGCCAGCGCCTCACGGTCTCGACCGGCTACGGCGTGGCCGAGCTCCTCGTGCACGGCAACGCCGACCTCGTGGGCAAGCCGTTGCGCGAGTCCGGCCTCGCCGACCGCGACATCAGCGTGCTCACGCTGCACCGCGGCGCCAACGTGATCCCGAACCCGCGCGGCAGCGTCGTGCTCGAGTCGGGCGACCGCCTGCTGTGCTTCGGCCGGCTCGAGGAGATGCGCTCGATGATCCCCGAGCGCCGCAAGCGCCGCGCGAAGGTGCGTCGCCTGCCCAAGGAACCGATCCCCGAGAGCTGAGCGGATGCCGCGACCCGGCGACCCGTCCTCGACGCACGCCGGCACGGGGTAACGTCGTCCGGTGCGCATCGCGATCGTCGGCGGAGTGCTGCTGGCGGTCGGAGCCGCGGCGGCGATCCTCGGCGTCCTCACGCCCGAGGCCCTGGCCGAGCTCGCCGGTCGGGTGCTGCCGATCCTCGGGTTCGTGGTCGCCGTCACGATCGTGGCCGAGCTCGCGGCCGAAGCCGGGCTGTTCCGGGTGATCGCCGAGCGCCTGGCGGCCCTGGCGCGCGGACGCGCGATCGTGCTCTGGCTGCTCGTGCTCGTGCTGGCGACGGCGTCGACGATCTTCCTCTCGCTCGACACGACGGCCGTGCTGCTCACGCCCGTGGTCGTGGCGCTCGCGGCGCACGCGCGCATCTCGCCGATCCCGTTCGCGCTCACGACGGTGTGGATCGCGAACACGGGTTCGCTCCTGCTTCCCGTGTCGAACCTCACGAACCTGCTCGCCGCGGAGCGGCTCGACCTGCATCCGCTGCAGTTCGCCGCCCTGGCCGCGGCGCCGGCCGTCGTCGCGATCGCGGTGACGGCGGTCGTGATCTTCGTCACGCGCCCGCGGCAGCTGCTCGCCCGGTTCGAGCCCGAGACGGCGCATCCGCCCGAGGACCGGGTGCTCTTCGGGGTCGCCGCGGTCACCCTCCTGCTGCTCGTGCCCCTGCTCGTCTCGGGCATCGAGGTGTGGATCCCCGCGTCCGTCGCGGCGGTCGTGCTCGTGCTCGCGTTCGCGGTGCGCCGCCCGGAGGTGCTGAACGTCGGGCTCGTGCCGTGGCAGCTCGTGGTGTTCGCGTCCGGGCTGTTCCTCGCGGTCGAGGCGCTGCACGCCGTACGCGCGACCGACGTGCTCGCCGCCATCGCGGGCACCGGCGAGGGACCGCTCGACCTCCTCCGCCTCGCGGGGGCGGGGGCGGTCTCGGCGAACCTCGTCAACAACCTGCCCGCCTACCTCGCCTTGGAGCCCTTCGCCGAGGACCCCGTGCGCATGATCGCGCTGCTCATCGGCGTGAACGCCGGGGCGATCGTCACGCCGTGGGGCTCGCTGGCGACGCTGCTCTGGCACTCGCGACTCGTGTCGACGGGCGTCGAGATCTCGTGGCCGAAGTTCATGCTGCTGGGCCTCGTGGTCGCACCCCTCGTCGTCACGTCGGCGACGCTGGCGCTCGCGTTCACGTCGTGACGCGGGGCGCCGTCGGTCGTGCCCGCGGTCTCAGCCGCGGTCAGCGCTTCGCGCGGAGGGCCGCCTCGACGAGTGCGAGCGCGTCGGCGTCGTCGAGCCCGAGGTGGTGCACGCGGTCGGCGTAGGCGATCGCGGCGAGCTGGGCCTCGCGTGTGGCGGGGTCGCCGGTGGCCGAGATGAAGGTTCCGGCGCGGCCGCGGGTCTCGATGACGTGGTCGGCCTCGAGCGCCCGATACGCCTTGGCGACGGTGTTCACGGCGAGCCCGAGGTCGGCGGCCAGGGCGCGGACGGTCGGCATCCGAGTGCCTGGGGTGAGGGAGCCGTCGGCGACGGCGTCGACGACCTGGCGCCGCACCTGCTCGAAGGGCGGTGCGGATGCCTCGGCGTCGATCGTGACGGCGAGGCGGCCGCCCGCGGCATCCGTCATGCTCAGTCCCGGTTGCGGTTGACGAGTCGCGACAGCACGATCGCGCTGCGGGTGTGGTCGACGTTGGGCGCGACGCGCACACGTTCGAGCGCGTCCTCGAGGGAGGCGATGTCGCGCGCACGGATCTGCACGATCGCGTCGGCGCTGCCCGTGACGGTGCCCGCGTAGACGACCTCGGGAACGCCCTGCAGGATGCGCTGCAGCTCGTCGGGTGCGACCGTGCCGCGGCAGAACAGCTCGACGTACGCCTCGGTGGACATGCCGTCGACCGCCGGGTCGACCTGGATCGTGAACGAGCGGATGACGCCGTCGGCGACGAGCCGGTCGACCCGGCGCTTGACCGCACTCGCGGAGAGTCCGACGGAGGACCCGATGTCGCCGTAGCCCGCACGCGCGTTCTGGCGGAGCAGGTCGAGGATGGCGCGATCGAGGTTGTCCATCCTCGGAGTGTACGACGATCGGTTGCGCGGGAACAGGCCTTGACGCGGGAATGTTGCGTGCGATTTGCCGCGGGTCCGTGGGCCCGGCCGGCGCGCCCCAGATGGTCGCCCGATTGCCGAACGGCGAAGCCTTCCACGGCCGTGCCCGAGCGGCAACCCCTCGCGGTCCGCGGTCGCCGGCCGTAGCGTGACCGCATCGGCCAGTGTCGTGTGAATCGAGGGGGACTCCATGCACCAGGTGACGGCGCGACGCGCGCTCACGTTCTCGATCGTGGGGGTCGCCGTCGGCGGCCTCCTCGCGGTCGGGACTCCGGCCACCGCGGCCATCCAGCCCGTGTCCGCCCCGGCGATCGGAGCCGATGCCGGCGCTGCCGGCGTGCCGGTAGCCGGCTCCCCGCGGTGGTCGCCGCAACCGCAGGCGACCTCGGTGGGATCCGGCGGCGCGGTGTCCTCCGTCGACGCCGTCGCCAGCCGCATCGGCGTCGAGGTGCTGCGCCTCGGCGGCAACGCGGCCGATGCCGCCGTCGCGACCGCGGCCGCGCTCGGGGTCACGGAGCCGTACAGCGCGGGCATCGGCGGCGGCGGGTACTTCGTCCACTTCGATGCGGCGACCGGCGAGGTGACCACCATCGACGGACGCGAGACCGCGCCCGCCGAGATGCCGACCGATGCGTTCATCGACCCGGCCACCGGCCAGCCCTACCGATTCACGCCCGAGCTCGTGTCATCCGGTGTCTCCGTGGGCGTGCCCGGCACGCTCGCGACCTGGGAGGCGGCGCTCGACCGGTTCGGCACGAAGCGGCTCTCGACGATGCTCGCCCCCGCGATCGCGGTCGCGGCGACCGGGTTCACGGTCGACGAGACGTTCCGCAGCCAGACCCTCGACAACAAGGCGCGGTTCGCCGCCTTCCCCGACACCGCGAAGCTGTTCCTCCCGAAGGGCGATGCCCCCGTCGTCGGCTCGACCTTCCGCAACCCCGACCTCGCGAAGACGCTCGGGCTCATCGCCCTGCGGGGAACCGACGCCTTCTACGAGGGGCGCCTCGCCCGCGAGATCGCCGACGTCGTGCAGCATCCGCGCAAGGACCCGGCGTCGCCGCTGCCGGCCCCGCCCGGTTCCCTCACGGCGGCCGACCTCGACGCGTATGAGGTGGTCGAGCAGGCCCCGACCCATGTCGAGTACCGCGGGCTCGACGTCTACGGCATGGCGCCGAGCTCGTCGGGCGGCACGACCGTCGGCGAGTCGCTGAACATCCTCGAGAACCACGACCTGTCCGGCGACACCCCCGAGGCCACGGCGCAGAGCCTGCACCTGTTCCTCGAGGCCACCGCCCGCGCGTTCGCCGACCGCAACGCCTACGTCGGCGACCCGGCCTTCGTCGACGTGCCCACCGAGACGCTCCTGAGCCAGGGCTTCGCCGACGCCCGCGACTGCACGATCGACCCGTCCGCCGCCTCCGCGCGTCCGGTCGCGCCCGGCGCGCTGGATGCCGTCGGCTGCACGACGGCGGATGCCGCGGAGCCGGCCGACACCGAGAACGTGTCGACCACCCACCTCTCCGTCGTCGACCGGTGGGGCAACGCGGTCGCGTACACGCTCACGATCGAGCAGACCGGCGGATCCGCGATGACGGTGCCCGGTCGGGGGTTCCTGCTCAACAACGAGCTGACCGACTTCTCGACCGTCTACAGCGAGACCGACCCGAATCGCATCCAGCCGGGCAAGCGACCGCGGTCGTCCATGTCGCCGACCATCGTGCTCGACGGCGGCGACGTGCGGTACGTGCTGGGTTCCCCGGGCGGCGCGACGATCATCACGACCGTCACGCAGATCCTGCTCAACCGCATCGACCTCGGGATGACCCTCCCCGAGGCCGTGGCCGCACCACGCGCCTCGCAGCGCAACGCCGCGGTGACGCCGGCCGAGCCGGAGTTCATCGACGCCTACGGCGCGGCGCTGGGCGCGTACGGCCAGACGTTCACGCCGTCGGGCGATCGGTTCACGTCGGCCGCGCAGATCGGCGCCGCCGCGGCGATCGAGGTCGCTCCCGACGGCACGATGACGGCGGCCGCGGAGCCCGTGCGCCGCGGCGGCGGGACCGCGCTGGTGGTGAGGCCGCGCCGGTGAGGGCGAACCGCTGAGGGGCGTGCCACGCGGCATCCGGTCGGGCGCACCTGATCGGCTCCAACCGGGTGGTCGCCGTCGCACGCGGACCTAGGCTTGGAGGATGAGCCCTACCTCTCCCGTGCGCCTCGGCATCCAGGTGCAGCCCCAGCATGCCCAGTACACCGCGATCCGCGACACGGTGCTCCGCCTCGAGGAGCTCGGCGCCGACGTCGTCTTCAACTGGGACCACTTCTTCCCGCTCAGCGGCGACCGCGAGGGCCTGCACTTCGAGGCCTGGACCATGCTCGGCGCCTGGGCCGAGCAGACCGAGCGCATCGAGTTCGGCACGCTCGTGAACTGCAACTCGTACCGCAACGCCGACCTGCAGGCCGATATGGCCCGCACGCTCGACCACATCAGCTCCAAGGGCGGCGCGGGCCGGTTCATCTTCGGCACGGGGTCCGGATGGTTCGAGCGCGACTACGACGAGTACGGCTACGAGTTCGGCACGGTCGGCGGGCGACTGAACGCCCTCGCCGACGCGCTGCCGCGCATCGAGGCGCGCTGGGCGAAGCTCAACCCGGCGCCGACCCGGAAGATCCCCGTCATGATCGGCGGCAAGGGCGAGCAGAAGACCCTCCGCATCGTCGCGCAGCACGCCGACATCTGGCACTCGTTCGTCGCGCCCGACGAGCTCGGTCGCAAGCTCGACGTGCTGAAGCGCTGGGGCGACGAGGTCGGCCGCGACATCTCCGAGATCACCGTGTCGAACGAGTTGCACCGCGGCACCGCCGACCTCGAGCAGGCCGACGCGCTGTACGAGGCCGGCGTGCGCCTCTTCACGCTCGGCATCAGCGGCCCCGACTACGACCTCACGGCGGTGCGCGAGTACCTGGCCTGGCGCGACGCGAAGAACGGCTGAGCGCTCGGCCCACCAGCTCCGCTGCGGTGTCCCAACGCGATTCACGCCGACGAAACACACCGCTCCGAACCGCTGAAACACGGACTTCCTAGGTTCGCGCTGTTCGCATTTCGCGAATGACAGTGTCCAGGAGGTTCGATGCAATCACCACCGAGCAACACCCGAACGAGACGACTGCCGTACCTGATCCTCGGGGGCGGCGTCGTCGCCGCGGCCGCGGTCGTGGGCGGCTTCATGGCGATCCCCGCGGTCAGTGGCGCGTCCGGCGCCGACAACTCCGAGACCCGCGAGCTCGAGGCCGTCACCGCGAAGCCCGAGCTCGGGGAGCCTCGCGACCCGCTCAGCCCCGACGAGCTCAGCTACGCGATCCACCTCGCGAGCACCGATGCGAGCGTTCCTGAAGACGTCACCTCGGTCGACGGCTCGTCGGCGCCGCAGGTGCTCTCCGTCGACATCTCGACCCGCGACGTCGACGCCGCCGACCGGCTGGTCGACGTCTTCCTGTTCGACTACACGTCGAACCAGACGTTCCTGCAGACCGTCGACCTCACCGACGGCAGCGTCGAGAGCACGGCCAAGGGCGGCGTGCAGCCGCCGACGAGCCCCGACGAGGTCGACTACGCCTTCGGCGTGTTCCTCGGCGACCCTGCCGCCAGCGCCGCGGTGCGCGCCGAGTTCGCGGCCGTGACGGGCGACGAGCTCGATTCCATCGACCAGCTCGCCGTCACCGGCGGCGCGTTCGTCCCCGACGCCGGAACCCTCGGCGCCGAGGCCTGCAGCATCGACCGGTGCGTGGAGATGCAGTTCCGCGTGCCGGGCGGCGGATACCTCGACACGACGGCATTCGTCGTCGACCTGTCCACCGAGTCCGTGATCGGCATCAAGTGAGGGGCGCGACCATGAAGAGGATCTCCCGCGCGATGGCCGTCGGAGTGGCGGCCGTCGCCGTCGCCGCGGGCCTCGCCGTCATCCCGGTGACGTGGGCCACGGCTGCGGCGCCGACCGTCAACTGCTCGGGCGACGCCCGCATCGAGAAGTCGTTCGACAACGGCACCGAGTGGCAGATGTGCTGGCGCATCGACAGCAAGCACGGACTCATGCTCGAGCAGGTGGCCGTGAAGGCGCCCGGCGAGGACTCGTTCCGCCGCGTGCTCGACTCGGTGAGCCTCGGCCAGCTCAACGTGCCGTACGACACGGGCAAGAACGTGTGGAACGACATCACCTCGTACGGCTTCGGCAACCAGTACCTGCAGAAGCTCAGCGCGGCCGAGTGCAGCACCGGCACGCTCCGCGACTACGGGCAGGCGTGGAGCATCACGCGCCGCGGCGAGACGACGAACTACCTGCGCACCATCCCGGCGCTCTGCATCACGGACACCACGCGCGACCTGGCGTACCGCTCGCACGAGCAGACGTGGGGCTCGATCGAGGATGCTCCGCTGTTCACGACGACGGGCCAGGCGTTCAACCTCAGCATCATCTCGAAGGTCGACTGGTACGAGTACGCTACCAAGGTCGAGTTCACCGATGATGGCGCCATCTCGTTCAACCTGGGCGCGACGGGCGACATCTCGTACGAGGACTTCGACGCCGACGCCACGACGGGCTGGCCCGTCGGGACGGATGCCGCGAACTACGCGGCCTCGCACTGGCACAACGCCTTCTGGCGCCTGGACTTCGGGCTCGACGGCCAGGCCCTGCAGCAGGTCGAGCAGTACGACTCGACGCTCGGCGAGGCGGGCGAGAAGGCCCCGCTGATGCACACGACCGCCACGACGATCGAGCACCCGGCGAACCTCGTGCCCGCCGCCGACACGACCTGGTGGCGCGTCGTCGCACCCGAGAGCCGCAACGCCGACAACCACGCGCGCTCCTACGAGTTCGTGTTCCCGGGCTCGCAGCTCTACCAGGGCAACCCGATCACGCAGCCGCTCATCAGCGTGACGAACTACGCCGCCTGCGAGGAGTACGCGAGCAACAACCTCAACCCCGCGTGCCCCAACCTGAGCGTGCTCGACTACGTCGCGAACAGTGCGGATGCCGCGTTGACCGACCCGGTCGCGTGGGTCAACAGCGGGTTCCACCACGTCGTGCGCGACGAGGACCAGAGCCCGATGCAGACGCACTGGCAGTCGTTCTCGATCATGCCGCGCGACTGGACGGCGCAGTCGATGAGCACGCCCGAGGGCCGCTCGTGCATCGACGGCGACCCGGGCGGGGAGATCCACAGCGACGAGTCGCCGTGCGAGGTCGTCGTGCCGACCGATCCCGAGCCGACGGAGACCGCCGAGCCGACGGAGCCGCCCGCGACGACCACGCCGACCGACCCGCCCGTCACGACCGAGCCGACCGACTCCCCGGAGCCGACCGACCCGGCCGAGCCCGGCGAGGGCGGGGACCCGGATGCGCCGAGCCTCACGATCTCGTCGACGGAGCTCTCGCCCGGCGAGGGCTTCGAGCTCGAGGGCGCGGGCTTCGCCGCGGGCGAGCAGGTCGAGGTCGTGCTGCACTCGGACCCGATCACGGTGGGAACCCTCGCCGCCGACGAGGACGGCGCGATCGCGGGCACGCTCGAGGTGCCCGCGACGGCACCGTCGGGTGCGCACACGATCGTCGTCACGGGCGTCGATTCGGGCCTGAGCGCCGAGGTCGAGGTCACCGTGGCGGCCACGCCGGCGGCAGCGCCCGCGGCCGCGTCGGGCGATGACGGCGGCATGCTCGCCTTCACCGGAACGGCGCTCCCGATCGGCGCGGCCTCGGCGGCCGTCGTGCTGCTGGCGGCCGGCGGACTGCTGCTGGCCAGGCGCCGGCGACGCGCGGGCGTCGCGTCGGCCTGATCCACCGGGCGGCGGTCCGGCATCCGCCGGGCCGCCGCCTCCGATCCACCCCGAAGGAGCGCCATGCGACGACCTGTCGCCACGACCATCGCCCTCGCCGCGATCCTCATGAGCGGCGCCGCCGTGCTCGGACCGTGGCTCGCGGCATCCGATCGCGCCCGGGCCGAGGAGCTGGTCGACCGCGCACCGGGCAGCACCGTGATGGCGGCATCCGCGCGTGAGGACGGGAGCGTGCAGCCCGTGCTCGGCGAGCGGGCGTCGGGCGTCGACGACGTCCCGAACGACGCGGACATGCTGTTCGCGATGATGATGATCCCGCATCACGAGCAGGCGGTCGAGCTCTCCCGGATCCTCGCGGCGACGCCCGGCATCGACGGGTTCTCGCGGTCGCTCGCCGATTTCATCGAGACCGACCAGACCCGGGAGATCACGGCCATGCAGGCCTGGATCGACGCATGGCACGGGGTCGGCGTCATGCACCACGGCGGCGGCCTGATGTCGGGCATGGCGACGCCGGAGCAGATCGCCGAGTTCGACGCGCTCTCGGGTGCGGAGGCGGAGGCGCGCTTCCTCGACCTCATGATCGCCCACCACCGCGGCGCGCTCGAGATGGCCGACGCGGCGATCGCGGACGGCGCCAACAGCTACATCCGCACCCTCGCCAAGCACATCGCCGCCGAGCAGGAACGCGAGATCGAGGCCATGATCCTGCGGCGCGGCGACCTGTGAGGCGCCGCACGTTCGTCCCGCTCGCGTCCGCGGTGCTCGCGGTCGGCCTCGCGGCCGGCGCGGCGGTCGTGGCGAGCGGCGCGGCGGCGTACCGGGCGGACTCGGACTCCATGTCGCCGACGATCGACGTCGGCGACCTCGTCGTCGCCGCGGGGCAGCGCGGAGGAGACCTGCACCGCGGCGACGTCGTCGTCTTCGCCGACCCGGGCGGATGGGGCGACCGCGTCGCCCGACTCCTCGGCCGGGGCGAGGCCTCGACGACCTTCGTCAAGCGCGTGGTCGGTCTTCCGGGCGAGCGCATCGCCTGCTGCACTGCGGGCGGCGAGCTCACGGTCGACGGCGTGCCGCTCGAGGAGGACTACCGGGTTCCCCACGAGGGGCTCGCGAGCGTGCTCGCGTTCGACGAGACGGTGCCCGACGACGCCGTGTTCGTGCTCGGCGACGCCCGGGCCGCGTCGATCGACTCCCGCTACCTCGGCAGCGTCCCGGTGGGGTCGGTGCTCGGCACGGTGCGGTTCGTCGTTCCGTTCGGCGGCTGAGCCGCGGCATCCGCCCGCAGGCTCAGCCGGCGGTCGAGCCCACCGGGTACGCGATCGCGGCGAGTTCGCCGCACGCGGCCTGCAGCGCGGCGAGGTGGCGCTCGGCGAGCGAGAGGTCGTCGCCCGCGATCGTGAGGGCCACCGCGGCGACGAGGTCGCCGTCGGGCGAGCGCACCGGCACCGCGATGCATGCGCGGGCCACGGGCTCGGGCTCGGTGCTGCGGGCGTAGCCGAGCCGCGCGACCTCCACGGCGATGCGCCGTCGCTCCTCGATCGAGATGCCCGACGCGCGTGCGGACTCGGCGACCGCCTTCGCCGCCGTCGGGTCCGACGTCGGCTCGAGCGGCGGGAACTCGGCGATGAGCAGCCGGCCGATCGCGGTCGCACCGAGCTGGCGACGGGTGCGGTCGATCGAGGTGAGCGGGAGGTCGGGGTCCTCGTCGACGATCGTCACCCGGCCGCCGGCGTACCGCACGAAGTGCACGGCCTCCCCGGTGCGCTCGCGGAGCCCCGCGATCACCTCGGGCAGGGGATCGGCCCGGCGAGGGGCGATCAGGTGCGCGAGCTCGACCACGCGCACGCCGAGCACGAAGCCGTCGAGCGTCGGATGCCGCAGCAGGTACTCCTCGCTCGTGAGCGAGTTGATCAGGCGGTAGGCGCTCGCCCGCGGCATCCCGAGCAGCTGGGCGATGCGGTTCGCGGACAGGGTCGGCCCGCCGCGGGCGACCTCCTCGAGCACGGCCAGCGCGAGGGCGACGCCGCCGCCCGACGTCCCGCTCACGAGCGCGGGGGTGGTGCGACCGGGGAGGAGATGGCGTCGGATGCCACGGGCGTGTCGTACGCCCCCACCCGCGCCGCGAGCACCGAGCCCGACCGCACGCGGAGCAGGTGCGCGAGCGTCGCGACGGCGATGACCGCCAGGAGGACGCAGAGCGCCGTCGGGTCCTCGCTCGCCTCGGCGAGGACCTCGGTGCCCGCGACGCCCGCGAGCGCCAGGGTCCCGAGCACGGCGGGCCAGGCCTCCCGGAGGCTGAACTCCCCGATGCGCACGAGGTACGGGACGGCCGCGGCGCAGACGGCGAGGTAGGCGATGATGAACGCCATGCTCTGGGAGAGGTGCACGACGTCGCGGTAGAGCGATTCCCGGCCCGCCCAGACGAGCAGCAGCGTGCCGGCGATGATCACCGTGCCGACGGCGAGGGCGGCCACGTGCGGTGTCGCGAACCTGGCGGACGTGCGTCCGAGCGCCGTGGGCAGCACACCCTCGCGGGCCATCGTGAACACGAGCCGCACGAGCGCGTTCGTGCAGGCCAGGGTGCAGGCGATCCAGGATGCCGCGACGACGGCCTCGATCAGGGAGCCCAACCAGGGGCTCGCGACGAGGTCCGCATCCGTCAGCAGTGCGGCATCCCTCCCGTCGGCGACGGCGGAGAGCTGGGCGAGCATCCCGAACAGGTAGACGGCGGCGACGGCCGCGATCGTCCAGACGAGCGCCCGGGGCACGGTGGCGAGCGGGCGGCGGCTCTCGGGGCCGAGCGCCGCCCCGCTCTCGAAGCCCACGAAGCAGATGAGGGCGAAGCCGATGCCCTCCGCGAACGAGGAGAGCGACGGTGCGGCCGCGAGGTCGGGCAGCACGTCGGGCGCCTTCCAGCCGGTCGACGCGAGCACCGCGACCGACAGCCCGACGAGCGCCGTGACCACGACGGCCTCGACCACGAGCATGACGCGCGTCGACGTCTTCGCGCCGAGGCCGATGATCGCGGTGATCGCCGCGCCGATGCCGACGACCAGCACGACGGTCGCGACGCTCCCGGACGCCCACTGCCCGTCGTCGCCGAACGCGACGCCGAGCCGGCGCACCGCGCTCCGCAGCGTGTCCATCGAGACCCCCGCGTAGCCGAGCAGCAGGGCCACGCCCGCGATCATCCCGGCGACCGGCCCGAGGCCGCGCGTGACGAACGTGTAGATGCCGCCCGCCGCGGAGATCCGCCGGGCGAACACCGACATCGACAGCGCCACGAGGATCACGGCCGCGGCCGTCAGCAGCAGCGTCACGAACGCGAAGGATCCCGTGCGGTCCACGAGCCCGCCGGTCAGGATGAGCAGGCCGCCGGCGGGGGCGACGGCGGCGACGGACTGCGCGACGAGGTCGAGGGTCGTCACCGAGCCGCGTCGCAGGCCGTGCAGCGGCGACACCTGGCCGAGGCTCGAGTCGGGCATGCGCCGCGCGATCGCGTCGCTCAGTGCGCTCATCGGTGCCTCCTCGGTGACAGAACGGTATTCTGCGGCCGTTTCACCGTGGTCAGCGCCGTGTTACGCCGATGTGACCCGCACTGAGACGTCGAGCGCCGAGCTCATCGGGTGTCCGACGTGACGGAGACGGTGCCGTCGGGCGCCCACGTGACGTCGAACCAGCCCTCGCCCTGCATCGAGATGACCCGGATCCCCGTCTCGGGGAATCGACCGTTCTCCGTGCACCGGCTCTGGCCGCCCTCGGAGGCGGAGGCGACGATCAGGCACACCTCCGCCTCGCGCCGTGCGGCGAAGACGCCGGTGCCGTCGGGAAGGGCGACCAGGAGGCGCGCCTGGAAGAAGCCGTCGCGGACCCATGACGCAGGGAGCTGATCGCTCGGGACCGCCACGCGGGCGAAGGCCTCCGACGCCTCCGCGTCGGCGACGAGCGGGAGGGTCTCGAGGTACTCCGCGTACGTGAGCTCCTGCTCGGCCGATCCCGTGGGGAGGAGCGCGGCCGGTTCGAGGGCGGGCTCGCGCGTGTCCAGCTGCCAACCGATGAGCAGGCCCGCGGCCAGCGCGATCGCGCCGGCGATGATCGCCCACCGGATCCGCGTCGGGGCCTGTTCGGCGACCGCGGATGCGGCGGCGACCGGGGCCGCGCCGGCGGATGAGGCGTCCTCCGCCGATCGGGCCATCGTGGGTCCTGCCGATCGGGGCACGGCGAGCATCGGCGAGCCGTCGGGCGAACCCGCCTCGGCGAGCTCGCGGACCGCGGCCTCGCGCTCCGCATCCGTCGCTCCGGAGCCGAAGGCGATGCGCTGCAGGCGGGCGATCTCGGCATCGTGCTCGTCGAAGGCATCCGGAAGCGAGTCGTCGTCCTGACCGCCGGTGCCCACCATGACGTCCTCCATGCCGGTCGTCTGTGGGGCGGCGACCGTCGCGGTGTCGGGTCCCCTTCAGGATCCCGCACCGGTCGGGCTGCGGCAACCTTCTGGGCGCGGCACCTCGGTGCCCGAGGAGCCGGCCGTCAGCGACCGGTGACGGTGATCGACCCGTTCGACGTGGCGAGGTCGAGCGCGAACTCGCCATCGGAGTCCTCGTCGATGTCGACGTCGACCGACCCGTTCGACGTCTCGGTCGTGACCCGGTAGCCGGTGCCCTCGGTCGGGACCACGAGGTCGATCGCCCCGTTCGAGGTGCGTGCCTCGACATCCTGAGCGGCGGAGAGCCGCAGGTCGATCGCCCCGTTCGAGGTCGACGCCCGGATGCCGGTTCCGGCGAGGCCGCGCCCCTCGATGCGGCCGTTGCTCGTCTCGACCTCGATCGCGCCGGTGACGTCGTCGAGTTCGATCCGCCCGTTGTTCGTCGAGACGTCGACCTCGTTCACCCCGGTGAGCTCGATCGCGCCGTTCGAGGTCGCCCCGCGCACGTCGACGCCCGCCGGCAGTTCGATCGTGTAGTCGACGACGCAGTTGCGGCCGCATCCGCTCAACACGAGCACGCCGTCGTCGACCTCGAAGGTCGCCCCGACGGTTCGCTCGCCCCGGTAGGAGACCGTGCGCTCGACCTCGAGGTCGGCGCCCTCGCCGGAGCCCTTCACGATGACGCTGCCGGCAGGCTCGTCGATCTCGACCGTGTGCACCTGGGCGTCGAGGGTCTCGTCATCGCTGAACCGTTCGGGCGGGGCCAGGAGCCCGCATCCGCTGAACGTCAGGGCCGCGGCGACGGCGACGGCGCCGATCGCGATCGTGCGTGCTGTGCGAATCATCGTCGTCCCCCTCGTGGGCTTCCCGCCCTGTCTCAGACCATAACGAGGCCTCCGTCCCACCCGCACGGGGGCATGCCCCCGGAGTCCGCAGTGGGGGAGCACCCGCCGGAGCGAGGCTCGCGACATCCGACCGCCCGGGTCGAGGCCGACCCGCATGGGCGAGGTCACCGAACCTGCCCGGGCACGCCCCGGACATGCCGGGACGTGCTCCGTGGCGAGGGCCGGCCGGCCCGACTACTTGGCGAGGAAGGCCAGGAGCGCCTCGCTGACCTCGGCGCCGTGGGTCCAGAGCAGACCGTGCGGCGCGCCCTCGATCTCGACGTAGTCGGCCGAGGGGAGGCGCTTGACGAACTCGCGGGCGGTCGCGTCGATCGGGAGGATGCGGTCGGCCGTGCCGTGCAGGATGAGCGCCGGCACGTCGATCTTCTCGATGTCGCCGCGGAAGTCGGTCAGCCAGGACTGCACGACGGCCGAGGAGGCGAACCAGGAGGCGCTCGCCGCGACGTTCCAGCTGGCGCGTACGGCGGCCTCGCTGATGCGGCTGCCGAGGGTCTCGTCGAGGTTGTAGAAGTTCTGGTAGAAGTCGTCGAACCACGCGTAGCGATCGGTGGTGGCGGCTTCGAAGATGCCGTCGAAGACCGACGCCGGCACGCCCGTGGGGTTGTCGTCGGTCTGGAGGAGGAACGGCTCGAGCGACGCGAGGAAGCCCGCCTTGGCGACGCGCTCGCTGCCGTACGTGCTGAGGTAGCGGCCGACCTCGCCGGTGCCCATCGAGAACCCGACGAGCACCGCGTCGCGGAGGTCGAGGGTCTCCATGATGACGTTGAGGTCGGCGGCGAAGGTGTCGTAGTCGTACCCGGTCGTCGGCTGGCTCGAGAGCCCGAAGCCGCGGCGGTCGTAGGTGATGACGCGGTAGCCGGCCGAGAGGAGCGCCGCAGCCTGCTTCTCCCACGAGCGCCCGTTGAGCGGGTAGCCGTGGATGAGCACGACGGGCTGGCCGCTGCCGTGGTCTTCGTAGAAGAGCTCGATGGGAGTGCTGTTCTCGGTTCCGACGGTGATGGTCGACATGTGCTGCTCCTCGTTCGTTCTAACCGGTTTCTCCGGCTGAAGTGGTTATGACGAAACCATAGCGCCAAGATTCCAACTTGTCTAGTGCGCTGATATGGTTAGAACGAACAGATTCGAATCGAGACCCCATGACCGACTCCCTGCTCCTCGACCTCGTCAACTCGCGCCTCCTCTACCCCGATGGCGTGCGCGATGAGCTCGGCGACGACGCCGCGGCATCCGAGTGGCTGCGATCGCGCGGGCTCCGCGGCACGGCCGACGAGGTGCGCGACGCGCGCGCGGCCAGGGCGGCATTCGTCGGGTTCCTCAGGGGTGAGACGGATGCCGCGCAGCTCGAGCCGTGGGCCGGCGCCATGCGCAAGCGCGCCCGGCTCCGGGCCGACGGCCTCGACTGGGTCGACGAGGTCGACCCCGCTCGCGCCGTCGGCGCCAGGGCGATCGCCGAGTGGGCTTCGCTGCAGACCGAGCAGGGCTCCCGCATCCGGGCGTGCGCGGCATCCGACTGCCAGCACTTCCTCATCGACGAGAGTCGTGCGAACGCCCGCAAGTGGCACTCGATGGAGCTCTGCGGCAACCGCGAGAAGGCCCGTCGGCACTACGCCAAGTCGAAGCTCGCCGCCGGCTGATCGTCGCGGCCCGTGCTCGACGCGGGTGGCCCCCGCGTGCAACGCTGCTCGCGACATCCGACCGCCCGGGTCTAGGCTGACCCGCATGGGCAAGGTCACCGAACCTGCCCCGGGGGAGTACGGTCCGCCCGAGCCTGCCAGTGGGGGCGCGAGCGAGCACGACACCCGGGGGGACCACGGCTTCTTCGGGCAGCCGCGACCACTCGTGCACATCTTCGGCGTCGAGATGTGGGAGCGGTTCAGCTTCTACGGCATGCAGGGCATCCTGCTGCTGTACCTGTACTACACGGTCGCCGACGGCGGCCTCGGCATGGACCAGGCCGCCGCGGCCGGCATCGTCGGCGCGTACGGCGGGGCCGTCTACCTCTCGACGATCCTCGGCGCGTGGATCGCCGACCGACTGCTCGGCTCCGAGCGCGTGCTCTTCTACAGCGCCATCGTGATCATGGGCGGGCACATCGCGCTCGCCGCGCTGCCCGGATTCCTCGGCGTCGGCGTCGGCCTCGTGCTGGTGGCGTTCGGCTCGGGCGGGCTCAAGGCCAACGCCACGAGCGTGGTCGGCACGCTCTACTCCGAGCGCGACCCTCGCCGCGACGCCGGATTCTCGCTGTTCTACCTCGGCATCAACCTCGGCGCCTTCCTCGGCCCGCTCATCACGGGCCTCGTGCAGGACACCTGGGGATTCCACTGGGGCTTCGCCGTCGCCGCGGTCGGCATGGCGCTCGGCCTCATCCAGTACGCGTTCGGACGCAAGGGGCTGCCGGCCGTGGCATCCGTCGTGCCGAACCCGCTGCCCAAATCGCGGCGGGGGCTCGTGATCGGCGTCGCCATCGCCGCGGTGCTGCTCATCGCGGTGCTCGTGCTCACCGGACTCGTGAACGCCGGCAACCTCGTGACGTGGGTCATCGGGGCCACGGTGGTCGCCGCGATCTCGTACTTCGTGGTGATCCTGCGCAGCCACCGCATCACGGCGACCGAGCGCAGCCGGGTCTACGGGTTCATCCCGCTCTTCATCGCGAGCGTCGCGTTCTGGTCGCTGTACCAGCAGCAGTTCACGGTGCTCACCATCTACTCCGACGAGCAGCTGAACCGCAGCATCTTCGGCTGGGTGATGCCGGTGCCGTGGGTGCAGTCGATCAACCCGGTCTTCATCATCGTGCTCTCGGGGGTGTTCGCCGCGATCTGGACGAAGCTCGGCGATCGCCAGCCGTCGACGCCCATCAAGTTCGCGTTCGGCACGGTGCTCATGGGCGTCGCGTTCCTGCTGTTCCTGCCGTTCGCCGACGGCGGGCCGAACTCGACGCCGCTGCTGTGGATGGTGCTCATCCTGTTCGTGTTCACCGTCGCCGAGCTGTTGCTCTCGCCGGTGGGCCTGTCGGTCGCGACCAAGCTCGCGCCCGGGGTGTTCCACACCCAGATGGTCGCGCTGTTCTTCCTCTCGGTCGCACTCGGCTCGTCGATCGCAGGACTGCTGGCGGGCTTCTACACGGTGGTGAACGAGGCGACGTACTTCGGCGTGCTCGGCGCCATCGCGATCGTGCTGGGCATCGCGCTCTGGCTCGGTCGCAAGCCCGTGCTGCGACTCATGGCGGGCGTGCGCTGACGCGGCGAAACCGTTCTCCTCGTCCGGATACGATTGGCGGGCACGCACGAGGGGAGTTCGGATGTCGCGCGCCCTCGTCGTGATCCCGACGTACAACGAACGCGAGAGCATCGCCGAGACCGTCGCACGGGTCAGGGCCGCCGTGCCCGAGGCCGCCGTGGTGGTCGTCGACGACAGCTCGCCCGACGGCACCGGATACATCGCCGAGGGCCTCGCCGCCGATGACGGTGCCGTGCACGTGCTGCACCGCACCGCGAAGGAGGGGCTCGGAGCCGCCTACCTCGACGCCTTCGGCTGGGCGCTCGACCGGGGCTTCGATCCGATCGTGCAGATGGACGCCGACGGCTCCCACCTGCCCGAGCAGCTGCCGTCGCTGCTGGCCGCGCTCGAGGCGCCCGATCCCGCGGGCCGTCGGGTCGACGTCGTCATCGGTTCGCGGTGGATCCCGGGCGGTGCGATCGAGAACTGGCCGCGTCACCGCGAGCTCCTCTCGAGGTGGGGCAGCGCGTACGCCCGCCGGATGCTGCGCCTGTCCACGCGCGACGCGACGGCCGGGTACCGGGTGTTCCGGGCATCGGCGCTGCGGGCCATCCGCCTCGACGACGTGCACACGCGCGGCTACGGGTTCCAGGTGGACATGCTGTGGCATGCGAGCCAGGCCGGCCTCGTCGTGGTGGAGGTGCCGATCACGTTCGTCGAGCGCGCACTTGGCCGATCGAAGATGAGCCCCGTCATCGTCGTCGAGGCGATGATGAAGGTCACCGGGTGGGGCATCGCGGGGCTGTTCCGTCGCTCGCCGCGGACCGGAGCCGACGCGCGCACGTCCTGACGACGGGTGCGACATGGGCCGCCCGCGTCGGCTGTCAGACGAACCGTCGGGTACCGACGACGAACGGTCGGGCGCGCGCGCGGGCGCTCCGCGAGGGTGGAGATCCACCTGAAGGAGCGACATGTCCACGAACACCGCGAGCACCAGCGCCATCACCCGATCACCCGCCGGGTCGCCTCCCGCCTCGGGAGCGCAAGGCCCGCGCCGGGCCGCATGGGCCGGCGTCGTCTCGCTCGGCCTCGGCATCTTCACGCTCGTGGCGAGCGAGTTCCTGCCGGCGAGCCTGCTCTCGCCGATCGCGGCGGACCTCGGCATCACCGAGGGCGTCGCCGGGCAGCTCGTGACGGCCACGAGCCTCATCGGCATCATCGGCGGTCCGCTGGTCGTGTCGGCGCTGCCGCGCGTCGACCGGCGCACGGTCATGGTGGGGCTCACGACGCTCGCCGTGATCTCGAACGTGCTCGTCGCCATCGCGCCGGTGTTCGGGCTCATGCTGGCCTCGCGGCTCCTGCTGGGCCTCGCGATCTCGGGGTTCTGGGCCATGTCGCTCGCCGTGACCTCGCAGCTCGTGCCGGCCGATCGGCTGGGCCGCGCGATGACGATCGTGAACACGGGACTCTCGCTCGCGACGATCGCCGCCGTGCCCGCGGGCGCCGTCCTCGGCGACCTCGTGGGCTGGCGCACGGTGTTCCTCGGCGCCGCGGCGGTCGGGGTCATCGCCCTGACCGTGCAGATGGTGACCCTGCCGTCGGTGCCGCCGACCGGAGCGCCGGGCTTCCGCACCCTCGTGCGGACCGCCGCCCGACCGGTGGTCGCGCTCGGGATCCTCTCGGTCGTGCTCATCTCGGGCGGGCACTTCGCCGGCTTCACCTACCTGCGCCCCGCCTTCGAGTCGATCGGCGCGGTCACACCCGCGACGCTCGCCCTGCTGCTGGCCGTCTTCGGCCTCGCGTCGTTCGCCGGCAACCTGGCCGCGGGCCCGCTGGCCGATCGCCGCTTGGGCGTGCTGCTCGTCGCGGCGCCGACCGCGATCGGCGCCTCGATGGTGCTCTACGCACTGTGGGGCGCGAACCCCGTCGTCGCGGTCGGCGTCGTGGGCGTGTGGGGCGCCGGGTTCGGGGCGGTCCCGACGATGATCCAGACGTGGATGGCGCGCGTCGCCCCCGACCGCCTCGAGAGCGCGGGCGGACTCATCGTCGCCGCCTTCCAGACCGCGATCACGATCGGCGCGGCCGTCGGCGGACTGCTCGTGGACTCGGTGGGCGTGCAGGTGGCGTTCCTCGGCGGCGGCGTCGCCGCCGTCATCGGCGGCATGGTGCTCGTCTCGGCGAGGGGCCGGTGACGGGTCGCGCGGTCAGGCGACGGGCTGCAGGGTGGTCCGTCGCCAGAGGCTCGGCGCGACGCCGCTGTGGCGGCGGAACGCGCGGCTGAACCCGTCTTCGCTGTCGTAGCCGAGGCGGTAGGCGATGACCGCGACGGGATCGCCGCTGCGGAGCATCCGCTCGGCCTGCGCCATCCGGATGCGGGTCACGTAGCGTGCGGGGGTGTCGCCGACGGTCTCGCGGAACTGCTCGGAGAACTGCGAACGCGACGCGCGGGCGATGCGGGCGAGCGACTCGACCGTCCACGGCGTGCCGGGGCTCTCGTGGATCGCCGCGAGGGCGTCGCCCACGTTCGGATCCTGCGCGGCGGCCAGCCAGGCTCGCGCGGTGCCGCAGCCGTGCTCGAGCCAGAAACGCACCGCGGCCGAGATGACCACGTCGGTGAGCCCCGCGAGCACGGTGCCGGAGCCCGGCCTGGTGCCGGAGGCCTCGCGGTGCATCGTGTCGAGCAGGCTCGAGAAGCCGGGTTCGCTGCGTCCGAACCCGCGGGCGGCCAGCACCGGCGGCATCGCACGGGTCATGGTCGGGTGGGGTCCACGAGCGCCACCGTCGCGCTGAGCAGCCGCGCGTCGTCGGAGGCGCTGAGCCGGGTCGGACCGCCCTGCGGCAGCAGTGCGACGTCACCTCGGTCGAGTTCGACCACCTCGTCGCCGTGCGAGAGCCAGATGGTCCCGGAGAGCACCACGTGGAGGCGCGTGCGGTCGTGCTCCTCGTGTCGTGCGTCGCCCGCGGCGAGATCGCGCCCCGCGGTGTCGATCACCGACCACCTCAGGTGCTCGAGGAACCGGCCGATCGTGCCCGCGTCGTCGACGAGGCCGGTGGCCTGCGGCAACGGCGTGATCCTGCACATGAGAGGTGCAATCGCCGAGCGGCGCCGATCATTCCCGGATGCCGCGACGCGCCGGGCGGACGCCCGCCAGGAGGACGTCGAGGAAAACCTGGCGATCGGCCGGATCACCGACGCGGACGGCGTGCTCGATGCCGCACACCAGGTGCTCGAGTTGCGCGATCGACAGGTCCGTGCGCACGAGGCCGGCAGTGCGGGCGCGTTCGAGGATGCCCTCGAACGCGGCGAAGACCTCGGCCTTCATGGCCCGCACCGACTCGTCTTCGTCATCGGGTGAGAGCAGCACGGACTGGAGTCCGCCGTCTTGGAGTTGCAGGGCCAGTGCGCCGTCGAGGAAGTCGACGAACGCGGTCTCGTCATCGACCTCGCTCATCGCGGCCTGTGCGATCGACCTCATCCGCTCGAGCGTGTGCAGCGAGAGCGCCTCGACGAGCGAATGCACCGTGGGGAAGTGGCGGTACACCGTGCCGACCCCGAGGCCGGCATCGCGGGCGACGTCGTTCAGGCGCAGGGCGCGGGCGTCGTGCCCGCGGGCGGCTTCGATGATCCGGGTCCGGCTGCGCAACGCATCGGCGCGGAGTGGTCGCATGGCTCCATCGTAGCCGAAACGGATGAGTCATCCGAATGTGCTACTTTAACCGGATGAGTCATCCACTTAGCGACCTGACAGGTCAACCCCTGGCCTGGGATCCCGAACGCCTTCCCGATCAGACGGGACGGACGATCGTCGTCACCGGGGCGACCGCCGGCATCGGCTACTTCGCGGCCGAGCAGCTCGCCGCCGCGGGAGCCGACGTGGTGCTCGCCTCCCGATCCGAGGCGAAGCTGCGCCTCGCCGAGGCATCGATCCGGCGGGAGGTCGCCGGCGCCGCCGTGCGGAGCGTGCTGATCGACCTGGCCTCCCTCGACTCGGTGTCCCGCGCCGCCGACGAGGTGCAGGCGCTCCCTCGCCTCGACGGCATCCTCCTCAACGGCGGAGCGATGGCCTTGAGCCGTAGCGAGACCACGGTCGATGGACTCCCGCTCCTCGTGGGAACGCACGCGGTCGCGAACGTCCGCCTGCTCGCCGGGCTGCTCCCCGCCCTCGTCGACACCGGCACGCGATCCGGGACGCCGACTCGAGTCGTGCACACCTCGACGGGATTCGTGAAGCAGTTCCCGATCCGCGTCGATGATGTCCTGCGCACTCCCGCGTCGGCGATCGGGGCGTACACGAAGGCGAAGACCGTGACCGAGGTGTTCGCGTTCGAGCTGGATCGCCGGCTGCGGGCGAGTCGCCGACCGGTCGCCTCCCTCGTGGTCCGACCCGGCGTGGGCGTGGACGCGAAGACCCCGGAGCGGCGCGGTGTCCGAGACTCCTCGACGCCGTACCAGCGCAACCCGTACACGCCGTGGGCGCAGGGCAAGGACACCGCCGCGTGGTCCGCCGTGCGCGCCCTGACCGATCCCGACGCCCAGGGCGGCGAGTACTACGCGCCGGCCGGCAGGCTGCGGGGCCTGCCCGTTCGCGTCGACCCGCTCGCCCGCACGCAGGCGCCCTCCGCCGACACGGCCGCCGAGGTCTGGCGCCAACTCGAGGAGCTCGCCGGGGCACGCCTGCCGTTGCCCGAGACCGCATGAGTGCGCCCGGAGCTCGCCGGGCCTCTCCGGGCTGGATAGGGTTTCGCCCATGGATGCTCCGGTCACGGTTCGCGCAGCCCGGGTCGAGGACGTCCCCGCGATGGCGCGCGTGCTCGTCCGCTCGTGGCAGGAGACGTATCGTGGCCTGATGCCCGACCGGGTGCTCGACGACCCGGGGTTCGTCGGCGCTCGCGAGCGGTTCTGGACCGCCGCCCTCGTCGACGAGCGCTACCGAGCGAACACGGTCGCGGTGGCCGAACGTGATGGCGCGGTGATCGGGGTCGCGATGGCGGGCCCGCCCGAGACTCCCGGGCCCGCATCGGACCTGCACCTGTTCGTGCTGTACGTCCTCGCGGAAGCCCACGGAACCGGTGCCGGCGCGGCCCTCCTGAACGCGGTCATCGGCACCGACCGGTCGGCGTCGCTGTGGGTCGCCGATCCCAACCCGCGGGCGCAGGCGTTCTACCGGAAGAACGGATTCGTCCCCGACGGCACCGTGCAGGTCGACGATGGCGTGCGCGAGATCCGCATGGTGCGGATCTCCCGCGACCAGATCTCCTGATCGCCGGGCCGTCAGCGGGCGGCGGGCGTTCGTTCGACGTTCATCGGGTCTGTGCCCCGTCGGGCGATGACGGCGGCCTGCGGCCGCTGGCCGACGGTCTTCCTGACGTGGGACTCGACCACGTCGAAGCCGACGGCCTGGAGTTCTGCGCTGAGGTCCTCCACCGGCCAGCGGTATGCCGGGGCGACGGCGTGATCGAACTGCTCGACCTCGGCGCCCTCGAAGAACCCGATGAGCAGCGTGCCGCCCGGGCTGAGCGCGCGATGGAACTCGGCCAGGGGAACCCCGATCGTGCCGGGCTCATGGTGGATGAGGGAGTACCACGAGAGGATGCCGCCGATCGTTCCGGTCTCGCAGTCGAGCGTGTTCAGGTCGCCGACCGCGAAGGGCACGCTCGGGTATTCGCGGCGGGCACGTTCGATGAACTCGGGCACCAGGTCCACGCCGCGGGCATCGAGCCCGTGTTCCGTGAGGAAGTCGGTCCAGTGGCCGGGGCCGCAGCCGGCGTCGATCGCCCCGCCGTCGATGCCGCGCGCCCACGTCGAGACGAGCTGGCGGTCCGAGGGGTGCGCGGCGCCCACCCACCCGAACAGCTCGATGTACTCCGCCGCCCGCCGCGAGTACGCATCGCCGACCCTGCTGTTCACGCGGTCGAGTCCAGGGAAACGGTCATCCCACGAGCAGGAGGGGGTCGGCGACGAGTCGTTCGCGCGCGAGCCGTCGCGCACCGACGAGTGCGGCATCCGCCCCTCCGGATGCCGGTGAGAAGACCGGGATCGCGCTGATCGCGCCGTTGCCGACCGTGGGCCGATTGCCCTGCATGGCGCTGCGGATGTCGCCGGCGAGGCCGGACCAGTAGCCGCCGACGACCACGACGGCCGGGTCGATCGTGGGAACCACGATCTGCAGGGTTCGACCGATCCAGTGCGCGGCGTCGAGCCAGGCCCACCGCGCCCGGTCCTCGGCCTCGGCGATGCGCAGGACGAGCTCGTCGAGGGCGTCGGAGCGGCCGTCCGACTCGGCGAGTGCGGCGAGCCCGGCGCGTTCGAGGACCACCTCGGGGGCCGCGACCGTCGCGAGGCAGCCCTGCTGGCCGCACCGGCATCGCAGCCCGCCGGGCACGATCGGCAGGTGGCCGAAGGTCGCGCCGAGTCCGTGCGCCCCGCGCAGCGGATGGCCGGCGGCCACCGCGGCCGCCGAGACCGCGGTGTCGCCCTCGAGGTAGAGCACGTCGGCGATGCCGGGCAGGGCGTCCAGCTCGACGCTCGCGGCCGCGCTCGCCGCCGGCACGACGCGCATGGGCAGCGGCAGGGAGGCCTCGACCTCGGCGAGGGCGGGGATCATCGCCCGCAGTTCGCCGAGCACGTCGACGGGCTCCGCGCCGAACCGGGCATCCATGATGACGACCGCGGGCGAGCCGACCACGGCTCCGTCCACGAGCACGGTGATGTCGGCGATGCGATGGCCCGAACGCGAGGTGCGGGCGATCGCCCGCGAGATCACCACGGCGAGCGGCGTGACGGGGTTCGCCGCGAGTTCCGAGCCGGGGATCGCCGCCTTCGTCGCGATCCGCTCGCTGAAGCGCGCCTCCTCCTCGCCGCCGAGGGTGGCGATCGTCGCCACGGCCTCGTCGAGCGCCAGCCGCGCCGTGACGAGCACGCGGTCGCCGCCGGCGAGCGTGAGCGGCGTGGACCTGCCGTCGCCGTGCGCGTCGCCGGACTCGCGGATCACGCCCGCGTCGAGCAGGCGTGCCGTGAGCCCGGCGATGGTGCCGCGCCCCAGGCCGGTGGCGTTCACGAGCTCGCTCCGGGTCGCCGTGCCGTGCGTCACGAGATGCTCGACGACGAGGGCGGACTGTTCGCGATGGGTGTCGAGGGGGCCGGTGATGGTCGGGACCGTCGTATCGCCGGGTGTCATGTCGCAAGCATGCTGCCCGAACGTCCCGCGGTCACGTACCCCAACCGGGGGGTCGTGTCATCCCGCCGTCGTGAGCAGCGGGCGCACGGACGCGTAGCCGTCCTGCACCACGGTCGACGGGGTGTCGTAGACGCGGGTCTGACGCGCGGCATCCGTGTACCGGGGCCATCCGGGGTCGCCCGTCGCGATGAAGGTCACGGCGCCGCCGTGCACCTCGTCGGCGAGCGCCTGCGGGGGATTGGCGCCGGCGAGCGGCTCGATCGCGATGGAGTCGAGGCAGTCGAAGAAGAACGGGACGTCGAGGCAGTGCTCGGCGAAGCCGAACGTGCCCGACGGCCACGAGAACCGGTACACCCAGGTGGGCGCGTCGCCGCGCAGGGCGACGATGCCGACCAGCGCGGTGCGGAACATCCGGTCGGTGAGGAACCGGCCCGCGATGCGCGCGGTGCCCTTGCGGGCGACCTCGGCGTTCGCCGCGAGGTAGGGCTTCAGCTGCGGCTTCTGCATGCCGAGCTTCTTCAGCATCAGGGACTTCGGGATCCAGCGGAGCTTCTTCTCGACCTCGGCGAAGGCCATCGTGAACTCGTCGTCGGTGGCGCCGATGACGAGCGGCTTGTCGGCGCCGACGCCGGCCGCGAGCGACTCCCTGGTCGAGCGGAGCAGCAGTTCGCCGTCGATGCTCGGCCCGAGGGCGAGCCCGTTGTCGATCATGCTCTCGAGGGAGTCGGGGCCGAGCTCGGTCGCCTTCTTCTGCAGCTCGAGGATGCGGTCCTCGCTCAGGCTCGAGAAGCCGGCGCGAGTGGGCTCGACGCCCGCGGCAGCGGCCAGCTCGCGGCCGAACGCCTCCCCGCGCTCGGGCGTCACGTCGGCGAGAGCACCGGAGATCGCGTAGACACCCTGGAAGAGGTGCTGCGCGCGCTCCATGCCGAGCAGGGTGAGCACGGCGCCGCCGCCGGCCGACTGACCGGCGATGGTCACGCGCGACGGGTCGCCGCCGAACGCGGCGATGTTCTGCTGCACCCACTCGAGGGCGAGCAGCCAGTCGCGCACGCCGCGGTTCGACGGGGCATCCGAGATCCAGCCGAAGCCGTCGAAGCCGAGGCGGTACGAGATCGTCACGGTCACGACGCCGTCGCGGTTGAAGCGGCCGCCGTCGTACCAGAGGCTCGCCGGCGAGCCGGCGAAGAAGCCGCCGCCGTGGATCCAGACCAGCACCGGCAGGCCGGCATCCGTGGCGGGCCCGGCCGTTACCGGGTTCGGCGTGAACACGTTCACGTTGAGCGTCGACTCGCCGGGCACGCTCGGCTCGGGGATGAGGGTCACGCCGGGGTCGCCGCGCTGCGCGGTCGCACCGAACTCGAGCGCGTCGCGCACGCCCTCCCACGGCGCCTTCGGCACGGGGGCGGCGAACCGGAGCTCGCCGACCGGTGCCTCGGCGAAGGGAATGCCGAGGAAGGCGGCGGATGCCTCGGGCGTGCCGGGTTCGCCGCGCCAGGCGCCGCGGACGCGGCCCGCGGCGGTGTCGACCTCGACGAGGGTGCCGGTGGTGGTCTGGGTCATGCTGGAGCTCCTATCGAACGCTCTTGATGGGGATGAGGACGAACGCGGCGGCGACCACGGCGACGATGCCGAAGACGAAGAGCATCGGGTATCCGCCGAAGACGCCGATGATCACGCCCGCGATCGCCGGGCTCAGCGCCTGCGGGATGTTCGTCGCGATGTTCAGGATGCCGAGGTCCTTTCCGGCGCCGGCGCCGCCGCCGGGCAGCACCTCGGTCATGAGGGCCGCGTCGACCGACATGTACACGCCGAATCCCACGCCGTTGATGATGCTCATGACGATCATGCCGGTCATGTTCGGCATGATCACGGGTGCGAGCAGGCCGAGCACCATGATGGCGGATGCCGCGTAGATGAACACCTTGCGACGGCCGATGCGGTCGCTCCACCAGCCCGAGACCCCGATCGCGATGAGGGTCGGCACGAAGGCCGCGAGCGTCAGCGTGAGCACGGCGCCCGGGGCCTCGGCGACCGGGATCCGGATGTAGTCGGTGAGGATGTACAGCTGGAACGCGGTGACGACGAAGTAGCCGAGCACGAGCAGGAACCGGGCCGCGAACGCCCAGGCGAAGTCGGGGTTCTTCCGCGGGTCGATCCAGAAGCCGGCGAGGAACTCCTTCCAGCGCCACGCGGGCACGACGGCCGCCTTCGACGACCAGTCGCGGTTGACGAGCACGAAGAGCAGGGTGACCACGATCACGGCGATGCCGAACACCGAGTAGCCGATGCCGATGTTCGCGGCGAAGATGCTCGCGACCATGATGCCGAGGGTCATGCCGACCTGGGTGCCGATGCCGAACATCGCACTCGCGACGCCGCGCTTCTCGCGGGGGAAGCGGTCGGGGGTGAGCGCGGTGAGCGGACCCTGGAGCCCGTTCAGGGCGACCTGGATGACAACCCAGAACACGGTGATCCAGAGCAGCGAGGTGAGCGAGCCGAGCCCGAGCAGGAAGATGCCGCCGATGAGCGCGCCGCCGACCATCCACGGGGTGCGCCGGCCGAAGCGGGAGCGGGTGCGGTCGCTGAACGCCCCGACGATGGGCTGTGCGAAGAGCGTGAAGACGAACGAGACCGTCGTGACGATCGCGAGGTTCGCGACCTTGTTCTCCTCGTCGAGGAGGGCGATCTGGGTCGGCAGCAGGATCGCGATGAGTCCGCCGTAGGTGGCGAACAGGGTGAGGGCCGTGACGAGGATGCCGGGCAGGAGCGCCCGCGTGGGCGGCGGGCTCTGGGGCGGTTCACCGGCGACGGGCGCGTCCGCGGAGATGGCGCCGGTGGGCGCGACGAGGGCGGCGGGGTCGCCGGAGGCGGCGGGTTGGATCGACATTGGGGCTCCTCTTCGTTGAGAACGACCTGGGGGAGGGAGGGTGAGCGCGGTCGATGAAAACCGAACAACGCTCGGCGATGAGTATGCGCTGTTTCGGGAAAGAATTCAACCGTTGAACTAAATGGGAGCGCTTCCCCGCGCATCGCGGACCGCGACGGTCATCGCGCGTCGAACCGCGCGCCGTCCGGGTCGGACTCGAGGATCGTGAACACCAGGACCACGTACCCGGCCATCGGAATCAGCGAGAGCAGGTACCACCATCCGGATCGGTTCGTGTCGTGCAGTCGGCGCACGGTGACCGCGATCCACGGCAGGAGCAGCGGAAGCGAGAGCAGGAGACTGACGAGGATCGGCGCGCCGACGGCGACCACCAGGTCGGTGGCCAGGGCCGGCACGCCGAACGGGCCCGGGGCCTCGCTGTCGCCCTGGACGGCGGCCGCGAGCACGGCCGCGAGCCCGAAGACGAGCGCGATGCCGAGCACGAACCCCAGCACCCCGCCGAGGAGCGACAGGAACAGGTACGCCCACCAGAACTCCGACCTGCTCGCCCGGCCGGAGAACCGCGCGTAATTGCGGAAGAACCTCGAGACGGACTGCCCGAACGTCGCGCCGTACAGCGGGCGGTCGAGGGGAGCGGCTTCCGCGGCCAGAGGCTGGGATGGTGCGAGGGTGGTCAAGCGTGCTCCTGGTCGTCGTGCTGCGCGGGCGGGGGTGAGTGGTTCAGACGCCGAGGCGTGCCGGGTCGGCGAGGAGTCGGTCGCGAGCGGCCCAGGCGGCGCCGAGCAGGGCGGCGTCGGCGCCCAGCCGTCCGGCCGAGACGCGCGGCACCTCGGATGCCGCACCGAGCGCAGCTGCGACCGTCGGGCGATTCGCGCGGAACGCCCGCTCGATCGAGGTCGTGTGCGCCGCCCAGAATCCGCCGATGACGATCGCCGACGGGTCGGTCGCGAGCGACGTCACCTGGAGGGCCCTGGCGATCCACGGCAGCGCGGCGGCCCACGCCGCGGTCGCGGCGGGCTCGCCCGTCTCGATGCGACGCGAGAGCTCCTGCAGGGCGCCGGCCAGGCCGCGCTCGCCGACGAGGCCGGTGAGACCGGCGCGTTCGAGCAGTGCGTCGGGGCCGGCGATCGTGACGAGGCATCCGCGCTGCCCGCATTCGCACGGCGGCCCGTCGGGGATGAGCGCGAGATGGCCGAGCGCGGCGCCCACTCCGTGCGCCCCCTCGACGACGCGTCCGTTGGCGATGATCGCGCCGCCGATGCCCGAGTTGGACTTGAGGTACACGAGGTCGTCGACGCCGTCGAGGAGCGATCGCTCGGCGCGGGCGGCCAGCCAGCCGTCGGAGGCGAGGGTCATGTTCGCGGGCAGCTCGGGCATCCGCGCGCGGAGTCCGCCGAGCACGTCGACGACGCCCCATCCGAGGTCGGTGTCGGCGAGCACGACCGGCGGCTCGTCCCCGACCGGGGCGAAGACGACCACCGGCAGCTCGAGCACGCGGCGTCCGAGTCGGGCCGCGGCGTCGAGCGCGTCGCGGGTCACGTCGGCGAGCACGTCGAGCACGGCGTCGGGGTCGCCCATCGGGCGCCCGTGCCGGCGCTCCACCCGATGCAACTCCTCGCCGGCGAGGTTCGCGAGCAGGGCGGTCGCGGCATCCGCGTCGACCTGCGCGACGAGGACGGCGATATCGTCGGCCGCCAGCTCGAGGCGGGTGATCGGTCGGCCACGGCCGGTCTGCGTCGGCTCCGTCGCGCGCACCACGCCCGCCTCCGAGAGTGCGGTCGCAAGCGCCGTCACCGCGCCGCGCGTGAGTCCCGTCGCCCCGGCGATCTCGCTGCGCGCGCTCGCGCCGGAGCGCACGAGGTGGTCGAGCACGAGGTTCAGGTTGTGCCGCCTGACGTCGCCGGAGACGAGGGAACGCGGCTGGCGGGGCATCCGCTCAGGCCTTGCGGGTGAGGAGCTGCCAGAGGTAGCGGACGTGGTCGGCCATGTCGATCTGCGGATCGAGCATCCACTGGGTCTGCATGCCGTCGGAGACGGCGAGGAACAGGTTCGCGACGCGTTCGACGTCGAGCTCGGGGTCGAGGTTGCCGGCCGCCTGCTCCTCGCGCAGCATCGAGCCGAACAGTGCCCGGAACTGCTCGTAGCGCTCGATGAAGAACTCGCGTGCGGGGTGGTCGGGGTCGCCGGCCGCGGTCGAGAGCTGGGCGTAGAGCTGCACCAGTCCCGGAACGTCGGTGTTGTGCCGCACCACGTCGAAGAACGATTCGATCGGTCGGTCGCGTTCGAGCAGGAACGTCGCGCTGTCGACCTCGTCGCGCTTGCGGAGCACCTCCTGGAACAGCTCCTCCTTCGAGCTGAAGTAGTGCAGCAGTCCGGCCTGGCTGAGGCCCACGGCGTCGGCGAGTTCCTTCACGCTGGTGCGGCGGTACCCGTTTCGGGCGATCACCTCGAGCGCGGTCGTGAGGATCTCCTCGCGCTTGGCGATGCCCTTCGCATACGAACCCCTTGGTGCCATAAGGGGAATGCTACGGACTCGGTGTTGCAAACCAAAACCGAGCGATGTATGGTTTTGCGATCAGCCTCGACGGAGAGGCTCCGAAAGGACCCCACAGCACATGACGATGGCGTCGACCCCCGCAGCAGATCATCGCCCAGACGAACCCGAAGAGCCCCTCGCCTTCATCGAGGAGGCCGCCGGCAACGAGGACCCGCCCGCCCCGATCAAGGGCGTGCGCCGGCTCCTCGGCTGGATCATCCCCGCCAACCTCGGCATCTTCCTCATCTGGGGAGCCGTGCCCGGCATCCTCCTGCCCGCGCAGATCACCGCGCAGTTCGGCGAGGCCGACAAGGTCGCCAACCTCGCGATCGTGATGACGATCGGCGCGTTCTTCTCGATGCTCGCGCAGCCGATCGCCGGCCAGATCTCCGACCGCACGCGCTCGCGGTTCGGGCGTCGCGCACCCTGGATCTTCATCGGATCGCTCGCCGGCGGCCTCTCCCTGGTCGGCCTCGCCTTCGCGAACAGCCTCGTCGGCGTCGTCATCGCCTGGACCCTCGTGCAGATCACGTACAACTTCGCGCAGGGCCCCCTCAGCGCCGTCATGCCCGATCGCGTGCCGGTCAAGCGCCGCGGCACGTTCGCCACGCTCTCGGGCATCGGCCTCATGGTCGGCGCGCTCGGCGGGCAGATCATCGGCTCGGTCTTCTACGGCAGCATCGCGGCCGGGTACGTGACGTTCGCGGTGTTCTCGCTCGTCATGCTCACGCTGTTCATCGTCTTCAACCCCGACCACTCCTCGAAGGAGCTCGAGCCCGAGCCCTTCAAGTTCGCCGACTTCCTGCGCACCTTCTGGGTCAGCCCGATCAAGCACCCCGACTTCTTCTGGGCGTTCACCGGCCGGCTCCTGCTCTACACCGGCTACTTCGCCGTCACCGGGTACCAGCTCTACCTCCTCACCGATTACTTCGGCATCGAGCGGCCGCAGGACGTCATCCCGGTGCTCGGGCTCATCAGCCTCGCCGGCATCCTGATCGCGACCATCGTGTCGGGCCCGCTGTCCGACAAGCTCGGCCGCCGCAAGATCTTCGTCTTCGTCTCGTCGGCTGTGACCGGCCTGGCCTTCCTGCTGCCGTGGATCTGGCCGGACATCACCGCGTGGATGGTCATGACCTTCATCGCGGGCCTCGGCTTCGGCATGTTCCAAGCCGTCGACACCGCGCTCATGAGCGAGGTGCTGCCGTCGGCGAAGTCCTTCGCGAAGGACCTCGGCGTCGTCAACATCGCCGCCACGCTGCCCCAGACGCTCGCCCCCGGCGTCGCCGGCGTGATCGTGATCGCGTTCGGGTACGCAGGCCTGTTCCCGGTCGCGATCGTGCTCTCGGTCCTCGGCGCCTTCGCCGTCTGGCCGATCAAGGCGGTGAAGTGATGACGGATGCCGCAGCCGGCGCTCCCGGCGTCGCCACGTCCGCGCAGCCGGGGCCGGCGCCCCAGGCCGCCTCGAAGCGCCCGCGCGCGCTGCTCGTCATCGGCCTCATCGGACTCGCGCTCTTCGTCCTGTTCGGCGTCGCGGTGTTCCAGAACGTCGACGCCCCCCTCACGCAGCCGCTCGACGACGCCTGGCGTCGCCTCGTCGGCGCGAGCGCGGTCGAGAACGTCAGCTGGGTCGTGCCGATGTTCTTCCAGTACCTCGGCGAGCTGCCCGGCTTCGCGCTGACGATCCTGCTGATCCCGATCTGGCTGTTCGTCATCCGCCGCTGGCGCTCGGCGCTGTTCTGGATCACGGCCGAGCTCGTCGGCAACATGGTCGTGTCGCAGGTCACGAAGAACCTCGTCGACCGTCCCCGACCCGCCGAGGACCTGGTGAACGCCCTGTTCGGCCCGCTCTTCCGGGTCGACCACGGATCCTTCCCCTCCGGCCACGCCGTGAGCGCGGGCATCCTGATCATCGCGGTCGCCGCGGTGCTGCCTCCCGCCAAGCGCCGCGTGTGGTGGTTCATCGGCGCCCTCATCGGCCTTGGCATGATCTGGCAGCGCACCCTCATCAACGCCCACTGGTTCTCGGACGCCGTGTTCGGCGTCCTCGGAGGCGCCAGTGCCACGCTCATCATCTGGTGGGCGTTCTCGACCCTCCTCGCGAAGGACTACGGCAAGCCGCTGTTCCGACGCGCGGACCCGACCACGGGTGCGCCGCAGGCGCTGCCCGCCTCGTAGACCTCAACCCAGAGAGGCCGGCGCCGAACGCCGGCACGTGAAGGAGCACCATGACCGACACCCTGAACACCGCCACCGAGGCGTCCGCGGCGGAGGTCGTCGCCGGCCTCACCCTCGAGGAGAAGGCGTCGCTCACGAGCGGCGCCGACTTCTGGACCACGAAGTCGATCGACCGGGTGGGACTCCCGTCGATCCTGATGACCGACGGCCCGCACGGCGTGCGCCTGCAGGCCGCCGACAGCGACCACCTCGGCATCGGCGACAGCGTGCCGGCCACCTGCTTCCCGCCCGCCGTGGCGCTCGGGTCCTCGTTCGACCCCGAGCTGCTCGAGCGGGTCGGAGCGGCGCTCGGCGAGGAGGCGCAGGCCGAAGGCGTCGGCGTGCTGCTCGGCCCGGGCATCAACATCAAGCGCTCGCCGCTCTGCGGCCGCAACTTCGAGTACCTCTCCGAGGACCCGATCGTCTCGGGCGTGCTCGGCTCGGCGCTCGTGCGCGGCCTGCAGTCGCAGGGCGTCGGCGCTTCGCTGAAGCACTTCGCGGCCAACAACCAGGAGGCCGACCGCATGCGCGTCTCGGCCGACATCGACGAGCGACCGCTGCGCGAGATCTACCTGCGCGGCTTCCAGCGCGTCGTCGAGGACGAGCAGCCGTGGACCGTCATGTGCTCGTACAACCGCCTCAACGGCGTCTACACCTCCGAGGACCCGTGGCTGCTCACGAAGGTGCTCCGCGACGAGTGGGGCTTCGAGGGCCTCGTCGTCTCCGACTGGGGCGCCGTCAACGACCGCGTCACCGGGCTCGTCGCCGGCCTCGACCTCGAGATGCCCGCGAGCGGCGGTCGCACCGACGCGCAGCTCGTCGCCGCCGTGCATGGCGGCTCGCTCGCCGAGTCCGACCTCGACCTCGGGGCCCGTCGCAACGTCGACCTCGTGCAGAAGGTCGTGCGCAACGCCAAGGCGGATGCCGCGTACGACGTCGACGCCCACCACGCACTCGCCCGCGAGGTCGCCGCCGCGTCGATCGTGCTGCTGAAGAACGAGGGCGGCGTGCTGCCGGTCGCGTCCGGCGCATCCGTCGCCGTGATCGGCGAGCTCGCCCGCACCCCGCGCTACCAGGGAGCCGGCTCGTCGCAGATCAACCCGACGAAGCTCGACAACGCGCTCGACGAGATCCGCCTGCTCGCGGGCGCCGAGGTGCCGTTCGCCGCGGGCTACGCCGCCGATGCGACGACCTCCGCCGAGCTGACCGCCGAGGCCGTCGCCGTGGCATCCGCCGCCTCGACCGTGCTGCTCTTCCTCGGCGTGCCCGCCGAGCAGGAGTCCGAGGGCTTCGACCGCGACGACCTCGAGCTGCCCGCCGGGCAGACCGAGCTGCTCGACGCGGTGCTCGCCGCCAACGCGAACGTCGTCGTCGTGCTCTCCAACGGCGGCGTCGTGCGCCTGTCGGGCTTCGCCGACCGCGTGCCCGCGATCGTCGAGGGCTGGCTGCTCGGCCAGGCCGGCGGCGGAGCGGTGGCCGACGTGCTCTACGGCGTCGTGAACCCCTCGGCACGACTCACCGAGACGGTGCCCGTGCGCCTCGCCGACAGCCCCGCGTACCTCGACTTCCCGGGCGAGTTCGGTCACGTGCGCTACGGCGAGGGCCTCTTCGTCGGCTACCGCTGGTACGACGCCCGCGAGCTCGAGGTCAGCTACCCGTTCGGCCACGGCCTCTCGTACACGAGCTTCTCGTACGCGGATGCCGCGGTGTCGTCGGATGCCACGGGTCTCACGGTGCGCGTCACGGTGACGAACACGGGCGACCGCGACGGCGCTGAGATCGTGCAGGTCTACACCTCGCTCGCCGGCTCGGCCGTCGTGCGGGCGCCGCGCGAGCTCAAGGCGTTCGCCAAGGTCGCACTGGCCGCGGGCGAGTCCCGCGTCGTCGAGGTGCCCGTGCGCCGCGAGGACCTCGCGTACTGGGACACCCGCGTCGACCAGTGGGTCGTCGAGGGCGGCGAGTACGCCGTCGAGGTCGGAGCGTCGAGCCGCGACATCCGCTCGGTCGTGACCGTCGCCGTCGAGGGTGACGCCGTGAACGTGCCGCTCACGGCGAACTCGTCGATCGGCGAGCTCATCGCGCACCCCGTCGCGGGCCCCATCATCATGCAGGCGCTCACCGCCGGCAACCAGGGCGACGGACCCGATGTCGGAGGGGCGCTCCTCGCAGACCCGTCGATGTTCAAGATGATGGCGTCGTTCCCGATCGGCCGACTCGCGTCGTTCCCGGGCATGCCGATCGGCGCCGAGCAGGTCGAGCAGCTCATCGCGGTCTCGAACGGACAGGGCGCCTAGCCCAGGCTCGCACGATCCGACGCCCCGTCTCCCCTTCGAGGGAGGCGGGGCGTCGTCGCGCGGTCCCGCCCTGCATCCGCGGATGCAGGAGATCAGGCGGCATCCTCGCTGGTGAGCAGGATGGAGCCGAATCTCCTGCAACGCGGTCGGCAGACCGGGTGTGCCGAGCCCGCGTCGCGCAACCCCCTGTCGCGATGGGCCGACCGGGTGCGAGACTGGCGGGACAGACGGAGGGGGAACCGGATGTCGCTGAAGTCGTCAGCCGAGAGGGCCCGCGCCGAGGCGCGGCACGAAGCGAAGCGGGCCGTGCGCGAGGCGCGTCGCGCGGCGAAGCACGCCCGCAAGGTGGGCGCGAGCCTGACCCGCGCGGGTGCTCAGCGGTTCGCGGCGATCACCGCCGATGCGCAGGCCGACGTGCGCCTCGCCCGCGAGCTGCGCAAGAGCCGCCCGCACGAGTCGCTGCGCCTCGCGCACCGCGCCACCCGGCGGTTGGTCGGGGCCTCGATACGTGCGGAGGCATCCGGCGACGCCGACGATCGCAAGCGGGCGGATGCCACGGCGAAACGCACCCAGGCTGCGCTCGTGCTCGCGACCAGGCAGCGCCGCGATGCCTCCAAGAAGATCGGGAAATGGGCGGACACGGCCGCGAAGTCCTGGGAGAAGCACGCCGCCGCCGCCAAGTGATGCGGAACGGAGGAGGACCATGGCGACGAGGCTCAACGAGACGGCACTGCGTCACGCGCGCTCGCTCGTGCGCGACGGCGACGTGAGGCGCGACGAACGCGACGACTGGAGCGAGCATGCGCCGACCGCCGACGAGGAGAACGCCTTCATCGAGGAGCACGGCTGGACCGAGTACCGGCACTGGCACCTCGGGTTCGACGACGACGCGAACCCCGAGACAAAGGAGGCGTACTCGTTCCCCTATGGCGACTTCCGCGCGGTGCACCGGTGCGCGGTGATCTCGCTCGAGAGCCGGGCCGGCCAGCACGATCACGACGACATCCGCGATGCGTCGAAGAAGCTGCTGGAGCTGGTCGACGCCGACTGAGCGTGCCGCCGGCCCGCCGTGCCGCCAGCCCGCCGTCCGTCGCCGGTCACGCCTCGGGTCGACGAGGCGGCCGGGCTCAGGCCAGAGGGGTACCTGGTGCGTCGGATGCGTCGGCCAGGAGGCCGTTCACGAGCGCGTCGACGATCTCGTCGGTGGAGGTCTCGGGGTCGATCGACGTCGTGAGCCGGTCGAGCATGAGTCCGTCGATGGCGTAGTGGAGGAGCGCGATCTCACGGGCGCCTCCGGGAAGGCCGGCCGACTCGTTGAACGCGACATCGGCCGCGAACCCGGCGCGCTGCCACGTGCCGAGCACCTCGGCGAGTTCGGGGCGGCGGCTCGCCTCGAGGCGGAGCTCGAGGAGCGCGATCGTGACCTCCCGGTGCTCGCTGAGCCGGCGGACGATGTCGCGCACGTAGTCGGCGAAGAGATCGCGGCTGGGTGGCTGTGAGGCGCGGCGCTCGAGATCGTCGGGGGCGGGCGCGAGGCGTTCGCCGATGCGATCGACGAGCCCCGCGATGAGCGCGTCCCGGGTGCGGAAGTAGTTCGACGTGGTGCCGGGCGGCACGCCCGCCGCCTCGTCGACGGCGCGATGCGTGAGCCCCCGGGAGCCGACCTGCGCGAGCACGGCGAGACCGGCGTCGCTGATCGCCCGACGGCGCGTCTCGTTCCTGGCCATGCGAGCAAGGCTAGCGCATTCACTACACCTGTTGTAGATTCTCAATCACTACAGATGTTGTGAACAAGGAGCACCATGCGAGAACTCGTGTACTACGTCGCCGTCACGCTCGACGGATTCATCGCCGGCCCGAACGGCGAGTTCGACGCGTTCCCGATCGAGGGCGACCACGTGGACGCCATCAACGAACGGTTCGCCGACACCATCCCGACCGACCTCGCCGCCGCGCTCGGAATCCGCCAGGACGGCACGCGGTTCGACACCGTGCTCATGGGGTGGAACACCTACGCCGTCGGCCTGCCGATGGGGGCGACGAGTCCCTACCGGCACCTCCAGCAGGTCGTCTTCTCGGCCTCGAACGAGGCCGAGGGCGAGAACCTCGAGGTCACGTCCGAAGACCCCGTCGACGTCGTGCGGCGGCTCAAGGCGCAGCCGGGCGCATCGATCTGGCTCTGCGGCGGAGGTGCGCTCGCCGCGACCCTCGCCGGCGAGATCGACCGGCTCGTGCTGAAGCGCTACCCGCTGCTGTTCGGCGCCGGCATCCCGCTCTTCGGCGCGCGACCGTATGCGCCCGAGCAGTTCGACGAGGTGTCGACGACGGCGTTCGAGACCGGCGTGGTGTTCTCGGAGTACGTGCGCCGGCCCGCGATCGGGTAGCGCCCGCGACCGAACGCCGGAGGGGCGTCGCCGGGATCTCCTTGCGACGCCCCTCCCGCGCCTGCGGCTGCTGGGCTCCGGCCCTTGCAGCGCCCGCGGAACGCTGGAGGGGCGTCGCCGGGATCTCCTGGCGACGCCCCTCCGGCGCTTGCGGCTGCTGGGCTCAGGCCTTCGCAGCGCCCGCGGTCGAGCGCGGCTTCGTGGCCGAGGACTTCGGCTTCGCGGCGGCGCCGGTCGCGGCGGACGGCTTCGGCGTGGTGGCGCGCGGGTTGCGCACGGTCTTCGGCTTTGCCGCGACCGCCTGCTCGGCGGCATCCGCCAGCGGCCGGGCGATCGGCACCATGCGCGTGAGCTGCGTGACGTGCTGGGGGCCGAGCTCGTCGAGCGTGGCGACCTCGAGCAGCTTCATCGTGCGCTCGACCTCGCCCTTCAGGATCGCGATGGTCCGGTCGACGCCGCGGCGTCCGCCGGCCATGAGGCCGTAGAGGTAGGCGCGGCCGATGAGCGTGAAGCGCGCGCCGAGCGCGATGGAGGCCACGATGTCGGCGCCGTTCATGATGCCGGTGTCGACGTGCACCTCCATGTCGGCGCCGACCTCGCGCACGACGTGCGGGAGCAGGTGGAAGGGGATCGGCGCTCGGTCGAGCTGGCGCCCGCCGTGGTTGGAGAGCACGACGCCGTCGACGCCGCGGTCGGCGAGGAGCTTCGCGTCCTCGACGGTCTGCACGCCCTTGACGACGATCTTGCCCGGCCACATCGAGCGGATGATGTCGAGGTCGTCGAATGAGATCGTCGGGTCCATGGCCGAGTCGAGCAGCTCGCCGACGGTGCCGCCGGTGGTGCTCAGCGAGGCGAACTCGAGCGGCGGCGTGGTGAGGAAGTTGATCCACCAGGCGGGCCGGGGGATCGCGTTGATGATGGTGCCGGGCGTCAGCTGCGGCGGGATGGAGAAGCCGTTGCGCTTGTCGCGCAGGCGCGCGCCGGCGACGGGCGTGTCGACCGTGAAGAAGATGGTGTCGAATCCGGCCGCGGCCGCGCGGCGGGTCAGCTCGTAGGAGATCTCGCGCTCGCGCATGACGTAGAGCTGGAACCAGTTGCGTCCGGTCGGGTTCGCGGCCTTCACGGCCTCGATCGACGTGGTGCCGAGCGTGGACAGCGTGAAGGGGATGCCGGCCGCACCGGCAGCGCCGGCGCCCGCGATCTCGCCCTCGGTCTGCATGAGCCGGGTGAAGCCGGTCGGTGCGATGCCGAACGGCAGCGCGCTCGTGCCGCCGAGCACCTCGCGGGTGGTGTCGACCACGGGCACGCTGCGCAGGATCGACGGGTGGAACTCCACGTCCTGGAAGGCCTGGCGCGCTCGCGCAAGCGACAGCTCACCCTCGGCGGCGCCCTCGGTGTAGTCGAAGGCCGCCTTCGGAGTGCGCCGCTTCGCGATCGTGCGCAGGTCGGCGATCGTGAGCGCCTTCTCGAGCCGACGATCGGTCGGGTCGAGGGTCGGCGTCTTGAACCGCATGAGCTGGGCGAGCTCCTTGGGATTCGGGAACTGGCGCTGGACCATCTTCGGTTCTCGCTTTCTGGTGGTTCCGGTCGTCAGGCGGTGACGACGTCGGTGAGCTGGGCGGTGGGTCGTCGAGTCGGAGGCGTCTGCGAGGGCGCCGCCGACTCGGGGAACGTCTCGGCGTAGTACCCCGAGATGTGATCGTGGATTCGGGTGCGGGCGGATGCGGCATCCGCAGCCCTGATGGCCTCGACGACGCCGCGGTGCTCGCTGCGCAGGCGAGCGGATGTCGCGCGCCAGTCGTCGATGCGCGCGAGGCCGTCGAGCGCGTAGCCCTCGATGCCGCTGCGGAGGCCGGCCATGGTCGCGGTGACGACCTGGTTGCCGGATGCCTCGGCCAGCGCGAGGTGGAACGCGGCGTCGAGCGCGAGGAACTCGGCGGGCGCGAGGTCGGGGGAGTCCATGGCGTCGAGGAGGCGCTCGGCGGCGGCGAGGTCGGGTTCGGCGGCGGATGTCGCGTCGGCGAGCTCGACCGCGACCGCGGACTCGAGGATGAGCCGGGTGCGCACGATGTCGGCGACCGGGAAGCCGTGGGCCGCGACCTGCAGGCGCATGAGCGCGCTCATGGCGCCGCCGGGGGTGGCGACGATGATCGCGCCGGCGTTCGGGCCCGAGCCCGACGCGGTGCGGATGAGGCCCATCGCCTCGAGCACGCGCAGGGCCTCGCGCACGCTCGAGCGGCCCACGCCGAGATCGGCCGCGAGGGCGCGCTCGCCCGGCAGGCGCTCGCCGGGGAGCAGGTCGCCGTCGAGCAGGCGCCGTTCGACGTGCTCGAGCACGGCGCGCCAGGCGCGGGGGCTCTCGGCCTCGATCGTCACGCCGGCTCCTTCCGCGCTGCATGTGGTCTGACCACAGTAGCAGGTGTGGTCAGACCACATGGAGAAGGGCCTCCGCGCCCGATCGGACCACTCGTCCGATCGCGCGCAGAGGCCCGATGATGTGCCGAGACGCAGACAGCTACCGCAGCACGAACTCGACCCGGGTCGTGTTGCCTGCGACATCGTGAACGATGAGCACGTTGGCGCCGGCCACCGCGCCGAAGACGCCGGGCTTCACGAAGTTCAGGTCCGACCACGGGTTATCGGTCAGGTCCTTCACGACGCCGTTGAGCTCGACGCGGTCGACCTTGCCCGGGTCGGCGAGCTTGAAGCTGACCTTCTCGTAGCCCGCCGTCGCGTCGCCGCTCGTGAACGAGGCGCCGTCCTTGACCGTCACCGTCGGCGCGGTGGCGTCGACCGTGAAGTCGAACGTCGAGGTCTTCGAGATGTTGCCGGCAGCATCCTGCGCGTTGTAGCGCAGCGTGTACGCGCCGTCGGGGAGCGTGAGGGTCGCCGTGTGCGATCCGCTCCTGCCCGTGGCCGGCGACTGCGTGCTCTTGACGAGCTTGCCGTCGCGGTAGACGTTCGCGACGATGCGGGCGAGCCCGACCTCGTCGGTCGCGTCGACCTGCACGGCGACCTCGGGCGACGGCCCTGCCGTGGTCGGGCTGACCAGCGTCACCTGCGGACGCGTCGTGTCGGGCGCCGGCGCGGTGGCCGCGTCGTAGCCGGCGACCACGTTCCGCGTCACCGATTCGCCCCCGATCGACGCCGTGAGCTCGGCGACCGCCACGCCGGCGTCGACGGTCGACTCCCCGGTCGGGAACGGGTGCGAGACCGACTTGCCCGGCTGAACGTCGTCGAACTCCTGCACGCCGAAGGCGGTGAGCAGCTTCACGTCGGCCGGGACGGTGTCGTGGTTGGTCGCGGCGACCGTCAGCGTCAGCTTTCCCGCCGATGCGGCCGTGGTGGCCGTGACCTCCACGTCGGGCTGCTGCGAGGCGAGGTGCCCCAACGGTGCCAATTCGGCTGCCGCACCGAACTGGAGTCCGTTCTGCGCATTCAGGCCGGTCAGTCGGATGTAGCGCCCCTTCGTCTCCGTGAAGTCGACCTGCTTCCAGTCGATGCCGCTGGAGAACGAGCCCGTTGCGACGGGGTCGCCCCACTCGGTGCCGTTGCTCGACACGTGGATCGAGTAGGCCTTGAGATTGCCGTTGGTGCCGACCTGGCGAGGCAGGTAGCGGTAGCCGTCGAGCAGGTACTCGGAGCCGAGATCCAGCGTGATCCAGTGCGGGAAGGACGCTGCCGGCGTGATCGCGTACTGGCTGTGCCACAGCGACTGCGGGTCGCCGTCGATCGCGTTCGTCGCTGCCTCCGACGCGTCGGCACCCTGGCTGGAGACGCCGGCGATCGAGAGCCGCGAGCGCGGAATCGTGCCCTCGGGGATCGTCGTCAGCGTCGTACCGCGGCTGATCGAGCCCGGTCCGTCAGCCGAGGTGAAGGTCGCCTCGGCGGTCACCGAGTGGGCGCCGGCCTCGGTGCCGGCCGGTGGCACGACGACCCAGTCCGTCGTGCGCACGTCACCGGCGGCGATCTCCGCGAACTGCGAGCCGGTCGCGGCGAATGCGTGCCAGCCATCGGGAGCGTTCAGCGAGACGGATGCCCCGGTCATCGGCGCGTCCGTCTGGTTGGTGAAGGTCGTGGTGACCGTGGTCGCCTCGCCGGGAATCACCTCGGGTGCCCTGGTCGACAGCTTCAGGCGCCCGGGCAGCGCCGCGGCATCCTCTCCACCGACGAACTCCACCGACTTCGTCTGCGACCGGTTGCCGTACATGTCGACGGCGGTGACCTCGGCGACGTACTCCGTGCCCTCCGTCAGGGTGACCAGCGGCGCGTCGGCCTGACGCCCGTTGCGGATCGCGAGCGGGATGTCCAGGATGCTGGGGCGCGGCGCGACCTGGAAATCGGAGAGTACCTTCTTGCCGGCGGCGATGGGGAGCGCGAGCGCGCCGGTCGCGGCATCCTTCACCCGTACGTCGTAGCCGTAGACCGACTCGTCGTCGCTCGCGGCGGGAACGCGGAGGATGTCCTCGCCGTCGACCACGAGGTGCTCGGGCGTCCCGTCGAAGGTCGGCGCCACGTTGTCGCGCGCTGCCGAGGTGAAGTCGTAGTTCGAGCGCACCTCGGCAGGCGTGCTGCCGTCGAGTCGGACCGTCCACGTCGGACCGGCGAGCGTGCCCGCGCTGTCGAACGGATAGCCCGACTGGTACGTGCCCCACTGGGCATTGGTGTACGTTCGCTCGTTCTCGGCGGCGTAGTTGACGCGGTCGATCTCGGTGCGGTCGGCGTAGACCTCGACGTAGAGCGACTGCGCGGTGGCGATCGTGGCCTCTTCCCACAGGGCGTTGCCGAAGACCTGGTACGCGTCGTGCGGGATCTCGGTGTACGACATGGAGCCGTCGTTGACCGCAGTGAAACCGCCCTGCCAGATCGACCGCTCGTCGTTCAGGTTCAGGTGCGAATGACCCGAGAAGTACACGGCCTGCGGGTACGCGGAGAGGTCGGTCGTGAGCGTCGCGTTGGAGGCCTGGGCGCCGTCGTGCACCGTGTTCGTCGCGGGCCGGTGGCCGACGACGAAGATCGGCCGGTTGAGCGAGTCCGGCTCTGCAGACAAGGCGGCCAAGCGCCCCTGCAGCCAGGTGCGCTGCGCACCCGAGTAGGCCTCGGTGTCGATCACGAGGAACGTGCTGTCACCGAACTTCCTCTCGTAGTACCCGCCGGTCGCGTTGGGGAACCAGTCGCCGTAGTACTTCGCCATGTCGGCATTGCCGACGTCGTGGTTGCCGTGCGTCATCATCACCGGGGTGTCCTGGATGCCGAGGCGGTCCAGGTTCTCGTCGAAGAGGGTCTTGACGACCTGGTGGTCGGACGCGGTGTTCCAGTTGTTGTCGTTGATCTGGTCGCCGTTGGAGATGATCAGGTCGGGCGACGGGTTGATCGTCGCCATCGTGTCGAAGTGGCTCTTCCAGATGCCGCGGTTCTTCTCGTCGAGCACCGACGTGTGCACGTCGCTCATCATGAAGAACGACAGCAGCGGCTTCTCCTCGGTCTTGATGAGGTAGCCCTCGATCTCGGCCGGCGAGGCCACGCCGTCGACGATGGACACCGCCGCGAGGTTCGTGGTCTCGTCGATGGTGATCGGGCCCGTGTACTCGGCGCTCGCATCGGTCGGCACTGAGCCGTCGAGCGTGTAGCGGATCTCCGCTCCGGGGTCCGCCGTGAGTTCGACGGTCGTGGCGCCGATGTAGCGCCCGCCGGGCTGGCTGAACGCGGGCGCGTCGGGTCCTTCGTCGGCTTGTGCGGCAGTGGTGGGCAGGGCCACTCCCGCCACGACCGCAAGCAGCGCGCAGGCGCTGGCGATCCTCGTTCTCATCTCAACTCGCTTTCGGTTCCGTATGCATCCATCTGCTCCGGTGGAACGGAGCAGTCGGAGGCAAGTAGACCGACGCGACGGGTATGGCTCGGGGCGATCACCCGAAGTTCCCGTGAACGGCGCACGAGAGGCGCCGCCGCTTGTCCGGACAACTCGGCAGGGAGCGCTGCCGGGGACGCGTGTTGCGACCGCACGGCACGCGGGGTCGCAACACGCGTCCCCGCTGCGGGATGCTTCGGCTCCGGTATGCGGCGCGGCGCGGGTGGCGCGGTGCGGCGGACTCAGTCCTTCTCGGGCCGGATGCGGATGCGGTTCGAGTCGCCCTCTTCGAGCTCGACGACGCCGCCGCGGGACTTCACGAAGTCGGTGAACGAGCTGAAGCCGAGGCGCCGCTCCTGGAACGACGGGTCCATGCGCATCATCTGGTTCTTCACGGCGCCCGACGACTGCCATTCGTCGTCGTTCTTCGAGCGCAGCAGCTCGAGCGCCTTCACGAGCAGGCGCCCGGGGTTGCGCGTCGGAGGGGCCGCCTCGGGCGGCATGAACGCCACCGTGGGCACACCGCGGGGGCCGGAAGCCACCGGCTCGATGACCTCGTCGTCTTCGGGCGCGGATGCCGCGGCCGCCGCCTTCGCGGTGCCGCCCGACTTCGCCCGGCGGTTCGTGCGCCTCGGCGCGGTCGTCGCAGCCTCGGCACCGGCCTCGGCGCCGCCGTCTCCAGCAGCGTCGTCTGCGGCATCCGCTGCGGTCGGCTCGTCGACGGACTCCTTGGCGGGAGCCGCCCTCCTCGAGCCACGGCGCCCGGACGTCGCCTGCGCGACCGGCGGCGTCGCGGTATCGGCCTCGTCGTCGACCGTGTCGTCGGTCGAGAGCAGCGCGTCGTAGTCGGCGTACTCGTCGCAGGCCGCGGTGAGGGCCCGGCTCGTGCCACCCGCGACGCCGATGCCGACGACGTAGCGGCCGAGGCGCTTGGCCTTCTGCGCCAGGGCGACGTAGTCGGAGTCGCCGGCGACGATGACGATGTGCGTGAGGTCGTCGATGCGGAACATGTCCTCGATGGCATCGACGGCGAGGCGGATGTCGGCGCCGTTCTTCGTCGCCGAGAGCGGGAACAGTTGCACGAGGTCGACCGCCCGGTCGATGAGCTGGCCGCGGTAGCTCGCGTTCACGGGCGTCGACCAGTCCGCATAGGCGCGCGCGATGGCGATGGTGCCGAAGGTCGCCGCGAAGTCGAGCACGGCGTCGACGTCGACCGTGGCCTGCGCGAGGCGCTCGGCGATGTCGGGCGTCACCGTCTTGCGGCGCGACGTGTCGCGTCGGTACTGGCTGTCGCCGTGCAGCTGGTCGTAGCGCGAGATCACGATGTTGTCGAAGTCGAAGTACAGGGCCACGCGGGGTTCTGCCGAGATGGGCATGAAGACCTTCCATCGGGGGTGTGCCTCCGATGCTACGCCCGTGACCTGTGCAGGCACCGGATGCCGCTGTCCGGGCGGGCTCTCGGCGGCACGCGGGTCTGGTCTGCGACGGGAGGCTCGGCCACACTGGGCGTATGACCGATCACGCCCACCCCGATCGTCCGGAGCTCCGCCTGAGCGACGCCGAGCGCGATGCCGCCGTCGCGGCCCTCGCGGAGGCGCACTCGGCCGGTCGGCTCACGGCGGCCGAATACAGCGAACGGGTGATCGCCACGCGCGCGGCCGTCACGCGGGGCGACCTCGTTCCGCTGTTCGCCGACCTCCCGGCGGCCGAGACGCCCGCGGCGGCCTATGACGCGAGCTCGCTCACCCCGCCCGCGGCGGCGGGCACGGGCTACGAGGGCTACGCCGCGCCGCGCCGACGGGGTGACGGCACCGGCGGGGCGCTCGGCGGTGCGGCGGGCGCGACGATCATGGCGCTCGTGCCGTTCGTCGCCCTCATCCTCTTCCTCGTGAGCGGATTCAGCGGCGGGTGGGCGTGGGCCTGGGCCTGGTTCCTGCTCGTGCCCATCGCGGGCATCATCATCTACGGTCCCGGCTCCGACGAGCGTCGCCGCCGCGGGCGCTGAGGCCGCGACGGTGACGCCGTTCGTCGTCGAGTCTCCGTCAGGCGGATGCCGCGGCGAGCTCGCCCTCGGCGCGCACCCCGGCGGTCGCCAGCACGCCGAGGAACGCCTTCATCCACGTGCCGTTGTCGGGCCACGCCCGTGAGGTGACGAGGTTGCCGTCGACCACGCCGCCGCCGTTCTCGAAGATGCCGCCGACGACCTCGACGTCGATCGCGAGCTCGGGGTAGATCGACGACGTTCGCCCGGCGAGCACGCCGGCGGCCGCGAGCAGCAGCGGGCCGTGGCAGGTGGCCGCGACCGGGGCATCCGCCTCGAAGAAGTGGCGCACGATGCGCTTCGCGTCCTCGTTGTTGCGCAGGTACTCGGGCGCGCGGCCGCCGGGGATCACGATCGCGGCGTAGTCGGCCGGGTCGACGTCGGCGAGCGCGACATCCGCGGGCCAGGTGTGGCCGAGCTTCTCGGTGTAGGTGTCGAAGCCGTCGACGAAGTCGTGCACGACGAACTGCAGCTTGCGCACCTCGGGCGCGCCGATGTGCACCTCGAAGCCCTCCTCCTTCAGCCGCTCGTACGGGTAGAGCACCTCGAGCGTCTCAGCGGCGTCGCCGGTGATGATGAGGATCTTGGTCATGAGGGGTACCTCCGGGGGTTGCACGTCGCTGTACAGGCGAGCTGTTCGGATGCCGCGGGTCGGAGACTCGGGCGGCCGCCGCGGTCGGCGGCGACGGGGCCAACTCTGCGCCGCCGCGGCATCCGTGTCACCCGTCGTTCGCACTATGTGCGAAACGCCCCGCGATCCGTCGCGCTCGCCGCCGTGCAGCCGTTCCGCGGGCCCGAGGCCGGGCGTAGCATCGGGGGCATGAGCGCAGAGGAGCGCCACGGCGGCGCGGGCATCCAGTCGGCCGAGCGCGTGCTGCGCATCCTCGAGCTCGTGGGCGCGGCGCCCACCGGCCTCACCGCCGCCGAGATCGCACGGCGGCTCGGCCTCGGCCAGTCGACCACGTACCGCCTGCTCGCGACCCTGCAGAAGCAGGACTACCTCGCGCGTCAGTCCGGCGAGCACCGCTACATCCTCGGCCGCACGGTCGACCAGCTCGGGCGCGCGCTGCAGTACCAGCTCGTCGCGACCGATCCGGTGCGCCAGGTGCTGCGGGCCATGCACGACGCCGTCGGCGCGCCGGCGTACCTCACGGTGTTCCGGGGCGACGACATCGCCGTCGCGCACATCGAGGACTCGGCCGCGCATCCGCGCATCGGGCAGCTGCACGTCGGATTCTCCGAGGCGTCGCACACGACCGCGTTCGGCAAGCTCATGCTCGCCTCGCGCGACGACGCGGCGGTCGCGCGGTTCCTCGAGCGGCACTCACCCGGCCGCCTCACGGCCTCGAGCATCACGGATGCCGCGGCGCTGAACGACCAGCTCGACGAGATCCGCGCGCAGCAGATCGCCGTCGAGATCGAGGAGTACCTGCCGAAGCTCGCGTGCATCGCGGCGCCCGTGCGCTCGGCCGCGGGCCGCACGGTGGGGGCGGTGTCGGTCTCCGTGCAGGCGAAGGACTTCGCAGCACGGTCCACGCAGCTCGAGCGCGCGGTGCGCCGGGGCGCGTGGCAGGTGTCGGCGCGCCTCGCCGGCTGAACCTCACGTCACACGCGGTGATCTCGCGTCATCCGGGAACACCCGTGCGCTGGGTGCGGTTGGCTTCGGATGTCGGCCGCAGGCGTACGCCCGCACCGAGCCCAGCATCCGAGAACCCTGCGAGGAGCCACCATGACCGAAGCCGCCCAGACCGCCGACCGCGCCCGCATCGGCGCATCCGACCTCGAGATCGCGCCGCTGTCGCTCGGCACCAACGTCTTCGGCTGGACCGCCGACCGCGACGCCACGTTCGCCGTGCTCGACGCGTTCACGGCCGGCGGCGGCAACTTCGTCGACACCGCCGACGGCTACTCGGCCTGGGTGCCCGGCAACACGGGCGGCGACAGCGAGCGCCTCATCGGCGAGTGGATCGCGTCGCGCGGCTCGCGCGACGACGTCGTCATCGCCACGAAGGTGAGTACGCACCCCGACTTCACGGGCCTCTCGGCCGCGAACATCCGCGCGGCGGCGGATGCGTCGCTCCAGCGTCTCGGCACCGACGTCATCGACCTCTACTACGCCCACTTCGATGACGCCGAGGTGCCGCTCGAGGAGACCGTCGCGGCCTTCTCGTCGCTGGTCGACGCCGGCAAGGTGCGCGCGATCGGCATCTCGAACTACACGCCCGAGCGCATCGACGAGTGGTTCGGGGTGACCGAGGCGAACGGCCTGCACCGCGCGGTCGCCCTGCAGCCGCACTACAACCTCGTCGAGCGCGACTTCGAGACCAACGGCCCGCGCGAGCGCGCCGAGCGCGAGGGGCTCGCGGTCTTCCCGTACTTCTCGCTCGCGAAGGGCTTCCTCGCCGGCAAGTACCGCTCCCAGGCGGATGTCGCCGCCGAGGGCGCGAGCGTGCGCGCCGGCGGTGCGGCGCCGTACCTCGGGGAGCGCGGCGACCGGGTGCTCTCCGCGCTCGACGAGGTCGCCGCCGCGCACGGGGCATCCGTCGCCTCGGTCTCGCTCGCGTGGCTCCGACAGCAGCCGACGGTCGTCGCGCCCATCGCCAGCGCCCGCAGCGTCGACCAGTTGGGCGACCTGCTCGCGTCGATCACGCTCGAGCTGACGGGCGAGGAGCTCGCCGCGCTCGCGGCCGCCTCGGCCTGAGTCGATCGCGGGTGACCCCGGGCGAACGTGGCGACGCGGCGACACGGCACGCGGAGGGCGGTGTCGCCGCGGTCCGGCGTCGGCCGCGTGCCATGATGCGGTGACGTCGCCCGAGCGCGACGGCGGGATGGGGGTCTGCGTGCACGCTCGCTGGTGGAGGCTCGACCCGGGAGGCGCTCTCGTCGGACTGCTCGCGGCCGCACTCTCGATGACCCCTTCGCTGCTGCCGCGTCCGGCGCTGTTCCAAGGGATCATCACCGCGTTCGCGTTCCTCATCGGGTACGGGGTCGGGGTCGGCGTGTGGTGGCTGGTGCTCCGCTTCGTGCGATGGCGTCCGACGCCCGAGGGGCGACGCATCGCCTGGTGGGTGTACATCGGGGTCGCCGTGCTGCTCACGATCGTGCTCGGCTTCGCCTCGGTCGGATGGCAGAACGAGGTGCGCACCACGGTCGAGCTTCCCGAGATCGACGGGTTCGACGGCCTGCTCTTCTTCGCCGGCTTCGTGCCGGTCGTGCTCATCGGCCTCGCCCTCGCCCGCGCCGTGCGGCGGCTCGGCACCCGCCTCTCGGCCCGGCTCGGCCGGGGATGGGGCTCGACGATCGCCACCGCGATCGTCGTCGGCTCGACGGTCGTGGTCGTCTCCGTCGTGATGTTCGGCCTCGACCGCCTCTACCTCGCGAACAACGGCCCGGCCGCGCCGTGGGTCACCGAGCCGATGAGCGCCTTCCGCTCGGCGGGACCCGACTCCGAGGTCGAATGGGATCTCGTGGGTCGGCACGGCACCGCCTTCCTCGGCGGCGGTCCGAAGGCCGCCGACATCGAGGAGCTCACCGGCAGGCCCGCGCTGGAGCCCGTGCGGGTCTACGTCGGCCAGGCGAACGCACCGACCGTCGAGGAACGCGCCGCCATCGCGGTGCGCGAACTCGAGCGCACCGGCGCGTTCGAGCGCGACGTGCTCGTGGTCGCCACGACGACCGGCTCCGGGTGGCTGGAGCCCCAGGCCGTCGACGCCGTCGAGTACCTCCACGGCGGCGACACCGCGATCGTGTCGATGCAGTACGCGTACACGCCGAGCTGGGTGTCGTTCGTCTTCGACCCCGATGCGCCGGTCGCGTCATCCGTCGCGCTGTTCGACGCCGTGCAGGCGAAGTGGGAGACCCTGCCAGAGGCGACGCGTCCGCAGCTCGTGGTCTACGGCCTGAGCCTCGGCGCGCACGGCACGCAGGAGGCGTTCGACGGCCTCGACGACCTGCGCGCGAACACCGGGGGCGCGCTCCTCGTCGGCAGTCCGAACGGCGCGACGATGTGGCGCGAGCTCACCGAGGGGCGCGACGCGGGCAGCCCGCAGTGGCAGCCCGTCGTCGACGGCGGCCGCGAGGTGCGCTGGCTGTCGGTGCCCGGCGACTTCCACGCGCTCGGACCGGACTGGGCCGCACCCCGCGTCGCGTACCTGCAGCACGCGAACGACCCGGTCACCTGGCTCGGCCTCGAGCTGATCTGGGCCGAGCCCGATTGGCTGACGCCCGAGGAGCGCGCCGATGAGGTCAGCGACTCGATGCGGTGGATTCCCGCCGTGACCGCACTGCAGGTCGTCATCGACATGTTCATGGGTGAGAGCGTGCCCGCCAGCCACGGCCACAACTACGGCGACGTGGTGCTCGACGGCTGGCAGGCGATCACCGGCGACGGCGGCCTCGACGACGCGGCGCTCGCGCGCGTCCAGGGCGTGCTCGAGGGGTACGCGGAGGTGCAGCCCGTCGGCAGCGTCAGCGAGTAGCCGCTCAGGCTCCCGCGGCCACGGCGTTGTGCAGTTCGTCGACGTCGACGCCGTAGCGCCCGATGCCGCCTCCGACGTTCGTGAGCAGCACGAAGCAGATGCCGAGCGAGGGCGTGATCCCGAACTCGGTGCCGGCCCAGCCGCCGTGGCCGAACGTGTCGCTCGCGAGCAGCCCGGGCGCCGAGTGCCGCAGGTTCCACGTGAAGCCCCAGTCCTGGCCGCGCGACGCAGTGTAGGGCTCCAGCTTCGGCAACCCCGCGGTGAGCGGCCGCAGCATGGCCGCCGTCGTGACGCGGGAGACGAGCGACCCGTCGTCGCGGAGCAGCGCGCTGCCGACGGCCAGCAGGTCTTCTGCACGACCCAGGAGACCGGCGCCCGGATGCCGCTGGGCGGCGAACCTCGCGTAGTCGAGGCCCTGCTCGGCGGCCTCGATGGGATCGTGCGGGCTGGCGTCGGCGTCGAACGTGAAGCCCGTGGCGCCGACGCGCTCGCCGACCTTCGCGACGGAGTGCTCCCACGGCGCGCCCGAGGCGTGCTCGATGAGCGCCGCGACGCCCTCGAACGCGATCGTCGAGTACCGGCTGGCCGTGCCCGCGGCGAAGTCGCGGCCGGGCTCGAGCAGGCCGCGACGCAGGCCCTGCGGGTCGTCCATGGCCGGCTCGACGATGCCCGACGTGTGGCTGACGAGGTGCCGCAGCCGCACGACGTCGTCGCGCCCGGCGCCGAACTCCGGCACCGCGTCGGTCAGCGGGGTGTCGGGCGTGAGCCGCCCCTGCTCGACCTGGTGCAGGGCCGCCAGCCCGACGATCGGCTTCGTCACCGAGAACAGCGGGTAGTGGTCGTCGACGGATGCCGCGCCGAACGCCTCGAGCACGACGGTGCCGTCGGCGGTGGCGATGCCCAGCACGGCCGAAGGCATCGGGCCCTGCTCGACGTGGCGGCGGGTCCAGGCGAGGGCGTGGTCGAAGTAGGACATGCGATCCTTCCGGGGTGTGCGAGCAGGTGGGTGCGGGTGGGGGTGCGGGTGCGGGTGCGGGTGATCCGGAATGCAGGAGATCGGGAGGCCTGTGCCGCACAGGCGGGGATGCCGCCCGATCTCCTGCACCGGCATCGCGGCGGGCCGGCCGCGGGGCTCAGCTGCGCAGCACGACGTTGCGCGGTTCGTCGCCGCGGAGCATCCGCTCGACCTGGTCGCGCACGAGGCGGGCCATGCGGGGCATCATCGCGGTCGAGGCGCCGCCGACGTGGGGCGAGACGAGCACGTTCGGCAGGGCGAAGAGCGGATGTCCGTCGGGCAGCGGCTCGGGCTCGGTGACGTCGAGGGCGAAGCGGAGGCGCCCCCGGCTCGCGTGGTCGAGGATCGCGTCGGTGTCGGCCACCCGGCCGCGCGCGATGTTCACGACGAGCGCACCGTCGGGCAGCGCCGACAGGAACGCATCGTCGACGAGCTCCGTCGTGTCGTCGGTCAGCGGCACGCCGACGATGACGATGTCGGCGTCGGGCAGCAGGTCGGGCAGCTCGTCGATGCCGTGGATACGGCCGCGCTCGTCGTCGCGCGCGCGGCTCGCGACGCGGGTGACCTCGACCTCGAACGGCAGCAGGCGCTCCTCGATGGCCTGGCCCACGCCGCCGTAGCCGACGAGCAGCACGCGGCGGTCGGCGAGGCTCGCGTGGCGGGCGGGCGCCCACCGGCCCTCGCTCGCCGCGCGCACGAAGTCGGGGATGCCGCGCTGGGCCGCGAGCACGAGGGCGAGCGTGAGTTCGGCGGTCGAGGTCTCGTGCACGGATGCCGCGTTCGCATAGACGTGGCCGGGCGGCAGCGCCGCCGCGACGTCGTCGTACCCGATCGACTGCGACTGCACGAGGCGCGTGGTGACGCCCGCGAGCGCGCCGAGCTTCGCCGAGGCGCCCATGTACGGCGGCACGACGAGGTCGAGGTGGTCGGCGGGTGCCGGGCCGGTCAGGTCCCACAGCACGACGTCGACGCCCTCGGGCAGTTCGCCGACCGCGTCGCGGAGGGTAGCGCCGGGCAGGGACACGAGCAGTCGGTCGGTCATCCTTCGATCCTCTCAGAGCGCTCGCGCGCGGCATCCGTCACGTCGTGGTCAGCTCCCACGTGGTGCAGGAGATCAGGTGGCATCCCGGCTGTGAGCGGGGATGGGGCCCGATCTCCTGCACGACGGAGGGGTCGTCGGGGCGTGACGCCCACGGCAGCCCTCACAGGGGCCCTCACGCCAGCCCTCACGGGAGCTGCTCGACCTGGGCGCGGATGATGCGCTCGGCGACGTCCATGGCGCCGTCGCTCGGCGCGAGCTCGTCGAAGCCGTGCAGCAGGCCGTCGACCGCGAGCGAGGCGATGCCGTGGCTCATGGCGCAGAGCTGCAGGAACGTGGTCTCGACGTCGCCCGTGATGTCGCCGGCCGCATGCACCTCGACGACGAGCGCGCGCAGGCCGCCGAGGGCCGCGAGCCTGGCCCGGTCGAGGGTGTCGTCGCCGTGCGCGATGCTCGGCGTGCGGAACATCGCGTCGAAGTGGGCCGGGTTGCGCTGGGCGAACGCCACGAACTCGAGCGAGTCCTGGACGAGTCGTTCGCGCCCGGGCAGGTGCGCGGCGCGTTCCTGGGCGGTGCAGAGCTCGTCGTCGAGCAGCGCGAGGCCCTCGAGCGCGAGCGCGCGGATCATGCCCTCGCGGCTGCCGAAGAAGTGCGTCGGGGCGGCGTGCGACAGGCCGGCCCGGCGGGCGACCTCGCGGAGGCCGACGCCGTTGACCCCCTGCTCGCGTGCGAGCTCCTCCATGGCGCGGAGCAGGGCTGCGCGCCCAGGCGCCCCCGTGGGGATGGTGTCCGTCATCGTGGTTCCCATCGTCGTTCTCGAACGGGCTTCGGGCAAGTGCCGCACGTGCTGCGAACGGATGCTTGACATTGTAAAGTCCTCGCTCGTACACTCGCTTTGCATTGTAAAGCGATGGAGGTTCGACATGGTCGACATCACCCGCGGCGACGTCTGGAAGGCGATCACCGCCGAGAACTTCATGGTCATCGGCATGGTGACCGCGCGCGGCGAGGCGCGCACCGCCGGCGTCATGCACGCCGTGCACGACGAGCGGCTCTGGTTCACCACCCACGACCGGGCGTGGAAGACGAGGCACATCTCCGCCAACCCGGCGGTCGGCGTGACGGTGCCCATCGCGAAGCGGGTGCCGCTCCTGCCGTGGATCAAGATCCCGGCCGCGACCGTCACGTTCGCCGGCGAGGCCGAGGTCGTGTCGCTCGCCGAGATGCCCGAGCACGTGCGCGACGCATTGCTGCACGGCCTCGACGTGTCCGACGGCGAGGAGCACGGCCGAATCGTCGGCATCGGCGTTCGCCCGACGGGCGACTTCGTCACGTACGGCGTCGGCGTCTCGGCGATGGGCATGCGCGACACCGAGCAGGCCCAGGGGCGCGTGCGCGCGGCATCCGTCTACGCCTGACCTCGCGGCGCACTGGCTGATACCGTAGCGCTCATGGATGACGCGGGGGCCGGATCCAGTTCCGGAGGCCAGCACGACGCAAGCGTCGGGGGCGCAGTGGACGACCATCGGGTGAAGCCCGAGAACGTGCGCGCCGAGGCGCTGAAGGAGCGCGTCTACGCGACCTTCACGGGCCTCGCCATCGTGCTCGTGCAGGTCACGAACGTCGATCACCTCGTCGCCGGTCGCGTCGCGATCGAACTCGTCGTCGGCATCCTCGCGATCACGGCCGCCGGCCTGGCCGCCGACGTCATCTCGTTCCTCTCCGTGCACGCGAGGTTCCCCGACGGCCACGAGGTGCGCGTCATGCTGCGCATCGCTGCCTCGGCGCTCGCCTCGGCCGGCGTGCCCGTGGTCGTGCTCGTGCTCGCGGCCATCGGCCTCGTCGAACTCGAGACGGCGCTGCGCATCGTCTCGATCGTGTACGTCGTGACGCTCGGCGTGATCGCCTACCTCGGCGTGCGACGCACGCATGCGCCGTGGTGGAAGCAGTTCGTCGCGCTCGTCGCGCTCATGGCGGTCGGGCTCAGCGTCGTGCTGATCCAGCTCGCCGCGCACGGCCACTGACCCGAGCCCGGCCGCCGACCCGAGCCCGGCCGCCGACGCGAGCCCGGCCGCCGACCCGAGCCGGTCACGGACCAGACCGCGCGACCTCGACGCGCACTGAACCCGCGCGCGCCGACGCCGGATCAGCGGGCGCGCGGCTCGAACCGGCGCGGCTCGAACGCCGCGGCGACGAGTTCGCGCAGGTCCTCGAGCGATCCCTGCGCGAGGCCCTGCGCCCTCGCCTGCACGAGCACGTTGCCGATCGCGGTCGCCTCGACGGGTCCCGCGAGCACGGGCAGGCCCGAGCGGTCGGCCGTGCGCTGGCAGAGCAGCGAGTTGAGCGCCCCGCCGCCGACGACGTGGATCGTCGCGACGTCGACGCCCGAGAGCACCGATGCCTGCCGCACGGCCCCGGCGAACGCCTCGGCGAGCGATTCGATGATCGAGCGGGCGAACTCTGCGCGGCTCTGCGGCGCGGGCACGCCGTGCTCGGCGCACCACTCCGCGATGCGGCCGGGCAGGTCGCCGGGCGACATGAACCTCGCGTCGTCGGCGTCGAACACCGCGACGGGTCCGGTGACGGATGCCGCGGCCGCGAGCAGCTCGGACAGCACGATCGTCTCGCCGTCCCGCTCCCACCACCGCACCGACTCCGACAGGAGCCAGAGGCCCATGACGTTGTGCAGGAACCGCACGCGCCCGTCGACGCCGCCCTCGTTCGTGAAGTTCGCCTCGCGCGCGGCATCCGTCGTCACCGGGTGCTCGAGTTCGACGCCCACGAGCCCCCACGTGCCGCACGAGATGTAGGCCGCGGACTCGGCCAGCATCGGCACGGCCACGACCGCCGACGCGGTGTCGTGCGAGCCCACGGCGACGACCTCGACACCGGCCGGCGCCCCGAGCTCGTCGGCGACCGAGGGGCGCAGCGCGCCCAGCGACTCGCCGGGCGCCACGATCGGGGCGAAGACGGATGCCGGGAGCCCGAGCTGCTCGATGAGCTCGTCGTCCCACTCGCCCGAGTGCACCCCGAGCAGCCCGGTCGTCGAGGCGTTCGTGCGCTCGGCGACGCGGCGCCCCGTGAGCTCGAACCCGATGAGGTCGGGCACGAGCAGCAGGGAGTCGGCGAGGGCCAGGCATCCGTTCGGCTCGTCGCGCTCGGCGGCGAGCTGGTACAGCGTGTTGAACGGTAGGAACTGCAAGCCGTTTCGCCGGTAGAGCTCGGCGAACGGCACGACGTCGTGCACCCGGTCGACGGCGCGCGCGTTGCGCTCGTCGCGGTAGTGGAACGGCTGGCCCAGCAGGCGGTCGCCGCGGAGCAGCCCGTAGTCGACGGCCCACGAGTCGACGCCGATCGACGCGACCGCCGGATCGCGGCGGAACGCGTCGGCGAGGCCGCGCGTCAGGTCGCGGTAGAGACCGGTGAAGTCCCAGTGCAGGCCGGACGCGAGGCGCACCGGCCCGTTCGGGAAGCGCGCCACGTGATCGAGCTCGAGCCGGCCCGCCGCCTGGTCGACGTGCCCCAGGATGACCCGGCCGCTGGTGGCGCCGAGGTCGACCGCGGCGACCGTGCCCGCGCGTCGCGCGCTCCCCGTGCTCATCGCAGGAATGCGGCCGCGACGCCGGCGTCGACCGGGATGTGCAGGCCGGTCGTGTGGCTGAGCTCGGGACCGGTGAGCACGATCACCGCGTTCGCGACGTGCTCGGGCAGCACCTCGCGCTTCAGGATGGTGCGCTGGGCGTAGAACTTGCCCAGGTCCTCCTCCTCGATGCCGTAGGTCTTGGCGCGGTTGGCACCCCAGCCCGAGGCGAAGATGCCGGAGCCGCGCACGACGCCGTCGGGGTTGATGCCGTTGACCTTGATGCCGTACTCGCCGAGCTCGACCGCGAGCAGGCGAACCTGGTGGGCCTGGTCGGCCTTCGTCGCCGAGTAGGCGATGTTGTTGGGGCCCGCGAAGACCGAGTTCTTCGACGAGATGTAGATGATGTCGCCGCCGAGGCCCTGGTCGATGAGCACGCGCGCGGCGGCCTTCGACACGAGGAACGAGCCCTTGGCCATGACGTCGTGCTGGAGGTCCCAGTCGGCCTCGGTCGTCTCGAGCAGGGGCTTGGACAGCGAGAGTCCGGCGTTGTTCACGACGAGGTCGAGGCCGCCGAAGGCGAGCACGGCGTCGTCGATCGCGCGCTGGATCGCCGAGCCATCCGTCACGTTCGCCTGCACGCCGATCGCGACATCCGCGGTGCCGAGCTCTGCGGCCGCCGCCTGCGCCTTCTCGAGGTCGAGGTCGGCGATGACGACGCACGCGCCCTCGGCCGCGAGCCGGGTCGCGATGGCCTTGCCGATGCCGGACGCGGCGCCCGTCACGAGGGCGATGCGGCCCGCGTGCGGCTTCGGCTTCGGCATGCGCTGGAGCTTGGCCTCCTCGAGTGCCCAGTACTCGATCGCGAACTTCTCGGCGTCGCTGATGGGGGAGTAGGTCGAGAGCGCCTCGGCGCCGCGCATGACGTTGATCGCGTTGACGTAGAACTCGCCGGCGACGCGCGCGGTCTGCTTGTTCGCGCCGTAGCTGAACATGCCGACGCCGGGCACGAGCACGATGAGCGGGTCGGCGCCGCGGATCGCGGGGCTCTCGGAGGTCGCGTGCGCGTCGTAGTACGCCTGGTAGTCGGCGCGGTACGCCTCGTGCAGTTCCTGCAGGCGGGCGACGGAGTCCTCGATGCTGGCGGATGCCGGCAGGTCGAGCACCATCGGCTTGACCTTCGTGCGCAGGAAGTGGTCGGGGCAGCTCGTGCCGAGGGCCGCGAGCGGGGCGAGCTTCTCGCGCGAGAGGAAGTCGAGCACCTCGGGGGCGTCGGTGAAGTGGCCGACCATGGGCTTGTCGTGGCTCGCGAGACCGCGGACGGTCGCGGCGAGGGCGGCGGCCTTCGCGCGGCGCTCGCCGGGCTCGAGGGGCTCGAAGCCCTCGACCACGGGGCCGAACGGCTCGGCCGCGCCGTGCTCGGCGATGTACGCCGCGGCGGTGTCGATGATCCAGAGCGAGTTCGCCTCGGTCTCCTCGGACGTGTCGCCCCAGGCGGTGATGCCGTGCCCGCCGAGGATGCAGCCGATCGCGGCGGGGTTCGCCGCCTTGATCGCCGCGATGTCGAGGCCGAGCTGGAAGCCGGGCCGGCGCCACGGCACCCAGACGACCTTGTCGCCGAAGATCTTCGCCGTGAGCTCCTCGCCGGCGGCGGCGGTCGCGATCGCGATGCCCGAGTCGGGGTGCAGGTGGTCGACGTGCGCCGCGTCGACGAGGCCGTGCATCGCGGTGTCGATCGACGGCGCCGCGCCGCCCTTGCCGTGCAGCGTGTAGTCGAACGCGGCGACCATCTCGTCTTCGCGCTCGAGGCCCGGGTACACGTCGACGAGCGCGCGCAGCCGGTCGAGGCGCAGCACCGCGAGGCCCTGCTCGGTGAGGGTGCCGAGGTCGCCGCCCGAGCCCTTGACCCACATGAGCTCGACGGGCTCGCCCGTGACCGGGTCGGTCTCGGTGCCCTTCGCCGACGTGTTGCCGCCGGCGTAGTTCGTGTTCTTGGGGTCGGCGCCGAGGCGGTTCGACCGCGCGATGAGGTCGGCTGCTGCCTGGTTCGTCATGGGAGATGTCCTTCGGTGGTGGGTCTGCGGTCAGTCGGTGATGGTCTGGAGGAGTTCGGTCGCCGGTCGAGCAGGGCGATCCGCGCCCGACTCGAGTCCCCGGATCCACCGCGCGAGGCGATCGATCGAGGCGGATGCCGCGGCCTCGTCGGGTCGGTTCAGGTGGCCGTGCTCGGTGCCGGGCTCGAGGTGCAGCTCGAGGTCGACGCCTGCGGCGGCGAGCGTGGCCGCGTAGGCCTCGCCCGAGACGCGGAGCTCGTCGGCCTCGCCGTTGATCATGAGCACGGGCGGATGGCCGGCGAGGTCGTGCGTCGTCGCGAGGCCGGGAACCGCCGCGAGCGGCGGGGCGTCGACCGGTGCGCCGAGGTAGCCCTCGTACATCGCCAGGACCTGCGCCGGGCCGAACCGGTCGGCGCCCGGATTCGCGTCGAGCAGCGCCCGCAGCGCGGCATCCGGGGCCGGCTGCACGGCGAGGAGCGTCGGATACGCGAGGAAGAGCCCCGCGGGCAGGGGTGCGGAGGGGCCCGTCGGCGGCGCGAGTTCATCGGGAGCGGCCCCCACCGCATCACCGGATTCAGCGCCGCCGACGGGGTCTGGGGTGCTCCGGACGGCGAGCATCCGCAGCACCGCGCCCGCGACGAGGTTGCCGCCGGCGCTCGCGCCGCCGAGCGCCGTGCGGGCCGGGTCGATGCCGAGCTCGGACGCGTGGTCGATCGTCCACCGCCACGCGGCGAGCACGTCGTCGGATGCCGCCGGGTAGACGTGCCCCGCGCTCGCGAGCCGGTAGTCGACCGAGATCACGGCGATGCCGCGGTCCGCGAGCGAGCGGGCCACCCAGTCGGCCTCGGGCATGTCGAGGTCTCCGGCGACGAATCCGCCGCCGTGCGCCCAGACGAGCGCGGGCGTCGGACGGCGCGTCGCGGCATCCGCCGTGCTCGCCGGGTAGACCCGGACGAGCCAGTCGGCTGCGCTGTACGCCGTCAGGTGCGACATCCGCTCAGGCTCCCCAGCCGGCCTGCACGCCGCCGACGCGGTCGGCCGCGATCTGCTGCAGGTAGCCGGATGCCGCGAAGGCGGCCATCGGGTCGGCGGGGAGTCCGCGCGACTCGCGCCATTCGGCGAGGGCCGGGCGAACGTCGGTGTAGAACGCGTCCATGAAGACGCGGTTGGCCTCGAGCACGTCGCCCGACAGCTGCGCCGCGCGCAGCGCCTCGGCGTCGACGAGCAGGGCGCGCGCGGTCATCTCCTGCACGTTCAGCACCGAGCGGATCTGGCCGGGCACCTTGTCTTCCACGTTGTGGCACTGGTCGAGCATGAACGCGACGTCGGGGTTGTTCAGGCCGCCGCCGCGGATCACCTCGAAGAGGATGCGGAACAGCTGGAACGGGTCGGCGGCGCCCACGATGAGGTCGTCGTCGGCGTAGAAGCGCGAGTTGAAGTCGAACGAGCCGAGCTTGCCGAGGCGCAGCAGCTGCATGACGATGAACTCGATGTTCGTGCCGGGCGCGTGGTGGCCGGTGTCGAGGCAGACCATGGCCTTGTCGCCGAGGGCGGCCACCTGCGCGTACGAGGTGCCCCAGTCGGGAACGTCGGTGTGGTAGAACGCCGGCTCGAAGAACTTGTACTCGAGCACGAGGCGCTGCTCGTCGCCGAGGCGCGCGTAGATCTCCTGGAGCGAGTCCTGCAGGCGGTCCTGGCGGCCGCGCAGGTCGGCCTGGCCGGGGTAGTTCGAGCCCTCGGCGAGCCAGATCTTGAGGTCGCGCGAGCCGGTCGCGTGCATGATGTCGATGCACTCGAGGTGGTGGTCGATGGCCTTGCGGCGCACCGCGGCGTCCTCGTGGGTGAGGGCGCCGAACTTGTAGTCGTCGTCCTGGAAAGTGTTCGAGTTGATCGTGCCGAGCTGCACCCCGAGGCCCTCGGCGTGCGCGCGCAGGTCGTCGTAGGAGTCGACCTTGTCCCACGGGATGTGCAGCGCGACGGTCGGCGCGAGCGCCGTGAACTTCTGCACCTGCGCGGCATCCGCGATCTTCTCGTAGGGGTCGCGGGGCGTGCCCGGCGTCGCGAACACCTTGAAGCGGGTGCCCGAGTTGCCGAACGCCCAGCTCGGGAGTTCGATGGCCTGCTGCTCGAGCTGGGCGAGCTGGTCTGCGGAGAAGATGCTCACGAGTGGCTGCTTTCTGCGGTCGGGGCGGTGGCGGATGCCGCTCGCCGGTCGTTCTCGGCGGCGGATGCCGCGTGGTCGGTGGGCTCGGGGGCGAGGCCCGCGAGCTGGTCTTCGAGGTTGAACACCTCGTCGAGGCGCGGTGCGCCCTGGTCGGGGCGGGAGCCGTCGAGTGCGACGAAGAACTCCGCCATCTCGGCCTCCCACGCGGCGGTGCGGGGGTCGACCTCGAGGGCGCGCTGGGCGGCCTCGTCGTCGTCGGTCTCGTAGTAGCCGATGAGCAGGCCGTCGGCCCGCAGGAAGAGCGAGTAGTTGCGTCGTCCGGATGCCTCGATCGCGCGGAGCATCTCGGGCCAGACGGCCGCATGGCGCTCGCGGTACTCCTCGAGGCGGGCGGGGTCGACCTGCAGTTGGAAGCAGACGCGCTGCGTGGCCGTGGCCGCGCCGGTGTGGCTCGTCATCGAGCTCGCCGTCCTCTCTGGGTGGTGCGTGGGGGTCCATTCGCAGACCCGTTCATGAATCGTTTCAATACTCTACATCGAACCGAGGGATCGCGCAACGGGAATGCGCTTTCCGTGGGTTCAGCCTATGCGGCGTCCCGTCCGAGCGGAAGGGCGGCGGCGGCGGGAAGGGCAGGGGCCCGGACCGGCATGACTGCCGACCCGGGCCCCGTGGCGGCATCCGATCAGAAGTCGAAGTCGCCGATGTTGTCCGCGTTGAACTCGAACGGGTCGCCGAGGAGCACGACGCCGTCGGCGCCGACCGTGTACTCGCCGAGCTTGCCCGCGTCGAAGGTGTCGCCCTCGGCACCGGTGATGTCGCCCTCGATGAGCGCCTTCGCCCCGTAGGAGGCGAGGTAGCCGAGGTCGGCCGGGTTCCAGAGCGCGAACGCGGTGACGGTGCCGTCCTCGACGTACTCGCGCATCTGGTTCGGGGTGCCGAGGCCGGTCAGCGCGACCTTGCCCTTGTACTCCGAGGTGGAGAGGTAGCGGGCCGCGGCCGAGATGCCGACCGTCGTGGGCGAGATGATGCCCTTCAGGTCGGGGTGGGTCTGCAGCAGCGCCGCGGTCTTATCGAACGAGGTCTGGTCGTCGTCGTCGCCGTAGACCGTCTCGACGAGCGTGATGTCGGGGTAGTCGCTCGCGAGGTACTCCTCCATCATCTCGATCCAGGCGTTCTGGTTCGTCGCGTTGGCGGATGCCGAGAGGATCGCGATCTCGCCGGCGCCGCCGATCTGGTCGGCGATCAGGTCGACCTGGACCTTGGCGATGCCCTCCGCGTCGGCCTGGTTGATGAACAGGTCGCGGCAGTCGGCGTTCGTGTCGGAGTCGAAGGTGACGACCTTCACGCCCGCGTCGCGAGCCTCGTTCAGCGCGTCGCAGATGGCCTCGGGGTCGTTCGCCGAGACGGCGATCGCGCCCACGCCCTGCTGCGTGAGGGTGTTGATGTAGCTGACCTGCGCGTCGGGCGTCGCCTCGGCGGGGCCGACCTCGGCGAACGTGCCGTCGAACTCGCCGATGGCCTCCTTCGCACCGGCCGACGAGGTGTCGAAGTACGGGTTGCCGAGGTTCTTCGGCAGGAACGTGATGGCGAGGTTGCCGCTGTCGCCGCCCTCGCCTCCGCCCGAACCGGAGTCGCCTGCGGCGCAGCCGGTCGCGAGGAGTGCGACGCTCATCGCGACGGCGGCTACGGCCGCGACGCGGGACTTCTTGTGAAACATCGTTGTTTTCCCTTCATCGGTTTCGGTCGATGGGTGATCGCATCGACACGCGTGCGCGGGCGGTCACCCTGCTGCGGAAGCCTTCGCGCGCGCGGTTCCCCCTGGTGCCCTGCGCTTCGTGCGCAGCCAGGCCAGGAAGCTGTTGGACACCACGGAAGCCACGAGCAGCACTCCGGTGATGATGTTGATGACGTCGGAGGTGACGTTCGCCAGGCGCAGGGCGCTCGCGAGGATGCCGATCAGCAGCACGCCGGCGATGACGCCGTGGATCGCACCGCGGCCGCCGAACACCGAGACGCCGCCGAGCACGACCGCCGCGATGACCTGCAGTTCGAGGCCGGTCGCGTTGTCGCCGCGGGCGCTGCCGAAGCGGAGCGTGTAGTAGACGCCGGCGAGCGCCGCGATGGTGCCCGAGAGCACGAACAGCACGAGCTTCGTGCGCTCCACGTGCACGCCGGAGAAGCGCGCAGCCGACTTCGAGAGGCCGATCGCGTAGATGCCGCGGCCGAACGGCGTGAAGTGCAGCAGCACGACGAAGACCACGAGCAGCACGAGGAAGAGCAGCAGCACGGCCGGCACGTTCGAGCCGCCGAGCTTCATCTTCGCGAGGTCGGTCCAGAAGTCGGGGAAGTCGGTCACGGCGGTCGTGCCGAGCAGGCCGACGGCGAGTCCGCGGTAGAGCGCGAGCGTGCCGATCGTGACCGCGAGCGAGGGCAGGCCCACGACGGTGACGAGGAACCCGTTGATCGCACCGGCGACGGCGCCCGCGACGAGCGCCACGACGATCGCGAGCTCGAACGGCGCGCCGGCCTGGGTCAGCACGCCGATGAGCACGCTCGACAGGCCGACGATGCTCGCGACCGAGAGGTCGATCTCGCCGGTGATCATGATGAGCGTCATCGGCAGGGCGATCAGGAGGATCGGCGTGACGTCGAGGATCAGGTAGGTCAGCGTGATCGGCTGCCCGAAGCCGCGCACGCTCAGCGAGGCGACGACGGCGACGACGACGAGCAGGCCGACGATGGCCATTTCACGGGTGAGCAGCAGGCGCTGCCAGAGCGGGCGGTCGTAGTCGCGGTAGGTGCGCGCGGGGGCGGCGGTGGAGGCGGTTGCGGTGGTCATCAGTCGTCCTCCCTGGCCGCGATGAGCTTGCGTTTCTGGCGAACGGCCAGCACACGGTCGAGCACGATGGCGCCGATGATGAGCACGCCGACCACGGCGCGCTGCCAGAAGTCGGGGATGCCGAGGATCGGCAGGGCGCGGTTGATCGTGAGCAGCAGCACGGCGCCGATGGCCGCGCCCCACACCGACCCGACGCCGCCGGTGATGGCCACGCCGCCGATGACGGCCGCGCCGACCGCGTCGAGCTCCCAGCCCGAACCGGCCTGCGAGTTCACCGTTCCGTACCGGGCGGTGTAGAGCACGCCGGCCAGGCCGGCGAGGGCGCCCGACGAGACGAAGGCGATGAGCAGGCGACGCGTGACCCGCAGGCCGTAGAGCTCGGCGGCCGCGGGGTCGGAGCCGATCGCGTAGAACTCGCGGCCGCCGCGGGTGTTCTTCATGATCCAGCCGATCACGACGAGCACGACGAGGGCGATGAGCGTGAGGATCGGGATCCACAGCACCTGGCCCGTTCCGAGGGCGAGGAAGTCCTTCGGCAGGTCGGACGCGTTCACGCGGTCGCTGCCGGTCCAGAGCACGTTGATGCCGCGGTAGGCGTAGAGCGTGCCGAGCGTGATGACCATCGCGGGCACCTTGGCGTACGCGACGAGCGCGCCGTTGATGAGCCCGAGCAGTCCGCCGAACACGATCGCGGCCGCGAAGACGGCGAGGATCGGGATGCCGGGGATGTCGATGAACAGCCGCCCCGTCAGGTACGCCGAGAGGCCGAGGATCGAGCCGACCGACAGGTCGACGTTGCGCGTGATGAGCACGATCGCCTGGCCGATCGCCACGAGCACGAGGATCGACGGGGTCAGCAGCAGGTCGCGCCATCCGTCGGCGCTGAACAGGAAGTTCGGGTTCGCGACGGTCGCCGCGATCACGACGATGACGAGGGCGAGCAGGATGCCGAACTCGCGCGCGGCGCCGACGGCCTGCAGCCGCTTGGTGACGGCGGTCTTCTCGATCGCGGGGGCGGGGGTCGGTGCCGGCGCGGTCACGAGTGGGCTCCCTGTGCGTGGGTCGCGGCGAACATGACGTTCTCGCTGGTGGCGTCGGATCGGTCGATCTCGGCGGTGATGCGCCCCTCGCGCATGACGAGCACGCGGTCGGCCATGCCGAGCACCTCGGGCAGCTCCGACGAGATCATGAGGATGCCCATGCCCTTGCCGGCGAGTTCGGAGAGCAGGCGGTGCACCTCGGCCTTGGTGCCCACGTCGATGCCGCGGGTGGGCTCGTCGATGATCAGCACGGTCGGTTCGGTGGCGAGCCACTTGCCGAGCACGACCTTCTGCTGGTTGCCGCCCGAGAGGGTCCCGGCGATCGTGCTGAGCGCGTTCGTCTTGACCTCGAGGCGGCTGGCCCAGACCTTCGCGGCCCGGTTCTCGAAGCCGTTGGTGATGATGCCGGCCTTGGCGAGCTGGTTCCGGATGACGAGCGAGAGGTTGCGGGCGACGGATGACTCGAGCACGAGTCCCTCCTTGCGGCGGTCCTCGGGCACGAGGGCGAGTCCGGCCCCGATCGCGCGGTCGGGTCGGTTGCGCGGCAGCGTGCGCCCGGTGAGCCGGACGGAGCCGGATTCGTACGGGTCGACGCCGAACACGGCGCGGGCGACCTCGCTGCGGCCGGCGCCCACGAGTCCGGCGAGTCCGACGATCTCGCCGGCGCGCACCGAGAAGGTGATGTCGTGGAAGACGCCCGTGCGGGTCAGTCCCTCGACCTCGAGCAGCGGCTCGCCGATCGTGGCCGGCGTCTTCGGGAAGAGCTCGGTCACGTCGCGGCCGACCATCTGGCGCACCATCTCGTCGACGGTCGTCTCGATGATGGGCGTGGTGGCGACGTAGGAGCCGTCGCGCATGACGGTCACGGTGTCGCAGAGCGCGAAGATCTCGTCGAAGCGGTGCGAGATGAAGAGGAGTGCGCGGCCCTCGTCGCGAAGGCTCCGCGCGACGGCGAACAGGCGGTCGACCTCGACGCCCGAGAGGGCGGCGGTCGGCTCGTCCATGATGAGCACGCGGGCGTCGAGCGAGACGGCCTTCGCGATCTCGATGACCTGCTGGTCGGCGATCGAGAGGCCCTCGGCGGGGCGGTCGGGGTCGATGCGCACGCCGAGCCGCTGGAACAGCGCCTCGGCCTCGAGGCGCATGGCCTTGCGGTCGATGCGCCCGAAGCGGTTCACGGGCTGGCGGCCCATGAAGATGTTCTCGGTGACGGTGAGGTCGGGGAACAGCGTCGGCTCCTGGTAGATGACCGCGATGCCCGCGGCCTTCGACTGGGCGGTCGACGTGAAGTCGACGTCTTCGCCGCGAAGGCGGAACTCGCCGGCGTCGCGGCGGTAGAGCCCGGCGATGATCTTCACGAGCGTCGACTTGCCGGCGCCGTTCTCGCCGACGAGCGCGTGGATGGAGCCGGACTGGAGTCGCAGGCTTCCGGAGCGGAGGGCGACCACCGGTCCGAACGACTTGACGACTCGCGAGAGCTCAAGCATGGGCGGCGCCGGCGTCTGCGGCGTGTCCGTCTGCACGATGGCCTCCTCATCGAGGTGAATCTGGATGAATCGATTCATGTACGATTCAGGGACACTGTATGGAACGATTCACTGGCGGTCAAGTTCGCCGGGTGGATGACCGGCACGACATCGGCGAGGGAGCTGGAATGACTGGGGTGCGCATCCGCGACGTCGCGCAGCACGCCGGTGTCTCCGTGGGCACGGTGTCCAACGTGCTGAACCGTCCGGGCGACGTCTCGCCCGACTCGGTCGACCGCGTCAACCGGGCCATCGAGCAGCTCGGCTACGTGCGCAACGACGCCGCCCGCAAGCTGCGCGCCGGCGTCAGCACCACCGTCGGGTTCGTCGTGCTCGACGGCCAGAACCCGTTCTTCACCGACGTCGTGCGCGGCGCCGAAGACGAGGCGAGCAGTCACAACCTCGCGATCCTCTACGGCAACACCGACGAGGACGTCGGCCGCGAGCGCATGTACCTCGACCTGTTCGAGGAGCAGCAGGTGCGCGGCGTCCTCATCTCACCGTACGGCGACATCCACGCGCGCCTCGAGCGCCTGCGCGCCCGCGGCATCCCCGCCGTGCTCGTCGACCGCTTCAGCGGCGACGGGCGCTTCAGCTCCGTCTCGGTCGACAGCGTCGCGGGCGGCCGCATGGCCGTCGAGCACCTCATCGGCGCGGGGCGACGGCGCATCGCATTCGTGGGCGGGCCGTTCGAGATCCAGCAGGTGCGCGATCGCCTGGCCGGCGCGCGCGTCGCCGCCGAGAACGCCGTCTCGCCCGTCGAGATCGAGGTCGTCGCGACCGAGGCCACCACGGTCGCCGACGGCGTCGCGGCCGGCGCACGCATCCTCGCCAGGCCGCGCGGCGACCGCCCCGACGCCCTGTTCGCGGCGAACGACCTCGTCGCGCTCGGCCTCCTGCAGGCGCTCGTCGTCGACGGCCGCATGCTGGTCCCCGACGAGATCGCGATCATCGGGTTCGATGACATCCCGTTCGCGGCCGCGGCGGCCGTGCCGCTCTCGTCCATGCGCCAGCCCAGCCGCATGATCGGGCGCACCGCACTGCGCATCCTCCTCGAGGAGACCGCAGACCCCGACCTCATCCCGCGGCAGACGGTGTTCCTCCCTGAATTGGTGGTGCGGCGGTCCACCGCGGCACCCGTCGCCTCCGCCGCGGCGCCCGGGGGCAGGGCGCGCTGACGCCGAAGTCGTGCGCGGTTGTTTCGTCCTCGAAACACCGGCGAAACGAGCCGCTGGTCTGATTTCTGTCAACTGACAGAAATACGGAGGCCGGACGATGACCATCGACAGCTCGGCACGGATGGCGACCCTGGACAGCGTCGGGGCGGCACGCTCGGACGCCCGCGCCCGAGGCAGCCGCTCGCCCTGGATGCCGGACCTGCCGGCAGCCTCGACCCCGAACCCGCCGGAGGGCGTCCCGGCGACGGAGCTGCTCTGGTCGGAGACCGTCGCTCCGGGGGGCTACACGCACCTGCGTGTCGCCCGCGGCACCCGCATCCGCTTCGAGGACACCGACGGCGACGCCTCGGCGAGCGTCGTCGTGCTGAATGCGCTGAACCCCGCCGAACGGCTGAACGTCGCCGACACCCAGAAGATCCCGTGGCAGGCCTACCTCGGGGCGGGGCATCCGCTGCTCTCCGGCGACGGACGCGTGCTCGCGACCGTGGTCGAGGACACGTCGGGCCACCATGACGCGCTCTGCGGCGCCTCCGGCGACGCCTGGAACGTCCGCAAGTTCGGCGACGCGACGCCCGAGGGCCCGACGCCGTCGGGTCACGCGCTCCTCCGCATGGCCGCGTCCAAGCACGGCCTCACGCGACGTGATATCCCTCCCGCCGTCTCGTTCTTCAAGGGCGTGCGGGTCGCCGCCGACGGGGCGCTCGACTGGATCGGGTCGGCCGGCGCGGGCACGCAGGTCGACCTCGTCGCCGAGCTGCCGCTGATCGTGCTCGTCGCGAACGCGCCGCACCCGCTCGACCCCCGCTCCGACTACGTCGCCGGCCCGCTGCGGGTGCACGCGTGGCGGAGCCGGCCGACCTGCAGCGACGACCCGCGCGCCGCCACGACTCCCGAACGGGAGCGCGCCTACCTCAACACCATCGCGTACGCCGAGCTCGCAGGCCTCTGAGAGGAAGAACCGTCATGGTCACCACCACCGTCCCGCCCCGCCCCGTCTACGCGGCCGGCTCCGTCCTCGACTGGTCGGAGCCGTTCGTCCCCGGTGCCGTCATCGTCGACGAACCCATCGCACCCCGCGCCTCCTGGTCGGCGCTCGTGCGCGCCGGCGACGTGTTCACGCTCGTCGACGTCGGGGGCAACCAGTCCGGCGACTGCCTGATCTTCGCCGCCGACGACACGTCGGAGCGGTACAGCGCACCCGACACGATCGCCTGGCAGGCCAACGCCTACGTCACGACGGGCACCGTGCTGCGCTCCAACCTCGGCGAACCCCTGATGACGGTGGTGGGCAACGAGATCGACCGGCAGGACACGATCGGCGGCGCCTGCAGCAAGGAGTCGAACACGCTGCGCTACGGACACCACACCGCCTACCAGCACGCCTGCCGCGAGAACTTCCTCTTCGAGGGTGCGACGTGGGGGCTCACGGCCCGCGACCTCGTCTCGAACCTCAACTGGTTCATGAACGTCCCGGTCGAGGCCGACGGCTCGCTCGGCATCGTCGACGGGATGAGCGCACCCGGCCGCCGGGTCGCATGCCGCGCAGAGCGCGACGTGATCGTCGTCATCTCCAACTGCCCGCAGATGAACAACCCATGCAACGACTTCAACGTGACGCCGCTCCGCGCGATCGTCACCCGTCCGGAACGAGGCACCCGATGACCTTCGACACCGTCCTCATCGCCAATCGCGGCGAGATCGCGCGCCGCATCATCCGCTCGGCGAAGCAGCTGGGGCTGCGCACCGTCGCCGTCTACTCGGATGCCGACCGCGCGGCGCCCCACGTCCGCGAGGCGGACGTCGCCGTGAGGCTCGGCCCGGCGCCGGCCGCCGAGTCCTACCTGCGGATCGACGCCATCCTCGACGCGGCCCGCGCGACCGGCGCCGGTGCCGTCCACCCGGGCTACGGCTTCCTCTCCGAGAATGTCGAGGCGGCCCGGGCCGTCGAGGCGGCGGGGCTCGCCTGGATCGGGCCGACGCCCCACCAGATCGAGACGTTCGGCCTCAAGCACACCGCGCGCGACCGTGCCGAGGCGGCCGACGTGCCGCTGCTGCCCGGCACCGGCCTCCTGGGCTCGGCGGAGGAGGCCATCGTCGCGGCGCAGCGCATCGGCCTGCCGGTGATGCTCAAGGCCACGAGCGGCGGTGGCGGCATCGGCATGCGGGTGTGCCGCACCCTCGACGATGTGCGAGAGGGGTACGTCGCGGTCGCATCGATGGCGGCGCGCAGCTTCGGTTCGGGCGGCGTCTTCCTCGAGCGCCTCGTGACGAGCGCTCGGCACGTCGAGGTGCAGGTCTTCGGAGACGGCGAAGGCCGGGTCGCCGTCTTCGGCGACCGGGACTGCTCGCTGCAGCGCCGCAACCAGAAGGTGATCGAGGAGGCGCCCGCGCCCGGACTCGGCGACGCCGTGCGCCGCGAACTGCACGCCGCGGCCAGGAGGCTCGCGGCCACCGTCGCGTATCGCTCGGCGGGCACCGTGGAGTTCATCTACGACGTCGAGCGCGGCGAGGTCTCGTTCCTCGAGATGAACACCCGACTGCAGGTCGAGCACCCCGTGACCGAGGCGGTCTTCGGCATCGATCTCGTCGCCCTCATGCTGCGCCTCGCGCGCGACGGGGCCGCGTCGATGGAGGACGGCCTCTTCGAGGAGCAGGTCCCCGTCGGCCACGCGCTCGAGGCGCGCGTCTACGCGGAGGATCCCGCCAGGGGCTTCGCGCCCTCTCCCGGACTGGTGACCAGGGCCGAGTTCCCCGAGGGCGACGGCGTGCGCGTCGACTCGTGGATCGAGACCGGCCTCCGGGTCACGCCCGACTACGACCCCATGCTCGCCAAGGTGATCGTGCACGCCGCCGATCGCGACGCCGCGCTCGACCGGCTCGGCGCCGCGCTCGCCGCGACCCGTGTCGACGGCATCGTGACCGGTCTCGGCATGCTCCGCGCGCTCTGCGACGATCCGACGGTGCGCGCCGTGCGCCACGACACCGGCACGCTCGGCGATCCTGTGGATCCGGATGCCCGCATCGACGTGCTGTCGCCGGGCCTCATGACCACCGTGCAGGACCTGCCCGGCCGGGTGGGTCACTGGAAGGTCGGCGTGCCGCCGTCGGGCCCGATGGACCCGGTCTCCTTCCGGGAGGCGAACCTCGCGGTCGGCAACCCTGCGACGGCGCCCGCGCTGGAGATCACGATGTCCGGCCCGCGCCTCCGCTTCTCGGACGCGACCGTCGTCTGCGTCACCGGGGCGGAGGTCGCCGTCACGGTCGACGGCTCGCCCGTCGACCGGTGGACGCCGGTCGAGGTCCCCGCGGGCGGCGTGCTCGCGATCGGGGCGACGACCCTCGGCATGCGCGCGTACCTCGCGGTGCAGGGGGGCCTCGACGTCCCCGAATACCTCGGCAGCGCGTCCACCTTCACGCTCGGAGGCTTCGGCGGGCACGGTGGGCGGGCGCTCGTCGCCGGCGACGTGCTGCGGCCCTGCGACGTCGGCGTCGTCGCGGCCGGTGGGCCGACCCCGTCCGCTCGTCATCCGCGACTGACCCGCGAGTGGGCCATCGGCGTGACCGAGGGGCCGCACGCCGCTCCCGAGTTCTTCACGCGGGAGGACATCGACGAGCTGTACCGGGCCGTCTACGAGGTCGACGTGCAGTCGGCCCGCACCGGCGTGCGCCTGCGTGGGCCGAAGCCGGCATGGGCTCGGGAGGATGGCGGCGAGGCGGGCCTGCACCCGTCGAACATCCACGACACCGCCTACGCGATCGGCGCCCTCGACTTCACGGGCGACACCCCCATCATCCTCGGCCCGGACGGGCCGAGCCTGGGCGGCTTCGTCTGCCCCGCCGTCGTCGCCAGCGGCGAGTTCTGGAAGGTCGGCCAGCTTCGTCCGGGCGACACCGTGCGATTCGTGCCGGTGCGCGACGACGAGGCCCACCGCTTCCAGCCCGACCTGGAGCACGGCCGCCCGGCCGGCGACGGCGACGACGGCGTCCTCGCCCGCCGCGAGCCCGTCCTCGACGGCGACTCCGTGCTCGCCCCGGCGGTCACCTACCGCCGCGACGGCGACGCGAACCTCCTCGTCGAGTACGGCGAGAACGTGCTCGACCTCGGTCTGCGCATGCGGGTCCACGCGCTCGAGCAGGCGGTCATCGCCCGCGACATACCCGGGGTGCGCGACATCACGGCCGGCATCCGCTCGTTGCAGATCCAGACCGACCCCCTGGTGCTGCGCGCGTCGACGCTGCTCGACGAGCTGCAGCGCATCGAGGCCGAGCTGCCCGCGACGCAGGAGCTCGTGGTGCCGTCGCGCACCGTGCACCTGCCCCTCTCCTGGGACGACCCCGCGACCCGCGTCGCGATCGAGCGCTACATGTCGAGTGTCCGCGACGACGCGCCGTGGACGCCGTGGAACATCGAGTTCATCCGGCGGGTGAACGGGCTGGAGACCGTCGACGAGGTCCAGCGGATCGTCTTCGACGCGGACTACCTGGTGCTCGGGCTCGGCGATGTCTACCTCGGTGCCCCGGTCGCGACGCCGGTCGACCCGCGCCACCGGCTCGTGACCACCAAGTACAACCCCGCACGCACGTGGACGGCCGAGAACTCGGTCGGCATCGGAGGTGCCTACATGTGCATCTACGGCATGGAGGGCCCCGGCGGATACCAGTTCGTCGGTCGCACGGTGCAGATCTGGAACACCTTCCGCCGCGGTGGGCTGATCGAGGAGAACCCGTGGGCGCTGCGCCCGTTCGACCGCATCAAGTGGTACCCCGTGTCCGCCGAGGAACTGCTCGAGCTCCGCGCCGAGGTCGACGCGGGGCGAGGTTCGTTCCGCACCGAGGAGGGGACCTTCTCGCTGGCCGAGTACGAGGCGTTCCTCGACCGGGAGCACGAGTCGATCGCGGCGTTCCAATCCACGCAGCGGAGGGCATTCGACGAGGAGAAGGAGCGCTGGCGACAGGCCGGCGAGTTCGACCGCGTCTACGACGAGCCCGTGGTCGCCGCAGCCGAGACGCAGGTACCCGACGGTTGCGTGCCGGTGACCTCGCCCTTCGCAGCGAGCGTGTGGCGGGTCGACGTGGAGGCGGGCGCTTCGGCGGAGGTGGACGATCGTCTGCTCGTACTGGAGGCGATGAAGATGGAGAACGAGGTGCTCGCACCCGCGTCGGGCGTCGTGGTCGAGGTCTACGTCAAGCCCGGGGATCAGGTCGCCGCGGGCCAACTGCTCGCCGCCGTGCGTGCGGGTGCCTCTCCATCGCCCACGCTGCCGTCGACCGAGCTCGCCGCCGCCGGAGCGAACTCGTGAGCGCCGCGGACCGGGTGCGCGAGGCGTACCGCCGCATGGCCGCAGCGGACCGGCCGGAGGTGTGGATCACCCTCCGGGCCGAGGAGGACGTCGTCTCGGAGGCGGAGCGCGTCGACGCGCGCCGCGCCGCGGGGGAGCGCCTCCGGCTCGCCGGCATCCTCGTGGCCGTCAAGGACAACATCGACGTCGAGGGCCTGCCCACGACCGCCGGCAGCGTGGCGTACGCCTACGAGCCCGAGGCGGATGCCACGGCCGTCGCACGCCTGCGGGAGGCGGGCGCCATCGTGGTCGGCAAGACGAACCTCGACCAGTTCGCGACCGGACTCGTCGGCACCCGGAGCCCGTTCGGCGCCGTGCGCAATGCGTGGCGACCCGATCGCATCTCGGGCGGCTCGAGCTCGGGATCGGCCGTCGCGGTGGCCCTCGGGTTCGTCGACCTGGCGCTCGGCACCGATACGGCCGGTTCCGGCCGCGTCCCCGCCGCCCTCAACGGCATCTACGGGGTGAAGCCGAGCGTCGGCCTGATCCCGGCGACGGGGGTCGTGCCCGCATGCCGGTCGATCGACGTGGTGACCGTCTTCGGACGGGACCTCGGGCTCGCGCGCCGGGCCGCCGAGCTCATGGAGGGGCCCGACGGCGTCGACCCGCTCGCGCGGCCACGGCCGGTGCTGCCGGGGCTCGCGGCGGTGCCGCGCATCGCGATCCCCACGCCGGAGCACCTCGAGGGGCTCGCCGACGGGTGGGCGGAGGAGTTCGCCCGCGTGGTCGACCGCCTCGGGCGCTCGGGCGTCGAGATCGTCGAGGTGGACATCGCGCCGCTGCTCGATGCGGCGAGCCTGCTGTACGGCGGGTCGTTCGTCGCGGAGCGCACGGCCGCGGTCGGCGACTTCATCCGCGAGCACCCGGAACTCGTCGGCACCGACCTCGATCCGACGGTGGCGAAGATCGTTCTGGGCGGCGACGCGAGCAGTGCGGTCGACGTCTTCCGCGACCGCGACCTGCTCGCACGGCTCGGCCTCGAGGGCGCCAAGCGGCTGGAGGGCACCGCGGCCCTGCTCACCCCGACCACGACGTGGCATCCGACGCTCGCCGAGGTCGCGGCGGACCCCCTGGGCGCCAACGCGCGCATGGGACGGTTCACCAACTTCGCGAACCTGCTCGACTACGCCTCGCTCGCGGTGCCGGCGGGCGCCGTCGACGGCGTGCCGTACGGGGTGATGCTGACCGGCGCCGCGGGCTCTGACCGGCAGCTCGCCGAGCTCGCCCGCCTGATCGCGGATGCGCCGCTCGACCTGCTCGTGGTCGGCGCGCACCTGGAGGGGCAGCCGCTCAACCACCAGCTCGTCGCCGCGGGCGGACGGTTGAAGGCACGCGTGCGCACGGCGGCCGAGTACCGCCTCCATGCGCTCGACACCGTGCCGCCGAAGCCCGGCCTGCGCCGGGTCGGGCACGGCGGGGAAGGGATCGAGGGCGAGGTCTGGACCCTCCCGGCATCCGGGTTCGGCGCGTTCGTCGCGGGACTCCCGCAGCCGATGACCATCGGACGGGTGACGCTCGAGGACGGTTCGTCGGTCGCGGGTTTCCACGCCGAACACGTCGCCGTGGACGGCGCGCGCGATATCACCCGGTTCGGCGGATGGCGTCGCTACCTGGAGCTGCAGGCACAATAGGGGGATGGCATCATCGACCGTCGGGCGGCCGCGGATCACTCCCGGCCGGCCCGAGGTCGACCCTCGCACCGAGATCCTCGACGCGGCGGCATCCCTGTTCGCCGAGCTCGGCTACGCCGGCACGAGTACGCGTCGCATCGCCGAGCGTGCGGGAATGCGGCAGGCGAGCATGTACTACCACTTCGCGGGCAAGGAGGACATCCTGCTCGCGCTCCTGGAGCCGTCGGTGGCGCCGACGCTCGAACGTGCGGCCGACTGCCTCGAGGCCGAGGACCCCGTCGCGGCCCTCTACGACCTCGCGCGTGCCGACGTGACCACGCTGCTCGATGAACCTCACAACATCGGCACCATGTACCTCGCTCCGGAGGTCGCCGCAGAGGCCTTCGCGCCGTTCCGTCGTGCCCGTGCCGAACTGGCGGGCGTGTACGGCGCGCTCGCGCACCGCATCGATCCGACGCAGGATGAGGCCTTCGCCGGCGCCTGCTGCATGCAGCTCGTCGAGCTCGTGATCCCGCTGCGTCGCGAGGGCGAGGTGCCCGATGGCCTGCCCGAGCGCATCGCCGAGGCCTGCCTGAGGGTCGCGCGGGTCGCGGAGACGGATGTCGCACGCGTGCGAGCCAGGAGCTGAACGACGAGGCGGGCCGGGGCGAAAACTCGTCCCCGCCCCCCCCCCGTCGCGCGGGGCCGGCCGGCGCCGGGACCCCCGCGCGGCCGCCCGGGGCCCCCGCCCCCTCCCCGGGCCGCCGCCCCGAGGGCCCCGGCCCGGCGGCGGGGT